>NZ_JBIUBU010000022.1:0-132607 GCF_044548345.1 Streptomyces sp. NPDC052042 | reverse complement strand
CACCTCCCTCAACGGCACGGGAGCCCTGTCCGTTGCGGCCCCACCCTCACTCCGCCCCCGTCACCCGATCAGTGGCCACGCTGAAAGGGCTCACTCTGATAATAGGCGTGCTCGATTTCACCTACTGTATTGAGATGAGTAAAAGCGTCACGGAGCTCCGCGGAGTGGAGATTTTTTTTAACTTCGACGACGGCGATGATGTCCTTCACATGCCACACGTACGCATTAGTGTATGGCAGCTTCTCCCCTTCCCCCCTCACTACCATGCAGTCGAGTTGGCCGGACAGGCGCCCCCGGCCATCGCTGGCGAACCCGGATACCACTCGTAGCCCTAAGCCATCCGGAAGAGCGCGACTCAGTAGCGCGGAAGATAATCCCTCATACATGTCCCCGATGGTCGGAGCATGTTTTACGGAAGCATTGTCGAGTTTAGGCAACTCATCTCGGAGAATTCCTGAAAGAAGGTCAGCCACCGTGCGAATCACTAGACCTCACTCACAAACTTACGCAGAATCAATCGACCCACCCCTCACGACCCTTGGGACGAAATGATATAGGCACCCTGCCTCACAACGAAGGTCTTCAGGACTCTTCGCGTGCGGCTCCTGCGCGGCATGGTGCTACACCGAGAACAACGCGCTCCAATACCAGAGCGCCCTCCCGGGCCGTCCTGGGGCCGCGGAAGGGCGCTCGTTGGTGACCAGCGCTGACAACTGGCGGCGGCTGCACCCAGTTCAGAGAGGTGATCGAGTAGACGGCCGCAGGTCACGGCCGTCAGTGATCAGTTGTGGCTGACCTGAGTATCGCGGCTAGGCGGCGCGTGGGTTGGCCGACGGGAGGAGCGGCTCGTGGCGGTGCCAGATGAGGTAGCGGTCCTCGCGGCGAAGCTCTGCTGACCCCCACTCAACCCGCATGACTCCCTGCGTCATCGAGCAGGCGTACGCCACGATGATCAGCCGTAGCTCGGACGGGAGGAGCGCGATGTCGGGATGCAGGTGCTGTTCGTCCAGCTCCTCCAGGCCGAGGTCAAGTGACTGCTGCATCGGCTCGGGGCCGTGACGCCGGATTAGGTCAGCTCGGAAGCCGACAGCGTTCCGAAGTCTGGCCGCTGTGACCGGCGCATCCTTCTTCGCATACCGGATGGGATAGATGACGTTGCTGCCGACGACCATGACCGTGCGCCCCTGTAGCCGCCGGGCTACTGCTGCCTCGAGTGGCGCCAGGCCGGCGGCAAGCGTCTCGTATTGTGCCGCGTGGAGCCCATGGCCGTACGCTTCCAGGGTCTGGGTGTGGACCCCTTCGTGGCCGTTACGTGCCCGCTCGTGGGCTTCCACGAGGCAGGCGGGGATCATCTTGGCCAGCTGGCCGGCCGCGGTGCCGAAGGTGTCTCTGGCCCAGGGTGTTACTGCACTCACTAGGCGTCGCCCTCCCCCTGCGTTGTCAGAACGCCGAGCTGCATCCTCACCACGGTGTGGGAGACGGCTCCGGCTTGCAAGAGGGCACTGATGCACAGGCCGCGCATCGGCACATCCGCTGAGATCCACAGATGACATCAACAAGGGCGGACACCCGCAGCTCTGGGCGACCGCTGAGGCGTGCCGACGGGGGCACAGCCAGCCGTGAAGGGAGCCTGGGCGAACTTACAAAGCAGATGTCGGCGGTTCGAAACCGTCCGCGCCCATCTGTCAGGACGCCCCCCGCAGCGAGCCGCTGCGGCGTTGACGGCAGCCGCCGTAGCGCGCTTGGTGAGGCCTGGCTGCGTTCCGGGACCAGTTACCCCAAGCGTTCCCCTCGCCGCCCATGTGCCCCCTACTCTTGCTCATGCCGAGTAGGCAGTGGGAGGGGTACACGTGGGTGCGGAATCTTCCAAGGGCGTGGCACTTCGTGAAGAGCTGGCCGCAGCGTCAGCCAGGCTTCGGGACGTCGGAAGCCCTCAGCTGGCGAGCGCTGTTGACGCCATTTTGGCTCCCGGCGCTTGGGGGCTTTTCGAAATTCAGACCCTACTTCTGATAGCGGCCCGATAAATTTCCCCATCGCCACAACCCATGTAGAAAAGAATCAAATTAAAGCGTCCGCTGCTGCGGCTGGCGATCGGCTCGTTGATCGAGTGAATGAGGGATTGCGGCTTTTCCTTTCAGGCGAATTCCTGCCAGATAAGCCAATTCGGGCTGCTCGCGGTACGGCAGCCGCACCGGCTGTGTTGAATGTGCGGGCCGATGAGCACCTGCGAGACAGGGCCGCGACGGAATGTGAGCGATTGGCTGGGGTGCTCGGATGGAGGCCGAGCGTGTCAGGCGTCGCCAAGGCCTATCTTAAAAGCATCTACCGGATCTGATGTAGGTCTCGGGACCGGCCCAGGGGCCCGAAACCGACCGCACTGTCCACCACCGGCGCAACCGAATGGGGCCATCGGCTGACATCAACGGCGCTGAAGGTGAGCAACTTCGGGCGGGCATCGGTGCCAACGCTGGCTGCGCGGCGACCGTCCAGCGAGCTGCTTGATCAAACCTGCAAAGCAGGTGTCGGCGTGCCAGGTACGTGCCAGATCGAACGGTGAACCACAGTCAACATGGGTGCCCCACAACACAGGCCACAGGGGCGGCAGCTGATTGTCGGAGCTGGTCAGCGCCACAATCGATGCCCGAAGAGCTGTGATTCCCAAGCTCAGGGCTTCGCCCTGCTGCCGCGAAGCAACATGAGCTGCTTCTCACTGATGCGGCACGTTCTCTAAGGTGGAAAGGGCTCGCTGAGAGGCCTGTTGGAGCGCCAGTTACTGAGGTTGAACTCGTGGTGTCGTGTTGTTGTTCAGGCGGGTTTGATGGTCAGGCCGGTCTCGGCGAGGCAGCCGTCTATGAGTTCGCTGCGGTACTGGATGTGCCGTAAGCCGCGTCGGATGCGCTGGACGAGGTGTTCGGGGGTGCTGAAGGCGACGTTGGAGAGCCAGCCGCGTCGTAGGAGCGACCAGATCCCTTCGACGGGGTTGAGGTCGGGTGCGTAGGGCGGCAGGTAGTAAATGGTCAGCCAGTCGCGGGCGTCGGCGAACTTGCGCAGGTCGGCGGCTTTGTGGACGTTGAGGTTGTCCCAGACGAGGACGATGGGGCCGCCGAGCTGCTGGTGGGCGGCGATCAGCAGGTCCCGGTAGTCGCGCCAGGAGAAGCTCTTGCGGCCGTCGCGTCGGCCGTCGTCCCGGCGGGGCCGGTAGATCAGCCGGGACCGGTGGCCGGGTTTGTAGCAGGTCAGTGCGGCAATGGAGACCCGTCTGCGGGAACGGCCCCGTACCCGGACCACCGGGGTCCGGCCGCGCTGGGACCAGGTCTTCGCATGCGGCGGCGTCATGGAGAATCCGGCTTCGTCCTCGAAGACGAGCCAGGCTCCACGGGCCGCCGCGAGCCTTCCGCGCAGGGCCACACCTCCTTGACCCACCCGGCCACCGCCTCGTCGTCCCGCTCCATCGCCCGTCGGGCCGGGACCTGGCAGGACCAGCCGTTACGCACGAGCAACTTGCGAACGCCCTGGACCGTGCAGGCCAGGTGAAACCGTCGGCCGATCACCGTCTTGACCCGTGCCAGCGTCCAGCGCTGGTCTTCCCAGCCATGCGCGGCCGGCCCCTTGGCCAGCTCCGCCTCCAGCTGGGCGAACTGCTCCTCGCTCAGCCTCGGCAGCGACGCCGGCCCCTGCGACCGCAGAGCCCGCGGACCGCCCTCCTCCCACGCCTGCCGCCATCGCTGCACCGAGCGGACACTGACCCGCAGGTCTTTCGCGATCAACGAACTCGCCTCACCCCCGGCGAACCTCTCGGCCGCCTGAAGCCGCAACCCCTCGCGAAACTCCTGACGCTCGGCGGTCAGCCCGCCCCCTTGTGGATACCGCATGCACCGGTGATACCGCAGCGAACGACCAGCCGTCACCCCCTACGACACCACGAGTTCAACCTCAGTAGCAGCGAGACCCCCGACGGAATCCACTACAAGGGCCACATCCTTGCTTCGCCCGTGCATCTTTCGAGTCTCCTGACTGCCAGTGTCACAGTGCCTTCCACGGAGGAACGTGTCAGCCTGGCAGGTCAGGCCTTGTGATCTTGTGGGATGGATGAGAGGAGAGACGGATGCGTCGCCACAGAGGGCCCCGGAAGGTCCCCGTGACTGCGACTGTGCGTGAGTGGAGGGACGAGGAGGGGTGGGGCGTGCTCGACTCGCCCGAGACTCCCGGAGGGTGCTTCGGCCACTACGCCGACATTCAGGCGCCCGGCTTTCGCACGCTGTCACCAGGGCAAGAGGTCGATCTCATCTGGGAAGCGCCCGGCTTCAAGCAGGACGGGTACGACTACCGCGCGGTGAGCATCGTCCCCAGGACTGTCTGACATCCACACCTGACATCAACGGCGACAAACGCCGCCATACCGAAGCGGACACAACCGGACCAACGACGAGCCGTTCAAGGCCGTTTCAGCACCCTGCACCACGCAGTGATCGAACTCCTAAAGCGGGTGTCGCAGGTTCGAATCCTGCCGGGGGCACAGACCGCGCAGCAGGTCAGAGCACATGAGAGGCCCCTCGTTCGCCTTGGATTCAAGGGGTCCTCGCAACTCCCACAGATCGCGGGTGTTGCGAAGACCGTTAGAACCCAAGCGCCGAACGGGGGGCGTCTCGGCTGCTCAGAGTCCACATTCCCACGCGATCACGCTTCTCGCTCACTCGAAAGAGGGGTGGATGGGATCCCTTGACCGCGCAAAGTACGGGGCAGGCGGGGCAGGTGCGTCTCCTCACACACGCCTGACACGCGCCTTCCATAACCCGTGGTCCCCTGCGGGGAGGCCAGGGCCGCAGAACGAGAAGACCCCTGGAATGCGCCGGGTCGCAGCTTCGTCCTCTCAGCGCAACTGTCGGCACGGTCAGAGAGTCGTACCCGCTGTGACCGAAGCACGTACACAGCACAGTGTGATGTTGTCACCCGCCGTCTCCACGACAGCAGGCATCGGGAGTCTGGCCCTTGCCGCCGTGGCGAGCTGGAGCAGCCTCCTGTTGGTCGTGCAGGAGCGGGTGGTGCCCGGCTGGGGGGTGAGTGCAGCTCTCCTTGTCATGTCGCTCGTTCTCCGATGGGCCCTCACCCGGGTGGGCCGCCCGGCGGGTGCTTCGAGCCTCCCGCCGAAGCGAGCCACGTCGGCACGGCTGGCGAGCAGGCTGCTGATCGTCACGGCAATGCTTGGCACTGCCTGGGGAGCGGTGGACGACCTGATCTCGGACGCGAAGTACCACGTTCTGCACCCTGCGGGTCCGGGGGGCTGCATGGCCGTGGTGCGGGAGACGTCCTTTCTCGTGATCGGCAATGGCGAGGTGTACGCGGTGGCGCGCACCGGCCTGGCCCTGGGCGAGTCGGCATCCTGGACGGTCGACGATGGTTACCGGCCTGTCGACGCAGGCACGTACGAGTTGGACTGGGGGCGGGGCGGCGGTTTTCTGCGGATCAGCGGCACGAGCACCGACCCGGTCGTCCGTGGGGGATCGGCCGACATCGACTGCGGGTGGTGAGGCCGGTCACGCTCACCCGCATGCTCGGCGCGAGGCCATCGGGGGCGACAAGAGCCGGCCACCTCACCACCGCCGCAGGACCGTGCCACTCTCGTGCCAGAACGGGCGAGGACTCACGGTGACCTGGCAGCAACAACGATGCAGATGCGAGGACCTAGACCAGGACAGATCTCCGCAGCCCGCGCAAGCAACCGCCCAACCTCGCTCCTAAGAGGGTGGTCCACACCTGGCGGGTGAGATCATCCGTGGATGGCAGACGCACTAACCCTGGGATGGACTCTTCAGGAGATCCGCGACGTATCCGGGGACCGAGAGGCTGTCGTCCTGGATCCAAATCGGGCGGTGAAGTGGGTCGCCTTCGCCGGGGCCCACGAGGTGCTACACCCAGAGGTCATTCTCGGGTTCCACAGCCTGTGCCTCGTGAAGCCTGTCCGTCCTACCGCCGCGCTGGAACAACGATTAGGATCCAGAGCGACATCGCGTGTCGGTCGCCGACTGGGTGAGGCATGGAGGTGTCGGGAGATGCCCTCGGAGGCATTCCTTGTCAGTTGAGTTGAACCACACGATCGTCCACGCCCGGGACAACCGGGAGTCTGCCGAGTTCTTCGCGGACTTGCTGGGCGTTGAGATCACCGCGGAGTGGGGCCCGTTCCTCGCGGTCGACCTGAGCAATGGCGTAACGCTGGACTTCGCCACGATCCCCGCAGACAAGATCACCCCGCAGCACTACGCCTTCCTGGTCTCCGAGGCGGAGTTTGATGCGGCATACGCGCGGATCACACAGCGCGGTATCGAGCACTACGCCGACCCGCACCGGCAGCACCCAGGCGCGATCAATCACAACGACGGCGGACGCGGCGTGTACTTCATGGACCCGGTTGGCCACGCGATGGAACTCATCACCGTGCCGTATGGCGGCTGGTCGGCGTAAGCACAGGTGCCGAGGGCTGCAGCCTGTGTCGGGGTGCAGCCCTCAACTGCCGCCTGAGCCGGGGATCGTAGTCAGCATCTTCGCGTTCGCCCTCCCGACGCCCGCCGCAGCGGCGAAGGCCACGTGGCGGAGAAACACCCGCGCGTGAGCCGAGGTCGGCATCGTCGGACCGGCGCGAGCTCCCCCAACTCTTCGCCATCATGTCACCGGTCTGTGACAGCGCTGTCTTGGGACGAAGGCGCTGGGATCCCTTCGGCTCGCAGCCCCCTCATAGTGATCGGGCGACCACCGGGAGCCGAAATGGATTCGGCCCCGACTACCGATCACCAAAGGGGATTTCATGTCCGGCAACCGTCGCAAGGCCTTCCTCGTCTCCGCAGCCATCGTGGGCGGCGCCATGCTGATGACTGCGTGCCAGGACGGGGACGCGGCCACGGACACCGGCGCCGCACAGGGTTCTCCGTCCGCCACCGCCGTCGGCGATGCGGCCACTCCGTCCGGCTCGTCGGCCGCGGGCAGCGGCCAGAGCACCGACAAGAGCTCCAGCACGGCGGGCAAGGGAACCGAGGGCGCGGCCGGCTCCGGCGCCGACACCGGCGACGGCAAGCGGGAGCCGGTCGGGCAGAGCTGCGGCGCCAACGACATCTCCTGGAGCACCAGGTCCGAGACCCAGGCCGGCGGATACATCCTGGTCATCGCCAAGGCGAAGCCGGGGATCACCTGCTACCTGCCCGCCGCGCTTCCGACCGTGGCGTTCGGATCCGACGGCACCCAGGCGGGTCCCGCGGAGCAGACCGCCGGCAAGCAGATCAAGCTGAGCGGGGGCACCACCGCCTACGCCGGGGTGAACCCGAAGACCACCAACGGAAACGGTGGCAAGGAACTGGACTTCATCATCGTCGGCGTCGGTGACGACGACCCCAACCCGGTGTCCCTGCCGGTCGGCACCATCACGGTCGAAGACCCGATCGTCACCAACTGGCACACCGCCCCGGCGGACGCCGTTCCCTTCAGCTGAACGGCCCCACAGCGCCCCACACCGTGTCGCACAGCCCGTACGACGGCCTGTAGGGCCGCCAATGCCCGATCTCTGCAGAGAGCTACGGATCAAAAGATCGCGCCCCATCCCATCCGTGCCGCATCCATGCCCGATCGTGCGGGAGAACCACGGGGAACCACAGGGAACCACGGTGACGAGCGGGTATGGCGCAACAGCACGGCCCCTGACTGTTTCGACTGGGCAGGGGCCATTTCGGCCGACGTTGGATGTGGGATTTGAACCCGCGGTGGCCCGCTTCACGACGGTCTTCAAGGTATCCACGCAGGTCACAAGCTCATTTACAGTGAGTCGCAGCATGCATGAGCCTTGAGTCATCACTTCCAGAAGAATTGCAATGGACGGTGGGAAGGCTTGGACGGCATACCGGACACAAGCGCGGCCGGCCGACGGCACCCGAACACGACCGCGGGAAGCATGCGGCCTTTCCCGGCCGCGCTGATGCTGCTGGTTCTCGCGCTGCTGTCGGCCGCGCTGTCGACACTGGTCATGCTCCCGGCAGCCCAACATCTGCGCTCCTTTCAGACCGGCGAGCAAGCTTCCGCGACGCTGCATACACAGGGCTCATGCATCTTGGGGCACTGCCAGGTCGAGTTCGAGGCCGACGGCCGGACCGTGGTGGCGGATCTACCGGTGGGCAGCAGAGGCTTCACGAACTCTGTCGGAACCCGGATGGCCGTCCGCTACCACGCGGATGACCCGCAGGTGGCCGTCCGTGAAGACGATGCCGGGGGCGGTGGGGCGGCCGTGCTGGCGGTGCTGTCGGGCGTGGCGGCCCTGTTCTTCCTGCTGCTGTCGGTCCTGCAATTGGTCTACGGCTCGCAGCAGCGGCGCGCAGGCCCTCTGCCCGGCCGGACTCCGCAAGGGACTGGGCCGACCGGCCCGACGAACCCTTGAAGGTCTGCCCGGTACCGGAACTGTTCCGCTGGCATTCAACGCTGACATCAACGACCACGGACAGCGTCGGCAGTGAGCGACCATGAACGACTCGCGTGCGCGCGGGCGAACCCGTCCCGTGACCTCCCCCGTGCCCGGGACGGCGAACGACTCGCGTGCGCGCGGGTGCACCTACGCCGGCCCGGGGTGGCTCCCCGGCATGAAGTGGGGCGTCCTCTCCGACGTCGTTGTCCGGCCGGAAGGACGGGCGCTCCGGAAGGACAGGCACTCCGGAAGGACGGGCGCCCCAGAAGGACGGGCTTTCCAGAAGAACAGGCGCTGCTGACGCCGAAGCTTCCCAGCACGCGCCTCTACCGACCCGTGACGTCAGTCATGGGCAGAGGCCCGTTACGACGCGAGGACGCTGATCCCGTCGCCGAGCAGCTTGAGTCCGAGGACGAAGAAGAGAGCGGCCATGACGGCGGCGTTGTGCTGTGCGGCCCAGTTCCGCCAGTCGGCAAGGATGCTCTTGGCCCGTTCACCCATGTACAGGTAGACGGCCAGCGGTGCGAGGACTCCGAGCGATGCGATCACCACAAAGATCACGAGCGCCCCGATCTGCTGCGGCACGGAGATTCCGGCCGAGCTGATCGAGACGCCGGCGGCGAGGGTCAGGGGGGCGTTCTTGGCGTTGGCGGCCGAGAGCAGGAGGCCGAGTCCAAGCACTTTGGCGGGCGTGAAGTGATCGATTGCCGCCATCCACTTCGGCAACCGCGCCTGTGAGGGGGCGCGGGGACGTCCGCGCCACTGCCGGACGGAGAACAGGACGAGCAGCACGCCCAGTGCCAGTTTGAGGGCCCCCACCCACAGGGCGGGGTGCTTGTGCGTGGACGCTCCGCCGGAACTGCCCACCGCCAGCATGATCGCGCCGAGGACAGCCAGGCCCAGGAACCAGCCGATGGCGAACAGAGCGCCGTTCAGCCGTCCCTGCGGGGTGGCCAGGATGAGAATGATCGCCACGATGGGGAGCGGGCTGATCGCGACACCGGCCGCCAGGCCGAGCACCTCACCGACGGCGTGTCCCACGGTGGCCTCCTCACAGGCGGAGAGATCACGTGCAGTGGCAGGCCGTGTCGGTGCCGGCAAGCAGAGCATGCGGTCAGTGATCGTGCGCGCCGGAGTGGCCTCGTTACTGATCGTGCACTGCCGGACGCCTTGAGGCGCGGCGTCCGGGCTGTGCGGGTGAACGACGGGCCCGCGGCCTTCGGCCTACTGGCGCGGCGTCCCCTCGCCCCTCCCCGCCACCCCTCATGGCAGCCCCGTCACCCAGGGCGGACAGTGGAATCAGGGGCACCAGGGGGTATCAGGGACACCAGGGGCATCAGGGAAGCGAGATGATCATGGACCGTTACCCGCCCATTGCCGACCACGGCCTCGTCGGAGACCTGCAGACCGCTGCTCTGGTGTCATCCCAGGGGGTCGTCGACTGGTTCACGGCTCCCCGGTTCGACTCGCCCAGTGTCTTCGCCGCCCTGCTCGACCACGACCGCGGCGGCTACTTCCTGTTCGCGCCGGAAAGCCGGAACACCACGTGCAGGCAGCTCTACTACCCGGACACAGCAGTCCTCGTCACGCGGTTCATGTCGCCGGACGGGGTCGGCGAGGTCTTCGACTGCATGCCACCGGATCGCACCGGCACCCCCACGGACAGGCACGTGCTGCTGCGCGGCGTACGGGCGGTGCGCGGAACGGTGCGCTTCGCTCTGGAGTGCCGTCCGCGCTTCGACTACGGCCGGGCCACCCACCATCTCGACCTGCGGAACGACACCGCCACGTTCCGGGCGCCTCACGTCACCGCCCATCTGCAAAGCACCTTCCCCCTGCAACAGGACGGCAGGGACGTACGAGGTTCGGTGACCTTGAGGCCCGGTGAGCTGGCCGTGGCACTGTTCACCGTCGGGGGGCCCGATGGCGGCTCTCCGCAGCCGGTCACCCCGGACCGGGCGATGGAACGGTTCTGGGGTGTGGTGGATTTCTGGCAGCGCTGGGTGCGCTGCTCCCGCTATCGCGGCCGGTGGCCGGGGGTGGTGCACCGCTCGGCCATCACCCTCAAGCTGCTCACCTACGCGCCCACAGGCGCTCCCGTCGCCGCCGCCACCATGGGCCTGCCCGAGCAGATCGGGGGTGAACGCAACTGGGACTACCGCTACACCTGGGTCCGCGACGGTTCCCTGTCCGTACGCGCCCTGCTCGACCTGGGGTTCGCCGAGGAGGCGGCGCAGTTCACACGCTGGCTGAGCGACCGCCTCCAGGCCCGCGAGGGCGCCGATGGCGAGCCGCTGCGGATCATGTACCGCGTCGACGGCGACCCCGAGCTGCCGGAAGAGGTTCTCTCGCACTTCGAGGGCTACCGGGGCTCGTACCCGGTACGGGCCGGGAACGCAGCGGCCGATCAGCTGCAGCTGGACATCTACGGGGAGGCGCTCTACGCCTTGTCGGAGGGGCGTGAGATCGCCGTGGGAGGCAGCTACCACGGCTGGAAGAATCTCGCGCGGACGCTGGACTGGCTCGCCGATTCCTGGGATCGCCCCGACGAGGGCGTCTGGGAGACCCGTGGCGGGCGCAAGGACTTCACCTTCAGCCGAGTGATGGCATGGGTGGCTTTCGACCGGGGGCTGCGCCTGGCGAGGGAGCACAGCCGTCCCGCCGACTCTCCTCGTTGGACCGCTGCTCGCGACGCGATCCTCGAACAGGTGATGGAGCGGGGCTGGAACGGGAAGGAGCAGGCCCTCGTCCAGCACTACGGAAGCGATGTCCTCGATGCTTCGTTGCTGCTCATCCCGCGCGTCGGGTTCCTGGCGCCCAGAACGGTGAGCTGGCTGTCGACCCTGGACGCGATGGAGCGCACGCTGGTATCGGACAGCCTCGTGTACCGCTACGACCCTGCGGCCTCCCCGGACGGTCTGCAGGGCTCCGAAGGCACGTTCAGTCTCTGCACCTTCCTCTACGTGGACGCTCTTGCCCGCGCCGGGCGGATTCGTCCGGCGCGGTATGCCTTCGAGAAGATGCAGACCTATGCCAACCATGTCGGCCTGTTCGCTGAGGAGATCGGCCCCAGTGGCGAGCAGTTGGGCAACTTCCCGCAGGCTTTCACGCATCTGTCGCTGATCATGGCCGCCACCACCCTGGACGACGCCCTCGACCAGCAGCGCGACTGAGAACCACGGTCCCGACGGCCGCCCGGGCCGCACAGCGGTTTCAGCCGCCAGCGGCGTCCAGGGAAGCAGCGGTTTCAGCCGCGAGCGGCGAAACCAGAGAGGCACGGTTCAGCCGCCGGTGGCGAAACCAGGGAAGAGGGTCATGCCGCCGTCCACGTAGAGAGTCGTGCCCACCACGTAGTCCATGAGGTCCGAAGCGAGCCCGACGGCCACACGGGCGATGTCCTCCGGATCACCGACACGTCCGTAGGGAATCAGCCGCAACAGGTCCTGCTCCGCGTCGGGGGTGTCCCATGCGTCGCGGTTGATAGGTGTCCTGATGGCTCCTGGAGCAATTGCGTTGACTCTGACCCTGTGGGGCGCGAGTTCCTGGGCGAGTGTCTCCATCATCATCTGCACACCGCCCTTGGAGGCCGCGTAGTTGACGTGACCGGCCCAGGGGATGAGCTGGTGCACCGAGCTCATGCAGATGATCTTCCCGGCCGCTCGAGACACCTCGGGGACGACCCCCCTTCTCAGGAACTCCTTCGTCGCTTCCCGAGCGCACAGGAACTGGCCGGTGAGGTTGACGTCCAACACCTTCTGCCACTGGACCGTCGTCATCTCGGTGAACGGAGCATCGCGTTGCAGCCCCGCATTGGCCACGAGGATGTCGATGGTCCCGAACTCCCGCACCATCCGTTGGACCATCGCGACGACCTGATTCTCCTGGGACACATCGGCCTGGTACGCCGCCGCGCGCACTCCGAACCCGGAGATCTCCTCGACCACCTGCTCGGCATCCTCACGCCCGGCGACGTAGTTCACGACCACGTCGGCCCCGGCACGCCCCAGGCCGATGGCCGTCGCCTTGCCGATGCCCGAGTTCGCGCCGGTGACAAGTGCCTTCTGGCCTTTCAGCAGATGCGCGGGAATGACGCCCTGAGGGGCTCCCTGAGTCACGCTCACGCCGGTTCTCCTCCTCGATTGGCTGCCCTCACTGCCTCATCTGGGCCCGGTCGACCTCTCTCGCCACCGAATCACCTGGGAGCCCGGGCCACACCCCGGGCGCGGACAGATTGCGCCGACCGATCGAACGCGACCGGGCCATGAAGGCATGCGGCACCGGCGACCTGCGGCAGGACGGCCCTCCCGTGGAGCAGGGCTGATCGGCGGAGCCCGGGGATGGTCGGAGGCGCGTCGCAAGGCGCCCCGGCCGTCCGTCGTGTACCGGGTGGATTCCCCGAGGCACGGGAGGTCCGGGGAGGTCGGCAGGGGTTTCTGCGCGGGCGGACGGTTGCGGCATGAGCTCCGTCCGTCCATGGGCCTCGACAGCGGGCGCCATCCGGGTTTATTTTTCTTACATGTATAGAAACTTGCGCGGGCGTCCGGGGACCGTTCTGGCGGCCGCCGCTGTCGCCCAGTTCGTCTTCGCCCTGGACATGTCGGTGGTCAACATCGCGTTACCCGCTGTCCGCGCCGCGCTGGGATTCGCCCCGCTCGACCTGTCCTGGGTCGTGCACGTGTATGCGCTCACCTTCGGCGGGCTCTTGCTGCTGGGTGGTCGCGCCTGCGATCTGTACGGCCGGCGGCGGCTCTTCGTGCTGGGCCTGACGGTCTTCGGGGTGTGCTCGCTGGCGGGCGGTCTGGCCCAGGAGCCCTGGCAGTTGATCGCCGCCCGGGCGGGCCAGGGCCTGGGCGCCGCAGCCGCCGCTCCGGCCGCACTGGCCCTGCTGACCACCACGTTTCCCGAGGGGCCCCGACGCACCCGCGCGCTCGGCATCTGGAGCGCGGTGAACGCGGCGGGCGGAGCGCTCGGAGTGCTCGCGGGCGGGCTGCTGACCCAGTACGCGGGCTGGCGGTGGGTCATGCTGATCAACCTGCCCTTCGTCGCGGCGGCCCTCACGCTGGTTCCGGCGGGCGTGCCCGCCGGAACCCCATCCGGACCACGCGGCCGGCCGGATGCACTCGGTGCCGTCCTGGCGACCGGCGGAATCGGTCTCCTGGTGTTCGGCACCGTCCGCACCGACTCCCACGGCTGGGCCTCCGCGGCCACAGTGGTCCCGCTGTGCGCCGCGGTGGTGCTGCTGGCCGCCTTCGCAGTCGCCGAGGCCCGGGCCGAGGCGCCGCTGCTGCGCCTGGGGCTGCTGCGCAGCCGATGGGTCGCCGGCGCCAACACACTGGTCTTCCTCGCGGCGGCCGGGCAGTTCGCCGCCTTCTACTTCGTGTCCCTGTACATGCAGCAGGTCCTGGGCATGGGAGCCGCTGCCACCGGCGCCGCGTTCCTTCCCTTCTCCGTCGGCCTGGTCGCGGGGACCGTGATCGCCACCCGCATCACCTCCTCCCGCTCCCCGCGCGCGGCGCTGGTGTCCGGCGCGCTGCTGGCCGCGGTGGGTCTCGCCTGGTTCGCCGCGATCCGCCCCGACGGCTCCTTTCTCGTCGACGTACTCGGCCCGTCCCTCCTCACCAGCTTCGGAACGGGCCTCGTCCTGGCCCCGGTCGCCGCCGCCGCGACCACCGGTGTCGCACGCGACGAGGCGGGGATGGCCTCGGGCTTCTTCAACAGTTCCCGTCAACTCGGCGGCTGCGTCGGCCTGGCCGTTCTCGCGACCGTCGCGGCACACCGCACCGGCTCCGGCACCGGCCCCGCCGCGGCGAACGCCGGCTATGCCGTCGGCCTCGCCGCCACCGCGGTTCTCTTCCTGCTCGCGGCGGCGGTGGCGATCTGCGTGCTGCCCGGTCGGCGGCCCGCGGTCGCCGCATCGCACACCAACCACACCGAAGGCCCGGACACCCCCTCGCTCCCGGACGAACACCAGAAGCATCTGAAAGGAACACCGTCATGACGGCAGCCACCATCGACCTGTTCGCCTCGGCCTTGCTCTTCCACCCCGACGGCGATGTCCACGCCGCCGAACGGCAGATGAGCGGCAGCGAATCCGATGCCTGGCAGATCGCGACCTTCCGCGTGAAGACGGACGCCGATGTGCACGCCGACCACTGGGAGATGCACCCGGAGGCGGACGAAGCGGTGTGCTGCCTGGCAGGCGGCGCACGACTCTACTTCCGCTCCACAGCCGGGAGCGACGCACCGGACGAAATGGTGCGGTTGGCCGCGGGCACGGCCGTGATCGTTCCCCGGGGACGCTGGCACAGGCTGGAACTGGACGGCCCGAGCGACCTCATGTCGGTCACCTTCCGCCGCGGCACACGCCTCGAAAAACGCACCGACGCCCGTTGAACCAGGTGCCCGGCGGCGGCTGCCGGGCACCTGCCGTGCCGACGGTGACGACGTGGGCGACACAGCTGCCCCTGATCAGGCCTGTCGCCCGGTCCTCGGAACGCGGCCCCGGGTCTCCTCGAACGGTGGTCATGTGTCGGAGGGGCCGGGCGCGGGGCGGGGAGTCTCCAGGCGACGGACCAGTGCGTGCAGGGCACGGAGTTCGGCGTCCAGTGCCTGCGCGCCGTCGCGGGTGAGGGCGATCCAGGTCCGGGGTCGCCGGCCGGCGTAGCCCTTCTCCACGGTGATCAGCTTCGATGCCTCCAGCACCTTCAGATGCCGGGAGAGATTCCCGTCGGTGACGGCCAGTTGCTTCTTCAGGAAGCCGAACTCGACCCGGTCGGCCTCCTTGGTGATGGCGAGAATGCCGAGCCGCACGCGCTGGTGGACGGTGTCGTCCAGCGACTGGGTCGGATGGAGCCCTTCCTGTTCATCCACCGCGGCGGCCGAATCCTCGACGGTCATGAGGTAACCGTACCCGCGTCGGAGGGGCCGGGCGTTGCTCGATGACGGGCCACGGCCCACTCGGCCAGGCCGGCGAGGAGCAGGATGGCGGCGAGCAGGAGCGCCTTCACCTGCGGTCCGTCGGTCCAGCCGGGGTGGGCGGAGTGTTGCCAGGGGAGCCATCCGCTGCCCCAGGAGGCACCGAGGTAGCCGGTGAGCAGCAGGGCATGAGCGGCGCCGGCGGCTGCGGCGATCCAACTGCGTTCGACCACCCCGAGGGCGAACAGCCCGATGCCGACCAGGTACCACGGGGAGGCGTAGCTGTTCTCCAGCAGTACGACCTCCCACGGCTGGTCCTTGCCGAACAGCAGGGCCATCAGGGCTGCCGTGATCGCCACGGCGGCAACGGCGGTCGTGCGAACCCACACTCCGCGGCGAGGGACGACCCCCCGGGCCTCACCACGCAGGCGGTACCAGCGGGCGAGGACGAGCCATGCCAGGGGGAGGAGCGCGAACCACACGCCCCAGGCCGCGAAGCGCAGGACGGCACCGTCGAACTCACCCTTCAAACAGGGGGTCCCCGGTTCATGGACGACGCACAGGCCGGTCAACTCGGCGTAGGCGAAGGCCGGATAGGACGCAACGCTGCGTCCGTGGGCTCCGAAATTGAAGGCGTACCGGGCAATCGGAGCGGCTGCCAGGGCAAGAAGACCGAAGCCGAGGAGGAAGACCCGCGAGCCGTTCATCTGCGCGCGTGTTCTGGCTCGCAGGCCATCGGTCGCCGCCAACAGGCCGGCCGCCTGCGTCCTCGGTTCGAATTCCGCGCTGCTCAGTGACGGTGTTGCCACTGTGTCCCCCCTCGTGGTCGCACTCCGGCAGAGCTGGGAGGCGGTCCGTCGGCCGGCCTCCCGTCATTAACTTTGCATCACAGAGTACTTGCCAGACAAGAGTCGAGTGGGCTGTGCCACCTCGCACCAGCCGCGTGGACCCGGGGGAACGGACCTGTCCTCGGCCCAGCGAGACATCCATCGGGCTGTGGGCGCAAGCGGCCCAGCCCATCGGGGCTGCGGACCGGACGCTCGCCCAGCAGCGCTCCCACCAGCCCCCACAGTGACGCGGCCTCCCAGGCCGAGGCGTCGCGCCGAGCCTGAGCCCGCGCATGGCCGCTCCACGTGCCTCCTTCTGTGGGATGATCACGCCGCACGGGAAGGGAGCGGTACATGCCTCAGGACCGGAAGCGACCCCTCGTTGAAAGCCCCGGTTGGATGGTGCTGTGCCTGGTCTGGTCCGGGTGGTCGGCCGCCAGTACCGCCAGTGCACCCTGGGTTCGCCTCGGTTGGCTGGTGTTCTTCGTCGCCTGGGTCGTCATCCTGCTGCGCCATGTGGTCAGGCAACGCCAAAGACGCAAGTGCCGCCCCTCCTGAGGCCCATGACCGACACCAATCGACGCCAAACGACATCTACGTCGGCCCTGGCGCCGGGTGGCCGTCTACGCCAAGCACCCGCACGACGCGCCTACTTGGGCTCGTGACGGGACTGCCGTGGCCGGGACCGCCGTGGCCGGGTCGCAGCACCCGCCCGCGCACCACCTTCGCAGAGTCAGGGAAATGAACCCGGACCACACTCCCGACACCGACGAACTGCTGCGCGGTGCGCACGCCCGGCTGCTGCCCGCCGACTCGATCACCCCTGAGATCGCCGGCTCCCTGCGCCATGGCGCCTCGTGGCCGACGGCCTCGTCTTCACCTGCGCCCTCGACCGGCCCGCCGACGTGCGGATCCTCACCGACCCGGACGTGGAGCGCGTCGGCCCGGAGGAGCTGGGGCAGGCGGCGTACGGGAACCTGATGCGCGTACCCGTCACACACGAGGAGATCCCCTTCGAGGGGACGATCCTGCACTCCTTCTACGGCGACTCGCACTTCGTCGCCAGCCAGGCGCTGTTCCTGCTGAAGCCCGAACGGATCGAGGAGATCCCCAGCCCCTGACCGAGCCTCACGCCCCGGTCCCGGCCCCGTACTGCGGCCCTCGGCCCCGGTCCGGCGGCGATCGCAAGCCGCATCGGTGCTCGCCAGGGCCGCGAGGCGGGGCAGGGTCTCCTCGGCAGCTCCCCTGGGGCAGCCGCCGGTGTGGCTGGTCACACAGGTGTCGATCTGGCGCAGACGCGTCAGGTTCTGCGATGCTCTCATCCGACAAGCGACGGCGGAACGAGGAAGCCGGTGGGATTCCGGCACGGTACCGCCACTGTGTAGGGGGAGCGACTCCGCCGCGGCCACCGCCCTGTCAGAGGGTGGGAAGGCCGGAGAAGCGTTGATCCCGAGTCAGGAGACTCACGCCGTCGCACCTCGATGGACGGGGCGGATTTCCCCAGGAGAGGCGGTGGCACCTGTGTGCCTGAGTATGCGTATCGGCGTGTTCACGCTGTCGGCGGCCCATCGGGCCCGGCCGACCGGTCCCGGCCGACGGGCCCGCTCTCCGAGGTTCTGAGTCTTCCCGGACATCGAACGGTTCCCCGGGCACCAGACGGCCCCGGACACCGGACGGTCCTCCGGACAGCAGACCTTCTCCCATAGCGGAGCCCCTTCCCATACCTCCGTATGGCGTGCGTCCTGCAGTGCAGGGCGCACACCCTACGCCTGCTACCAGGAGTCGCCTTGACCGTACGCTCAGTCATGCCCGGATGCCGCCCCGCGAGGGCCGCCACGCTGTTTTTCACCCTTGCCCTCGCGCTCACCGCGTGCGGTGGCGGCGGCACCGACCCGACCGCCGATGCCAAGGCCGCGTCCGATGGTGACGGCTGCATCACCGACTTCGACGCGGGCAAAGACTACTTCCCGGTCAAGTCGACGCTGAAGCACGCCGAGAACTTCACGCTCCGCTACGAGAAGAGCTACCAGGTCCTCACCGTCAAGCAGCCCTACCCCGAGGGCAAGCCCGAGTCGTACGTCCTGGTCAAGTGCGGTGCGCCCAAGCCCAAGCTGTCGGGCGGGCTGGCCAAGGCGCCCCAAATCACCACCCCGATCAAGAGTCTGTACTCCGCCTCGACCACCCACCTGCCGCTGCTGACCGAGACCGGCACCCTGGACGTGCTCACGGGTGTGGCCAGCACCGCGAACATCACCTCGGCCGAGGTGCTGAAGCGGGTGAAGGCCGGGAAGGTCACCGAGTACGCCAAGGACCAGGTACTCAACGCCGAGTCGGTCATCGCGGCCGATCCGGACGTCCTGATGACCCAGGGCATGGACGACCCGCAGTACCCGAAGCTGCGTCAGGCCGGGATCGCCGTCGTCGCCAACGCCGAGTGGCTGGAGTCGAGTCCGCTCGGGCGCGCGGAATGGGTCAAGGCGATGGCCGCGCTCACCGGTGCGGAGCAGCGGGCAGGCAAGCTGTTCGACACGATCGAGGGCGACTACCGGAAGGTCGCCGACAAGGCCGCCGCAGCGGTCGGGTCCGGTGAACCCGTCCAAGCACTGCCAGGAACCATGTACCAGGGCACCTGGTACATGCCCGCCGGGGGCAGTTACGCGGCCCGGCTCATCAAGGACGCCGGCGGCACCTACCCGTGGGCGGACAAGCCCGGCACCGGCAATCTCCAACTGAACTTCGAGGCCGTGTACGCCAAGGGCGGCGACGCGCCCGTATGGCTGGTCGACGCGCGGTGGAAGTCGACCGCCGACGCGGTGAAGGCCGACAGCAGGTACGGCCGGCTGAAGGCCATGGACTCCGACGGGGTGTGGACGAACACCAAGGCCCTCGGCGCCGGCGGCGGGAACGACTACTTCGAGCGCGGCGTCCTACGCCCGGACCTGGTGCTCGGCGACCTCTTCGCGTTGCTCCATCCCGGGCAGGCCGGGGACCACGCCTTCACCTTCTACACGAAGGTCCCCAAGGCGTGACGACCGGGCAGAGCACCGCGCCGGTCCGGGACGAGGCGTCCGTGGCGGCCCGCCCGGTACGACCGATACGGCGGCGGCGCACGGCCGTCGTCGTCGCCCTCGCGGCCGGGACCGCCGCGCTGTTCGTCCTCACCCTCGCGACCGGCTCCCACCGGGTGCCGGTCGCGGAGGTCGTACGGATCCTGTTCGGCGGCAGCGATACCGACCCGCGTTGGGTCGTGATCGTCCAGGAGGTGCGCCTGCCGCGCGCGCTCACCGCCGCCGCCGTGGGGGCGGCCCTGGCCGTGGCGGGCGTGCAGATGCAGACGCTGTTCCGCAACGCGCTGGCCGACCCGTTCTCCCTGGGCGTGAGTTCGGGCGCCAGTATGGGAGTCGCCGCCGTGGTGGTCGGCACCGGCGGAGTGGCCGGGAGCTTCACCGGAGACCTGGCCGGTCTGGGGCGGGTGGGCGTGGTGCTGGCCGCGTCGATCGGCGCGGGGTTCGTGCTGGCGCTGGTGCTGCTGCTGTCGCGCTGGGTGCGGTCGGCCGTCACGCTGCTGGTCATCGGGGTGATGATCGGCTCAGCGGCCACGGCCGTGGTCAGCGTGATGCTGGTCTACGCCCGGCCCGAGCGCGCCCAGCAGTTCGTCATGTGGGGCCTGGGCAGCTTCAGCGCCACGACCTGGCCCGATCTCGCGGTCATGCTGCCCGTGATCGGCGTCGGCCTGCTCGCCGCCCTGCTGACCGCCAAGCGCCTCAACGCGCTGCTGCTGGGCGAGGACTACGCGCGCACCATGGGCCTGAACGTACGGCGCAGCCGCGATCTCGCCCTGTTCGGCACCTCACTGCTGGCGGGCGCGGCCACCGCGTTCTGCGGCCCCATCGCCTTCCTGGGACTGGCGGTACCGCATCTGACGCGTGTGGCCCTGGGGACCTCCGATCACCGCGTGCTGATCCCCGCGTCCATGCTCGCGGGCGCCTTCCTCGCACTGGCGTGCGCGCTGCTGAGCCAGCCGCCGGGAACGGACTCCGTGCTGCCGCTGAACGCCATCACCTCGTTGTTCGGCGCCCCGGTGGTCATCACGTTCCTGATCCGCAGTCGGCGCGGCGTACAAGGAGTGGCCTCGTGAGTGTTGTGGGGAGCGGCATCGTGAACGGCTCGGCCGAAGCGGCCGTCCAGCATGCGAGCGGTACGGCCGGTGAGCCGGACGACCGCTCCTGCGGCGGCCTGGCCACCCGGCGGCTGACCGTCGGCTACCGCGCCCGGCTCAGGGGGCGTGGACCGGGCCGGGCCGTGCTGTCGGGGCTGGACCTCGGCGCGCGGGCCGGTGAGCTGACGGTGCTGCTCGGCCCCAACGGGGCGGGCAAGTCGACACTGCTGCGCACCCTGTGCGGTCTGCTTCCCCCGCTCTCCGGCCAGATACGGATCGGCGGAGCCGATCTCACGCACGAACCGCCGACGGCCCTCGCCCGCCGGCTGGCCGTCGTCCTGACCGACCGCGTGGACCCCGGTCTGCTGTCGGTACGCGAACTGGTCGGCCTCGGCCGCCACCCGCACACCAGATTCACCGGCCGTCTCACCGCCGCCGACCACGCGGTCGTCGAGTGGTCCCTGGACGCGGTCGGCGCCGGGCACCTGGCGGACCGGCCGGCCGCCGAGCTCTCCGACGGCGAGCGCCAACGCGCCCTGACCGCACGGGCCCTCGCCCAGGAACCCGAGGTCATCCTCCTCGACGAGCCGACCGCCTTCCTCGACGTGCCCTCTCGCGTGGCCCTCACGGTGCTGCTGCGCGACCTGGCCCGGGACAAGGGCCTGACCGTGGTGGTCAGCACCCACGATCTGGAGCTCGCCCTGCGGGTCGCCGACGCCGTCTGGCTGGTCGACCGCGAGGCCCGCGTCCGCACAGGGGCACCCGAGGACCTCGTCCGCAGCGGTGCCGTCTCCGACGCCTTCGACGCCGACCACCTGGCCTTCGACCCGGCCTCCGGCAGCTTCGGGCTGCGCCGCACCGCGCGGGCGTGCGTTGCGGTGGACGCCCCGCCCGACCTGCTCCCGCTCCTCGAACGCGCACTGGCCAGGGAGGGCCTGGCCATGGCGGACGGGGACGCGGGGCCGGCCCCGGCGACGCGGGTGAGCGGCGACGCCGAGGGCGGGCTCACCCTGCGCGGGCCCGACGGAAGGGTCGTACACACCGGAAGTTTCCAAGAGCTGACGAGGACGGTACGGACATGGTGAACGCGACGCGCGCGGTGACCGCCGCGGTCCTGGCACGCATCTCGCAGATCGGGCCGTACTTCGCCGTGACCACCGGCCCCTGCCCCGACACCACCCCGGACACGGACACCGGCACGGGCACGGGCACGGGCCGCAGCCCCGGCACCACCCCGGACACGGGCACGGGCCGCAGCCCCGGCAATGCACCGGGCACAGGCACCGGCCACAGCCCCGGCAGCGCCCCGGGCGCGGGCAGCAGCAGCGCCGGGTTCCGGCCACTGACCGAGCTGTACGAGGACCCCGGCGTGCTGGAGGACTGCGTCCGCGCCGTGGCCGTACGGCTGGGCACCGACCAGCCCAGAGTGGCCGCCTCCACCCTCCACCTCGGCACCGCCTCCCGGCTCTGGTCGATCGCCCTCGCCTGCGCCGCGCTCACCGGCCACGTCCCCGATCTGTCCCCCGACAGGCTGTGGTGGCGCCCGGCGCCCTCCGGCCCTCTCCAGCTATGGCTGCCCGACGTACGGGAACGGAAGGAGACGCCCCTGGCGGCAGCCCTGCACCACACCGTCGTGGCGCAGAACCTGACGCCCTGGGCCGAGGCGGTGCGACGCGTGTCCGCCGTCTCCCCGCAGACCCTGAGCGGCAACGCCGCTTCGGCGCTCATCGGCGCCCACCGCGTCCTGCTGGCACGCGAGCCGCACGCACCGCACCCGGTCGTCCCCCTGGTGCGGGAGGTACTGGACCGGCCACCGTTCTCCGGCGCCGGGACATACCGCCACGCCGGTCCTTCCGAACCGATCGCCTTCCGGCGTCAAAACTGCTGCCTGTACTACCGCGTGCCCGGCGCGGGCACCTGCGGCGACTGTGTCCTCAACACTCGGCACCCTCAGGAGAAAACCGCATGACCACCACCGAACCCACCATCGTCGAGACCCCCGGCGGCGGCACCCAGCACGTCTGGCCCCTGCCCACGGATGAGGAAACCCTCCTCGACCTCATCACCAGCGTCTTCACCGACCACTGGGAGCACATCCACTTCGGACCCCTCATCGAAGGCGCCGCCTGGGAGGTCAGGGCCCCCTGCGCCCCCACCCGCATCACCATGAACGACGGTTACGTCACCGTCGACTTCGGCCCGTGGCACTTCCACCTGTGCATCGGCGAACACACCGCCTCCGGCCCGGAACTCGGACGCATCCGCCGCTGCTCCCGCGCCGAGCTCTACCGCAGCCTCGGCTCCGACGGCGCGCCCGTCAGCTGGGGAGTACGCCTGTTCAACGGCCGCGACGAACAAATGATGACCGTCCTGCTGCCGAACCCGTTCCTCACCGACCACCAGGAGATCCTCGACACCCCCGACTTCACCCGTCTCGCCGCGTGGGACGCCCTGCGCGCCCGCTTCCTCTCCTTGCCGACCGATCCCCTCGACCGCACGGGCAAGGGATTCCGGCACCGAGGCTGAGCACGCTCCGGGATCGGCGGCCTTTGAGGTGCTGAACCCACCCCCGCTTCCCGAGCCCGTTCACAAGTGAAGTCCCTCGACCCGGCATTCGGCCCCCCGGCATCCGGCGCAATGGCGCCGGGGCCGAGGGCCGGGGCCGGTGGCCGGGGCCGAGGGCCAGGGCCCGAATGCCCGTAGTGCTTGAGGAAGGCGTCGCGGGCACGGCGGTCGCACTCCTCGATCGCCTTCTCGATCTCGGTGTTCGTCATGCCGGTCAGCGCCACGGGCCGGACCTCACCCGATGCGGCTCAGCACGTCCCCGTACAGGCCGAAGAGTCGCGGCAGCCGTGCGGTCGCACCCGACTCCGGCCGGTCGTCCAGGAGGCGGACCCAGCAGGTGGCGGTGAGGGCCCTGGCCCGGCTGCCGGACCAGGGGTGGGGCAGAAGCTCGGGCGGCAGCAGCGGGTCCGGCTCCATGGCCCGGGTGAACTCTGCCGCGAGCTCGACGGCCATGGTCAGCCGTTCGACGTCGGACGGTCCTTCGGTGATCCCCCCGTCGGCCCTCGGCCCGTTGTCGCTCCGCCGGTTGTCACTCCGCCCCTTCTCGGCCCCAGCCCCGTCCCCGTTCCCGGCCCCCTTCTCGCCCTCGTCCCCGGCCCCCTTCTCGCCCTCGTCCCCGGCCTCCTTCTCGCCCTCGTCCCCGATCTCGGCGAGGCAGGATTCGGCCAGAGCCGCGAGGCGCTCGTACCGTTCCGCGATCTCTGCCAGCGGCCACAGGGAAGCCGCCAGGTCGGTCGGCCGATCGACCGTACCCATGCGCAGATCGCCGCTGGTGAGGAAGGTGACGGCGGACAAGACGCCCAGTGCCCGGGCCTCGGCCTCGACCAGTTCCTCGATGGGGTTGGCGCTCACGTAGAACCCGCCCTGAACGGGGGCGGCGCCGAGCCGGAGCAGGTGGTCGCGGAGGGCGTCGCGGGCGGACCGTCTGGCCTCGGGCACGGCGAAGGCGAACAGGTGCCAGGTGCCGTCCCACGGGGCGAGCCCCCGGTCCTGCTGGTAGGCGTGGCGCACAAAGGCGGCGTCCGGGGCGAAGGAGCCGGTGGCGTCCGCGGTGGCCCTCAGCACGGCCTTGCGCCCCCTGCCCTCATGGGTGAACCGGCCCTCGGCGACGAGGCGTTTGACGCACAGCCTCACCTGCTGGTCGGTCATCCCGAGGATGCCGGCGACGGCGTAGAGCTCCCCGGCATCCACCGTCCCGTCCTCACGTACGAGGACGTGTACCAGCAGACGGGTCGGGACCTCCACCCGGATTCTTCCGGCGTTCATCGTTCCTCCCCGCGCTCCGCCATCACGACCGGACGGTACATGGCCGTGACCGCCGAGAAACCCATCAGCTCGCGCAGGTACGGCGTGTGCTGGGTGCGCGCCGCGGTGAAGCCGTGCCGTTCGTAGAGAGAACGGGCCCGTGGGTTGACGTCGATGACATCGAGCCTGACGCGCTGACAGCCGTGGTCGGCGGCCAGCGCGACGACCTCCTTCAGCAAGAGGCCGCCGATCCCGTGGCCGCGGTGCGCCGGGCTCACGGCGATGCCGTCCATCACGAGTTCCCGCGCCTCCGGGGAGCGCGAGAGCAGGGCGAGGAGCGCCAGCCTCGGCAGCCCGCGCACCCTTCCGTACATGGCGAGTACGTCCCGCGCACCGCCGCCGGTCAGCGCGCGCCCGCCGAGCTGGTACCCCGCCACGCCGACCACCTCGCCGCCGATGAGCGCCGCGACGCCGCGGTCGTGGTGAAGATGCCGGGCGATGAATTCCCGCGCCGTACCCGGCGGGTTGAGGGCCGGACCGAGCTTGCGACCGAAGGCGTCCCAGTACAGCTCCGCGACACGCGCCTCGGCGCCTTCCGGGATCCCACGGCGCACCACCACCGGTCCGCTGTGTCGCACGGGTCCGTTCTCGTTCTCCGCGTCCACCACCACTCCTCCTTGTCGCCTCCGGGGCGCCTCGCCCACAGGCTGTTCCTCGGCCTTCGCTCCAAGTCCTGTCGCTTCGAGCGCCCGGTTACGCCACCGACGCACCCGGCCAGCCGCTACGCCAACTCATTTCGATTCTAATACGCTCGAATTTAAAACGAACGTTTTAATGATGATAGTAAAGCGTAGCTGGAAAGGGGCGGCCTCGGCGGCACGGCGAGGCCGCAGGCACGGCAAGAGGGCGGCACGGCGAGGCGGCGGCACGGTGCAGAGCGGTGAGGGCCGTCAAGGTGCTGGAAGCGAAGGGGCCGGAGGCCGTAAGGAGGTGGCCGGAGGACGTAGGACGGCGGAGGGCGCGGCAAGGGCGGCCACCGGGGTGCCGGACGCCGTACCCACGGGGCCCATGGACATCGGGGCGCCGGGCCCGCGCGGCACCAGGGGCATGCTTCCTCTCGGTCACAGCACGCGATCCGGAACCCTTCGCCGATAGCTCCCGTCCGAGAAGGCCGCCGAAGAGCGTTTCAGGAAGACCTGACGTCCCTCGACCGCGGGCGCCGCCGTCCCGGCGAGGCACAGTTGGGGCACCAATAGCCCTCCTGCTGGACGAATATCCAGCCGAGCTCCTGGATGTGCGGGGAGGCCATGGAAGCGCCGTGCAGCAGATGGCCGAACAGGTCGGTCTCGATGTCCGGCGGCGGCTCGGCGATGACCAGGTCGAACACGGCTCGTGCCCGGCAGCCGGCGCGGTCGCACGCGAGATAGAACCGCACAGGGCCGGGCGGCTCTCCGTCTGACATCAGGCTCATGCCTCAACTATGACCGCGGAGACCGTCCCGCGGTGCCGTTTCCCGTCACCGGACCGCGCGTACCGGCAGACGACCGGACCGGATGCCGTCGCGCGCACACCCCACGTGCCGCGGCACACCGGGGCGCCCGGCCCGCCCACCACCACGTGCCCTCGCACACACGACCAGAGGTGTCGTCGCACACGCACCATGGGTACCGTCGGTCGGTCTGCCCCCAATGGTTAGCGTTCTCCTGTACGAACCGCCCACCCGACCGGAACGGAACGCTGCAGTGGCCTCTGCCGAGCTGTCCTCGCACCGCCCCCACCTGCACGCCCATGAACCCGCGGAGGCACGTGGTTCGTGGCTCGGGCGCCACCGCGTGCCGCTCCTGGTCACGGCATGCTCGCTCCCCCTGTACGTCGTGTGGTGGGCGGCCTTCGCGACCGGTGGCGGCGACCTCGCGGCGCAGGTGGCGTGGGCGGAGTTCGCGAGGATGTACCCGGACTCCGCGTACAACCTCTTCTGGTACGGCGGTCTGCACACCGCGAACTACAGCGTGATCTCGCCGTATGTGATGGCAGCCATCGGCGTGGTGCCCATGACACTGCTGTCCGGGCTCTCGTCGACCTGGCTGGCCGGGGCGCTCGTCGTCCGCAGCGGCGTACGCAAGCCCCTGTGGCCATCGCTGGCGGTGGCGTTCTCGTTGTGGTGCCAGGTGGTGTCGGGGCGCTCGACCTACATGCTGGGGGTGGCCCTCGGGCTAGCGGCCGTGCTGGCGCTCGCCGGCGAGCGGCGGCGCATCGTGGTGGCGGTCATCTGCGCGGCGCTCTCCACCATGGGGAGTCCGGTCGCCGGGCTCTTCCTCGCCGTGGTCGGAGCGGCCTATCTGCTGGCACGCGAGTGGGGCAGGGCCGCCGCGCTCCTCGTGCCGCCGGCGGCCGTCGTCGCGCTGACCACCGTGCTGTTCCCGTTCGAGGGCGTGCAGCCCATGCCGTTCGCCCGCATCTGGCCGCCGGTGCTCCTGTGCACGGTGGTGCTGCTGACGGCACCGCGCGCCTGGCGGGTGCTGCGGTTCGGAGCGGTGGTGTACGCGCTGGGCGTGGTCCTCTGCTACCTGATCGCCTCGCCGATCGGGACGAACGTCGAACGGCTCACGGAGCTGGCGGCCCCTGCGGCGCTGCTCGCCATCCTGATCGACGGTGGGAGCCGACGTAACGGAGAGAGCCGGGGGGACGGCGATCGCCGCGGCGAGGAGGAAGGCGCGCCCGCCATCGGGCCGTCGTCCCGGTGGTTCACGCCCCGACGACAGCGGGGGGTGAGCTTCGTCGCCCTGGTCCTGTCCCTGACCTGGCTGAGCGGAAAGACGGTCGCCGACGTCGTGACCAACACGAAGGTGCCCGCCTACGCCGTCAAGGTCGACGGGGTGCTCGCAGAACTCCAGAGGCTGGGCAGCGAACGCACTCGGGTCGAGGTGGTCCCGGCACGCGACCACCGGGAGGCGGCCATCCTCGCGCCCCACGTCAACCTGGCACGCGGCTGGAACCGGCAGGCCGACGTCGAGCGCGGGCGCCTGTTCTACGACGGGCACAGCGGGACCGACGTACCGAAGGGGACCTTCTCCCCCGCCTCGTACCGGGCCTGGCTCTCCCAGTGGGCCGTGGGCTTCGTCGTGATCGCCAACGGCCAACCGGACGGCCCGGCGGAACTGGAGCACGCGCTGGTGAAGAGCGAGCCGGACTATCTGGAGCGGGTGTGGGAGGACGTCAACTGGCGGATCTACCGCGTGAAGAACGCGACTCCGCTGGTGGACCCGCCCGCCTCCGTGGTGAGCTCCGACGGCGCCAGCCTCGTGGTGGGCATGCCGAAGCCCGGCTCGGTGACGGTCCGGGTCGCGTTCTCGCCGTGGCTGTGGGCGGACGACGGCTGCCTGACGGCCGACGGCGAGTTCACCCGACTGACGGTACGGAAGGCGGGCCAGATCCGGCTCAGCTCCACGTACGGCGGGCCGACGAAGGGCACGGCGCCCGAGTGCTAGTGCCGGTCACGGCACAGGGCTGTCCGTCCGGGCCGTGCTCGTGGCGGTCCTGCCCATGGAGTCGGCCTTGTCATGACGAGGCAGCGTCCTTCGCGGCGCCCCGCTGTACTCGACCGGGTGACCGGAGCTGACCGGAGTCGGGCCGATGGCGTCGGCATATCCATGGGGGCGGTCGTGGGGGGCGGTCGTGGGGACGAGGAAGGACCGGAACGTCGAACGCCCCGGCTCGCCCGCGCTCGATGCGCGGGCGAGCCGGGGCGTCCTGGCCTCGGGCCGTTGTGTTCCGTACCGTCCCGCCGACCGCTCGGGCGGCCCTGCGAACACCCCCGTAGGGGTGCTCGCAGGCGGTCAGCCGATCCGGGTCAGCTTCTGACCGAACGTCGGCTTCACCAGCTCGCTCTGCAACGCCACAGGAACCTTCACCTGACTGGTGCCCTCGCCCACGGTGAGCGTTCCGACCTCGGTACCCGCCGCCGCCGAGTGCGGAATTGTCTTCCCGTCGTCGGTCAGTTCGATCTTGACCGTGAGACCGGGCCAGCCGACCGCCGACACGTCCTTGGTCGCGACCACCGGGATGCTGCCGCCGAGCCCGTCGGAGACGGTACCGACGACATCGCCCTTCTTCACCACCTTGGCGTTCTCCAGCAGATCCTGGGTCGCCAGCATGGCTTCCTTGCTCACCGCGTTGACGGTGTCGATGATCGAGGGCTTGTGCTGGCCCAGCACAGCGCCAACGATCAACTGGTCGGTGTCGCCGACCATCTTGTGCGCGGCGAAGAGCAGGTTGCCGCCGGCCTTGGTGGTGGAGCCGGTCTTGATACCTAGCGCGCCGTCAAACGGCACGAGCGTGTTGTAGTTCCGCCAGGTCTTGCCGGACGGGTCGGTCCACGACGGCAGCTTGGTGATCTCCATCAGCGCCGGGATCTCCACCAGCTTCTGCCCCAGCTTCACCTGGTCCTCGGCCGAACTGACCGTGGTCGCGTCGAGGCCGGACGGGTCGGTGTAGGTGGTGTTCTTCATGCCGAGCGACTTGGCGGTGTCGTTCATCTTCTTGACGAACGCCTCCTCGGAACCCGCGTCCCAACGCGCCAGCAGCCTCGCGATGTTGTTCGCGGAGGGGATCATGATCGCGGAAAGCGCCTGCTGCTCCGTGAGCACGTCGCCCGCCTTCACGGTGTTGAGCGTCGACTCCCCTTCCGCGTCGAGCTTTCCGTCGGACTCCGCCTTGGGATCGATCTTGATGGAGGGGCCCTTCTCCCCCTTCTTCAGCGGGTGGTCCTTGAGCACGATGTACGCCGTCATCGCCTTGGCCACACTGCCGATCGGCACGGCCTTCTGTTCACCGAACGAGTCCACCTCACCCAGCCCGGTGGCTGCCATGTAGCCCTGCCCCTCGTCGGGCCACGGCAGAGCCGGCTTGCTGCCCTTGAAGGTGAACGTCGGCTTCGCCGACATCTGCAGCTCGGGGTCCGGGAGCGGGCGCATCGTCTGCACGATCGCAAAGATGATCAGCAGGAGCAGGGCCAGCGGCGTCCAGATCTTGACCCTGCGGAGCGCGACGCGGACCGGCGTGTCAGGCGGCGGGGGCGTGTTCGTCAGCTCGGCCAACAGGTCGAGCGGCGGCCTGGGCGGCATCGGTTGTTGCGTCGTCCGCTCCGCGGGAGCGAACGAGGGCGCGGCAGGCTGTGCGTCGGCCTTCGCCGCGGAGGCGGCTGCCGCCGTCTCCCGCACCGGTCGCACGTCGTCCTGCCACAGTGGCACGAACTGGCTGGTCCGCTCGGCGTCGGACTCGGGCTTCGGCTCCGAGGCCGACTTCGGCTTCGATGCGGGCGAGGTGATCTTCAGCGCGGTCGTGGGCTGGTCGGCCTTGACGGCGGGCGTCCTGAAGACGGCGGTCGGCTGGTCGAACCCGCCCTTATCGTCCTTGTCGTCCGCGTCGTCCGCGTCGGCCTTGGCGGCGTCGCTCTTGCCGTCCCGGGCAGCCTCGGCGGCCTTGTCGGTGTCAGCGGCCTTGGCGTCCTCGTCGTGCTCGTCGTCCTCGGAGGCTGCGCTGTCTTCCTCGGAGGCTGCGCTCTTGCCGTCCTGGGTGGCCTGATCGCCCTCATCGGTGTCAGCGGCCTTGTCGATACCGGTGTCGGAGTCGCCCGCGTCGGCCCCCGCCCCGGGCCCGGCGGCCGCATCGGGCTCGTCCGCCCCGGCGACAGCCTCGGAGCCGCCCCCCGCACCCGCCACGGGCCGCGGCTCGGCCTTCTTCCCGGACTCGGCCTTCTGCCTGGGCTCGGGTGCCGGCTCCTCGTCCGCGTCCGGCTCTCCGGCGTCGCCCGCGCCGCGCTCGTCCTCGTCATCCGCGTCGGCCCTGGCACTGTCGGCCACGGCGGACTCAGCGGCCTTCCCGGCGTCCGGGACAGCCCCGTCGGCGTCGCCCTCGGCCTCTGCGGCCGTCTTCGGCGAGTCCCCCTTCGTCATGGCCTCGCCGCCCGTACGGCCCGCGTCCTCGGCCTTGTCCGCGTCCTCGGCCTTGTCCGCGTCCTCGGCCTTCTCGGCAGCCTTCTCAGCGCTTTCGGCCTTCTCGGCCTTCTCGGTACTGTCGCCGCTCTCCGCCTCGCCGTCCTTGGCCACCCATGCGGCGACCACCTCACGCAGCCGCGCGTCGCCCGAGGCCGACTCCGCGGAATCGGCCTCGGCACCGGCAGCGGCGTCGGTGTCGGTGTCGGCGTCGGTGGCCCTGGAGCCCTCCGGGTCGCCGGCCCCGTCCCTCTCGGCTTCGGCCTCGACTTCGGCCTCGACTTCAGTCTCGGCATCGACCGTGCTGGAACCCCCGGACACCCCCGCCGGGCCTTCCGTGCGCCTCGGGGCTTCCGAGCCCTTCGCGGCCCGCTCCGGCTCGTCGGAGGATGCGGAGCCCTCGGCGTCCGTCGACGGCCGCGTACGGAAGACGGCCGTCGCCGTGTCCGTCGTACCGTTCCCTGCGCCCCGGACAGTCGCGCCCTCTCCCGCTCCCGCGCCCTCGCCGGACGACCCGGTACGGAAGACAGCCGTCGCGGTGTCCGTGTCGCTGCCTCCCTCGCCCCCGGCGGACTCGTCGCGGAAGACAGCGAGCCGCGGATCACTCTCGCTCCGAGCCGTACCCGACGACTTCCGCTGCTTCCACCTGTCGGGGGACTCGCCCGCCACCGATGCCTCCTCCATACGCCGCGGGTGATTCCCGCGTTGTCCGAACCATCTACCAGTGTCCTGTGTGAACCACCGGCCTCGGCTGCAAGACGAGAACGACATACCTACTGGTTCCCATACAAAGCAACCAGGCACCCTCGACAGACCAATGTGAGAGGGGTCACCCTGTCATTCATCCACGCGGGGAGGCATGGATGGGCAGGAGCCGCAGAACAATTCCGGAGGAGCTTCTGTTGCTCGCTCTGGACCCGGCCACGGGTACCACAGCGCAGCCGCAGTCGCTCGACCTCGGCCTCGCCGGAGCTCAGCTAGTGGAGCTGGCTCTGGCAGGACGGATAGCCCCTGACGGGGATCGTATCGCCGTGGTGATGCCACGGCCGACAGGAGATCCGACTCTGGACTCCGCACTGGAGCTGCTGCGCCGACGCGGCAGCGCGGTCCGGGCGGTCCACTGGATCGGCGGGCCCCGACTGGGGCTCCGTCAGATCTATCTCGCTCATCTGGAGCGGTGCGGCATGGTGCAAGCCGTGGCGGGCCAGATGTGCGGGGTACTGCCGACTACTCGCTACCAGGCGACGGACACCGCGATCAGCCGGGACATCAGAACCAGGCTGGACAGCGCGATCCGCACCGGCGTACCGCCGGACCCGCGGACCGCGGCGCTTGCCGCACTGGCCCACGCGGTCGGACTGGGCAAGCACCTGTACCCCGGGAACGAGGGGCGTTCATCGCGCTCCCGGCTCCGGGACCTGATCAGGCACGACCCGATGGGCGGACTCGTGGCGCACGCCGTGATGGACGTCCAGAACGGCGCGGTCGCACAACCGCGCCGCGCCCAGACGGGCGGAATGCAATTGCGACAGCAATCGCAGACGCAGTCGCGCCGCGGTCGCATGGCGCATACGGCGGCCCGCTAGGGCCGCATCCGGCCCTCGCACCGCACCACCGCCGCACACGGCACCACTTCGCGCCAACCACCGCACCACGTCGGACCGTCGACCACGCACCACGTCGACACATCACACCCCGGCATTACCTCGAATCACCGCACGAACTCGGATTCGCCGCACAATTCCAGTCACCGCACGACCCGAACCACCGTACGACCACATCACGTCGAATCCAGCACCACCGGACCACCACGCACCACGAACCCCCACAACCGACCACCGCAGCACCGTAGTCCGCAAATACCGGTCCGGGAGCCGCACCATGCGCGGGGCAGCCGTCAACCACGGCTGCCCCGCGCACTCATGTGTGTCCATTTCCCAGCGCACCCCCTGCCACGGGTGGCAGTCTGCTCAGCAGTAGATACGCACAGCTACTACGCACAGCGACATAGCCGGAGGTGCTGTTTCCGTGCCGTCCCACGTCAATCCCACCGTCAGGCGACGCCGGTTGGGTCAGGAATTGCGCCGACTGCGCGAACTCAAGGGCATGACGGCCGAGGGGGTGGCCGAACGTCTGCTGGTCTCCCAGTCGAAGATCAGTCGTCTGGAGAACGGCCGACGCTCCATCAGCCAGCGCGACGTACGCGACCTCTGCGGCGTGTACGAGGTCGAGGACCACCGGATCGTCGAATCCCTCATGCAGATGGCCAAGGATTCCCGCCAGCAGGGCTGGTGGCATGCCTTCGGCGACATCCCGTACAGCGTCTACATCGGCCTGGAGACCGACGCCGAGTCGCTGCGCGTATACGAACCCCAGGTCGTGCCGGGCCTGTTGCAGACCCGCGCCTACGCCGGGGCGTTGATCAACGGGGCGCTGCCCGAGGCCCCGCCGAGCGACATCGAGAAGCGCGTCACCGTCCGGGCCCGCCGCCAGGACCGGATCACCGCTCCGGAACAGCCCCTGCGGCTGTGGGCGGTCATCGACGAGGCCGCGCTGCGGCGCGTGGTCGGCGGCAAGCAGGTGATGATCGAGCAGCTGGAACAGCTCGTCGAACTGTCGCGCCTGCCCCATGTCACCGTGCAGGTACTGCCGTTCGACATGGGAGCCCACCCCGGCATCAACGGGCAGTACGCCATTCTGGAATTCCCGGACGCCGCCGATTCCAGCGTCGTCTATATCGAGGGCGTCACCAGCGATCTGTACCTGGAGAAGGCGCACGACGTCCAGCGGTACAGCGTGATGTACGAACACCTGCGGGCACAGTCACTGAATGTGGAACAGAGCCGCACTTTCATCGGCGAGATCGCGAAGGGATACGCCCAGCGCACCGGCCTGTGACTCGCGTCCCAAAAAGTCCATAATGCTGACATTGAGGCGATTTCCCGGGGTGGCGGCGACAAGGTACACTGCCGCCACCCCGCAGGGGAAGACCTGGCTGATACATACCACCAGGTCGAGTGAACTCCCCCTTCGCTCCGGGTTCTTGACGAGTAGCGTCGATCACACCAACAGAAAGCGTTGTTGGTGTCCTTCGCACAACTCTCTGAATCTGAAACCGGAGTGAACATGGCTATTCTCCAGGGTGCTACGGACCAGTGGACGAAGTCCTCGTATTCCGGGGGCAACGGCGCCTGTGTCGAAGTCAGGTCGCCTTTCACGCAAGCCATCGCGGTACGCGATTCGAAGGCTCCCGAGGGCCCTTCGATCAACTTCGTTCCCGCCGCGTGGAACACCTTCGTACGTAATATCGGTACGGATGCCGCCAACGTCTGATCGATGCCGTCCGGAGCCCGTGTCGCAGCATCGGTTCCGGTACTGCCGGTAGCCCTCTCGACTGGTTCGCCGTCCTGGCCGAGAGGGCTCACTGCCCGAGATCGGGGCACCCGCGCCACGGCGGCAAGGTCTCGGGTTCCCCGCCCGGACAACGGTTCACGCACGCGGGCAGCGGATCACGCGCGGGGGTAGCGGGTCAGCCAGCCGCGCGCGGAGGCGGCCGGGCTGTGCAGGGACGGCCCCTGGGTCGTCTCCATCGCGAAGTCGTCGGCCAGCTCCAGAATGGTGGGCCGTCCTTCCAGCTCGGCGAGCCAGGCCGGCGGCAGCGCGGTCTCGCCGTGCAGGGCGCCCAGCAGCGCCCCGCACAGGGACCCCGTGGCCGCCGAAGACCCGCCGTGGTTGACGGCCAGCCGCAGCCCGTGCCGCATGTCCTCGCTGACCAGGGCGCAGTACACGGCGACGGCGAGCACCTCCTCGGCGGCGTCCGTGGTGCCCAGCGACTCGATCAGGGCCGGCCCCGGTATGCCCTGGCGCACGGTGCCGAGGGCCTGCTGCAACGCCTCGGTGACGGGTTCGTGCCCCGGGCGCTCCGCGATCAGCGCCAGAGCCCGCTGGACGGAGCCGTCCAGGGTCTCGCCCCGGGTCAGTCCGTGCATGATGACGGCGATGCCGCCCGCGGAGAGCAGGGCGGCGGGATGGCCGTGGGTATGGGCGGCGCATTCGACGGCCAGCTGGAGGACGAGCTCGGGGTCCCAGCCGACGAGCAGCCCGAACGGTGCGGACCGGGTGAGCGCCGCCGAATCCCGCGCGGTGGGGTTCTTGGGCTGGTCGAGCGTACCCATGGTGGTGTCGCCCAGGCCGATGAGGCAGGTGCGAGCGGGATCGCGCCGGGCGTAAAGCCACTCCTCCAGAGCGAGCCAGCCGTTGTCCTCGCGCCGCTCGTCGGGCCCCCAGTCCCGCTGGGTGGCCGCCCACCGCAGATGGGCCCGGTGCACGTCGGTGGGCGGGTGCCAGGCTCCGGTGTCGCGCCGGACCTGGGCGCGTATCAGCCCGTCGACGGTGAACAGGCTGAGCTGGGTGACGGCGGTGACAGTGCCGCGTCCGCCGTGTGTGGGCACGAAGTCGGTGAGGGCGTCGGCGCCGTGCGCGGCCCGGATCTCTTCGAGCGTGAGCCCGTGGACCCCGGCTCCCAGCGCGTCCCCGATGGCCCCACCCAACAACGCGCCACGGACCCGGCTGCGGAAGTCCTGCTGCTCGGTACGGCCCCAGACAGCCGTGGTCCCTGTGCTCACAGTGCCCCTCCCTGTCGGGCCGCCCGCCTGCGACTGCCCGCAGCACTGTAATAGAACGGGAACGGCCGGCAGAGGGGGGCCGACCTGGGTACGCATGGGCATGTGGACGGACGTCCCCCAGGTCGCTTTTGACCGGCCCGGCACACCGTAGAGTCCATCCATGCGTTCCGCCGCCCCGGCCGAAGCCGGACGAGCACCGCTGATCATCGGCCCGTGGTCCCGTACGGCCCGGTGGAGCGTCCCGGACGGCCCGGTGAAGCATGCGCGATGCTGAAGGCATGGACGCTGAGAACATGGACGCTGAAGGCGCTGAAGGCATGGACATCGAGATCCTGGTCGTACCGGACTGCCCGCACACCGGACCCGCGGCCGAGTTGTTGCGTCGGGTACTCGACGACATGGGCCTGCACGACACCGGCTTCTCCACGCGGGTGATCAGGGACCGGGCGGAGGCCGAGGCCACCGCGTTCACCGGTTCCCCCACCTTCCTGATCGACGGCCGCGACCCGTTCGCCGAGCCGGGCCGCGCACCGGGCCTCGCGTGCCGGTTGTACCGGGCTCCGAACGGCTCGGGCCCGGACGGCACGGTCCCGAGCGGGCTGCCCGGGGCCGACCGGCTGCGGCAGGCCCTGGCCCGGGCCCTCCAGGGCTGAGGAACGGTCCACCGGAGCGGGCCGCGGGCGCCCGCCCTGGTCCGGGCCGTACCCGCCTCGGCCCGGCAGGCGTACGCCTCGGCCCGGCAGACGCTCGGCTCAGTCCGGTCCGGCAGGCGTGCGCGGACCGAGGCGTACGCCTGGGCATGCGGCCCCGCCCCGGACGCTCGGCTCAGTCCGGCAGCACGGGCAGCAGCTCCGGGAGGTGCCCGTCGGACGCGGCGGCTGCCGCCACCCGTTCCTCCGGCACCTCCCCGTACAACGTGGTGCGCGGCTGGGCCGGCCGCCCGGCCAGTTCGGCGATGGCGACCAGGTCCCTGATCGACCGGTACGAGCCGTAACCCGACCCGGCCATTCGGGAGATGGTCTCCTCCATCAGCGTGCCGCCCAGGTCGTTGGCGCCCGAGCGCAGCATCTCCGCGGCGCCCTCCGTACCGAGCTTCACCCAACTGGTCTGGATGTTGGTGATGTGCGGGTGGAGCAGGAGGCGGGCCATGGCGGTGACGGCCCGGTTGTCGCGGTCGGTGGGGCCGGGGCGGGCGATGCCCGCCAGGTAGACCGGGGCGTTGGTGTGGATGAACGGGAGGGTGACGAACTCGGTGAACCCGCCCGTCTCCTGCTGGAGTCGGGACAGGGTCCGCAGATGGCCGAGCCAGTGGCGCGGCTGGTCGACGTGTCCGTACATCATCGTGGAGGAGGAGCGCAGGCCGACCTCGTGGGCGGTGCGGATGACCTCCAGCCAGGTGGCGGTGGGCAGTTTGCCCTTGGTGAGGACCCAGCGGACCTCGTCGTCCAGGATCTCGGCCGCGGTGCCGGGGATCGAGTCGAGCCCCGCCTCCTTCGCGGCGAGCAGCCAGTCGCGCAGCGACATGCCGGTGCGGGTGGCCCCGTTGACGACCTCCATCGGGGAGAACGCGTGCACATGCATGCCGGGGACGCGTTCCTTCACCGCGCGGGCGATGTCGAAGTACGCGGTGCCGGGCAGATCGGGGTGGATGCCGCCCTGCATGCAGACCTCGACGGCGCCGACGTCCCACGCCTGCGCGGCCCGGTCGGCGACCTGGCCCAGGGAGAGGGTGTACGCGTCGGCGTCGGTGCGCCGCTGTGCGAAGGCGCAGAAACGGCAGCCGGTGTAGCAGACGTTGGTGAAGTTGACGTTCCTGGTGACGATGTACGTGACGTCGTCGCCGACCGTGTCCCGGCGCAGGGTGTCCGCGATCCGGCACAGCTCGTCGAGGGCCGGACCGTCGGCGTGGAGCAGGGCGAGCGCCTGGTCGTCGGTGAGCTTCGTCGGGTCGTCGGCGGCCTGGCCGAGGGCCTGGCGCACGTCGGTGTCGATGCGGGACGGGACCATGCCGGGGGCGGCGGCCTCACGCAGCGCGCCCCAGTCCCCGTACACCACGTCGAAGTCCTCGCGGCGGTCGCCGGTGCGGCCCTCGGTGTCGATGGTGCGGTGCAGGTCGGTGCGGCCGGTGGCGCCGAACTCCTGGTCCGGTTCCTGCCAGGGCAGGCCGGTGGGGACCGCGCCCTCCTTCGCCAGCCCCGTCTCCGGGTCGGCGAGGGCGCGGACGTGCGGGAGGATGCGGGGGTCGATCCAGGGCTCGCCCCGCCGGATGAACTCGGGGTAGATGGTGAGGCGTTCGCGCAACGCGAAGCCCGATTCGGCGGTCCTGGCGGCGAGTTCTTCGATGTGCGGCCAGGGGCGCTCGGGGTTGACGTGGTCCGGGGTGAGCGGGGAGACACCGCCCCAGTCGTCGATGCCCGCGCCGATGAGCAGCGCGTACTCGGCGTCGACCAGGTTGGGCGGGGCCTGGATGCGGGCGGACGGGCCGAGGATGTGCCGGGCAACGGCGATGGCCGCAGCCAGTTCCTCCAGTTCCGCGTCGGGCATGCCGCGCATCGCCGTGTCCGGCTTGGCGCGGAAGTTCTGGACGATGACTTCCTGGATGCCGTGGTAGGCGCGGGCGGTCCTGCGGAGCTCGAAGAGGGCGTCGGCGCGCTCCTCGTACGTCTCGCCGATGCCGATCAGGACACCGGTGGTGAACGGGACGTTGGAGCGGCCCGCGTCCTCCAGGACGCGCAGCCGTACGGCGGGCTCCTTGTCCGGGGAGCCGTGGTGCGGGCCGCCCGGTTCGGACCACAGGCGGGTGGCCGTGGTCTCCAGCATCATGCCCATGGACGGGGCGACGGGCTTGAGCCGCTGGAGATCGGTCCAGCTCAGCACGCCGGGATTGAGGTGCGGGAGGAGCCCGGTCTCCTCCAGGACCCGGATCGCCATGGCACGCACGTAGGCGAGGGTGTCGTCGTACCCCTCGGCCTCCAGCCACTCCCGGGCCTCGGGCCAGCGGTCCTCGGGCCGGTCGCCCAGGGTGAACAGCGCTTCCTTGCAGCCCAGGGCCGCGCCCTCGCGGGCGATGGCCAGCACCTCGTCGGGCGACAGGAACATCCCGTGGCCGTCGCGCCGGAGCTTGCCGGGAACGGTGACGAAGGTGCAGTAGTGGCACCTGTCACGGCAGAGCCGGGTCAGCGGGATGAACACCTTGCGGGAGTACGTGATGACGCCGGGCCGGCCGGCGGCTTCGAGACCGGCATCGCGCACCCGGGCCGCCGAAGCGGCGAGATCCGTCAGGTCGTCGCCTCGCGCCTGGAGCAGCACCGCGGCCTCGGTCGCATCGAGGGCGACGCCGTCACGGGCGCGTTTGAGGGCGCGCCGCATGGCGTTGGTGGTCGGGCGTCCACGCTGGGGATCGGTCATGGACCGAGCATACGAGCGGGCGCCGCGCCCCGGACCAGGGCCTCGGCGGGGCAGAGCAGGTTCCCGACGGGACGGGCGCCGGGGCCGTGGAGCACGTTGTGGGGTACGCCGGAAAACCGGTGGCCCGGGAACCGGACGCGTTGTTACGGTGCCGGGACCCGGCCACGGTGTCGACCGTGGATGACCTGTGGGCGCTTGCCCTGGAAAGTAGTTGATGTATGCCCCGGCCAGTGGTTCCGAGCCTCCCTCGTCGCGCTTCCCAGGCGTCGGGGCGACCGGACCCGCGCGTGCACGCACGCCCGCGGCACCTCACCGCCACGCGGTCCCACTGACACGAGGGCCTCTTGCACGAGGTCCCGCTGACACAAGGGCCTCGGGCACGAGGTCCGCTGAGACGCGGTGACGCCGGTACGCGATCCCTCCGATACACGGTTTCGCTTCCGTGCGCCGACACGTCCTGCTGTGCAGGTGTCGTGGTTCTCCGGTTTCATGCCCCGCGAGGGCGACTCGGTCCTTCCCTGCTGCATTGCTCATCCTCTTCGGCAAGGAGAAACACCGGGTGTCCACCCAGCATCCCCACCACCGCTCGTCCACGTCTTCCTCGTCTTCCAGCCGTTCCACCCCGTCCACGCCCTCCGCGCACGGTCACGGCGCCGGTGCCGTCCTGAGAACCGGCACCTTCACCTGCCTGTGGTGCGGGCTGACCATCGCCACGCTCGCCCCGGACGGCAGCCGCCGCAACCACTGCCCCAGCTGCCTGCACTCGCTGCACTGCCTCGACCACGTCGAGGGCGGGCCGTCCGACTGCGGGGGCCGCATGACCCCGATCTCCATCGCGGTGCTGCGCACCGGCGACTGGATGGTCATCCACCGCTGCACCCGCTGCGACGAGCTGACCTCCAACCCGGTCTGCGGGGACGACAACCAGCTCATCCTGATGCGGATGGCGGTGCGCCCGCTGGCCCAACCGCCCTTCCCGCTCGAAGCGTTCGGTGACCTGTGACCGACCGGACGCGACCGAGGAGAGGACGGAGGTCCCGCCATGCCACGACGTAGAGCGCGCCGACCGGCCCATCACCGCCCGCAACGCCGCAAGGACGTCCTGCACGGCCCGGACGGCACCCGGGGCGACGCGTTCCGCTGCGTCGGCTGCCGGCTCGACGTACCGCTGACCGCGCCGGGCACCGCTCACCGCAACCACTGCCCGCACTGCCTGACCAGCCTGCACGTCGACCGGCGGATTCCGGGCGACCGGGCCTCGGACTGCCGGGGCAGGATGGCGGCGCTGAGCCTGTCCGTCCGCCCGGACGGGGAATGGGCGCTCATCCACGAGTGCCTGTCCTGCGGCGAGCTCAGCGCCAACCGCATCGCGGGGGACGACAACGCCCTCACCCTGATGCGGATGGCGGTCCGCCCCCTGGCGGGCACCGCCGTCCCCGTACGGGCCCTGCTCATGCTGTGACGCGAGGCCGGCCCCGGGGCCGCCGCCCGATACGGGACGGCGGCTCCGGGGCCGGAGGGCAGGCATCGCCACGACGGCCGCCCACGCGCGAGGCGTCGTGGAACCGCACCATCCAGCCGCCGGTCACATGAATCACCGGAAAGGTCCTGCGTCAGCATTTCCGCCGACCCCGGACCTGCCGGCTACCGATGTCGCGCCTATCGCGAGATAGAAATCGGAACACCCGCGGGGCCGTTGCCCGACGAGTCCCCCATGCCGACGAGGCATTGCCGCTTCGCGCAGTCGACGACGCCCCAGCGCCCGGCCGGCCGGGAACGCCGTACGGACCGTTACAGGAACTCCGCGTACGCGTCCAGCGCCCGGAGCACCTCCACCTCCTCCGCCGCAGGCAGTTGCAGCACGACCTCCTCGATGCCCAGGTCCGCGTAGTGCGCCAGCTTCCCCCGGCTCGGGACCACCCCGTACGGGACCACCTGGAGGTGTTGCGGGGAGCGGCCGGCCGCCTCCCAGGCGGTGCGCAGCTTCGGCAGGGACTCCGTGAGGCCGCGGCCGCCGATCGGGAGCCAGCCGTCCGCGTACCCCGCGATGTGGGCGAACAGCTTCGGGCCCGCCGCGCCACCGAACAGCGTGCGGGGACCGCTCACGGGTCCGCGCGGCTTCTGGACCGGCTTGGGATACGCCAAGCTGGCCCGGACCGAGCCGAACTCGCCCTCGTACGCGGCCGGTTCGTCCGCCCACAGGGTGCGCATCAGGGCCAGGCGGTCATGGATGAGCGCGCGGCGGGTCGACCACTCCACCCCGTGATCGGCCGCCTCCTCGACGTTCCAGCCGTAGCCGACGCCCAGCGTGAAACGGCCCCCGGAGAGGTGGTCGAGGGTGGCGATCCGCTTCGCCAGGTCGATCGGGTCGTGCTGGGCGACGAGCGTGATGCCGGTGCCGAGGGAGAGGCGTTCCGTGATGGCGGCGGCCTGGGCCAGAGCGACGAAGGGGTCCAGGGTGCGGCCGTACTCGGGCGGGAGTTCGCCGCCCATGGGAGCGGGGGTCTCCCTGCTCACCGGGATGTGGGTGTGTTCGGGCAGGTAGAGCCCGGAGAAGCCGCGCTGTTCGAGCTCACGGGCGAGCCTGAGCGGCGTGATCGTCCCATCGGTGAGGAAGATCGTCGTGGCGATCCGCATGGGAAAGGACACCTCCGTGGTGGTCGGTTCGGTGACGGCCCCAACGTATGCCGTGCGACGCGGGAAACCGAGCGCCACCGTCGGCGCATGACGGCCTTCAGCCCGCGATGGCCTCGACGAGACAGGTGACCGCCCCCACGCCCGCCCCGTAGCCGGGGATCGCGAGCAGCGGCCACGGCACCGGCCGGGGGACGAGGACGCGCACGTGGAACGCGAAGTCGCGGTACTCGGGCATGCCTTCGGTGCCGGGCAGCACCATGAGACGCGGCTGCACGAGACAGAACAGCCACCAGTCCAGGACCAGCAGGTCGAAGATCACAAGGGCGAGGAAGCAGCACGCACCGAGGGCGAAGGGCGGCCAGAAGCCCAGCGGACCGTCCGCCCGGTCGCGCAGCGCGAGCACGCCGCCCACGGGCACCGCGACGAACACCAGCGCGTTCAGCAGCCCGGCCGCGGCGGCGACGCGCCTTCCGCGCTCGCTCCGGCTCCCGTACCGCTCCCGGATCGCCGGCGGATAGTCCGCGAGCAGGGCGTCACGGGCCACGAGGAGGGCTCCGACGACGACCGCGGTGAACAGGGCGACCAGCACGAGCGCGGAAGCGAGGACGATTCCCGCCGAACCCCGGAGATCCATGGGGACACCCTAGGGGAATTTAGGTGTGCCTACCCTAACTTTTCATATCCGGTGCGCCTCGCCGCCAAGAGGGTCACAGTGGAAGAGGGGCACCGGGGGCTTCCGGAGGAGGTGTCGGGATGGACGCGACCGGCGCGGGCGACGCACGGCCCCGGAACCACCGCGGCGGACACTCCGGAGCGGGACGGGACACCGAAGCTGGCTGGCCCGGCGAAGCGGCCCGGCATCCCGGGGCTTCGGCGCCGTGTTTCGTCGTCCAGATCCACCAGGCGCGACGCATGCACTTCGACTTCCGGCTGGAGGTGGGCGGCGTACTGAAGTCGTGGGCGGTGCCGCGCGGCCCGTCGGAGAACCCGCGCGAGCGGCGGCTGGCCGTGGCGACCCAGGACCATCCGATGGAGTACCGCACGTTCGAGGGGGTCATCACGAAGGGCCGGTACGGCGGCGGCACGGTGATCGTCTGGGACCAGGGCACCTACCACCCGCTCAGCCACGACCGCTGGGGCACCCCCATACCGTTCGAACAGGCGCTGGAGGACGGGCACGCGACCTTCTGGCTCGACGGCACCAAGCTGCACGGCGAGTTCGCCCTGACCCGTTTCAAAGGAGGCAGCGGGCACGACGTGCCGGGCGAGGAGGTCTGGCTGCTGATCAAGGCCAGGGACGGGCAGGCCACCCACGACGGACCGGACACCCCCGATCCGTACCGGGCCCGCTCCGCCCGCACCGGGCGCACCCTGGCGCAGGTGGCCGCCGAGGAGGGAGGCGGGTCCCCGTGACCGCCCATGACGCCCCGACCGCTCATGGCACCCCGACCGCTCATGGCACCCCGACCGCCCGCGAAACCGTGGCGACCCTGCTCGACCGCCACGGGACGACGTACGCGGCGGAGGCCGGCATCCGGCTGCGCGACACCCCGCAGCCGCTGTACCAACTCCTCGTGCTCAGCGACCTGCTGAGCGCCCGCATCCGGGCGTCGGTGGCGGTGGCAGCGGCCCGCGCGCTGTTCGCCCACGGCCTGCGCACCCCGGACCGGATGCGGGACGCGAGCTGGCAGGAGCGGGTCGACGCGCTGGGCGAGGGCGGCTACCGCCGCTACGACGAACGGACCGCCACCCAGCTCGGCGAGGGCGCGCAGCGCCTGCTCGACGACTACGGCGGTGACCTGCGGCGGCTGCGCGCGGAGGCCGACGGGGATCTGGACGTGCTGCGGGCCGGGCTGCGCCGGACCCCGGGCATCGGCCCGGCCGGGGCGGACATCTTCCTGCGCGAGGTGCAGGCCGTATGGCCGGAGACGGCGCCGTTCGTGGACGCGAAGGCCCTTCAGGGCGCGGAACGGCTCGGGCTCCCCACCTCACCGGCCGGGCTCGCGCGGCTGGCGGAGGAGGCGGAACACGGCGAGGGACCGTCCGAGCACAGGACGCGAGGGGCCGAGCACGGGACGCCCGGGGCCGAGCCCGGGACCGCGGTGCTCGCGGCGGCCCTGGTGCGGGCCGCCCTGGACAAGCACGTCGTGGACGACGTCGTCGAGCACGCCGGGCACGCCTCGTGAAGCACCCCGTGAGGCACCCCGCGCGACCCCCGTGAGACACCTCGGACGGCGGCCCCTGAGCGGGGCCGTCCTCGCACGGGTCCGCGCCGCCCGGAAGGCGCTCAGTCCGCCACGATCAGCGCCGGGGTCGCCTTCGTCAGCACCTCGCCGCGGAAGAACGCCGGGCTGAGGCGCCGCATCACCAGCATCAGCACCAGGCCGAGCACCAGCAGTCCGACACCGATCACGAACACCGAGCCGACCCCGAGGACGGACGAACCGGAGCCGTACGCCGGGTTCCACATGTCGCACATGGTCTTGACGAAGACCGCGCTGAGCAGGATGCCGCCGACGACCGGGAACAGGCCCTTGAAGGCCAGGTCGCGGGGTGAGCGGGTCAGTTCGGCGCGGAAGTACCAGGCGCAGGCGAAGGCCGTCAGCGCGTAGTAGAAGCAGATCATGAGGCCGAGCGCGTAGATCGTGTCGACCAGGACGTGCTCGCTGACCAGGGTCATGACCGTGTAGAAGACGCCGGTCGCCACGCCCGCCGTGATGGTGGCCCTGCCCGGGGTCCGGAAGCGGGGGTGGACGCGGGCGTACGAGGCGGGCAGGGCCTCGTACGTGGACATCGCCAGGACCGTACGGGCCACCGGGATGAAGGTGGTCTGGAGGCTCGCGGCGGCGGAGGCCAGCACGGCGACGAACAGCAGGACCCCGAGGCCGGGGCCCATCACCGGCCCGGCGAGCGCGGCGAAGACGTTGTCGGAGGTGTTCGGGTTGGCCAGGCCCAGGCCGGAGCGGCCGGAACCGACGGCCATCTGGGCGGCGACGCCCGTCGCCAGGTAGGAGCCGACCAGCACGACCATCGCGATGAGGGCGGCGCGTCCAGGGGTCTTCTCGCTGCCGATGGTCTCCTCGTTGGCGGTCAGACAGGTGTCCCACCCCCAGAACATGAAGATCGACAGCGACAGGCCCGCCGTGAACGCCGCGAAGGACTGCACCGCGAACGGGTTCAGCCAGGACCAGGAGAAGTCCAGCGAGGTGGCGAACTCCCCACTGCCCGCCTTGCGCACCGCCATCACCACGAACACCGCGAGGACGACGAGTTGGAGGCCCACCAGCGCGTACTGGACACCCTTGGTGGCAGTCATGCCCCGGTAGCTGATCGCCGTGGCGACCGCGATCAGGGTCAGGCAGGTGATGATGTGGACGGGCTTGTTGCCGTCCAGGGCGGCGATCGAGGAGTTGCCCGTGATCTCGCCCGCGAGGAGCCAGAAGTACGAGGTCGCGACGCCCGCCAGGTTCGACAGGACGATGATCGTCGCGATCACCAGGCCCCAGCCGCACATCCAGCCGACGCGCGGGCCGAACGCCTTCACCGTCCAGGTGAAGGAGGTGCCGCAGTCGGGCACCGCCTTGTTCAGCTCGCGGTACGCGAAGGCGACGAGCAGCATCGGCAGGAACCCGGCCAGGAAGACGGCCGGCATCTGCAGGCCGACCTCGCCCGCGGTGGAACCGAGGGTGGAGGTGAGGCAGTAGACGGGGGCGACGGTGGAGACGCCGATGACGGCGCTGCCCATCAGACCGACGGAGTTCCCGCCGAGACCCTTGCCACGTACCCCGTCACCGCGCACACCGCCGTCGGCCGGGGCGGCATCCCGTACCGCTTCTCCGGCCGACGTCCGCACGTCCAGCTGTGTCATGGAAGGGACGTTAAGCCCTGCGATATCCACATCCAGGGTGCGAGACACCACCTCCTCGTCCTTGAATTTTCGGTTACGGGCAGACGAACTCAACCTCTTTCGAAGGCAAACGCGCCATACCGCCTTCCAATACCAAGGTCGACTCAACTTGCGGCGATATACGGGAACCGCAGTCCTGTCCGTTTTGTGTAGATAAAAAATTTCCCGTGAGTGTCCGCTCAGCGGACACCCACGGGGGCTGCGCGGGCTCAGCCGGGCCAGACGATCGCCTGGAGTTCGCTGTACGCGTGCAGGGCGTACGAGCCGACGTCGCGGCCCACTCCGCTCTTCTTGAACCCTCCGAACGGGGCCTCCATGTTCCGCCCGACCGTGTTCACACCGACCCCTCCGGCGCGCAGCCGGCGGGCGATCCGGAAGGCCCGGGCCACGTCCGAGGACCAGACGTAGTCGATCAGTCCGTAGTCGCTGTCATTGGCGAGCGCGATCCCCTCCTCCTCGTCGTCGAAGGGGACGACCACGACGACCGGGCCGAAGATCTCCTCGCGGACGACGCGCATGTCGTTGGTGCAGTCGGCGAGGAGGGTGGGGGCGACGTAGAAACCGCGGTCGAGTCCGGGCCCGGCGGGGCGCTCGCCGCCGGTGACGATCCGGGCACCCTCCTTCCGGCCGAGTTCGAGGTACGACTCGACGCGGTCGCGGTGGGCCGCGGAGATGACCGGGCCGACGACCGTGCCCCGGTCCGTCGGATCGCCCACCGTCAGCCGCTTCGCGTACGCGGCGAGCCTGCCGAGCAGCGCGTCGTGGACGCGGCGCTGGACGAGCACCCGGGTCGGGGCCGTGCAGATCTGGCCGCTGTAGAAGGAGAAGGTGGTGCCGATGCCCGCCGCGGCGGAGTCGAGGTCGGCGTCCTCCAGTACGAGGGCCGCGCCCTTGCCGCCCAGTTCCATCAACTGCCGTTTCATGGCGTGCCCGCAGACCTCGCCGATGCGCCGGCCGACGGCGGTGGAGCCGGTGAAGCTGACCATGTCGACATCGGGCGAGTCGACGGCGGCCTCACCCGTCCCGGGGCCGGAGCCGGTGACGACGTTGACGACGCCCGCCGGGACGCCCGCCGCTTGGAGCGCCTCGGCCATCCGGTAGACCGACAGCGGGTCCTGCGGCGCGGGTTTCACGACGACCGTGTTGCCCATGGCGAGCGCGGGGGCGATCTTCCCCGCCGGATTGGCCCAGGGGTTGTTGTACGAGGTGACGCAGGTGACGACGCCCACCGGCTGGCGGACCGCGAGCGCCCCGAAGACGCCCGCCCGGCCCATCGGCCCGGCCTCGTTGATCTGCGGCGGGACGGGCTCCTCGGCCGGCTCCAGGGCACCTCTGGCGTACCGGCGGAAGCGGGCGGCGCCGACGGCTACCTGCATGCCCCGGGCGGTGCCCGTGGTGGCGCCGCTCTCGGCCTGGGCGAGCGCCGCATGGGCGGGGAGGTCGCGCAGCATCAGGTCAGCGGCCCGGTCCAGGATCGCGGCCCGTTCCTCGGGGCGGGTGCGCGACCAGCCGTCCAGCGCCTCACGGGCGGCGGCGGCCGCCGCGTACACCTGCTCCCGGCTCGCCTCGGGGGCGAGGCCGACGGCCTCCTCGGTGGCCGGGTTGACCACCTCGTAGTGACCGTGGTCCGGCTCGGTCCACCGGCCGCCGATGAAGAGGCCCTGTCGCCCCCGGCGTCCTTCGCCGCTCACGCGGTGCTCACCGTCCGGGTGTCCCGGCCGGAGCGGAGCACCGTACCGGGGACCGCGCCGGTCACCTCGTCGTCGCGCAGGGTCTCGATCCCGTTGACGCGGACGGACACGATGCCGATGGCCTTGGAGTCGAGGCGGGGGCTGTCGCCGGGCAGGTCGTGCACGAGGGTGGCGGGACCGGCGTCGACGCGTTCGGGGTCGAAGAGGACGAGGTCGGCGTGGAAGCCCTCCTCGATCCGGCCCCGCTCGCGCAGCCCGAACAGCCGGGCCGGGTCCTCGGTGAGCATCCTGACCGCCCGTTCCAGGGGTACGAGCCTGCGTCGGCGCAGGCAGTCGCCGAGGAAGCGGGTCGTGTACGAGGCACCGCACATGCGGTCCAGGTGGGCGCCCGCGTCGGAGCCACCGAGCAGGACGTCCTCGTGCTCCCAGGTCCGCCGCCGCAGCTCCCAGGAGGCGGGGTCGTTGTCGGTGGGCATCGGCCACAACACGGTGCGCAGCTCGTCGTTGGCGCAGATCTCGACGAGGCAGTGGAAGGGGTCCTGACCGCGTTCGGCGGCGATGTCACCGACGACCCGGCCGGTCAGCCCCTCGTTGGCGGCGCTGTAGGTGTCCCCGATGACGTATCGGCCGAAGTCGGCGAGGCGGCGGAAGACGCCCGCCTCCTTGCTGTCGGCGCGGCGCAGCATCTCGGCACGGGTGACGGGGTCGCGGAGCCGTTCGATGCGCGCGGGGACGGGCAGCGCCAGGACCTCGCCCCAGCCGGGTATGAGGTTGAGGGCGCAGAAGGTGCCGAGCGACATGTTCATCGGCGTGAGGATCGGCATGGTGAGCGCGACGATCCGGCCCCCGGCCCGGCGGGCGCGTTCGCTGGGGACGAGTTGGCGGGGCACCCGTTCCGGCACGGCGGAGTCGATGGTGAGGACGTTCCAGTTCAGCGGGCGTCCGGCGGCGGCGGTCATGTCGACGAGGAGGTCGATCTCGTCGTCGGAGAACCGGTCGAGGCAGCCCGCCACGATCGCTTCGAGCTGGGTGCCCTCGTGCCGGCCGACCGCGCGGGCGAGGGCGAGGAGCTCCTCGGGGAGCGCGTACCAGGAGGCGACCGGCTTGCCGTCGCCGTCGGAGTGGGTGGAGGACTGGGTGGTGGACAGCCCCCACGCCCCGGCGTCCATGGCGTCGTGGAACAGCGCCAGCATGGCGTCGAGCTGTTCGGGGGTGGGCTGCCCGCCGATCGCGCCGGCGCCCATGACGTGCCTGCGCAGGGCGCAGTGGCCGACCATGAACCCGGCGTTGACGGCGATCCGTCCTTCGAGGGCGTCGAGGTACTCGCGGAAGCCGGACCAGGTCCAGTCGACGCCCTCCTCCAGCGCCTTGAGGGCCATGCCCTCCACCCGCGCCATCATGCGGCGGGTGTAGTCGGCGTCCTCGGGGCGCTCCGGGTGGAGCGGGGCGAGGGTGAATCCGCAGTTGCCGCCGACGACGGTGGTGACGCCGTGGTTCATCGACGGGGTGGCGTACGGGTCCCAGAAGAGCTGGGCGTCGTAGTGGGTGTGCGGGTCGACGAAGCCGGGGGCGAGGACGAGTCCGGTGGCGTCCTCGTCGGTGACGGCCTCCTCGGTGAGGGTGCCCGGTTCGGCGACGGCGGCGATGCGACCGTCGCGGATGCCGACGTCGGCGCGGTACGAGGGGCCGCCGGTGCCGTCCACGACGGTCGCTCCGCGGATGAGGTGGTCGAGCATGACGGGTCTCTTTCCTTCCGTGTGTCCAACCGCAGGTACGGATGCGTGGGGAGGTGGTGCCTCCCGGCACGTGGGTGTGCGGCCGGGGTGCGCACGGCCGCGGTGCGCACCCCGGCCGCACGGAGCGGCGGTCCGGGAAGACGCCGCCGTCGTGACCGGGGCCGGGGGCAGTCGCCGGCCCCGGTCGGAGCCGAGGCACAGCCGCCGACCCGGCCGGGGAACAGCCCCTCGGCCGCCGGGCGGGGGCCGGCCCTTCCGCCGGGCAAACGGGTCATCGCTCGCCAGCCGGGTTCATCTCGCCCCGGCCGGGTTCATCGCTCGCGGGCCTGGTTCATCGCTCGCGAGCGGGTTCAGCTTCGGCCGAACCGGTTCAGCGCTCGCCGGCCGCGGCCCGGAAGCGCGAGGTCCGGTGCACCGGGTCCGTGTCGATCTTCGGGATCACGTGTTCGCCGATCAGCCGGATCGAGTTCAGCGTGTCCTCGCGGCTGATCCCGATCGGCAGCCCGAAGCTCAACTGGTCCGCGCCCGCCTGCTCCCACCGCTTGCACTGGCGCAGCACCTCGTCCGGATCGCCGCAGATCATCAGCTCCTCGGCGATCAGCAGCTCGATGATCTCCTCGGTGTACTCGGGCAGCAGCTCGGGCCACTCCGGGATGCCCTCCGGCCGGGGGAACGTGTCGTGGTAGCGGAACAACAGCGACTGGAGGTAGTTGAGCCCGCCGCCCACCGCGATCTCGACGGCCTTGGCGTGGGTATCGGCGCAGATGGCGGTGGAGGTGACCATGACGTTGTCGTTGACGAAGTCCCCGACGGGTTCGGCCTCCTTGACGGCGGTCTTGTAGGACTCGACGACCCATTCCATGTCGGAGACCTTCTGCACGCTGAAGCCCAGCACGCCGAGTCCCTTCCTGCCCGCCATGGCGTACGAGGACGGCGATCCGGCCGCGTACCACATCGCCGGATGGGACCGCCCGTACGGCTTGGGCAGGATCTTGCGCGGCGGCAGTGACCAGTGCTTGCCCTGGAAGCCGGCGTACTCGTCCTGGAGCCACATCTTGGGGAACTCCGCGATGGTCTCCTCCCAGAGTTCCCTGGTGTGGTTCATATCGGTGACACCCGGCATGAACCCCAGGATCTCGTGGCTGCCCGCCCCGCGGCCGGAGCCGAACTCGAAGCGGCCCTCGGAGAGGTGGTCGAGCATGGCGACCTTCTCCGCCACCTTGACCGGGTGGTTGACCGGGGCAAGCGGGTTGAAGATGCCGGAGCCGAGGTGGATGCGCTCGGTGGCGTGCGCGAGGTAGCCCAGGTACACGTCGTTGGCCGACAGGTGCGAGTACTCCTCCAGGAAGTGGTGCTCGGAGGCCCAGGCGTACTTGAAGCCGGACTGGTCCGCCTGGATGACGTACTCGGTCTCCTCGATCAGCGCCTTGTGCTCTGCCTCGGGGTCGGTCCTGGCCCGATCGGCGGGCACGTACCCCTGCACAAAGATCCCGAATTCCAAGGTGGTTCACCGTCCTCAGTCGCCCAGAATTTTTCTGACACACCGTCAGATCAGGGATGCCCCGACTGTTCCACCGCCCATCGCACGCGTCAATACCTGACACTCCGTCAGATTCGCTGGCCGTTCAGGTCCCGCCCGGAACCAGGGTCCTCCGGGCCCGCCCGGAACGGCGATCACCCGGATCCACCCGGCATCGAGGTCCCCCGGCCCCGATCAGAAGAGGCTGACGCCCGCCAGCCACCCTCCGTCGACGACGAACGGCTGACCGGTGATGTACGAGGAGTCGTCCGAGGTCAGGAAGAGCGCCAGGGCCGCCACTTCCTCCGGTCGGCCGATCCGCCCGAGCGGAACCAGCTTCCGGTACAGCTCGGCCACTGCCGCCGCGGTCTCCTCCGGATCGGTGTCCGGGTCCAGGGCCGCCGGATTGGTCATGGCGGTGTCCACGACCCCGGGGCAGACGGCGTTGACCCGTATGTTCTTGGCGGCCAGTTCCATCGCCGCCACCCTGGTCAGCCCGAGCACGGCGTGCTTGGTGGCGGCGTAGGCACCCACGAAGGCCATGCCGGTGAGCCCCGTGTACGAGGCGGTGTTGACGACGGTCCCGCCACCCGCGGCCTCGATCTCGGGCACGACGTTCTTGATCCCGAGGAACGCCCCCACCTGGTTGACCTGGACGACCTGCTGGAACTCCTCCAGCGGGGTGCTCACCAGTTCGTTGAACCGGAGGATGCCCGCGTTGTTGACCAGCCCGTCGATCCTCCCGTACGCGTCCTTCGCCGCGGCGACGGCGGCCCGCCACTCGTCCTCGACGCCCACGTCCAGATGGACGAACAGCGCGGCCTCCTCCCCGTGCTTCTCACGGAGTTCCCCGGCCAGCGCCTCACCCTGCTCGTTGAGCACATCGCCGATCACCACCCGTGCGCCCTCCGTGACGAAGAGCCGCGCCTCCTGCTCGCCCTGCCCGCGTGCCGCACCACTGATCAGCACGGTCCGCCCGTCCAGCTTGCCCATGTCCGAGTACCTCCTACGCGTCCAGAAGGGGTGCGACCTCGGCGGCGAACGCCACCATCTGGCCGATGAGTTCGTCACGGCTCCGGCTGCGGAACCGGACCTGGATCTGATGGACGCCCATGGCCGGGTACGCGCGCAGCGACTCCGCGACGGCCTCGGGCTTCCCGGTGAGGGTGCGACGCCCGACGGGCCACCCCGGCTCGCCGACGTACAGCGGCTCGGTGATCGCCCCGACGACGATCGGTTCCCCGATCCCGGCGGCCTCGCGCAGCCCCTTCAGCAGGGCGATCTGCGCGGGCAGCCGGTCCCGGGGATCGCCCTGCGGCAGCCAGCCGTCACCCCGCAGCGCCGCCCGGCACACGGCGGCGGGCGAGGAGCCGCCCACCCAGACGGGCACCCGCTCCTGGGCCGGCCGCGGCAGCTGCCCCAGCCCGGAGAAGGCGTACCGCTCCCCCGCGAACTCCGGGTACTCCTCGGGGCCCAGCGCCGCCTTCAGCGCGTCCACCGTCTCGTCGAGGAGCCCGCCCCGCCCGTCGAAATCCGCGCCGAGCGCCCGGAACTCCTCCGCCACGTGCCCCGCCCCGACCCCGAGGATCAGCCGGCCGCCGCAGAGGTGGTCCAGGGTGGCGTACTGCTTGGCGGTGATCAGCGGATGCCGGAGGCCGACGACGGCCACATGACTCATCAGCAGCACCCGCTCGGTGATCCCGGCGAGAAAGGCGAGGGTGGCGACCGGGTCGTACCAGACGGTGCCCATGGCATCGGCGAGCCGGCGCGGGATCGCCACATGGTCGCAGCTCGCCAGGTAGGCGAAGCCGGTGCGGTCGGCGGTGCGGGCGATCTCCGCGAGGTCGTCGGGGGTGGCCGCCGCCTCCCACCCCTCCGCGAAGATCGCGCTCTGTGACTGGATCGGGAGCTGCATTCCGTACGACAGCGGCCCGGTGGTGGTGATCGGCACCGAACGGCCTCCTTCCCGTAGACCCACAGGAATCTGACGCATCGTCACTTCGTGGGTGCGGGGCCATCGTCATACCTGACGCACATTCAGACAAGGGCCGTGCGGCGAGCAGGGCCGACCGGCGCACCGCCCTCGCGGCGGCTCACCGCAGGGCAGACGGCGGACCCACCCCGTTACGGGCGCCGTCACAGCCCGCACAACAGGACCGTGGTGCCGTACGCCGCCCAGCGCACCGCCCCGCCACGCCCCTTGAGCGCGGTCACCAACAGCAGTGGCACCGGCCGCGACCAGCGCATACGGGCGGCCTTCCTGGAGGGAGCAGTACGCGCGGTGCGCGGTGCGGCGGCGGACCGGGCACGCCCATGGCACGAGGCGGGGCGGGTCACGGGCAGGGCGGGGCGGCGGCGCGGTGCGCCCGTCGCTCAGCCGAATCGATCGAGCAGGTGCCCGACGTAGTCCTCCAGCCGAGCCGTGAGCACCTCGGGGGTGAGGTCGGTCCGGCCCAGCTCCCGCCAGGGGACCGCGAGCTTCTCCGCGTCCGGCGCATAGGCGAGCGCGTCGAGCAGCCGCCAGTAGAGGTGGTCCGCGTCGTCCGCCGACTTCCCGCCCGCACGCGTGTATTCCTCGGCGAAGGCCATCCCGGTCGGCACGCCGTGCAGCAGCGCCAGGGCCGTCGAGCAATGGGCGACGTCCAGGTCGGCGGGGCCCCAGGAGGTCTCGACCCAGTCGACGACCCCGCCGACCCGGAGGTCCTCCCCGTCGCCGGTGAAGAGCACGTTGCCCGGGTGGAAGTCGCGGTGCAGGAAACAGGGTTCGTACGCCGGAGGTTCGCGGCGGATGACGTCGACCGCCCGCCGCCAGAGCCGGGCCCGCCCGGTCCCGGCGGGCACCCGCACCCGGTCCGGCGCGGTCCACGCCTGGTACGCGCGCGGCCGGGTCGCGTCCGTCACCCGGACCGCGTGGATGGCCGTCAACTGCCGGGCCAGCAGCGTGAGACGGCGCTCGGTCCCGGCGTCGTCCACCCGTACCCGGCCGGGCAGCAGGGTCATCAACAGCGAGGGGTGGTCGCAGTGTTCGGCCGCGGCGTCGACGGCGACCAGATCCGCCGCCGGAACACCGGTGCCCTCGGCCAGCAGTCGCAGGACGTCCGCCTCCCGGTTGAGCAGGCCCGGGGCGTACCGTACGTAGAACGGCTTGACGAAGGACCGCAGCACGAGTGCGCGCGCACCGTCCGGGCCGGAGACGTCCAGCCGGCGCATCTGCGCACTCCAGCCGCCGCGCAGCCGTGTCACGTGCTGGACGCGTTCGCCGGGGGCGAGTTCCTTCTCCGCCCACGCGCGCGTCGCCGACCAGCTGGTGCTCTCTTCGTCCGCCGATTCCCGCATGGGCGGCAGCCTATGCGTCGTACACCGCCCCGGACCGGCTATCGGCTCAACAGTTGGGGATCACCGTGCCGTTGTTGTCGCGGGCTTCGTCGTTGCCCCAACGGGACAGGTAGTACGCCGAGACGTACGCGCCACGTCCGTTCTTGCCCGCGTACACCGTGTCCAGGTCGGTCTTCAGCCACCAGTGGTTGTAGCTGGAGCCGGACCCGACCTGGGCGCCCCACACCTTGCAGTAGACGTAGTTCGTTCCCGCGTTGAGGATGCCCTGCGGGCTGTTGGTGTTGGGGGCCGCGTAGCCCGTGGCGTTGGCGAAGGTGTCCACCCAGTACTTGCCGGTGCCTCCGCCGCCGCAGCCGTTGTCACTGGTCAGGTACTTGCTGTTGTAGGAGCCGGGGTACGGGGCCAGGGACTTCCCGTTGATCGCGATGGCCTGCCCGACGCCGTTGTAGAGCTGCTCGTAGTGGATGTGGGCGCCACTGCTGTTGCCGGTGGAACCGGTGACGCCGATCTGCTGCCCCTGCGACACGGAGGCCCCGTTGGCCACGGAGTACGCGGAGAGGTGGAAGTAGTAGGTCTGCCAGCCGCCACCGTGGTCGATGACGATGTAGTTGCCCGCCCCGCTGGGCTGGGAGTAGCGGTGTGCGGTCCCGCCGGACGAGGCGAGGACGGGGGTGCCGGCCGTGGCACCGCCGTCGGTGCGTACGAAGTCGAGGGCCTGTCTGACCTCCGCCGAGTGGTGGCCGTAGGTCCAGGTCTGGCCGCAGGGGAACGGTGCCTTGAAGTTGGGGGCCGCTGCGGCGGGGGTGGCGGTGAGCAGGCTGGCGACCAGGGCCACCAGTCCCAGTAGGGCGATACGAATCGAACGCGTGCGCATGCGCGGTCTCCTCCGAGTCGGAATCCGGACGTGGGGGTGGTGTCGATCCGGTGGAACGAAGGCAAGCGTGCCGGACGTCTTGGTTGCGCAGTAGACCCACCGGGCCCAGCCCAGGGCCCAAAGTGGGTCCTGGGGCCCCAAGCCGGCTGACGGCCCGCCTCCTCGGCGTCCCCCGGCCCATCGCCCACGGCAGTTGGCCGCTCCTGGACGGCGCCGCCGCGGGCAACCCCGAGGTGGTCTTCCAGCGGCCCCGACCGCCGCTCCCGCCGACCGGCCGTACCGCGCCCGTGTGCACCGACCGGGCCGCGCCGTCGGCCGGGCCCGCTGCGCCGGACCCCGCACCGCCCGGACCACGCACCGCCCGGACCGTGCCGCGCTCGCGTCCGAACGCGCCGTGGGCCCCTCCCCCGGTCGGAGGAGAGGCCCACACACGGGGTACGGCCGTCGGCTACGCGGCGACCGGTACGCCCTGCGGCTCGGCGTCACGCACCTGGGAGTCGTCGGAGTCGTCGACCGGGGAGGACGAGGCCGTGGCGTACGCCTCGTGGTCGAGGATCTTCTCGCGCGCCGAGACGATCACCGGGACCAGCGCCTGACCGGCGACGTTCGTGGCCGTCCGCATCATGTCCAGGATCGGGTCGATCGCCATGAGCAGACCGACGCCCTCCAGCGGGAGGCCCAGCGTCGACAGCGTCAGGGTCAGCATGACCGTCGCGCCGGTGAGACCGGCGGTGGCCGCCGAACCGATCACCGAGACGAACGCGATCAGGACGTAGTCACCGACGTTCAGCTGCACGTCGAAGATCTGCGCGATGAAGATCGCCGCGAGCGCGGGGTAGATCGCGGCGCAGCCGTCCATCTTGGTGGTCGCGCCGAACGGGACCGAGAAGGAGGCGTACTCCTTCGGGACGCCGAGGCGTTCGGTGACCTTCTGGGTGACCGGCATGGTGCCGACCGAGGAGCGGGAGACGAAGGCCAGCTGGATCGCCGGCCAGGCGCCCTTGAAGAACTGGATCGGGCTGAGCTTGGCGACCGTGGCGAGCAGCAGCGGGTACACCCCGAACAGCACCAGGGCGCAGCCGATGTAGACATCGGCGGTGAACGTCGCGTACTTGCCGATCAGGTCCCAGCCGTAGTCGGCGATCGCGTAGCCGATGAGGCCGACGGTGCCGAGCGGGGCGAGCCGGATGACCCACCACAGAGCCTTCTGGAGGAGTTCCAGGAAGGACTCGCTGAAGGTGAGGATCGGCTGGGCCCGCTCACCGAGCTTGAGCGCGGCGATGCCGGCGACGGCGGCCATGAACACGATCTGGAGCACGTTCAGCTCGGTGAACGGGGTGATCACGTCGCTCGGGACGATGCCGGTGAGGAAGTCGAGCCAGGAGCCCGAGTGCTGCGGAAGCTTGCCGTCCTTCGGCGTGAGGCCGGTGCCGGCGCCCGGGTCGGTGAGCAGACCGATCGCGAGGCCGATGCCGACCGCGATCAGTGAGGTGATCATGAACCAGAGCAGGGTGCGGGTGGCCAGCCGGGCGGCGTTGTTGACCTTGCGCAGGTTGGTGATCGACACCAGGATCGCGAAGAAGACGAGCGGTGCGACGGCCAGCTTCAGCAGCTGGACGAAGAGGTGGCCGACCTTGTCGAGCGTGGTGTAGAGCCAGCCGACGTCGTAGCTGCGGGCGATCCACCCGAGGACGACGCCGAGGACGAGACCGGCGACGATCTGGGCCCAGAACGGGACCTTGGGTATATGGAAGCCGGAACCTGAGCCGGACGGGCTGTCGGTCGCGGCGGTGGACGCGGGGGTCGCGGACACGGACACACTCCAGATGTGACGCATCGGGGCGCACGGGGACGCTGTGCGGGGGGCGTTTTACGGGGACGGGATGGGTGCGGCGCCCGCGTCGGGGCGGCGCCGCCGCATGGTGCCGGTTCGAGCGCTGTTCAGAGACGGCGGCGACAGGCCGCGTCCGGGCACGGGGCCGGACAGACCGCGGACATGCAGCGGCAGAGATCGACATGCAGGCGCGCCACGAGCGGAACGCTCGCGGCTTCGTAGGGGCGCACCGCTGTCTTCATACAAAACACGTTAACACTTGAACTTTGAGAACCTCAAAGGTCTTCTTTGGGTACGCGCGCGGGCCCGGCGGCCCGGCGCGCACGCGGACGGCGGGCGCGCACGCGGACGGCGGGACGGCGGGCGCGCACGGCGACGACGGAACCCCGGTGCCGGACGCGGTGGTTCCGGCACCGGGGTTCCATGAAAAGGGTCCCGTGCGAGGGTTCGGGCCTGTGCGGGGCCCGAGAAGTGCGGGGGGTGCGAGGCAGAAGTGTGAGGAACGTTACGCGGCCCGCCCGCACGGGCTCACGCCGATTCCGCGCACCCCGCCACCGGCCGCGTCACCGGCGACCGCATGGCGGCGCGGTGCGCCGCGCCGCGGCGCTCAGGAGGAGGCGTGGTCCTCGCGGGAGCGGTTCTCCTCAAGGCGCTGCTTGGCCCGCTCGATCCTGGGCGCGATCTGGGCGGACATCTCGTCGCGCTGCTTGCGCAGCAGCACGTAGCTGAGCGGCGCGGACAGGATCAGGGAGAGGAGGATCACCCACATGAAGTTGGAATCGCGCGCCCCGGAGGGAACCAGGCCGAAGTGGACGGCCACGGCTGCGACGACGAAGCAGCCGACGAAGATGCTGAGGCGCATCGCGGTGTACCGAATGGTCGCGCTCGGCCTGGCAGCGGACACAATTGGCCCCTTTCTCAACGTACGACGGTCCTGTGGTCCCGTCCGACCAGTGAAGCATGCCCTGGAATCGAGCACTTCGGAGGGCCGCGCCGAAAAGGCCGGCGCGACCGGGAGAGGGCGTCGGGAGGGCCGGGGCGGCGCGGCCGGAAGCGTATGCGCGGACGGCCGACGTGGGCGCGCGTCCACGCCCGTCACCCCAGCGGCAGCAGCATGATGATGTCGTCGCGGTCATCCCCGTCCGCGACCCGGATCGCGTCCGGCACCCGCCCGACCTCCTTGTATCCGCACGAGGCGTAGAACCGGTCGAGGCCGGTGCCGCCGCGGCAGGTGAGCCGGATGGCCTCGATTCCGGCCATCCCGCGGGTGGCGTCGGCCGCGGCCTCCATCAGGTCGCGCCCGTACCCCTTGCCCTGGTGACGCGGGTGGACCATCACCGTGTAGAGCCAGAGCCAGTGCTCCATCAGCCGGTGCGTGTTGAGGGTCAGAAAGGCCGTGGCGGCCACGGCACCGTCCTCGTCGCGGCCGACCAGCAGCCGGGTCCGCCCCTCCACCATGGCGGCGAGGTGCCTGACCAGCTCCGGGCGGACGTCGGCGGCGGTGACGGGGGGTATGAAACCCACCGCGCCGCCCGCGTTGGAGACGTCGGCCCACAGTTCGGTGATGCCGTCGCGCAGAGCGCGGTCGACCGGGGGATCCAACTCGAAGGTAAGCGCCATAGATGCAGACTAGTCATTACATGTCCCGCGCCTCAAACCCCTTCCGGCACACGAAGGAGCCCCGGCCGATGGCCGGGGCTCCTTCGGTGACCATGACGGGAACGGGACGTCCGCGCGACCGCGGCGGGGCCGGACGCCTCCGGGAGGACCGGCGTCAGACGCGCATCGGCTGCGGCGACTCGCGCCGCTCGGAGTCCGGGCCCGGGTACTCGCGGATGATCTCGTAGCGGGTGTTGCGCTCGACGGGCCGGAAGCCCGCGTCACGGATCAGTTCGAGCAGGTCCTCGCGGCTGAGCTTGTTCGGGGTGCCGTAGTTGTCCGCGTCATGCGTGATCTTGTATTCGACGACCGAACCGTCCATGTCGTCCGCGCCGTGCTGGAGCGCGAGCTGGGCGGTCTGCACGCCGTGCATCACCCAGAAGACCTTGACGTGCGGAACGTTGTCGAACAGGAGCCGCGAGACCGCGAAGGTCTTCAGCGCCTCGGCACCGGTCGCCATCGTCGTGCGCGCCTGGAGGCGGTTGCGGATCTTGCCGTCCTTCATGTCCACGAAGTCGTGCTGGTAGCGCAGCGGGATGAAGACCTGGAAGCCGCCCGTCTCGTCCTGGAGCTCACGCAGCCGCAGCACGTGGTCGACCCGGTGCCGGGGCTCCTCGATGTGCCCGTACAGCATGGTCGCCGGGGTCTTGAGCCCCTTCTCGTGCGCCAGGCGGTGGATGCGCGACCAGTCCTCCCAGTGGGTGTCGTGGTCCACGATGTGCTGGCGGACCTCCCAGTCGAAGATCTCCGCGCCGCCGCCGGTCAGCGACTCCAGACCGGCCTCGATCAGCTCGTCGAGGATCTCGGAGGCGGAGAGGCCCGAGATGGTCTCGAAGTGGTGGATCTCGGTGGCGGTGAACGCCTTGAGGGAGACCTGCGGCAGCGCCTCCTTCAGCGCGCCGAGCGAGCGCGGGTAGTAGCGCCACGGCAGGGTGGGGTGGAGCCCGTTGACGATGTGCAGCTCGGTGAGGTTCTCGCCCTCCATCGCCTTCGCGAGCCGGACCGCCTCCTCGATGCGCATGGTGTACGCGTCCTTCTCGCCCGGCTTGCGCTGGAACGAGCAGTAGGCGCACGAGGCCGTGCACACATTGGTCATGTTGAGGTGGCGGTTGACGTTGAAGTGGACCACGTCGCCGTTCTTGCGGGTGCGCACCTCGTGGGCGAGACCGCCGAGCCAGGCCAGGTCGTCCGACGCGTAGAGGGCGATGCCGTCCTCACGGGTCAGCCGCTCCCCCGCGCGGACCTTCTGCTCCAGTTCGCGCTTGAGCCCGACGTCCATGCGGCTTCCTCCCAGTTGTCGACGTGCCGTTCCCGGCGATACCGGGTGGAACCCCCGGTGCCGGGGGTTCCACCACGTTACGCCTACAACTCTTCGGGGAGTCCCCCGACCCGGTTCTCCCACTTGGTGGAGAGGACGATCGTGGTCCGGGTGCGCGAGACGCCCTTGGTGCCGCTGAGCCGCCGGATGGTCCGCTCCAGCCCGTCCACGTCACCGACCCGCACCTTGAGCATGTACGAGTCGTCGCCCGCGATGAACCACGCGTCCTCGATCTCCTCGAGGTCCTTCAGCCGGCGTGCCACGTCCTCGTGGTCGGCCGCGTCGGAGAGCGAGATGCCGATCAGGGCCGTGACCCCGAGCCCCAGGGCCGCGGCGTCGACGGTGGCGCGGTATCCGGTGATGACCCCGGCGGACTCCAGCCGGTTGATGCGGTCGGTGACGCTGGGCCCGGAGAGACCCACCAGCCGCCCCAGCTCGGCGTACGAGGCCCTGCCGTTCTCCCTGAGTGCCTGGATGAGCTGCCTGTCCACCGCGTCCATGTAACTGAAACCTTCCATTGTTCAGCAGTATCGCGAGTTTATGTGTAGAATCTAAGGCATGCAGGCTCAACCGCCTGCAAAACTTCTCGAACGTCCAAAAAACGCTTTCGAATCTTCAGGAGTGAGAACACCGTGTACTCGATCGAGATGGCCTACGCCCGTATGCGCGAGCTTCAGGACCTGGCCAACCGCTCGCGTGCCCACCACCCCGCCGCCGCGCGCCGCATCGACCGCGCCCGCTTCTCCCGCGCCCGCAAGAAGCGCTGACCACGGGTTTCCGCGGGCTCAGTCCGACCCGCCGCGGAAGCCACCACCGAGTTCCCCCTCCCACCGGCGGTACAGGCCGTGCGGCACCCCCGCCGCGTCCAGCACCCGCCCCGCGACGAAGTCCACCAGGTCCTGGATGTGCGTCGCCCCCGCGTAGAAGCCCGGAGAGGCGGGCAGCACCACGGCGCCCGCCTCGTCCAGGCTCACCAGATGCTTCAGCGTCTGCCCGTTCAACGGGGTCTCCCGCACGGCGACGACCAGCTTCCGCCGTTCCTTGAGCGTCACACTCGCGGCCCGCTGGAGCAGGTCCTTCGACAGCCCGAGCGCCACCCCGGCCACGCACGCCGTCGAGGCCGGCACGATGAGCATCCCCTTCGCCGGGTACGACCCCGAGGACGGCCCCGCACCGAGATCACCGGCCGCCCAGTGCCGTACCTTCTCAAGGTCCGCCTCGCCCACGTCGAAGGTGTGCGGCTTGCCGTCCGCGCCCCGCGCCAGCCAGGTCCGCAGGTCCGCTCGCCAGTACGCGTCACGGAACGCGATCCCGGTCTCGTCCAGCAGGGTCAGCCGCGACGCCCGGCTCACCACCAGATCCACGCTCTCCCCCGCGGCCAGCAGGCCGCGCAGCACGGCGGCGGCGAAAGGGGTGCCGGAAGCGCCGGACACCCCTACGATCCAAGGCTGACGCCGCTGCTGACTCACTGATTTCCCGGATTCCACACACCTGAGCCTATCCGGCCGCATGACGGCGGAACCGAGTAAGGGGCGCCGGACGTTCTGACCGGTGGAAGACGGTTGAAAGACGGATTGAATCAGCGGCGAGACCGGCCCCAGGAGGCCACGATGACCCCATGGCCCGATCACCACGCCGCCCCGGACCGGACGGGGAAGGCATGGGGCCCGGCCGACCGCGCGAAGACCGCGGCCAAGCTGATGCTGGGCTGGGTGGCGTTCCTCTGGGTGCTCGAAGCCGTCGACATGGCCACGGGCAACGCACTGGACACGTTCGGGATCGAGCCGCGCCGCCCCGGCGAACTGCTGGACATCGTCCCCGCGTCCTTCATCCACTTCGGGTTCGGCCACGTCGCGTCCAACAGCGTGCCGCTGCTGGTCTTCGGTTTCCTGGCCGCGCTGGGCGGCATCCGCCGCTTCGCGGCCGTCGCGGCGCTGATCATCGTGGTGGACGGCCTCGGTGTCTGGCTGGTCGCACCCGCCCACTCCAACACCGCGGGCGCCTCCGGCCTCGTCTTCGGCCTCTTCGGCTATCTGCTGGCCCGCGGATTCGTCGACCGCAGACCGCTCGACATCGGTGTCGGCCTGTTGATCGGAGCGACCTGGGGCTCGTCGATCCTGCTGGGGATACTCCCGACCGACACCTCGGTCAGCTGGCAGGGCCATCTGTTCGGACTGCTCGCGGGCGTCGTGGCGGCGTTCGTCTTCCGCCGCCGCCCGGTCCGTGGCGGCCGGGACACCGGCCCGAGGACCGCCCCGTTCCCGTACTGACCGGTGCGCACCCGCGAGACCGGGGCGACGGCCCGGCCACGGCCCGCCCCTGCCCGCACCGGTGCGCACCCGGGCAAGACCAAGACGCGCCGTGTTCTCCCTCATCACGGGAGAACACGGCGCGGGCGAACACGGCGCGGGACGGCCGGACCGTGGCGGTGGGCCGCGCCCCTCCTGCACGGTCAGGCCGCACTACACGGTCAGGCCGCGCACCACCAGATCCAGCAGGGCGCATACGAACAGCGCTATCCCGATGAAGCCGTTGACGGAGAAGAACGCCCGGTTCAGCCGGGACAGGTCGTGCGGTCGCACCACCCGGTGCTCGTACACGAAGGCGACGGCGACGATCGCCATGCCGATCCAGTACAGCACCCCCGCCCCGGTGGCCAGTCCGAACCAGACCAGCATCCCGGTCGTCACCACATGCGAGACCCGAGCCCCCCACAGCGCGGCCGGGATCCCGAACCGGGCCGGCACCGACCGCACCCCGTGCGCCCGGTCCGCCTGCACGTCCTGGCAGGCGAAGATCAGGTCGAAGCCGCCGATCCAGATCCCGACCGCGAGACCGAGGATCACCGCCTCCCACGACCAGCTTCCGGTCACCGCCAGCCAGGCGCCGATCGGCCCCATGGCCTGTGCGATGCCGAGGATGGCGTGCGGGTAGGTGGTGAACCGCTTGCCGTACGGGTACACCACCATGGGCACGACGGCGACCGGCGCCAGCGCCAGACAGAGCGGGTTCAGCAGGGCGGCGGCACCGAGGAAGACGACGACGGCGACGAGCGCCCCCGTCCACGCCGACCGCACGGACACCGCGCCGGTGACCAGTTCCCGGCTCGCGGTGCGCGGGTTGCGGGCGTCGATCTCCCGGTCGATGATCCGGTTGCAGGCCATGGCGAAGGTCCGCAGCCCCACCATCGCGACGGTGACGAGCAGCAGCTCGCCCCAGTGGACCGACTTGTCGGCCCGGAACATCGCGGTCAGCGCGGCGATGTACGCGAAGGGCAGCGCGAAGACCGAGTGCTCGATCATCACCAGCCGCAGGAACGCCTTGACCTTGCCGTTGTTCGGCCGTACGGGCTCCGAGCCCAGTGCTGCGTCGGCGGCGCTCACAGTCCGTATTCCTTCCACCGGCGGTCGACCTTCGCCGCCGTCTCGGGGTCCGACTCGACCATCTCCGGCCAGCCCCCGTCCCGCGTGTAGCCCTCCTCGGGCCACTTCCGGGTCGCGTCGATGCCCGCCTTGCCACCCCAGAACTGCTGGTAGGAGGCGTGGTCGAGATGGTCGACCGGCCCCTCGGTGACCGTCAGATCGCGTGCGTAGTCCGTGTTGCCGAGCGCCCGCCACGCCACCTCGTGCAGATCGTGGACGTCGCAGTCGGAGTCCACGACCACGATCAGCTTGGTCAGCGACATCATGTGCGCCCCCCAGATGGCGCTCATCACCTTCTGGGCGTGCTTCGGGTACTTCTTGTCGATCGAGACGATCGCGCAGTTGTGGAAACCGCCCGCCTCCGGCAGGTGGTAGTCCACGATGTCCGGCACGATGATCTTGAGGAGCGGCAGGAAGAACCGCTCGGTGGCCCGCCCCAGCGGCCCGTCCTCGGTCGGCGGCCGGCCCACCACGATCGACTGGAGCAGCGGGCGCCTGCGCATGGTCACGCAGTCGATGGTCAGCGCGGGGAACGGCTCCTGCGGGGTGTAGAAGCCGGTGTGGTCGCCGAACGGCCCCTCGGGCAGCATCTTCCCGGGCTCCAGCCAGCCCTCCAGGACGACCTCCGCCTGCGCCGGGACCTGGAGCGGCACGGTCTTGCAGTCGACCATCTCGATCCGCTTGCCCTGGATGAACCCGGCGAACAGGTACTCGTCGATGTCCCCCGGCAGCGGGGCGGTGGAGGCGTACGTCACCGCGGGCGGGGCCCCGAACGCGATCGCGACCGGCAGCCGCTCCCCGCGCCGGGCGGCGACCTGGTAGTGGTTGCGGCTGTCCTTGTGGATCTGCCAGTGCATCCCGATGGTGCGCCGGTCGTGGCGCTGGAGCCGGTAGAGGCCCAGGTTCCGCACGCCGGTCTCCGGGTGCTTGGTGTGGGTGAGCCCCAGGTTGAAGAACGACCCGCCGTCCTCGGGCCAGGTGAAGAGCGCGGGCAGACTGTCCAGATCCACGTCGTCGCCGGTCAGCACGACTTCCTGGACCGGGGCGCTCTCCGGCTTCACCTTCTTCGGCGGCACATGCACCATCGAGCCGAGCTTCCCGAACGCCTCGCGCACCCCGACGAAGCCGTGCGGCAGCTCCGGCTTGAGCAGCCCGCCGATCTTGTCGCCGATGTCCGCGTACGACTTCAGCCCGAGTGCCTTCAGCAGCCGCCGGTCCGTCCCGAAGACGTTCATGGCCAGGGGCATCGAGGACCCCTTGACGTTCTCGAAGAGCAGGGCGGGGCCACCCGCCTTGTTCACCCGGTCGACGATCTCACCGACCTCCAGGTAGGGGTCGACCTCGGCCTTGATGCGCTTGAGGTCGCCCTCGCGCTCCAGCGCCCGGAGCAGGGAACGAAGATCGTCGTAAGCCATGCCGTCCAGTTTGTCATCACCGCCGCCGATCACCGGGGGTGGCCCGGCCCCGGCGGGCGGAGGGGCGGCTTCCGCCACAAGGGCGCCCGCCCCCGACGGCGGGATTCCGGTTCGCGTGGACCCGGCCGGACAGCGCGGGCCGCGCCCTCTTCCGGAAGGGGCCGGGCAGCGGACGGCGTGGCGCTGGGTCACGGAAGCTCGACTCCACGTCAGGGTGTCGGTGATACCGGTTACCCTGGGCCCACACCGGGGCGGACAAGCCCCGCCAACTCTCCTCAGGGGGACCTTCCATCATGATCCGGGCCTTGATGTATCTCCTGCCTCTGGCTCTGACGATCTACGCGTTCATCGACTGCCTGAACACCCCCGAGGACGAGGCCAAGCATCTGCCGAAGATCGCCTGGGTCTTCATCATCCTGCTGTTCTGGATCGTCGGCCCGATCGTGTGGCTGGCCGCGGGCAAGATGCGCACGGTGCCCGCCGCGGGCCGTACACCGTCCGAATGGCACCGCAACCACCGCACGCGATGGGTGGCGCCGGACGACAATCCGGACTTCCTGAAGTCGCTGCACGAGGAGAACAAGAAGGACGAGACGGTCCTCAAGGACTGGGAGGCGGATCTGCGCCGCCGCGAGGAGGAGCTGAAGCGCCGCGAGCGCGGCTCGGGGCCGGAGGAGTCGACGCCGCCCGCGTCCTGACCGCCGGGCCGTGCGCCGCCCCGTCCGGGCCCCGCACCCCCGAACCCGCGACGGCCACCGCCTGCCGCCCTGCACGGTGCCCACCGACCATGACGGCCACCGCCTGCCACCCGGCACGCGGTGGCCGTCGCCGTTTCGCGCGCCGGGCTCCCTGATCGTTCGTAAATCCTCTCCTCACCCCAACACCCTGCCTATACCCTGGTGTTGACGGTGTGACAGATCGGAGTGGGCAACGGCGCTGGGGGTGCTGTGGACAGAGAGCTGTATGGACGCGAGGCGATCTTCGGCGCCGACGGGCTCGCCGCGCGCCTGACCGGTCTCGCCCCGTACGGCTCCGCCCGGGTCGCCTACGAACACCACGACGATCCACCGGTCGTCGTGCTCACCGGCGGGCGCGGCATGGGCAAGACGGCCGTGCTGAAGCAGTTGCGCAGGCTGTACCGGGAGGTCACCCCGGTCGCCCTGGTCGACTGCGAGGCGATCGTGCCGCCCGCGGACCCGGGGCCGGGCTGGACCCCGGTCACCGGTGTGCTGCCGGAGCTCGCCGCCCAGTTGACGCCTCGGGTGCGGGCCGCGCGACCGGTGCCGTTCCCCCGGCTGAGCCTGGGCCTGGTGGCGGTCGCCTCGATCTCCTGGACCCGGGAGGACGAGACGCGGGCGCAGCGGGATCTCCAGGCGCTCGGCCCGGTGCTGGCGACCGTCGGCACCCGGGGCGAAGCGGCGACCGGCTGGGTGACCAACGTGCTGACGAAGCTGGCCGCCAGCGCCTTCGACTCGATGGCCCCGCTGGCCGGGATGGTGGCGGAGGCCACGGTCGAGACGGTGCTGAAGGAGTCGTTCGGGCGGCTCCAGCGGCATACCGCGAACTGGTACGGGAGCTATCCGCACGCGGGCGGCAACGGCCGGATCGGGCTGCGGCAGTTGGCGGTCGACTTCGAACGCGGCGGTGATCTGCGCCGCCGGGCCGAGGACCATCTGGTGCTGGCGCTCGTCGCGGACCTGGTGCGGGCGTACCGGGGCCTGTCGTGGGGTGCCCGGCGGGGGCGCCCGGTGCTGCTGCTGGACAACGCGCACACCGCGCTGGGCCGTCGACTGGTCGAGCCGCTGCTGCGGCGGCGGGCAGCCGGGGTACGGGACCGGATCGCCGTGTTCGCCTCCTCCCGGACCCTTGACCACGAGGGGCTGAGCCATGCGACGCGCAGGCGGCTGCCCGAGGTGGCGCACGCTTCGCGCTGGACGCGCGGCTCCGAGGTGACGTCGGGGATCCTGGCCGTGGAACTGACGGCGCTGGCCCCGGCCGACGTGCAGGCGGCGTTCGACCGGCACGATCCGGCGAGCCGCGCCCCGGCCGGCCTGGCGCGCGGGGTGCACCGGCTGACGGGCGGGCGCCCGCTGGGCGTGGCGCTGCTGGCGCAGGCGACCGGCGAGGCGCTGACCCGGGATGCGGCGCGGCCGGGTACGGCGGCGGCACCGGGGGCGGACCTGGTGCCGGGGGTGCTGCTGGACCACGCGGTGGAGCTTCGCGAGGACCGGCCCCCGGTGCGGGTGGCGGACGCACTGCTGGCGCGGCTGGTGCCGGGGCAGCGGCCGGACGTGCTGTGCGTCCTGGCCGCCGCGCACGGCGAGGAATCGGCGCGGCTGCTGGCGAGGGCGCGGCTGCGCGACCGGTCGTTGGAGGGCGATGTGGTGCTGCGGACGCGCGACGCGCTGCGGGCGCAGGACTGGCCGGTCGGCCCCGAGTTCTTCGTCGCCGACCCGCTGCTGCGGGCACTGCTGCTGCACCGGCTGCGCTTCCGCGACGACGACCACCCGGACTACGCGGTGTGGCGTGCGGTGCACGAGACGCTGCGCAGCGCGTACGCGCCCGAGGGGCGGCTGCCGAGCGTCCGGCACCGGCTGCACCAGGAGCTGGTGCTGGGCAGGACGAGGGACTGTGTGACGCATCTGCGGGAACGGTTCGCGGACGCGGATGTGACGGACTGGCTCGACGCGCTGCGGTTCATCGCCTCGGCGCCGTATCCGCGTACGCCCGGCCGGTCCGAGCCCGATCCGCGGCAGGCGGTCGCCCTCGGCCGGGAGGCGGCCGGCTCACTGCCGGACACGGAGACGGGGCTCGCGGGGCTGGGCGAGCGGGCGGTGGAGCTCCAGTTGCGGCTGCGCAGGCTGCTGCACGCGGTGTGGCTGCTGTCCGATCCGCTGGTCCTTCCGGACGACGAGGTGATCGAGAAGATGGCGCACGAACTGCGACAGTTGTCCGGCGGTCACCCGTCGGGCAACAGCCTGCTGTGGGACGCGGCGACCCACTGGCCGAAGGACCTCAGGGCCTGGCGGCCGTTGTCCATGCCGCCGGGGGCATCGGGAGCACCGGGGGCGCCGGGCACGGGCGGCAGCGGCTCACGGCGCGGGGAGGGGGGCTCGGATGCGTAATCCACTGCGGTACCGCCTCTGGTACACGACACGGCAGAGGGTCGTCACCTCGGTGGTGGCGGGTGCCCTGGTCGTCACGTCCGGCTGGTACGGCATCGGCCGGCTCACCGCCCCCGAGAACCGCTCCTGCGCGCCGGGGGTCGAGCGTCCACCGGGAAGCGACGAGTGCGTGGGGGTCTCCGGCAACGGCTACGACTTCGGGCGGCCGAAGCTGACCGAGGTCGCCGAGGCCATCGCCCGTGAGAACGCCACGCTGAAGCCCGGCACGTACGCGACGGTCGCGCTGCTGCTGCCGCTGACGTCGACGAACGAGGCGATGCAGACGAAGATGCAGCACGAGCTGCAGGGGGCGTTCGCCGCGCAGTACCGGGCCAACCACCTGTCGAACGGCCAGGTGCCCGGGATCCGGCTGGTCCTCGCCAACACGGGGAACAACAACCTGCTGTGGCGGCCCACGGTGGAACGGCTGAAGACGATGACCGGCGCGCCGGACCACCTGCGGGCGGTGTCGGGGGTGGCGACCAGCAGCACCCAGGTCAAGGAGGCGGTCAAGGAGCTGACCGCCGCACGCCTCGCGGTCGTCGGCACCACGATCACCGCCGACGACATCGCCAACGGGCCGGGCGGGGACCGCTTCCCGGGGCTGGCACGGGTATCGCCGACCAACCAGGACGAGGCGCGGGCGCTGGCGCACTTCGGGCAGGTGAAGGCGGACAAGGCACTGCTCGTCCAGGACACCCGCACCGGGGACCACTACACGGACACGCTGCGGGCGGCGTTCGCCGCGCTCGTGAAGGGCACCCGGTACGAGCCTCAGTTGTTCACCTCGCGCAGCGACCCGAACGACGAGGGCACCACGGCCAACACGTTCCGGCAGATCACGCATCTGATCTGCGACACGGACGCGGACACGGTGTTCTTCGCCGGACGCCACATCCAGCTGCGGCAGTTCATCAACGCGCTCGGCTCCCGGGGCTGCCAGCCCCGCCCGTTCACGATCCTGACCGGCGACGAGGGCTCCTACCTCGGCCGTGACAAGAAGCTCGACCGGGGCGCGCTGCGCCGCGGGGTGACGGTCCGCTATGCCTCGCTGGCGCATCCGGACGCCTGGGCGGCAGCCGAGCGTAAGGGGAAGGACGAGGCGGTCACGGGCGGCTCCCCGGCGGACTACCGGAACTTCCTGGACCTGCTGGCCACGGTGGGGCGGAAGCCCGTGGGCCCGATCGGGCCGACCGGTCACCGGGACCTGGCGGACGGCCAGATCATCATCGCGTACGACGCCCTGTCGCTGGCGGTGCACGGCATCCGGCAGGCGACCCCGGAGGGCAGGCTGCTGCCCGAGCCCGCGGACGTGGGAGAGCAGTGGCCGAGGGTGAAGGGTTCGCTGCGGGTGTCCGGGGCCAGTGGCTGGATCTGCCTGGACAACCACGGGAACCCGTACAACAAGGCGGTACCGGTGGTGGAGCTGGCGCCGCGGGACGCCCGTCAGCGGTTCGTGGCGATCGCCTGGCCGGAGCGGACGCCGCCGGGGCCGAACTGCCTGCCCCCGGCCTCCGGGCCGTGAGCCCTGGCCGGCCACCGCCGGGCCGGCCCCGTACACCCCACCCGCCCCGCACCGCACGGCCGCGCCACCGGGCCGGCCCGTGCGCCCGCCTCACGCCCCGGCGCCCGAGCCGCCGCGCCCGCGTCACGCCACGCCCCGGCGTTCGCGCGGCCCGGTCACTCCCCGGCGGCCTCGTACTCCTCGCGCAGCCCCGCCCACCGCACCGGCGTCCACTTCGACCAGTCGGCGGGGTAGCCGTCGAGGGCGTCCAGGAGATAGCCGAAGTGGTCGTGCCAGCCGGCCAGGCAGTCCAGTCGCAGGGCGTCGTCGCCCCGGATCTCGTTGGTGAAGCGCAGCAGCACGTGGTCGCCGCGCGGGGGTTCCAGGTGGAAGCGGATGCGGCCGTGCGGTCCTTCGAGGCTGTATTCGGCGACCCGCTCGACGTCCCAGGCGGTGACGGTGCCCGAGGCGACCGTGGCTTCCCCGTCCCGGCCGGTGTTCAGCCAGCGCAGCGTGACGGCGCCGCCGACGCGTGGTTCGAACGGGTCGGCGGCGGCCAGCCAGCCGGGCAGCCCCGCCGCGCTGGCGACGGCCGTCCACACCTTGGGGACGGGGTGGGGCAGCCGCACCAGGAAGTGCAGGACGTGCAGGTCGCCGTGGGTCTCACTGGTGCCGTGCTCGATGACGGGGGTGGCATCGGTCATGCCTCCAGCGTGGCCCGCATGGGGGCGATCCGCACCCGTGGGCGGCGCGGCGACGGGAAACGGCGACGGCGACGGGTGTGGGTCACCGTCGCCGTCGCCGCTGCTGTCGCCGACGTGGTCGTCAGACGCCCGCGTAGGAGTGCATGCCGTTGACGAAGATGTTCACGCCGTAGTAGTTGAAGAGCCAGCAGGCGAAGGCGACGAGTGCCAGGTAGGCGGCCTTGCGGCCCTTCCAGCCCGCGGTGGCACGGGCGTGCAGGTAGCAGGCGTAGGCGACCCAGGTGATGAAGGACCAGACCTCCTTGGGGTCCCAGCCCCAGTAGCGGCCCCACGCGTCACCGGCCCAGATGGCGCCCGCGATGATCGTGAACGTCCACAGCGGGAAGACCGCGGCGTTGATGCGGTACGAGAACTTGTCGAGCGAACCGGCGGCGGGCAGCCGGGAGAGCACGGACCGGGCGAAGGCCCCCGGCTTCCCGCCGGCCGCCAGCTTGGCCTCGTAGCTGTCGCGGAAGAGGTAGAGCAGGGTGGCGACCGCGCCGAGGTAGAAGACGGCGCCGCAGAAGATGGCGGTGGAGACGTGGATCCACAGCCAGTAGGAGTGCAGCGCGGGCACGAGCTGGTCACTGTCGGTGTAGAGCCACGTCGTCGCGACGCCGAGGTCCAGCAGGACGGTGGTGACCAGGAGCAGCCCCATCCAGCGGACGTTCTTCTTCAGCGCCAGGAGCACCAGGTACGTGCCGACCGCCACCGTGGAGAAGGTGATGGAGAACTCGTACATGTTGCCCCAGGGGGCGCGCTGCACGGACAGCGCGCGGGCGACGACGCCGCCCGCCTGGACGAGGAAGGCGACCGTGGTCAGGGAGATCGCGATGCGTCCGTACAGATCTCCCTTGAAGGTGCCGCCGGCCGCTCCGGGGCCGTCCGGGACGTCCCGGGAGCCCGCCGCGGCGCGCGTGACGATCTTCGGGCGGTCGAGTACGGCGGTGCCGCCGCCCTGCTGAGCGGCCTGCACCCGCACGGCGGCGGCGCCCTCGGCCCCCGTCCCCGCCCCGGTCAGGGCGGCGGCGGTGCGGCCGACCTTGCTGCGGCTGCCGAACACCCATTCCGCGATGTGCGCGAAGAAGGCCAGGGTGTAGACGGCCATCGCCGAATAGATCAGCACATTGCTGGTGTGCGCCAGATTCTCGTTGGTTGCGGCGGCGAGATTCACTTCTCAGCCCCTTCGGCAGGTTCTTCGGAGGATGGGTCGACGGTGTCGGAGCCTGGGTCGCGGCCTGGATCGGAGCCGGAGCCCACTCCCGCAGCGGGCTCGGAGCCCTTATGTGCGCCGGAGGCCGTACCGCAGGGCCGCTCGTCCGTTTCCGGGCCGGACGTGGCGCCGCCGGAACCGGTGGGCACGGAGTCGGAACCGGCGGGCACGGAGTCGGAACCGGCGGGTTCCGGGTCAGGGGCGGTGGGCGCCAGCTCATGCAGTGTGAGGGCGAGATCGCCCAGCTCCTCGGGGAGCCTGGCGGACTCGCTGCGGCCGAGGCCCGCCATCTCGACGACGGTGACGCCGTCGGCGCCGCGCACGGCCCGCACCCAGACCCGCCGTCGCTGGACGAACAGCGAGGCGGCGAGGCCGGCGATCGCGGCGGCCGAACCACCGAGCGCCCAGCCGCTGGCGGGCTGCTCGGTGATCTGGAAGCTGGCCCACTCCTCGACACCGACGAACGTGATCGAGGCGGCGCCGTCGGGGAGCTTCATCGTGTCGCCGACCGCGAGGCGCTGCTTGAGCGCTTCGCCGTCGCCGTCCTTGAACGCCTTCATCTTCGTCTTGTCGAGCTGGTACACGTTCTGCGCCAGCCCGGAGTCGGGCCCGAGGTAGCCGTGGTAGGCGTTGAGCGCGAGCACGGGCATGTCCGCGGCCGGGAACTGGGAAAACATCGTGCCCTTGCCGTCGCCGGCGAAGGTCGGCACGAAGAACGCCTGGAAGCCCAGCTGGGTCTTCTTGCCGCTCTTGTCCCGGTAGCCGTCCAGCACCTTGATCGCACCGGTCGAGGTGACGTTGTTGTCGATGGGCAGCAGCGGCACGGCGTTCCGGTAGATCTCCTTGCCGGAGGCGTCCTTGACGGAGACCACGGGCGCATAGCCGTGCGCGTTCAGGTAGACCTTGGTGCCGTCGACGACGAGGGGCTCGTTGACCTTGATGACGGTCTTCTGCGGCTTGCCGTACGCACCCTTCTCGTACGTCACATGGGCCTCGAAGGTCCGTGCCGTACCGGTCTGGGGGCCGCTGCGCTCGTACGTGCCGATGAAGTCGTCGAGCTTGAAGCTGAACGGGGTGAGCCCGTCGTAGTCGAACAGCGAACCGGACTTGAAGTCGTCGTACTGGGTCAGCGTGTTGGAGAAGCCGTCGCCCTCGATGATCAGCTTGGCGCCCTCGGACTTGAAGAGCTGGCCGTAGGCGAACGCCACCAGCATCACGATCAGCGAGACGTGGAAGACCAGGTTTCCGGCCTCGCGCAGGTACCCCTTCTCGGCGGCGACCGCGTCCCCCACCGTGTGGGCGCGGAAGCGGCGCCCGCGCAGCGTGGCGAGCGCGGCCTCACGGACCTGCTCGGGCTCGGCCTCGGTGCCCCAGGTGGTGTACGCGGGCAGCCGGGTCAGGCGACTGGGGGCGCCCGGCGGGCGGCTGCGCAGCTGGCCGATGAACTGGCCGGTGCGCGGCACGATGCAGCCGATGAGCGAGACGAACAGCAGGATGTAGATCGCGGAGAACCACACCGAGCTGTAGACGTCGAAGAACTGGAGCTTCTCGTAGATCGGCGTGAGGGTGGTGTGCGCCTCCTTGAAGGTCTGCACCTTCATCTCGTCCACGCTGTTCTGCGGGATCAGCGAGCCGGGGATGGCGCCGAGCGACAGCAGGAAGAGCAGGATCAGCGCGACCCGCATCGAGGTGAGCTGGCGCCAGAACCAGCGGGCCCAGCCGATGACCCCCATGGCGGGCAGGCCCGCCGAGGTCTCCTCACGGGGGGCGGTGGAGAGCCGGGATCCGGCCGCGCCGAGTTCATGGGCGCTCTCGTCGCGCCCCTCCTCGTGTTCGCCGGTCGTGTTGGTCTTGGTGTCGCTCATGGAACCTCAGATCCCCACCGTGAAGCCGTCGGACCAGCCCTGCATCACCTGCATCAGGCTGCTCCACACACCGGTCAGCAGGAGCAGACCGGTCACGATCATCATCGCGCCGCCGATTCGCATGACCCATGCGTAGTGGCGCTTGACCCAGCCGAACGCGCCGAGCGCCTTGCGGAAGGCGACCGCGGCGAGCACGAAGGGCACGCCCAGCCCCAGGCAGTACGCGATGGTCAGGACCGCCCCGCGTCCGGCGGTGCCCTGCTCCATCGCGAGAAGGCTCACCGAGCTGAGCGTCGGGCCGAGACAGGGCGTCCAGCCGATCCCGAACAGGGCGCCCAGCAGGGGCGCCCCGGCCAGTCCGCTCACCGGCCGTTTGTGGATACGGAACTCGCGCTGGGTCATCCAGGGCATCAGGCCCATGAAGAAGACGCCCATCAGGATCATCAGCACGCCGAGGACCTTGGACAGGACCTCGCTGTGCTCCTGGAGGGTCTGGCCGAAGAAGCCGAAGAGCGCTCCGCCGGAGACGAACACGGCGGTGAAACCGAGCACGAACAGCGAGGCGCCCGCCACCATGCGGCCCCGCCTGGCCTGCGCCAGGTCGGTGCCGCTGACGCCGGTGACGTACGAGAGGTAGCCGGGAACCAGGGGCAGGACGCACGGCGAGAAGAACGAGACGAGCCCGGCGAGCACCGCGATGGGCAGGGCGACGATCAGCGCCCCACTCGTCACGGCCTCGTTCTGCCCCTGAAGCGCGGCGAGGGTGAGCACGGAGTCACTTCTCCGCGATCAGCGGGTCGATCATCTTGTGCAGGTTCTCGGCGTCGAGCGCGGTCAGCGAGCGGGCGGCGATCTTCCCCTCCCGGTCCAGCACCACGGTGGACGGGATGGCCTGCGGGCGCAGCGTGCCCTTGGGGAAGCGGAGCATCAGCTTGCCGATCGGGTCGTAGATGCTCGGGTACGGGACGCCGTAGTCCTTCTCGAACTTCACCGCGGGATCCTTCCGCGCGTCCCGCGTGTTGATCCCGACGAACTCGACGCCCTTGTCCTTCGTCTCCTTCGCCACCCGCGAGAAGTACTGGGCCTCCAGGCGGCAGGGACCGCACCAGGAACCCCAGATGTTGAGCACGACGATCTTGCCCTTGAAATCGGCCACGTCGAGCTGCTCGCCGTCGAGGGTCTCCCCGTCGATCTTCGGGGCGGGCTTGCGGTCGGCCTTGGCCACGGTGGAGATCCCGCCACTGCCCGTGACGAAATTGGTGTTGCCACCACCGCCGGCCTTGTTGTCGTTATCGCCGCACGCGGTCAGCGTGAGCGCGAGGGCGACGGCCGCCGCAGGTGCGGCGAGCAGGGTGAAGCGGCGTCGAGATGCCCGGCCATAGCTCATGTGAAAAGTTTCGCATGACGGTTTCCGCGATCTCGGGCACCCCCCTCGATGCCCGTAACGCCCCTTGTCAGGATTGTTTAAAGAAGGCCTTCCAGCCGCCTTCGGGCGCCTGACCGACGTCCAGTGTACGCAGCTTGTCGAGCACGGCCGGGGTCTGCACGTCGAGCCAGTCGACGAACTGCCTGAAGGAGACGAGCCGCACATCCGGCTTACCGGCGATCTTCTTGATCGTTTCCTCGACCGCGTCCATGTAGATGCCGCCGTTCCACTCCTCGAAGTGGTTTCCGATGAAGAACGGAGCGCGATTCGTCGTGTACGCGCGGTCGAATCCGGAGAGATACGACCGGGTGGCCTGCTCCCGCCATCCGGGATAACGGGACGGCATTCCCTTGGTCGAATTGTGCGACTGGTTGGCGAGGATGTTGTAGTCCATCGAGAGGACCTCGAACCTGTGCCCCGGGAAGGGCATGGCCTGGAGCGGAAGGTCCCATACGCCCTGCCGCTTCCCCGGCCAGACCTGCCTGCCACCGGGGGAACTGGCGTCATAGCGCCAGCCCAGCTTCTTGGCCGTGGGCAGCAGGTTGTCCTGACCGAGCAGACAGGGGGTGCGCCCGCCGACCAGTTCCTTGTGGTAGTCGAAGGGCAGCGGATCAAGATCGGTCCAGCCGGAGTTGGTGCGCCATTCCGTGACGAAGGAGATCGCCTGGTCGATTTCGTTCTGCCACTGGGACGGACTCCAGTTCTCCACCGATCCGGAACCGGCACAGAAGTGCCCGTTGAAATGGGTGCCGATCTCATGCCCGTCGAACCACGCCTGCCGGACGTACTTCAGTGTCTCCTTGATGTGGTCATCGGTGAGATAACCGATGTCGGAGGCGCCGACCGGATTGTTGGGCGGACGGTACTTGGACTTCTTCGACTCGGGCAGCAGATAGAGACCGGAGAGGAAGAAGGTCATCGCCGCGTCATGGTTCTTGGCGAGTTCCAGAAAACGCGGGAAGAGCCCGTTGCCGACCTCGCCCGCCCCGTCCCAGGAGAAGATCACGAACTGCGGCGGCGTCTGGCCGGGTTCGAGCGGGACCGGCGCCTGGGGCTGGCCCGGCTGTTTTCCCGTGTCCGCGGTGGAACCGTCCCCGATCAGTCGGACGTCCTTCTTCGCGGGTCCGGTCCCCGGGGCACGACCGTCGGCGCCCTTCTCGTGCGCCGCGCCGTCCCCCCGCGACCGGTCCGTGCCGGTGGAACTGCATCCCGCCACGCCGATCGCGGCCGCGGCCCCCAACCCGACTCCGAGCAAGCTCCTTCGGCTGATCTCGCGCATGCGTTCCCCATCTGCGGTCGTTTTGCCTCAAGTCCATACAAACTAGCGAAGGCTTAGATGGCGGAAACAACACGAGGGTTCCTCGATTTAGCACAAAGTTCTTCGCAAGACCAGACCTCAAAGGTGATCGAACACACAATCTGATGCTGTGTCTGACATGTTCCGTCTGGCGCACGTACGGGGCGACGAGGAGCATCTGTGCCGACGCGGGAACACGCGCCCGCGACGGGCGCACGTACGGGACAGGGCGCGCATGGAGCGGGACGGGGCGCCCGTGTACGGAACAGGACGCACATACGGGACGGGGCGGGTACCGGACCCACCGGTCCCGCACCCGCCCCGTCCACGCCATCCGCGCCCCGATACCCCGGCGCCCCGGCACTCCGCCGCCCGGGCGTCCCGGCGCTCCGGTCCGCTCAGGCGCCGAACGCCTTCGACTTCCCCTTCACCGGCTTCGCCCCGGCCCGCAGATGCGGCGGCACCAGGTCCCGCGCCGGCTCGCTGTACCCGACCGACACGATCTTGTCGCCCTGATAGGTGAAGCTCGTCAGCGACGCGAGCGTGCACTGGCGCTTGCGCGGGTCGTGCCACAGCCGCCGCCGCTCCACGAAGCTCCGCACGATCCAGATCGGCAGCTGGTGGCTGACACACACCGCCTCGTGGCCGCGCGCCGCGTCCCGGGCCGCGTCCAGGGCGCGCACCATCCGCACGACCTGCTCGATGTACGGCTCGCCCCAGGACGGCCGGAACGGATTCGTCAGGTGCTTCCAGTTGTCCGGCTTGCGCAGCGCCCCGTCGCCGACGCCGAAGGTCTTGCCCTCGAAGACGTTGGCGGCCTCGATCAGCCGCCCGTCGGTGGCGATCTCCAGACCGTGCGACGCGGCGATCGGCTCGGCCGTCTCCTGGGCGCGCTCCAACGGGGAGGCGACGACATGGGTGATGTCGCGGCCCTTCAGGTGCTCGGCGACCCGGTCGGCCATCTTCCGGCCCAGCTCGGAGAGGTGGTAGCCGGGACGGCGCCCGTAGAGCACACCCTCCGGGTTGTGCACCTCGCCGTGTCGCACCAGGTGGACGATGGTGATGTCCTTGCCGCTCTCACGGCTCGTGTTCTCGCTCATGCGGTGGCCTCCGAAGCCGCGCGGGCGGCGGCGGGCAGCGCGGCGGCGATGCGCTCGACGGCCCGCGCGTCATGGGCGGTGGAGACGAACCACGACTCGAAGGCGGACGGCGGCAGGTAGACGCCCTGCGACAGCAGCGAGTGGAAGAAGGCGGTGAAGCGGAAGGCTTCCTGCTGCTTGGCGTCCTCGTAGTTCCGCACCGGCCGGTCGGTGAAGAAGACGGAGAACATGTTGCTCGCGGACTGCACGGTGTGCGCCACGCCCTCCTTGGTGAGCGCCTCGCCGACCAGGCCGCGGATCTCCGCGGAGACCGCGTCCACCTTCGCGTACGCCGCGTCGTCGAGCAGCCGCAACTGGGCGAGGCCGGCGGCGGTGGCGATCGGATTGCCGGAAAGGGTGCCCGCCTGGTAAACGGGGCCGGCCGGGGCGAGGTGGGCCATCACGTCCGCCCGGCCGCCGAAGGCCGCGGCGGGGAAGCCGCCGCCCATCACCTTGCCGAAGGTCATCAGGTCGGGGCGCACCCCGTCGATGCCGAACCAGCCCGCCTTCGAGGTGCGGAACCCGGTCATGACCTCGTCGGAGATGTAGAGGGCGCCGTCGGTCGCGCAGATCTCCTTGAGGCCGGCGTTGAAGCCGTCCAGCGGCGGCACGACGCCCATGTTGCCCGGCGACGCCTCGGTGATCACGCAGGCGATCTCACCGGGGTGCGCGGCGAACGCGGCCCGCACGGCGTCCAGGTCGTTGTACGGCAGCACGATCGTGTCCCCGGCCTGCGCGCCGGTGACCCCCGGGGTGTCCGGGAGGCTGAAGGTCGCGACCCCGGAACCGGCGGCGGCGAGCAGCGCGTCGACGTGGCCGTGGTAGCAGCCGGCGAACTTCACCACCTTGGCCCGGCCGGTGAAGCCTCGGGCGAGGCGGATGGCGGACATGGTCGCCTCGGTGCCGGACGACACCAGCCGCACCTGCTCCACGGGCTCGACCCGGGCCACGATCTCCTCGGCGAGCGCGACCTCGCCCTCACCGGGCGTCCCGAACGAGGTGCCGCGTGCGACGGCCTCCTGCACTGTGGCGATCACCTCGGGGTGCGAATGGCCGAGAATCATCGGTCCCCATGAGCACACGAGGTCGACGTACTCGCGGCCGTCGGCATCGGTGAGGTACGGACCGGCACCGGACACCATGAAGCGGGGCGTACCGCCCACGGCCCGGAAGGCCCGCACAGGAGAGTTCACGCCACCGGGCGTCACGAGGGACGCGCGGTCGAAGAGCGTCTGCGAAACGGGGGCTTGGTATGAATACGCCACTTTGGTCCTGATCTGCGATTCGGAGGTCGGAGAGCCGCGCCGGAAATATCGGCCGCGGTGAGCGGGGAACGTGTTCTCCTCGTGTGGGGGAAGGTCTCAGCCCCCTCGCGTCTGCGAAACTGGGGCGTGATGGGGGAAGCTCACACAAGCCATGGTGTCAGAGGCACACACGGTCTTGCGGGACAGGTGTTTCACCGCACGCCCGCGGGGGAGGTCACTGACACGATGATCGGGTTGCGCGGCGGAGTCCGTGTCTCCTAAGTAGTAGTCGGGTGGATGAGATATGCATCGCGGTGGCGGAGTGGGCGGAGGGACCGACGGCCTGGGGCCCGAGCCCGCCCGACGGGGTCGGCACCGGCGCGAGGGGGACCGTCGCCGGAATGTGCCGCCCGGTGGTGCGCAGGACGGCGGAGCCGGGAGCAGGGGTGGTGGCCGGGTGGGGGTGACCTACAAATACTTCGGCGCCCCGGATGGAGCGACCGCGGCGCGGGTGCCCATCTCCATGCGCCCCGAGGAGCTCGGCGGCGATGAGCTGGGCATGGGCGGCATGTTCACCAAGATCAAGCCGGAGACGGTGGCGGCGATGGTCCTCACCGGCATCCAGGGCATACCCCTGCACCGGGTCCCCCCGCTGGAACTGGTCGTCCTGCACCCCGACTACGCGGTGGTCAGGCTCCCGATGACGGTCATCGACCCGCTGCGCGGCGTCGGCGAGGAATCGGTGGGTGCCGCGGCCTTCATCTGGTCGACGGTCCCCGACCGCGGCGGCCCGCGCGACGCGTTCAACGTCTACCGGCTGCTGCACGAGTGGCAGGACTTCAGCCACCGCCTGCACGACGCGGGGCATCAGGCGTATTGCCTGGTATGGCCCTGACCCGGGGTTGCGTGGGGTTCGGGCGGGGGCCTTCGGATCCCGCCCTTGCTCGTGTGCCCGAGGAGGGCCGTCGGGCGGCCGGGGCGGCGAAGCCCCGCGCCGCATCCCGTCGCCGCCTCGATGCGTTCGCCGTGGTGCGGCCGGTGGGCCGGGTTCGGGGCAGCCGCTCCGACCAGGGGACCGGGCGGCCGGTCACGCCGACGGGCGGAGCCGCGAGGAGTCCGGGGGCAGCTCCAGCCACCGGGCCGAGCCGGGCGCGATCACATGGATGTGGCCTCCGAGAACCACCCGGACCGCCGGATGATGCGAGTCCGGTACGGCGATCCGGACGCGTCCGGCCCTGAACCGCAGGTCCACGTCCCAGTGCCGGCGGAAGCGGATGCGCGTCTCGAACTTCGAGAGCTGGGGCAGCGGGGCGGGGTCGAGCCATAACGCGTCCTCGCGAGTCTCCAGCCCGGTCATTCCGCGCTGTACGAAATCGAGGGTGCCCGCCATCGCACCCAGGTGGATGCCCTCCTCGGTGGTGCCGCCCTGGACGTCGGCCACGTCCCCGACCAGCGCGTCCTCGCAGTACATCCACGCCTCGTCGCGGCAGACCCGGGCCAGCACCCAGGCGTGGACCAGCGAGCTGAGCGTGGATCCGTGGCTGGTGCGCGCGAGGTAGTAGTCGACGGTTGAGCGCCAGACCTCGTCGTCCAGCGGCTGCCCGAGCCGCCGGAAGAGTCCGGCGAGTTCCTGCGGAGAGAAGAGGTAGCCCAGCATCAGCACGTCGGCCTGTTTGGACGCCTGGTACCGGTTGACGCTGTCGCCCTCCGCCTCCAGGATCCGGTCCAGCCGCCGGATGTCCCGGTACCGCTTCCGGTACCCCTCCCAGTCGAGTTCGGCCAGCTCCCCGTAGCCGTCGAACTGACTGATGACGCCCCGGTGGTACGGCACCCGCAGACGGTGGGAGATGTCCTCCCACCGTTCCGGTTCGTCGGGGCCGAGCCGGAACTGGTCGAGCAGTCGGCCCCGCCTGCTCGCGGGGAGGTCGCGGTACAGCTCCGCCGCACGCGACAGGACCCAGGCCGCCGTCACGTTCGTGTAAGCGTTGTCGTCGAGGCCCGCCGTTCCGGCCCCCGGATAGGCGTCGTGGTACTCGTCCGGGCCGACGACCCCGCGGACGCGGTACCGGCCCCGCGAGTCGTCCCATGTGGCGCTCGCCGCCCAGAACCTGGCGATCTGCAGCAGCATCTCCGCGCCCTTGGAGTGCAGGTACTCCACGTCCCCGGTGGCCTGGCAGTACTGCCACACGTTGTACGCGACGGCCGAACCGACGTGGTGCTGGAGCCGGGAGTGGTCGGGCAGCCAGCGGCCGGAGTGCGGGTTGAGGTGGAGCTCCTGGGTCTCCTCGCGTCCGGTGCCGGCGCTCTGCCAGGGGTACATCGCCCCGGACCTGCCCGCCTCGCGCGCCGCCCGGCACGCGGCGGGCAGCCGCCGGTGGCGGTAGTCGAGGAGCCCTCGGGAGACCTCCGGGAGGTGCAGGTTGAGGAAGGGCAGGACGAACAGTTCGTCCCAGAAGACATGCCCCCGGTACGCCTCGCCGTGCAGCCCTCGCGCCGGAACCCCCACGTCGAGTTCGGCGGTGTGCGGGGAGAGCGTCTGCAGCACATGGAAGAGGTGCAGCCGCAGAATGCGTCCGGCTTCGCCGGGGACCTCCAGCCGGACCTGCCGCCACAGGCCGGCCCAGGCCCGTCGGTGCGAGGCCAGCAGGTCCGGGAAGCCGGGTGCCGTACGCACGGCGGCCTTCGCCGCCCGCAGCGGGCTGCCGATCGCGGGGTCGCGCGTGGTGTGGAGGGCGATCGTCTTGTCGACGACGGTGTCGGCCCCGGGGCTCAGCGGCAGCGCCAGCCGCTGGAAGACCGACATCGGCGTCCGCCGGAACTGCGGGGCGGGGGCGGTCGGAGCGGGGGCTGTCGAGGCCGAGGCAGGGGCGGTCGGGCCCGAGGCAGGGGCGGTCGGGGCGGGGGTGGTTGGGGCCGAGGCGGTTTCGGCGGGGTCAGGGGTGCCGACCGGTCCGTACCCGGCCCGGGTGCGGGCCGCCAGGGCGATCCCGATGTCCGACTCCACCGTGCGGCATCGCAGCGACACCACGCCGTCGTCGTGCGTGCCGGTCTCCCAGCCGGTGAGATGCCGGTTCGACAGGTCCCGGTACCTCTCGACCCCGGCATTGCGGACATCGCCGTCGATCCCCGACTCCACCTCGACCGCGCCTGTCCACCCCGACGCCCGGAACACCGTGCGCAGCGCGGCGAGATGCGGTTCGCCCATGTGCACCAGCCGGCACTGCTCCACGCACAGGCGCCGCCCCGCCCCGTCCTCGTACACGGACCGGCGGGTCAGCGTGCCGCTGCTCAGGTCGAGCCACTGGCCGTACTCCACGAGCTGCTCGTGGTCCGGGGTGAGCCACGGCCCCGCCTCGCCGCCCTCGGGGCGGATGCGGTAGCGCAGCGGCAGCCAGTTCGGCAGGTTGACCAGGTCCTCGTTCTCCACACTGCGGCCCCGCACCGAGGAGGTCAGCCGGTTGTAGCAGCCCGCCGCATAGGTGCCGGGGTAGTGCGAGGAGCCCTCGGACGTCTCGGGCGCGGCGCCACGGGTGGCGAAGTAGCCGTTGCCGAGCGTGCACAGCGCCTCCCGGAGCCGCTCCTTCCGCGGGTCGTACCCCTCGTACGACCAGGTCCAGGCGTCGTTCATCGGTCTCCCCCGGCATCCGCTCCGGCGGTCAACAGGTCACCGGGATCGGACACCACGAGATCGGCGCCGTGGCGGCGCAGCGCGGCGGCGCTGTCGGGGCCGCCGGTGCGGTCCACACCGATCACGAGTCCGAACCCACCGCGCCGGCCGGCCTCGACACCGGCCAGCGCGTCCTCCACCACGGCCGTGTCCCGGACCGGTGCCCGCAAGCGCCGCGCCGCCTCCACGAAGAGCGCCGGGTCCGGCTTTCCCGGCAACCGCAGCCGGCTCGCCTCGTTCCCGTCGACCACGGCGGCGAACCGGTCGAGGAGACCGGCCCTCGACAGCAGCTCCGTCGCGTGCCGGGACGCCGAGACGGCCGCGCACGGCGTCCCCCGGTCGCAGAGCGCGTCGAGCAGCCGGACCGTACCGGGCCAGACCTCGACCCGTTCGGTGCGCAGCGCCCGCGTGAACAGTTCGTCCTTGCGGGCGGCGACGGCCCACACCGTCCCGGTGCCCGGCGGGTCGTCGGGGCCGCCCTCGGGCAGGTCCAGCCCCCGGGACGCCAGGAACGCCGCCGCACCGTCCCGCCGCGACCGCCCGTCGACATGGCGCAGGTAGTCGTCCACGACGTCGAAGGGCGGCTGTCCCTCGATGCCCGAGAGGACGGCGTCGAACGCCTTCTTCCAGGCCGCGGCGTGGCTGTGGGCGGAGTCGGTGATCACTCCGTCGGTGTCGAGGACGACGGCCCGTGCGAATCGCAGGGGCGGTGCCAGGGACGGTGCGGCTGCCATGGGCGGGCGTTCCCTTCGACGGTCCCTCCATCAGCCCCTTCGTCGGGGGTTCCTCCCATGGCACCACGGTTCCGGCGCATGGGCACGGCGCGTCTGCACGGGTGGGCGCGCCCGGCGCACGCGGCACGGCGGCATCGGGACACGACGGTGTACGCGGCACGGCGGCATACGCGGCAACGGCGGCGACCGGCGCAACGGCGGCGACCGGCGCACACGACAGACAGGCGCCCCGGCACACAAGGCGCGCACAAGCCAAGCGTGAGCGGCGCACGAGGCCGGCGTGACCGGTGTACGGGCACGGTACGCCCGGTACGGCCCGTACGGGCGGGGCACAACACGGGGATCGCCCCTGCGAACAGGGGCCGCCCGAGGCGTGGAAGCGCCCGGGGCGTGGGAGAGTTCGTAACAGAAGTAAGGAACAAAATGCCTATAACGGGCAAATAAAGCGCTCACCCCGGATCCGGATGAACGCCAGGACCGACCCGGCCGACCGGCCGACCAGACCAGCCAGCCCCTCCAGGACTGCTAGCCCCTCCGGACCAGCCAGGACCGCCAGCCCCTCCAGGACCGACCGAACCGCTCAACCGACCAAATCCCCCGACCAGCCGAACCCAGGAACGGCCGAGCCCCTCGACCGACCGTTCCGGATACCCGGGAGTCACGATGCCCAGGTCACTCGACGACGCGACGCTGACCGGCCTCGTCGCCGATGCCACTGCCGCCCCGTCCATGCACAACGCCCAGCCCTGGCAGTTCCGCTATACGCGTGCGGGGCATACGCTCACCCTCCTCGCGGACCTCGACCGCGCACTGCCGGAAGAGGATCCCGCGACCCGCGCGCTGCACGTGGGCTGCGGTGCGGCCCTGCTCAACCTTCGGGTGTCCGCCGCCCACCGCGGCCTGGACACCGTCACCGCGCTGCTGCCCGAGCCGTCGGCACCCGCCGTCCTGGCCTCCGTCCGGCTCGGCGTCCGAGCGGACGCCCGGCCGGCCCCCGAGGACGAGGCACTCGCCGCGCTGTACCCCGCGATCCGGGAGCGGCACACCAGCCGCTACCCGTTCGACGACCAACTGATCCCGGAGGACGTCCGCGCGCTCCTCACCGAGGCGGCCCGCGTCGAGGGCGCGGACTTCTCCTTCCTGGCCTCGTCGCATCTGGAGACCGTGCTGGGGCTGATCCGGGACGCGGAGGGGTACGACCGCGGGGATCGGGAACGGGAGGCGGAGCAGCACCACTGGACCCGGGACACGAAGACCGAGGCGCCCGTCGACGGCATCCCGGACTACGCGTTCGGTCCGCGCGATGCCTCCGAGCGGGCGACCACCCGCGACTTCGTGGGGACCGGCGTCCTGCCCGGCCGACCGCGCGTCGCGTTCGAGGAACGGCCCCAACTGGCTCTGCTGAGCACATCGAGCGACCACTCCGTCGACTGGCTGCACGCCGGTCAGGCGCTGGAACGGGTACTGCTCCTGGCCACGCTCCACGGCGTGTCCACGTCGTTCTCGACCCAGCCCGTCGAGTGGCCGGACCTGCGGTGGCTGTTGCGCGACCCGGTCTTCGGCTCGGGGCACGCGCAGATGATCGTCCGCCTGGGGTACGGACCGACGGGGCCGCGTACACCGCGGCGCCCGACGGCCCAGGTGCTGACGATCGAGCCGTAGCACAGGGCGCGCGAGCACACCGGCGGACCGCGCCCGCACGGCGGCCGGGCACGCACGGCAGCCGGGGGCATCGGCGGGCCAGGGAAGCACGCCGGACCGGACAAGTCGGCAGACCTGCCCCACTCCACCCCACCGACCGGGAACAGCAAGGGGCGGGAACGGCAGGGGCGGGAACGCCGACGGCCCGAGCGTGCCACCCGGCGCCCGGAAGAGAAGCGGCGCCCGGAAGAGAAGCGGCGCGCGGACAGAGAGACGGCGTGCGGAAGAGGAACGACGAAGGACGGATGGCCGTGGAAGCGATACGACGTCCCGTGGTCGTCGGAGTTGACGGGTCGGAGGGCAGCCTCCGCGCCCTCGACTGGGCGGTGGCGGAAGCGATGCGCTCGGGGCTGCCCCTGCGCGTGGTCCACGCCTCGCTGTGGGAGCACTACGAAGGCACGCATCCCGCCTCCGACGCCGAGCGTCCTGCCGAGGAGGTCCTGGCCGAGCATCTCGTCGCCCAGGCACGGGAGCGCGCGCGGCGGCTCGGACCGAAGGTGGAAGTGGCGGTCGATGTGCGGCCCGAGGACCCGGTGGACGCGCTCATCGGGGAGAGCCACGGGGCCGCCACGGTGGTCCTCGGCTCCCGAGGCCGGGGCCGGATCGCCGGGATGCTCCTGGGGTCCGTCAGCCTCACGCTCGCGAACCGGTCCCACTGCCCGGTCGTAGTGGTCCCGGCGCGGGCGCCCAGCACACCGCCGTGGCCCGGTCGGGTCGTCGTCGGGATCAGCGATGCCGAGAAACCGGCGTCGGCGGCCTTCTTCGCGCTCGCCCATGCGGCGGCGCGGCACGGTGAGCTGGTCGCCGTACGGGCCTGGCGCTGCCCCGCCCACGAGGCCAGGAGCCATCCGCTGCTCGTCGGCTCCCCCGCCGCCGCCCATCACCGGCAGGCCGAGGAACACCTGGAGGCCGTGCTCGCGGCACTGGACCCAAGCGCTTCCTCCTCCGGCGTCGTCATCCAGCGGTCGGTCGTGCGGGGGCCGGTGCACCAGAAACTGCTGGAGGCCGCCGTCGGAGCGGAACTCCTCGTCGTCGGCGCGAGCCGGAGCGGCGGACGGCACGGACACCACGTACCGCACGGACACCACCTCGGCCCCGTGAACCACGCGATGCTGCATTACGCGCCCTGCCCGGTCGCGGTCGTCCCGGACACCTACCGCGCCGACGTCCCGACCGCACCGTGATCACGCCCGGCGGCGGCCGATCAGGCGGTTCGTTCCCCACTCGCTCCATATTTCGTTGTTCCGTTTCTCCGCTCGCTCCCTATGGGGGCCGGCTCGTCGTCGCGGCCACGGGCAGGTCGTTACGGCGCACCCCCGAACCCACGCATACGCGCACCCTCGAACCCACGCCGCACGCATACGCGCGCCCACGCCGCGGAACGCGTGAACGGTCCAGCGCGGACACACGCGAACGGGCCCGGCGCGAGAGCGTGCGCACCGGCCGGACACGAGCACATGCGCGAACAAGCCCGTCACCGCCGTCGGCGTGAGCGGCTGTCAGTGCGCCGTCGTACGGTTCCTCTCGGACCGATGCACAGCGATGCGAACGGGGAGGGGCCCATGCACGAGGGGGAGGGACGGCCCGTGGCCGAGATCACCGCGCGACTTGTCACCACGCTGACCGCGCCGCTGGGCCGCGGCCGGCACCGAAGCCGATGCGGACGAGGTGCTCTGGGACTACGGATGCGGCTTCCTCGACGAGGAGACCGTCATCGCGGGGACGACGGAGCAGGACGAGGAGTACGGCCAGCCACGCCACTGGCTGGTGAGCACGGACGCGGCGGGGCCGCCGCAGGTGAGCGCGCGGATCGCCTATCCCTTCCCGATATCCGGCGGCGTCAAGGCCTTCGGCGATGGCACCTGGTACACGGTGTCGACAACCGGTGACGCCCTGCACGTGTGGAGTCGGTAGTGCCGCGGCTGGATGGAGGGCGCCGCTGGGCCGTGCCCAGGTGGCACGTGCGTCACGCACATCACGCGTGACACGCGGCGAGGCGGGCCGACCGTCCGAACACGCGATAGCGGCGGCCCCGTCCCCGATTCACTCCGACACGCACGTCACGTGTGTCCTACACGCCCTGCACGTCCTAAACGTCCTGCACGTCACATGCGTCACGTGCATCCTGCGCGTCACACACATCACGCGCATCACGCACGGGGCGGACGCCAGCCCGGGTCGCGGCCGGTCAGCGCCAGTACGCGCTCGAACGGACCAGCCCCCTCCGGTACCGGGTACGCCTCGCCGAACACCTTCGCCTCCCGGGCCATCGGCGCCATCGCGGCCAGCGCGGGGCCGATCTCGTTCAACACGGACTCGTCCGGGACGAACTCCTGACCGGTGGCCCGGGCCAGGTCCCAGGCGTGCACGGTCAGATCGCCCAGCACCATGTTCCCGACGGTTCTGGCCGGGAGCCCCATGGCCCCCGTCGTTCCGTCCTCGGCGCCGGGCGCGTCCCAGGCCACCACCAGTTTCGCCGTCTCCTCACGAAAGCGGGCCCGCCAGTCGTCCGTCACGAACTTTGGCGTCTCACCGAAGTCGGCCTCTCCCTTGGCCGCCAGGATCTGGAAGTTGACGACGACCTGGAAGAGGTGGTTGATCAGGTCCCGCACGTCGTACTCCGCACACGGCGTGGTGTCCCCCAGGCCGGCGTCGCTGATCCCGTCCACCACGAGAACGGCCCGGTCGGCAGCCGCTTCGAGCAACTCGCTGATCTTCTTCATGCGTCGAGCCTGCACGCCACCGCGGCCCGACGCTTGAAAAAACGCGACACCGCCCGGATCCCCGCCCTCCGCGCCCGTAGGATCGTCGGCATGGCAGGTCCTCGACGCGATACCAAGGGCATCGTCGACGCCGCCGAACTCTTCGCGCAGGTGCGTTTCCGGCGCCGCGAGCCCGCTCCCGTCCTGCGCCCGTACCTGGAGCACTACTGGCTCATCGACTGGGACCTGGAGCAGCCCTACACCTCCCATCTGGTGCCGCACCCGTCCGTGAACCTGGTCTTCCAGCGGTACGAGGCGCCTTTGGCGCACGGCACCGGGTACGCCGAGGTCTCGGGCATCGGCCTGGAGCTCTTCGTCCAGAAACTGGAGGGACGGGGCCGGGTCTGCGGCGTGCAGTTCCGGCCCGGGGGGTTCCGCCCGTTCGCCCCGGGGCGGCCGGTCTCCGACTGGACGGGGCGGCGTCTTCCCGTCGGCGAGGTGTTCACCCCGTCCGCTCCGCCGTCGGCCGTCCTGGACCCGGCCGACGAGGACGCCCGGGTCGCGGCGCTCGACGCGTACCTGCTGGCGCTGGGCCCGGAACCGGACCCGCAGGCCGACCGCGCGATGGCCCTGGTCGACCTGGTGCGCGCGGACCGCACGGTGCGCCGGGTCGACGCGCTCGCCCGTGCCGGGGGGCTGTCGCCCCGCTCGCTGCAACGGCTCTTCGCCCTGTACGTCGGCGTCGGCCCCAAGTGGGTCATCCTCCGCTACCGCATCCACGAGGCACTGGAACGCGCCGAATCAGGCCCGGACGTGGACTGGGCGGCGCTCGCGGCGGAGCTCGGATACAGCGATCAGGCCCACCTGATCAGGGATTTCACGGCCACGGTCGGCGTCTCCCCCACGGCCTTCGCCCAGCACTGACCGCTGAACGGCCTCCGCCCCATGCTCGCCCGACCCGAAGACGGCCTTCAGCCGGCACGGCTGAGACGGCCTTCCCCCGGCGCCACCCGCCCGAGCTCGCTCACGCGTCGGGTCCCGGCACGGAATCCCCTGGCTGGTGTGGCGTGTCCGGTGACATCCTTACGAGGTGAACGGACCCGAGATCCAATTCGAAGTCGCTCCCGAGCTGCGCCCTTTCGTCTCCCATGATCGCCGCCGGGGACGCTCGACCGTGGCCACCGACGGCTCCTCCACCCTCGGTCATGTCGTGGAGTCGCTCGGGATCCCGCTCACGGAGGCCGGGCAACTTCTGGTCGACGGCCGTCCCGTGTCCGTATCGCACATCCCCGGCGCGGGCGAAACGGTCCAGGTACGTGCCGTGGAACGCCCGCAGCGCGTTCCCGGGGCGCCCCTGCGGTTCCTGCTCGACGTCCACCTCGGCACGCTCGCCCGGCGGCTGAGGCTGCTGGGCGTCGACGCGGCGTACGAGAGCGAGGACATCGGCGACGCCGCGCTGGCCGCCCAGTCGGCGGACGAACGCCGGGTGCTGCTCTCCCGGGACCGCGGACTTCTGCACCGGCGGGAGATCTGGGCCGGGGCGTACGTCTACAGCGACCGGCCGGAGGACCAACTGCGCGACGTGCTGGAGCGCTTCGCCCCGCGTCTGGCGCCCTGGACCCGCTGCACGGCCTGCAACGGCCCGCTGAAGCCGGCCGACAAGGAATCCGTCAGCGACCTGCTGGAACACGGCACCCGACGCTCATACGACGTCTTCGCGCAGTGCACGGAGTGCGACCGCGTCTACTGGCGGGGCGCCCACCACTCCCACCTGGACACGATCGTCGCGAAGGCACTTCGCGATTTCGCACCCGCCGCCGTCCCGGACGACGCCCCGGGGCCCGACGGGGAGAACGGCAGCGGGAACGCCCCGGGCGACATCCCGCAGGACGGCGCCGACAGCGCACCCTCGGACCCGGCCGAGAGCTCCGGGGCCTCCAAGACCACTGGGGCCACCGGGGCCACCGGCTGACGGTCCGCCCCAGCACACGCGCCCGGCCCTCGCCCCTTTCCGTTCGCCCCTCGCTCCTCGCCCTTCGCCCCCCTCGCTCCTCGCCCCCTCGCTCCTCGCCCCCTCGCTCCTCGCCCCCTCGCTCCTCGCTCCGGGCCGCGCTATGGCCCCTCCGCGGTCAGATACCGCTGAATGGTGGGTGCGAGCCAGGCGACCACCTCCTCGCGCGACATCGCTACGGCGGGCTCGATGCGCAGGACGTAACGCGCGAGGGCCATGCCCAGGATCTGCGAGGCCACGAGAGCCGCCCGGCGCCGGGCGTCGGCCGGGTCGGGGCACACGCCGACGGCTATCCGGCCCAACTGCTCGGCGAAGACCTCTTTCATCCGCTCGGCCCCCGCCTCATGGGTGACCCCCACCCTGAGCAGGGCGGTGAGCACGTCGTCACCCTCCCACCGGTCCAGGAAATGCGCGACGACTACGGCGCCGATGTGCTTGCCCGGCAGTGCCCCCAGGTCCGGCACGTGCAGATCGATCTCGAAAGCGGCCGCGAGCAGCCCCTCCTTGTTCCCGTAATAGCGCATGACCATCGACGGGTCGATGTTCGCGTCCCGGGCGATGGCCCGGATGGTGGCGCGCTCATAGCCATCGGCGGCGAATCTCTCGCGCGCGGCTTCGAGGATTGCGGCCTTGGTGGCGTCCGAACGGCGCGGGGCAGCGGGCTTCGTCTTCACACCAACAACTGTAGGCCAACAAGCGTTGACACTCCAGACCCGACAGGACTACCGTTGCCAACGAGCGTTGACCAACATGCGTTGACCAATGCGCGTTGGCATCAAGGCGACAGCTGACGACCGGGCCCAGGAGGCAGTCATGACCAGCACCCCGAGCACCGCACCCGAAACCGTCGACGCACTCGTCGTGGGCGCCGGCCCCACCGGCCTGCTGCTCGCGGGCGACCTGGCCTCCCAAGGGCTCTCGGTCACGCTCGTGGAGCGCCGCCCGCGCGGGATCAGCAATATGACGCGCGCGTTCGCCGTGCACGCCCGCACGCTCGAACTGCTCGACTCCCGCGGACTGGCCGACGAACTCGTCGGATCCGGCACCCCCCTCTCCGCCATACGCTTCTTCGGCAGGCTCTCGCTCGATCTCTCCGGGATGCGCACCCGCTTCCCGTTCGTGCTGATCACCCCTCAGTACGAGATGGAGCGCCTACTGGAGCGCCGCGCCCGTGCCGCGGGCGTCCGCTTCCGCCACGAGACGCGGCTGACCTCGCTCCACCAGGACACCGCATCCGACACGGTCACCGCCGAACTGCGCGAGGCCGACGGTGGCACGAGCACGGTCGAAGCCCGCTACCTCGTCGGCACCGACGGGGTGCGCAGCCAGGTCCGTGAAGCGCTCGGCCTCCCCTTCCCCGGCACCTCCGTGATCCGGTCGCTCGTCCTCGCGGACGTCCGGCTCGCCGAGGAACCGCCCGGCGTTCTGACGGTCGACGGGGACGGGGACGCCTTCTCCTTCATCGCCCCCTTCGGCGACGGCTGGTACCGCGTGATGGGCTGGGACCGCGGGCATCAGCCCGCCGACAGCGCCCCTGTGGACCTCGACGAACTGCGCGGGGTCACCCGCCGTGCCCTCGGCACCGACTTCGGCATGCATGACGCACGCTGGATCTCCCGCTTCCACAGCGAGGAGCGCCAGGTGCCCGCCTACCGCACGGGGCGAGTCTTTCTCGCCGGGGACGCCGCCCATGTCCACTCACCCGCGGGCGGGCAAGGCATGAACACGGGCCTTCAGGACGCCGCCAACCTCTCCTGGAAGCTCGCGGCGGTCCTGCACGGGCGCACGAACTCCCCCGAGGCGCTCCTCGACAGCTATCACGGGGAACGCCACCCGGTCGGCACACAAGTCCTTCGCTCCAGTGGAGCACTCATCCGCCTCGCCATGGCGAAATCGCCGCTCCAGCGAACGGCCCGCGCAGCCGCCACCACGGTGCTGTCCACGTTCCGGACCGCCTCGGACAAAGCCATCGGCATGGTCTCCGGACTCTCGATCTCCTACGCACCCCCGAACGGAGCCCACCCCCTGACCGCGAAGCGAGCACCGGACCTGGGCCTGCGCGAGGGCCGCCTCCACCAGTTGCTCCGCGACGGCACCTTCGTCCTCGTGACGCCCGTCGGCACCCCACCCCCGGCATCGCCCACGCCGCTCGTACACGCCCACTGGGAGGGCGACCGCACCACCGCCCTGCTCATCCGGCCGGACGGCTACATCGCCTGGGCGGCCGACCACCCCGACGCGGCGGGCCTGCAAACCGCGCTCGCCCGATGAACCCGCCCACCCCTGCGGCACACGCCCCGCCCCGCCTCCAGCCCCCACCACCGGCACCTGCCCCGATACCTCCCCCGACACCGCCCTCGGCCCCACCACCGGCACCGGCCCTGTACCTACAAAGCGTCAGAACACATACTCGTCCCCGGTGGCCGGAGCCAGTACCTCGTGCTCGTTGTTCTCCGGGTTCCGGTCAGTGGCCCCTCCGTTCCACAGGGTGTCGATACGCACGACAACCTCATCCGGCCGCCCCGCCAGCTGCAGCCCGAGAGCCAGTTGCCGCGCTTCACGTGCATCCGCGCGCAGGGCGCCCGTCCGGCACAGCACGGTCCGGTGGTCGGCCTGAAGGCAGCCCTGGGACAGTTCCTGATGCCCAAAGAGCGGTACCGATGTGCGCACCCGCACGGTCACACCGTCCAGGTTCGAGGGGCCGTGGTTCCGGCTCTGCACCCAGACCCCGAGCCCCGTCCCCCACAACGAGACATGTCCGTGGTGCGATACGTCGGCCTCGGGCGCGATACCACCGATCACCGACGCGTTCGCCACATCCGCCACCACATCCGCATCCGCCATCGGCCCGGCCGTGGACCCGGCCGCGGCGGCACGGCCCGTCGCCAGTACGACGACCACGGCCAGAGCCACGGCCACGGTCACACCGACGCCGGACACCACGGGCGCGGCTCTACGTGTCATTGCCATGCACCGAAGATACCTATGAGCCGGAATCATCCATATTTACCCACTAGTTCGGCGTGCCTTCTTCTCCGCCTTCTCGCCGGGTACAGGCACCGCCCCCGCACAACCACTGCCGGGCACGGGCACCGCCCTCGCACCCGCCTATCCTGACCCGGTACCGATCAGCCGCCCGAGGAGACCGTCATGGCCGCCACCCCGATCGCCGTCGTCACCGGAGCGAGCAGCGGCATCGGTGCCGCGACCGCCCGACAGCTGGCCGCCGCCGGCTACCGCGTGGTGCTGACCGCCCGCCGCAAGGACCGCATCGAGGCGCTCGCCGCCGAGATCAACGCGGCCGGCCACCAGGCGACGGCCTACGCGCTGGACGTCACCGACCGCGCCGCCGTGGACGAGTTCGCGACCGCGTTCCGCCGCCTCGCCGTTCTGGTCAACAACGCGGGCGGCGCACTCGGCGCCGACCCCGTTGCCACCGGCGACCCCGCCGACTGGCGCCGGATGTACGAGACGAACGTCATCGGCACGCTCAACGTCACCCAAGCCCTGCTGCCCGCCCTCACCGAGAGCGGCGACGGCACGATCGTGATCCTCTCCTCCACCGCGGGTCACGCCACCTACGAGGGCGGCGGCGGTTACGTGGCCGCCAAGCACGGAGAGCACGTCCTGGCCGAGACCCTCCGCCTGGAGATCGTCGGCACCCCGGTCCGCGTCATCGAGGTGGCCCCCGGCATGGTCAAGACGGAGGAGTTCGCCACCACCCGCTTCCGCGGCGACGCCGAGAAGGCGGCCAAGGTGTACAAGGGCGTCGAGGCCCCGCTCACCGCCGACGACGTGGCCGACACCATCACCTGGGCCGTCACCCGCCCCAGCCACGTCAACATCGACCTCTTGGTGGTCCGCCCCCGCGCCCAGGCGTCCAACACCAAGGTCCACCGCACCGCCTGACTCAAACAAGCCCCTGAGCCGCTCAGCCCCTCAGCCCCGGACAAGCCCCTGAGTCCCGACGAGGCCCCGAGCCCGCCAAGCTCACCCCCACAGCCACGCCCATGCCCAAGCCCACGCCCACGCCCACGCCCCACAGCAGAAACCCACCGCTCCCCCGTGGCGGTGGGTGACATGACATGCGTTCCGGGCGCTCAGCCCTTGACGCACACCACCTGCTTGAGCTTGGCAACGACCTGCACCAGGTCCCGCTGCTGCTCGATGACCTGCTCGATCGGCTTGTACGCCGCCGGGATCTCGTCCACGACGCCGGAGTCCTTGCGGCACTCCACACCTCGGGTCTGGTCCTCCAGGTCGCGCGTCGAGAAGCGCCGCTTCGCGGCGCCCCGGCTCATCTTGCGGCCGGCGCCGTGCGAGGCCGAGTTGAAGGACTTCTCGTTCCCGAGGCCCTTCACGATGTACGAACCCGTCCCCATGGAGCCCGGGATGATCCCGAAGTCGCCGGAGCCCGCGCGGATCGCGCCCTTCCTGGTGACCAGCAGGTCCATACCGTCGTACCGCTCCTCCGCCACGTAGTTGTGGTGGCAGGAGATGACCGGCTCAAACGTGACCTTGGCCTTCTTGAATTCCTTGCGGACCACGTTCTGAAAGAGCGCCATCATGACTGCGCGATTGTGCTTCGCGTACTCCTGCGCCCAGAACAAGTCGTTCCGGTAGGCCGCCATCTGCGGGGTGTCGGCGATGAACACCGCGAGGTCACGGTCGATCAGGTCCTGGTTGTGCGGCAGCTTCTGCGCCTGCCCGATGTGGAAGTCGGCCAGTTCCTTGCCGATGTTCCGCGAACCGGAATGCAGCATAAGCCAGACCGACCCCGACTCATCAAGGCAGAACTCGATGAAGTGGTTGCCCGAACCGAGCGTTCCCATCTGCTTCATGGCACGTTCCCGACGAAACCGGACCTCTTCGGCCACTCCGTCGAACCGTGCCCAGAAGTCGTCCCAGCCCGGCGCGCGGAAGCCGTACAGCCCGTCCGGTTCGACGGCTTCGTCGTGCATCGCGCGCCCCACCGGAATGGCCTGCTCGATCTTCGAGCGCAGCCGGGACAGGTCGCCGGGCAGGTCATTGGCCGTCAGAGACGTCTTCACAGCAGACATTCCACAGCCGATGTCCACGCCCACCGCCGCCGGACAGACCGCGTCCTTCATCGCGATCACCGAACCGACCGTCGCCCCCTTGCCGAAATGGACGTCCGGCATGACGGCGAGCCCCTTGATCCAGGGCAGGGTGGCTACATTGCGCAGCTGCCGCATCGCCGCGTCCTCGATCGACGCCGGATCGGTCCACATGCGTATCGGGACCTCGGCGCCCGGCACCTCTACATACGACATAAGTTCCTCTAATCCCCCGAAAAGCCTGAAAGAGCAAAACCGGCGCCAAGGTCGGCAAATGAGTCGGCCGACCGGCGTTCACAGCGGCGTGTGCGATACACATTGTCTCCAGCGGCCGCCATCGGGCGGCAACCGCTTTTCGCGTGAAGGGAGCCCAGGACCGTGCGGCGAATGGCGTACGTACCCGGCACCGCACTGCTGGCGGCGCTTGTCGTCGGCTGCAGCGCCGGCACCGGAACCGGCGGCTCGGCCGCCGACGGCAAGCCCGGCGAGGCGACCGCCACCACGGCGGCCCCCGGCAAGTACCGCACGCTTCTGGACGCTTGCCGCGCCGTCTCCCCGTCCTCGCTGAAGGACCTGCTCCCGGGCGCGGCCGAACTTCCCGAGGACCAGCAGGAGAAGGCGTACAAGGGCACGGCGGCCGTCACGTACGACACCGACCGCCGGGTCGGCTGCCGCTGGAAGGCCGAGGCCCCCGGCACCTCGCACATCCTCTCCGTCGACTTCGAACGCGTCGTGTCCTACGACCCCTCGGTGAGCGACGACGACCGCGCCCGCGAGGTGTATGCGAAGAAGGCGACCGCCGTCGGTCTCTCCGTGCCGTCCGCCACACCCGACAGTACGGAAGAGCAGACTCCGCCCCCGTCGGGCACCGTCCCGCACGCCGCGTCCGACCCGTCCCCCACCGACCACGACAAGGGCAAGGACAAGGACAAGGGCGAGAAAGAGCCCGATGAGAACAAAGGCGACGAGGGCCTGCTGCCGCGCACCCTCGACGGCCTCGGGGACAGCGCGTTCCTGGACGACCGGCTCGTCCGCGCCAGTTCCACCGCCCAGAACCGCACGGTGAGCGTGGTGTTTCGCACATCGAACGTCGTCGTGACCGTCGAGTACGCCGAGCAGCCGACCGTCCCCACCGCGATCCCGGACAGCAAGGAACTGCAGGAAAGAGCACGGTCGCTGGCCCGGAAGCTGGTCGAGAAGTTCGGCGAGTAGCCGCGTCCTCCGTGCCCCGGACCGGCGCCGACTGCGCTGCGCACACCCCCGTCCGGGGCAACGCCCGAGCCCCGTCCGTCGTACGGTGGCCCTCCGGAACATCCGCCGGGCACCCGCCCGGCACCCGCCGACCGACCGTGCCCGGCCACCCGGCAGGCCATGCCGAACCCCGGCAACCCGCCCCGCCGGCCGAGCCACCGAGTGAAGGAACCATGCACCGTTCAGCCCCGCGACTCACCCGCATACTCGCCTGCGCCGCCGTTCCGGTGATGCTCGTCGTCGCCGGCTGCTCGTCCGACGGCGACACGAAGGACTCGGGCTCGGCCTCCTCCTCGCCCGAGGCGACCAAGACGGAACCGAGCGTCGAACCGGCAAAGTTCGCCCAGCTTCCCGACCCGTGCAAGTCGATCGGTCAGAAGACGATCTCCTCCCTGGTTCCCGAAGCGAAGCCCAAGGGCGGCACATCGGCCAAGTCCAGCGACACCTCGCACCGCGCCGGCTGCTCCTGGAACGGCCTCGACGACAAGGGCCTGAAGGGTTCCCAGTACCACTGGCTCGACGTCGGCTTCACCCGCTTCGACTCGGACCAGACCCTGGGCAGCGGCGCCGAGCGCGCCCAGCAGGAGTTCGCAAAGCAGGTCACCAAGGCCAAGGCGGCCGAGGGCGCGAAGAAGGTCGCCGAGGCGCCCGTCACCGGCATCGGCGAGCAGGCGTCCAAGATTACGTACGACCTCACCAAGACGGGCGAGGACTTCAAGTACGCGACGGTCGTCGCCCGTACGGGGAACGTCGTCGTCACCCTCACCTACAACGGTGCCGGTTACGCGGGCGCAAAGGCGCCGTCCGCCGACGACATCCTCAAGGGCGCCGAGAAGGCCGCCAAGGAGGCCGTGGCCGCGGTCGCCGCCGGGGACGCGAACCAGGACGCGCCGAGCAAGACCGCCAAGGCGGATGCATCAGGCAAGCCGGACGCTTCGGACAAGGCCGACGGGAAGACGGAGTCCAAGGAGTCCGGGAAGTCGCTCGCGCCCAGCGAGGAGCCCTCGGACAAGAAGGCGAACTAAGGGCTGCCCCGTAATCCCCGGCGGGCGCGCGGCGCCGGTCATGGCACCGGGGGTCGGCCCGACAGCACCGGAGTACGGACAGACGGTTGCGGGCGGCAGCCCATGACCGCCACCCGCAACCGCTCGCCCCGCCCTGGAATCGGCCGGGAATCGATGGAACCGGTCAGGAATCGACCGGGATCGTCCGGGTCCCCGTGAACAGCCTTGCCCCAGGACCGACTCCGGTCCCGGTGCCGACTCAGCCCGGCGCCGGCCCGGCTCCTGACCGGACTCTCCGCGACGCCCGCCCCGCACCCTCTCGCACACATGTGCCAGGCTGTCGCTCTCAACAAACGAGTAGGGAGGGGAACGCGGGTGGCTGCGATGCAGCTGACACGTACCCACCGGGTACTCATCGGGCTCGTGATCGCCGGTGCGGTACTCATCGCCGGAATCGGTTTCGCCGGTTCGTACGCGGCGGTGCGCGAGCTGGCCGTACAGAAGGGCTTCGGCGACTTCTCGCTGGTCTTCCCGATCGGCATCGACGCGGGCATCTGTGTGCTGCTCGCCCTGGACCTGCTGCTGACCTGGATGCGCATCCCGTTCCCGCTGCTGCGTCAGACGGCCTGGCTACTGACCGCCGCGACGATCGCCTTCAACGGCGCCGCCGCCTGGCCCGACCCGCTCGGGGTCGGCATGCATGCGGTCATCCCGGTGCTGTTCGTGGTCGCCGTCGAGGCCGCCCGGCACGCCGTGGGCCGGATCGCCGACATCACAGCGGACAAACACATGGAGGGCGTGCGCCTCACCCGCTGGCTGCTCTCCCCGGTGCCGACGTTCCGGCTGTGGCGACGGATGAAGCTCTGGGAGCTCCGCTCCTACGAACAGGTCATCAAGCTCGAACAGGACCGGCTGATCTACCAGGCACGGCTCCAGGCCCGGTTCGGCCGCAGCTGGCGACGCAAGGCGCCCGTCGAGTCCCTGATGCCGCTGCGCCTGGCGAAGTACGGCGTTCCGCTGGCCGAGACCGCCGGGGCCGGACTCGCCGCTGCGGGCATCGAACCGGTGCTCCTGCCCCCGGCACCCGCCCTGCCCGCGGCCGGGCCCGACGAGTACCCGCCCGAGCTGCCGTACGCCGGACCGCAGACACAGACGCAGACGCGGGGGCAGGAGCAGGAGCAGGGTCGGGCACACCCACAGGCGCTCGCCCCACAACAGCACCAAGAACAGCACCAGGAGCAGCAGGGGCACCAGCAGCAACAGCCGTACGAGCAACCGGCCGGGCAACAGGGGCATCAGCAACACGAGCAGCCACAGCACGCCCGCACCGGCGAGGGCCAGACGGCGGGGGCCAAGGAACGGCCGCAGGACGGCCCGGGCTCGCACGAGAGCCCATGGTTCGCCTCGCCCCCGGCATCGAACGACGCGCACCGGAGCACGTACGACCCGACGCAGGCCGAGGGCCCGGAACCCGCACCGGTCAGGGTCCCGCTGGGCCCCGGCGGCCGGACCCGTCCGCTGGGCAATGTGGGGACGATCGGCGCCGTCCCCGAACCGCGCGCCGTGGATTCCCAGCCAGCGCCTCGGCCGGAGCCTGAGCCCCAGCCCGCGCCTCAGCCCACTCCGGCATCCGCACCCGTGCCCGCACAGGAGCAGGGGCAGCCCCCAGCACAGGCGCAGGCACAGGTTCAGACACCCGCACAGGCACAGGTTCAGACACCCGCACAGGTTCAGGTTCAGACACCGGCACAGACGACCGCCCCCGAGCCGGCGACCGCCCCCGAGCCCACGCCCGCGGTCGAACCCACGCCCGCACTCCAACCTGAACCCGAACCCGGACCCCACCCCGGCCCCGGCCCCGGCCCCGGCCCCGAAGAGGCGGGACCATGGCAGGAGACCGACCAGTCCGAGTGGGCCGAGTCCGGAGTCGCGTCCGAGGTCGAGTTCGGGACCATCGCGTACCAGGTGTTCGCCGAGTACACCCTCACGCACCAGGCCCACCCGAGCGCCGAGGTCCTCGACATACACCTCTCGGACGTGCACAACGTCCACCACCCCCGCAGCACGGCCCTGCTCCGCCGCATGCTGCCGGGGTTCAAGCAGCGCTTCGACAACGAGATGGCGGAGAACCACATCGCCTGAGCCATGTGGCCCACGCAGCCCACGCAGCCCACATGGCCAACGTGCCCCGCGTGACCAACCGGGCCAACCGGGCCAACCGGGCCAACGCAACCCGCACGACCGGCATGCCCCGCGCGACCCGTACGACCGACGCAAATCGCCGGGTGGCCGATTCCTCGGCCACCCGGCGATCCACGTTTCAGCGGCGATCCGCCTTGATCAGCGACGGAGTCCTCACGCCCCCAACAGCCTGCGCACCCGGTCCGCGCCCACGGCCAGCAGCAGCGTCGGCAGCCGCGGTCCGGTGTCCCGGCTGACCAGCAGCCGGTACAGCAGCGCGAAGAACGACCGCTGCGCGACCTTCAGCTCGGGCGTCGGCTTGGCGTCCGGCTCCAGACCGGCCAGCACCTTCGGCACGCCGTAGACGAGCGTGGTGAGACCGTCCAGCGACCAGTGCGAGTCCAGCCCCTCCAGCAGGAGCCGCAGCGACTCCCGACCCTGGTCGTCCAGGGAACCGAGCAGCTCCTTGTCCGGCTCGTCGCGGACGATGGTGCGGGCCTCGGCCGGGACCTGGGTGGTGATCCAGTTCTCGGCCCGGTCAAGACGGGGCCGGACCTCGTCCAGCGAGGTCAGCGGGTTCTCCGGGTCCAGCTCGCTGAGGATCCGCAGCGTCTGCTCGTCGTGCCCGGCCGTGATGTCGACGACCGACGCGAGCGTGCGGTACGGCAGCGGGCGCGGCGTGCGCGGCAGCTCACCGGCGGCCGTGCCGACGGCCCGGCTGTACGCGGCGGCGTCGGCCGGCAGCACCGACTCGTCGGCCACCTTGCGCTTCAGCGAGTCCCACTCGTCGTAGAGCCGCTGGATCTCCTGGTCAAAAGCGATCTTGAAGGATTGGTTCGGCTTGCGGCGCGCGTACAGCCAGCGCAGCAGCGGCGCCTCCATGATCTTCAGCGCGTCGGCCGGGGTCGGCACGCCGCCCTTGCTGGACGACATCTTCGCCATGCCGGAAATGCCGACGAAGGCGTACATCGGGCCGATCGGCTGCACCCCGCCGAAGACCTCGCGGACGATCTGGCCGCCGACGACGAACGAGGAGCCCGGCGAGGAGTGGTCCACGCCGCTCGGCTCGAAGACCACGCCCTCGTAGGCCCAGCGCATCGGCCAGTCGACCTTCCAGACCAGCTTGCCGCGGTTGAACTCGTTCAGCCGGACGGTCTCGGCGAAGCCGCAGGACGTGCAGGTGTAGTTCAGCTCCGTGCTGTCGTCGTCGTACGACGTGACGGTCGTGAGGTCCTTCTCGCAGTTGCCGCAGTAGGGCTTGTACGGGAAGTAGCCGGCCGAGCCGCCGCTGCCGTCGTCCTCGCTGGCCGCTCCGGAGCCTTCCTCGGCCGCGGCCTCCGCCTCGTCGACCTTCTTCTGCTGCTGCGGCTTCTTGCCGCCCTTGGCGCCCTTGGCCGCCGCGTCCGCCGGGTCCTTCTTCGTCCGGTAGCGGTCGAGCACGGCATCGATCTCGGCGCGGTGCTTCATGGCGTGCAGGATCTGCTCGCGGTACGCACCCGAGGTGTACTTCTCGGTCTGGCTGATGCCGTCGAACTCGACGCCCAGCTCACCCAGCGCCTCGTTCATGGCGGCCTTGAAGTGCTCGGCCCAGTTCGGGTACGCGGATCCGGCCGGAGCGGGCACCGAGGTCAGCGGCTTGCCGATGTGCTCGGCCCAGGACGCGTCGACGCCGGGGACGCCGTTCGGGACCTTGCGGTAGCGGTCGTAGTCGTCCCAAGAGATCAGGTGCCGCACGGTGTAGCCGCGGCGGCGGATCTCGTCGGCGACCAGGTGCGGGGTCATGACCTCGCGGAGATTGCCCAGGTGGATCGGGCCCGACGGGGAGAGACCGGACGCGACGACGACCGGTTTGCCAGGCGCACGACGCTCCGATTCGGCGATGACATCGTCCGCGAAACGGGAGACCCAGTCGGTCTCGGTGCCGCTCTGACTCTGAGCCACGGTCTGCACGTCCTTCTCTCTTGTGGGACTCGTAGGGAAAGAAAACCCTCTGTGGAATCTATCGATCTGTGGAATCTATGGGACTTGTCGGAGACCTGTAGGGGCTTGCCGAGGTCTGTTCCGGCCTGCCGGAACCGTCGGAGCCGACCTACCGGAACCGACCCGTCGGAACCTGTCGGAACCGAAAGGCCCGGGCGGACCGGTATGGGACCCATTCATTCTCCCAGGTCCCCCCTGCAGCGCGAAAACGGCTTTGTCGCACGGCGTACCCTCCGCCGGAAAGCGCGGCCCCGCCCCGCCGTGGGCACACGCTCGAAAACAGCCCCGCCCCGCCGTGGGCACACGCTCGAAGACACCCCCCCCCTGCCATGGGAGCGCACTCGAAGACAACCCCGCCCTACCGCTGGAAACCGTTCGGACGCAGCCCGCCCTACCGCTGGAAGCTCTTCGGACGCGTCGCACCCCTCCGCCGGAAGGCGCCCGGCGGCCCGCCCCGCCGCTGGAAGGCGCTCGGAAAACGGGTTTACCCACCGTGGAATACTGGTGTGATACTTCGCAGCCATCGTGCCGCGTCACTGTGCCCCTGTACCTCTAAGGAAACGGCAGCCAGCCCATGGCCTCGGTCAATTCCCTCGCTTCCACGCTCCAGCAGCAGCTCGCGGACGCCCTGACGGCAGCACTGCCGGACGCCGGCACCGCGGACCCGCTGCTGCGACGAAGCGACCGGGCCGACTTCCAGGCCAACGGCATCCTCGCCCTGGCCAAGAAGCTCAAGGGCAACCCGCGCGAGCTGGCCGCCCAGGTCACGGCCGCGGTCCCGGCCGATGGCCCGATCAAGGAGATCGAGGTCTCCGGCCCTGGCTTCCTCAACATCACACTCAGCGACCGGGCGATCATCGAGACCCTCGCCGCGCGCGACGCCGACGACGAGGGCCGCCTCGGCGTCCCGTACAACAGCGCCGCGGGCACCACGGTCATCGACTACGCCCAGCCGAACGTGGCCAAGGAGATGCACGTCGGCCACCTCCGCTCCGCGGTGATCGGTGACGCGATGGCGCAGATCCTGGAGTTCACGGGCGAGACCGTGATCCGGCGTCACCACATCGGTGACTGGGGCACCCAGTTCGGCATGCTCATCCAGTACCTCATCGAGCACCCGGGCGAGCTGAGCCACGAGGGCGGTGAGGGCGACGGCGAGGCCGCCATGTCCTCCCTGAACCGCCTCTACAAGGCGTCGCGGGCGCTCTTCGACTCCGACGAGGAGTTCAAAGCCCGCTCCCGGGACCGGGTCGTCGCGCTCCAGGCCGGTGACGAGGAGACCCTCGCCATGTGGCAGCGCTTCGTCGACGAGTCGAAGATCTACTTCTACTCGGTCTTCAACAAGCTGGACATGGAGATCCGCGACGCCGACATCGTCGGTGAGTCCGGCTACAACGACATGCTGACGGAGACCTGCCGCCTGCTGGAGGAGTCGGGCGTCGCCGTCCGCTCCGAGGGCGCGCTCTGTGTGTTCTTCGACGATGTCAAGGGCCCGGACGGCAACCCGGTGCCGCTGATCGTGCAGAAGTCGAACGGTGGTTTCGGCTACGCCGCGACGGACCTCTCCGCGATCCGCGACCGGGTCCAGAACCTCAAGGCGTCCAGCCTCCTGTACGTGGTGGACGCGCGGCAGGCCCTGCACTTCAAGATGGTCTTCGAGACGGCCCGCCGCGCCGGCTGGCTGAACGAGGACGTCAACGCCGTCCAGCTCGCCTTCGGCACGGTGCTGGGCAAGGACGGCAAGCCGTTCAAGACCCGTGAGGGCGAGACGGTCCGGCTGGCGGACCTGCTGGACGAGGCGATCGACCGCGCGTCCGTCGTCGTGCGCGAGAAGGCCCAGGACCTCACCGAGGAGGAGATCGCGGAGCGTGCCGCGCAGGTCGGCATCGGCGCGGTGAAGTACGCGGACCTGTCCACGTCGGCCGCCCGCGACTACAAGTTCGACCTGGACCAGATGGTCTCGCTGAACGGCGACACCAGCGTATACATCCAGTACGCGCACGCCCGTTCCCGCTCCATCAAGCGCAAGGCGGGCGAGCTGAAGCCGCAGCCGCACCCGGAGCTGGAGCTGGCCCCGGCCGAACGGGCGCTGGGCCTGCACCTGGACCAGTTCGGCGAGGTCGTGGCCGAGGTCGCCGCCGCGTACGAGCCGCACCGCCTGGCCGCGTACCTCTACCAGCTCTCGTCATTGTTCACGGCGTTCTACGACCAGTGCCCGGTGCTGCGGACGGACGTCCCGCAGGACGTGGCCGAGAACCGTCTCTTCCTCTCGGACCTCACCGCCCGCACCCTGCACCAGGGCATGGAGCTGCTCGGCATCAGGACCCCCGAGCGCCTCTGAGCGCCCCGAGGGCCGTTGCACGTGGCCGCTGCGCCGCCGGTTTCCGGTGGCGCAGCGGCCACGGCCGATTCAGTCGGCCGTCCAGCGAGCCTTGTCGTACCAGTAGGAGTACTGCGGCCGGGTCTTGATGGCACTGACGCGGAATGGCTTCCCGCCGTCGTCGATACGTAGCGTCCCGGACCGACCGCCGCTGCTCCACTCCAGTTCCAGGTACCAGCTCACCTCGTGCGCCTCGACATGGACCTTGAGGTCGAACACCTCCACGTCGGTGGACGACACCTTGAACGGGAAGTCCTTCGCCGGGATCACCGTGTCGCCCCGCTGCCCGGGCACGGGCCGCGTCCTCGGCCTGTCGTCGTCGAGGTCGATGTCGAAGGACTGCGGTGTGACGCCGCTTCCGCACCCCAGGCTCGTCGCGTACACCGACCAGGGCAGCGGCGCCTTCTTCGAGACCTGCCGTACGTGCAGCGCGTTCAGCACGACCGGCTGGCGCGACGTTCCCTGCACGGTCAGTTCGATCAGCTGGTGTGCGCCGTCCACCGCGCCGAGCGCCCGCGCCCAGCTTCGGCCGTCCATCGGCGTGGGGGGCGGCGGGACGTCCTCCGGCTCCTGATCCAGGACGTAGTACTCGTCGCAGGGCGCGTCCCAGTTGTACGAACTGATCGCGGCGGTCACCGGCACGCCGCCGACCGCCGGCGCCTCGTTTCCCCGCCCCGCCCCGGCTTCCGGACCGGAGGACGCCGTGGGCCCGGCGGACGAAGTGCGCGCGGACTCAGGCCCGCTGGGGTCGGCCGTGGGGGAAGGGGTGCCGGGTGACGCGGTCCCGCCGTGGGTCCTCCGCGCGGGCGATTCGGACGGGCCGGGTTCCAGCACGTCCGCCGAGGCGGGAATGTCGCTCAGGGCCACGTCGTCAGTGGCAGAGAGCTTGTTGACGACAACCGTGGTGGGCACGGTGAGCGCGACCACGGCCGCCACGGCGAGCAGGACTCGTGTACGCGGCGAGCTCCGGAACCACCGGAACCGGCCACTCCCCACTCCGGCGCCCGCCTCCGCGGCGGCTGCGGGCCCGGACACCGATACGGACACGTCCGAAGCCGACGCGTCAACGGGCGCGGACGCGGGAGTCGGCGTGGTGGCGGGCTCGACAGGCGCGGGAGTCGGCGTGGTGGCGGGCTCGACGGAAGCGGACCCGGGCGTGGCCACACCGCCACCGTCGCGCTCCCGCTCGCCCCCTCCGCGTACCCCGTCACCGCGACCACCACCGTCGCCATGACCACCAACATCACCGCGGCTACCACTGTCACCGCGACCACCACCATCACCGCGGTCACCACCGTCACCGTCGCCGTCCCGGACTTCGCGGCCGTCATCGGCCTCGGAAGCGGTTCCCGAACCGGCTGCCGGAACCGGGGCCGGGGTACGGGCAACGTCAGGAGCGGGCGCCGGGCCCGGGACAGGGGCCGGGCCCGGGGCAGGTGCCGGGGACGGACGCCGTCTCGCCGCGTCGGCCACGATCCACCGCCGGTGGAGCTCCACCAGTTCCTCCGGGCTCGCACCGCACAGCCGCCCCAGCCGCTCCACCGGGGCGTACTCGTTGGGCACCGCGTCGCCGTTGCAGTACCTGTGGAGCGTCGACGTGCTGACGTGCAGCCTCCCGGCGAGCACTCCGTAGCTGAGCCCCGAACGGTCCTTCAGTTTCTTCAGCAGAGCCGCGAACTCCACGGCCTCCGGCGTCGCCATTACGGCGTTCCCCCTCCTCGTCCGTCCCGGAACGACGTTCCAGGGACGTGGAATCTGCCCAGGTCAGAGTATGCGCAGGCATTCCAGCTTCCCCAATGGTCCGTTCGGCGTTGCGGCCGGATTCAGCCGTCCCGCAGTCTGGGACCACACCGCAGCGACCACACCACGGCAACCATCGGGACGACGCAGTGCGCACCCGTTTCCGCATCGAACCCATCGATGCCCTGGCCGTCGGCGTAGTGATCGTGACCACCTCGATCGTCCTGGTCCTGATCTTCCGTCACTGAACGGTCCGCCGAGCAGACATGACCTCACCACCACACACGGGGAGTACCACCATGCGCAGGAACCTCATCCGCACCACCGCCCTCGCCGCCACCGCCCTCCTGGCCACCCTGTCCCTGACCGCCTGCAACACCGAGGACCTGGCCGAGAATCCGACTCCCGCGGGCAGCAGCCGACCGACCGGGACCGTCAACCCGAACGACGGTGGCGAGACCGCCGGGAAGGGCAAGGACAACGCCAACGGGCAGGGCGCCGACTCCGAGAACGTGGCTTCCGGCTCCGCCGGCTCGTCCTCCAGCGGCTCGTCCTCCGGTTCGTCCTCCGGCAGTTCGTCCACCAAGGGCTCCGACTCCGGCGGCGGAAACAACTCCGGCAGCGGCAACGCCAACAGCTCCCCCGTCACCTGCACCGGCGACAACACCAGGGTCACCGTCAGCAAGGTGAGCCGTCCCATCAACCACCTGCTGCTCACCGCGACCAACACGGGCTCCCGCCCCTGCTTCGCGTACCACGCGCCCGCGCTGCGGTTCGACGACTCGCAGGCCGCGTTCCCGGTCCTCCGCGACAGCGTCCCGCAGGCCGTGGTCGCCCTTGAGCCGGGCCAGTCCGCGTACGCCGGCATCGGGCTGAGCGGTGAGGACGACGGGAGCAAGCTGCACAAGGGCAGCAGCCTCGCGGTGTACTTCGCCCCCAAGAGCAACTCGGGCTCCACAGGCTCCCCCGCCAACCTTAAGCTCCCCGCCGACACCTACTGGGGCGACAACGGCTTCGTCACCTACTGGCAGAGCGAGATGAGCCTGGCCCTCGACTGAGCACGCCCTCGCTTCCCGAGGACGCGTCCTCGATCCGAGCACGCGTCCTCCCCTCCCGTCAGCGCAAGCTCTCATCCACCGTGCACGCCCCGCGGGCCCGAGCCACCCACCCCCCTCGCCGTACATGGCCGGAATCCTGAATACCGACGATTTCGACCGTCAACTCACCATCTCCACAAGGTTCATAGACCGTACGATGCGAGAAACGGGACCGAGAAAGGGGGTCGGCGCGGATCGAGGCCCGAGGGGGATGGCTGTGCGCAGAGGAAGTGGCGACGGACCGGCGAAATCAGGTGTGCGGGCCGAAGCGCCCGTAAGAGCGGGAGCACACATACGAGCCGGAGCGCTCGTACGGACGGGAGCACGCGGACGGGCCGGACCACCGGGGAGCGACCGTGGTCACGGCCACCGCCGCCGTGGCCGTCTCGCTGCTTCTCCTCACCGGCTGCGGAAAGGCCACGGGATACCACGACGCCACAGGCGGGGAGTCCGGCACCCCGAGCCCCAGTCCGAGCGTGAACCCGTCCTACGGCACGCGGTACCTCGACTTCGACGCATGCGCCGCCCCCGAGGGCGACAAGCAGTTGGAGGATTACCGCGAGGTCCCGTGCGACACCCCCGAGGCCATCGCCAAGGTCATCTACCGGACGGACAGTGGCAGCGCCGTCCCCTTCTCCGCGACGTCCTGCGCCGCGCGCACCGACTTCGTGGTCGACGTACCGCTCAGCCTGGCCGCGCTGGAGCACACGCGACAGACCGTTTACGGGTACGCATGTGCGCAATCTGAAGCCGCCGCACCCCGGCGGCCCAGGCGAAGGCGGCGGCCCCAGGATCGAGATCGGCGACTGCGTGCACAGCACCCCGGAGAAGAAGGGTGACGTGGTCATGGAGGCTGCGTGCCGGACCAAGGGCCAGAAGTTCGGCGCGACGCACAAGATCTTCAAAATCGTCGAGAACAGGATTCTGGGCGGCCTCAGCGACCCGTGCGACGACAAGGCCGACGCGGTGTTCACCGAGAATTCGATGGCCCACGCCGGCAAGTTGGTGAACGACCGCGTTCTGTGCGGCAAGGAACTCTAGGGCCGGTGCGCGGCCTTCGGGGCCCCTGACGGGCCGTGTCCGTTCCCTCGTGCCGCACGGCCCGGTCGTGTCAGAGCGATCCCTGCGCGGCGGAAAGCTCCGAGGCGCCCAGGCCATGGGCCACGAGGTACTGGGAGACGGAGCCGTGATGGCTCCGAATCCACAGCATGGCACGGTGCAGGTGCGTGGCGGACACGGGCAACGACCCATGTGCCACGGCCGTCCCGGCGGCGGAAGGATCGGCGACCAGGCCCAGTGCGGTGTTCGAACGCAGGAAGTCCCGGAGCACCTCCTCCTCGGAGGCACCCATCAGGGTCTGGACGACCGCGACGACGACCCCCGTCCGGTCCTTGCCCGAGGCACAGTGGACCAGTACCGGCGCCGCGTCGTCCGCGATCAGCCGTCGTACGACCTCCACCGCTGCCTTCCCGGCGCGCTCGGCCATCAGCGGATAGAGCTCCCCTTGGTCCGCGGGCCACCGCCGTTCCTCGAAGAGGGGCACGTGAAGATACCGGGCGTGCCCCGCACGAACCAGCTCCACGGCGTCCGGCCGCTCCGCCACCTCTGGGTTGCTGCGCAGGTCGACGACCGTTCGCAGCCCCAGCCGCCGCAGGGCGCCCACGCCCTCTGGGGCGAGACGGTGCAGCGCGGCGGAACGGAACAGCACGCCTCGGGGCAGCGTCCCCACACCACCGGCGTCACGGAAGTTCCTCACGCCGGGCGGAACGGTCGGCTCTGATTCCGTCACGGACTCATCGATCGCGGTCATGCCTCACTGTATGCGGCCACTCCGGGCATACCGCCCCCCGCACCGGCCGCCTCCCACCCCACCCCGAACGGCCGCCGCCCCAGACCCGTCCACCACGCCAGTCACGCCCCTCCCGCTGACCACACTCCGAACTCGCACCACACGATCTTGCCGGGGTTCCGTTCCCCCACCCCCCACCGATCGGCCATCGCCGCGACGATCAGCAGCCCCCGCCCCGACTCCCCCTCCGGCCCGGCCCCCGGCTCCCGCACCACCGGCTCCCCGTCGCCGCTGTCATGCACCTCCACCCGCAGCGCCGCCCCGCCCTCCCGCAGCAGCAACCGCACCAGGTACCCACGCCCCGGCGGCACTCCATGCACCAGCGCATTGGTCGCCAGCTCGCTCACGCACAGCAGTACGTCGTCCAGCCGCGCCCCGAGCCCCCAGTCGGCCACGGCGGCGCGCACGAACTCCCGTGTGGCGGGCACGGATCGACGCTCCCGCCGATAGAACCGCTCGCGCAGCAACGAGAGTTGCATCGTCTCATTCACGAGACGAGAGTCACACTCCGTGACTACGCTGCCACAGTACGCGCATCCGTACACCTCCGTTGTACGGGCCGTCCGCGCGTGACGTACGCACAACGGTGGGAGTTCGGTTCATATGCACCCCAGGAAGCGGCAGCGCAAGAACGCGTCGGCAATGAAACTCGTGGGCAAGCTCGTCGGTCTGTACCGCGTCGCGAACGGCCTGACCCAAGCCCAACTCGCGGACCGTCTGGGCCATCAGGTCGACACGATCGCCTCCATCGAGCAGGGCAGGCGCTCACTCCTCCCCGATCTGGCAAGCCATCTCGACCAGTTGCTCGGCACGAAGGGCGCGCTGGAGATGGCGGTGGGCAACATGCCGGAGGTGGACCTGATCCCGGCGTGGGCGGAGCAGTACGTGGACCTGGAGCATGACGCGCTCGCTCTGTCCTGGTACGACAACCAGGTACTGCCGGGCCTGCTCCAGACGGCCCCGTACGCCGAAGCGGTCTTCCGCAACCGCGTCCCGGTCTTCAACGAGGAGGAGATCGCGAACCAGACGGAGGCGCGACTCCAGCGCCAGGAGATCCTGCGCCGCCCCTCGCCCCCGACCATCAGCTTCGTCGTCTGGGAACCGGTTCTGACGCTCCAACTCATCGATGACGAGGCACATATGGAGCAGCTTCGTCATCTACGTGCCTGCGCCGGGCTCCCCGGCATCTGTCTCCAGGTGCTGCCACTGAACAGCCGTACCCACTCGGGGCTCGCTGGCCCCTTCATCCTGCTGGAGACTCCTGACTTTCAACACATCGCCTACTCCGAAACTCAGCGCGGCAGTCTGCTCGTCTCCGACCCCGACGAGACCAGCATCCTCGCTCAGAAATATGCGATGCTGCGAGCCCAGGCCCTCAACCCCAAAGACACCGTGGGTCTGTTGGACCGTCTGCTGGGAGAGTAATGAGCAGCACACTTGAGTGGTTCAAGTCCAGCTACAGCAGCGACGAAGGCGGCGCCTGCCTCGAAGTCGCCTACGACTGGCACAAGTCCAGCTACAGCGGCGACGAGGGCGGCGCATGCGTCGAGGTGGCCACACACCCCGCCGCCATCCACATCCGCGACTCGAAAGACCCCGAGGGCCCCATCCTCACCATCGCCCCCACCACCTGGGCGGCCTTCGCCACCCACATCGGGTCCTGAACGACCGGTTCGGGGCGGGCCGTCGTCGGCGTCCGCCCATGGACTCACCGATACAAGCCCCACCCCCGAACCGGCCCCCGGTGGCCCGACCCGCAACCGAGCACCACGCACCGCTGCAAGCCCTACCCCCTCAGCCCCGTAGTCCTGTTGGGAGAGCCATGAGCAGCAGCACAGCACATAAGTGGTTCAAGTCGACCTACAGCGGCAGCGAAGGCGGCGCCTGCCTCGAAGTCGCTTACGACTGGCACAAGTCCAGCTACAGCGGCGACGAAGGCGGGCAGTGCGTCGAGGTGGCAGCACACCCCGCCGCCATCCACATCCGCGACTCCAAGACCCCCGAAGGTCCCCACCTCACCATCACCCCCACCACCTGGGCGGCCTTCGCGGACTTCGCCTCCGATCAGCGACTCGACTGAGCTCACGGGAGAGAAAGCACCGGCATGGCACTCATCTACCGCACCACCCTGACGCCCACCAAGCTGGAACTCCTCACCACCTGGCTGCCCGCCCAGCCCTGGTACCACGGCAAGGGACAGCCCGAGCTGGTGAGGGCCGGCGGGTTCCGGCTGGACGACCCCGAGGGCGAGGTCGGCATGGAATTCATGGTGGTCACCGACACCTCGGGGGACCGACCGGCCACGTACCAGGTGCCGTTCAGTTACCGGGGCGCACCGCTCGCGGGCGCCGGCGAAGCCCTGATCGGCACCACCGAGCACGGGGTGCTGGGGCGTCGCTGGGTTTACGACGGCACGCGTGACCCGGTACTCGTCGCGCAACTGCTCGCGCTCGTCGCCGGTGAGGCCGAACCGCAGATGCAGAGCACGAGCGACACCCCCGACCCCTCCGTCACCGCCTCACGCACCGAGCCGATCGCCACGTCCGCGATCACCTCCATGAGCGTGTCCGACGATCCGGACGGCACGGATGTCTTCGTGGAGACGGCGGCCGACGGACATCGGCCGGCCCTCCGCATCAACCGCGTTCTGCGACCCGGACAGGAGGCCGACGCACGAGCTGGGCTGGGGCTCGTCACCGCAGGCTGGTCCGTGCCCGACGGTACGACGGCACGTGCCGTGTTCGCCGCCGTGAACCACGCCCGCCCGTAGATCGCGCGCCCCACCGAACGCACCCCGGACCGGACGCACGCCCAACCAGCGACGTACCCGGAACGGACCTACGGAACGGGCGTAAGGAACGGACACGTACGGCCCGGACGTACGTCCGGACGCACGAACCGGACGCGCGGACCGGACGCAGCACGGACCGGACGCACGCCGCGCAGGCCCTCGCAGCCACGCGGCGTGCTCCGGAACGCGAGCCCGCCCGGTGGCCCACCCGCCCCGCGCCGACAGTGACCGTCCGGACAGCGACCGTCCGGACAGTGGTCGGGCCGACGGCGGCGGCCCGGCCGAACAGGACCGTTGTCAGTGGCCGCCCGTACGCTCGACACCATGGCGACGCTTCCGAACCCGCTCACGTCCCTGGCCGCTTCAGGGCTTCAGCTTCCGCCCGGCTCACTGGTGGACGCCACGATCGACGGCACCTGGCACGAACCGCTGCTCTGGTGCACCGACGCGCCCGTGGCCCCCGGGGACTGGTCCCGGCTGCACGCGGCCGGGCAGCCGCTCGGGTTGCTCCCCGTACTGATCGACGGCGGCCGACGGGACAACTGGCCCGAGGACTGGGACCTCGTCCCGGAGGACACCTCGTCGCCGGACGACCACGACCCCGCCGAAGTGCTCGCCGCGTACTGGGCCTCGTACGCGCCCGACGAACTCGGCGCCCCGCCCGCCGCATGGCCGGGCCTGGCCCCCACGCCCGGTGGAACGCCCCCGACGCAGTCCCCCGACGACTTGGCGACGGAAATGGCCGGCCTGTTCACCGGCCCGGAGGGATGGTTCCCGAACGTACGGGCGGCGCTCGTCCCGGCCCGGCGCACTGCGGACATCCCCGCGGCGATCGGCTGGTCGGGCCCGCTCAACTACGAGAACGACACGGCCCGGCTCAGCTCGGTGCTCCGCTCCTGGGAGGACCGCTACGGCATACGGGTCCTGATGCTCGGTTTCGACACCCTGACCGTCACGGTCGGACGCCCGCCCACCACGTCGGCCGAGGCGCGGGCGCTCGCCGCCGAGCACTTCGCGTTCTGCCCGGACAACATCAACCAGAACCCGCCCTACGACCTCGACCACTACGCCGAGAAGTACCTGTTGGACCAGGCGACCTGGGGATTCTGGTGGGACTGACCCAGCCCGCCTCGACCCAGCCCGCCTCGACCTGGCCTGCCCCGGCCCGGTCCGCACTGACCAGTGCCGCTCCCGGGCCCGGACCGAGCCACCCGGGCTGAGCCCGCCTCACCCGGGGCCGACGCACAAGTCTCTCGGTCCATGGGGCCGTTCTCGCCCCGTGGTCCGGGACGAGCAGCGACACTCGACGGATGGACTCGATCTACCGCGGCACGACCAGCAGGGAGCTCATCCGAGACTGGTGCCTCGATCAGCTCGCCGGGTGGCCGGTGCCGCACGAACGGAAGACGGTCACCGCCAACGGAGCACGGACCCACGTGGTTCTCGCCGGTTCCGGCCCGACGACGGTCGTGTTCGTCCCGGGCACCAACTTCAACGCAGCCGCGTCCCTTCCACTGGCCACGGCCCTGGTCGACGACGGCCACCGGGTCCTGCTGGTGGACGTTCCGGGGCAGCCGGGTCTCAGTTCCGGCCGACGTGGTGTCTCCGGCGGCCGGTTGTCCTGGTACGGAGCGTGGCTGGGCGAGACGATCGAGGAGATCTCGTCCGAGCCGGTGACGGTGATGGGGCACTCCTTCGGTGCCGCCATCGCCCTGTCCAGCGACTGTCCCCTGATCGACCGGCTCGTCCTGGTCTCGCCCGGCGGACTGACCAGGCTGAAGCTGACGCCCTCGGTACTGACCGCCTCGGCCGCCTGGTTCCTGCGGCCCACGTCGACACGCAGCGCCCGGCTCCTGCGCACCATGCTCGCGCCGGGCCGTCCGCCCCGCGGGGAACTGGTGGAGTGGATGACGCTGGTCGCCCGGCACGCGCGCTCCAGCGGGGCGCCCGGTACTGCCACCCTGCCCGTGCGGTCGATACCCCGCCTGGTCGTCACCGGGGAGCACGACGTCTTCCTCCCTCCACGGCGGCTCGGACCGGCAGTGCGCGACAGGCTCGGCACTGAGCTGGGCGTGGTCTCCGGGGCCGGTCACCTCGTGGTCGAGGAATGCCCCGCCTACCTGTCCGCGCTGCTGCGGAGCCCGGACCAGGCGGACGGCGCGGCGGGGTAGTTTCCGCCAAAAGCGATGGGGAGACGGCGGATGCCCTGGCTTTGAACCGCCGCCCGGCCGCCGCCACCCACGAAGCCGCGCTCCACCGCGCCCACGCCGAAGCGCGCCATCCGGACCGCCGACGCACCGAACCGTCCCACCGAACGAGCGGAGCAGCGTAACGCCCACCACACACCGCCGCGCATGCCCGAAGCGGAGTACAACATGGGCCGAGCGCAGGGGAGACGCCCCGGCGCACGATCCAGGCCCTGACGCAACGGACCGGCGGGCGTCAGGTCGGCCTCGCCACAGCGAACCTCTCGGGGGGCAAATGATCGGGACAGCAGTGTTGTTGGGGATCGGGATCACGCTCGCCGGGCTCGTTCTGACGACGGACTACCGCGGCGCCGCCCAATGGTTCGTGGACACGCAACTCAACCCCGTGTTCGCCGAACCGAGCGTCCTGCGGCGCCTCGACAGGCTGGGGAAGGAACATCCTTCGATGGACTTCTCCCTCAGAAGGCCACGACTCCGCGTGCTCGTGCGGATATGGGGTGGAGTGGTCGCCCTGATCGGGTTCGGGTTCGTGGCCATGGCCGTCGTGCACCTCGTCCGCTCTTGGCTTTCGTAGGAGTCGAAGCGGGCCGTCCCGGCGGTCGCCGCTCACTTTCGATGTCCGGGCCCGACGACGGCTCCCTGGTCAGCGATTGGACACCCGGTGGGCATCTGCGGGCATCGATCAACCAGGACTCGATCATGATGACGACGGTCCCATGGACGGAGCCATCCAGGAATCAAGGCGAAGTCGCGCCACATGGCGCAAAGCCGCGCCCCAAGTACGAACGGGCCGGGTCACCGATGGCCCAGGACCGGAAAGGGTGTGAGGCCCGCGGTCCATGAAGACGGCGGTCCATGAGGACGGCCGGCGCCGCCCAGACCCGAGTGCCGCCGTGCCGGATGGGCCACGCCCGACCCGTGCGGACGCTTCCATGCGACGTCGACCGGGTTCCCCCCCGAACTCCCTCGCACGTGGACCAGGCCGGCAATATCCACTCAGCCAACGAGGTAACGCCTTGTTAATGTCGCGGGATGAGTACTCGTACCTTCCGTATCACCGTGCGCGGTGTCTTCGACGGACTCAGCGCCGAACAACGCGCCGAACTCCTGGCCCGCGCCGCCGAACACGACATCCTGCACGCGGCCTTCACGCCCGAGGGGCACCTCAGTTACGACCTGGCGGCGCGATCCGCCTTCACCTTCCGCTTCCTGGACTCCGGGGAGGAAGAGGAGGACATCCTGGAGGCAACCGAACGCGCCGAAGAAGCGGCGAAGGCATGGCTGACCAGCCGTGGCTATGGCTACAAGAACCTCAAGCCCCAGGCCGAGGACCTCTCCCAGGCGCCACTGGGCAAACGGCAGCGCCGAGCCGCAGCCCAGAAGCAGGCCTGAGTCCGAAGCAGGCCCGAGCCAGAAGCGGGCCGGCTCCCACAGCGCGTCTGAGCCTGACGAGCCTCTGATCCCCCGTCGCCCCCTCGCATAAATCCTTGACTGCTCACGTATGGATATATGCTTGAGCAGTCAAGGAGGATGCAATGAGTGACGCCCTGGACGCGACCCTGCGTCTCGTACGAGCCCAGGCGGCCCTGGTGAAGCGGTTCGACGCGAGCCTGAGCGGGCTGCACGGGGTGAGCCTGGCCGACTTCACGATGCTGCTGCGCCTGGGGCAGGCGCCCGGCGGCCGGATGCGCCGGGTGGACCTGGCCGAGGCGCTGGGGCTGACCGCCTCCGGGGTGACCCGGGGGCTGGCGCCGCTGGAGCGGATCGGCCTGGTCACACGCGAGACGGACGCCCGCGACGGCCGAGTGGCCTACGCGGCACTGACCGACACCGGCCACGCACGCCTGACGGAGATGCTCGCCACGGCCGAGCAGGTCGCCGCCGAGATCTTCGCCGCGCCCCCATGGAGCAAGAAGGACATCGGCCGGCTGTCCAGCCTGCTGACCCTTCTCGGCGGCACCGGCCTCCCCGGCCACACCGTCGCCCCATGACCCGCACCCGGTGACTCCCACACTCCACGGCCCCCACACCCCGTGAGCCCACACCCCGGCTTCCACGTCCCATGGCCTCCAGCGCCCCTAGCCCCGCGCCGCTTCGCCCGGCGGGTACGGGCCCGACATCCCGGTCAGGCACCAGACCGGCGATGAGTACGCGCACTCATGTGCCCCAAGAGACAGCCGAGTTGACTCGTACGCATGACTGACGACCTCACCGCCGACGCCACCGCCACCCGATCGCCGCGCGTCTGGATCGCCTCACTGATCTCCACGATCGTGACGCTCCCGCTGGCGTGCATCGCACTGTTCCTCGCCGGGATCTCGCCCATGGCCTGTGACTCCTGCCAAGGGGCCGCGGCCCGCCGGTTCGACGCGAGCTTCGGCCCCGCGTGGACGGTGTTCAACTGCGGTCTGGTGCTGGCGCTGATCACCCTGGTGGGGAGCTGGGCTCTGTGGCGGGGCAGGCCGCCGGCCGGGCTCTTCCTCGCGGTTCTCGCGCCCGGTGTCGTGTTCTTCGCGGCGCTGCTGTTCATGGCCATGATCGACTGGCCCTGACGGAAGTCCCGCACGCCACAGAGAACCCTCGAAAGAAACACCGCATGTCCCAGCCTCCGGAGCACCCCGTTCAACTCGCCCGTCTGGTCGAGGAGTTCCATGCCCTGCCCGCAGACGACGACCGCAGACTCGAGATCATCGCGGCGCTGGACCCCGGCGGCATCACCACCGGCACCGCCGTCGACGCCGCGCTCTTCCTCGCGTCCGTCGTCGCCGACCCGCACGCGTACGAACTGGCCCGGGTGGAGGCCGCCACGATCCTGCGCCTGTGGCCCCCGTCCGACCCCGCCGCCGCCCGTAGTGTCGTCCGGGCCCTGCTGAGCGCGTCGAACCACCCCGATGAGGACCTGGTCCGCCAGTACGCGGTCCATGCGCTCGGCTCCTACGCCGACGAGCCGGCCGTGCACGAGGCCCTGGCCGCCGCCGTGCTGGACGACGACGGCGACGAAGACACCCTGGTCCGCCACAACGCCCTCGCCGCCCTCGAAGAGGCGGGCCCGAGCGACGCCCGTTCCGACGTCCTGCGCGCCCTCGCCCCGGACCCCGAACTCGGCAGGGCGGCGGCCCGCGTCCTCACGGCCTGGGACCGCACGCCCGACGCCCCGGCATAGACGGCGGACCGGACACGGCACCGGGCCGTCTCCACGATCCGGCGGCATCCGGCCGGAAGCCGCCGGTTCGCATAAACGGCCCGGTCACCCTCGGCGCGGAACGGTCAGCGACCGCCCAGCCGCTGTGCGGCCTCCGTCGCCCAGTACGTCAGGATCATCCGCGCACCCGCCCGCCGGATGCCGGTCAGGCTCTCCATGATCGCCGCGTCCCGGTCGATCCAGCCCTTCTCGGCGGCGGCCTCGATCATCGCGTACTCGCCGCTGATCTGGTACGCGGCGACCGGCACGTCCACCGCGTCGGCGACCTTCGCGAGGATGTCCAGGTACGGGCCGGCCGGCTTGACCATGACCATGTCGGCGCCCTCTTCGAGGTCGAGCGCCAGCTCGCGCAGCGACTCACGGGCGTTCGTCGGGTCCTGCTGGTACGTCTTGCGGTCGCCCTTCAACGACGAGCCGACCGCCTCACGGAAGGGCCCGTAGAACGCCGAGGAGTACTTCACGGTGTACGCGAGGATCGACACGTCCTCGTGGCCCGTCTGGTCCAGCGCGTCCCGGACCACCCCGACCTGGCCGTCCATCATGCCGCTGGGGCCGACCACATGGGCGCCCGCGTCGGCCTGGACCTGGGCCATCTCCGCGTACCGCTCCAGCGTCGCGTCGTTGTCGACCCGGCCGTCGGCGGTCAGCACACCGCAGTGGCCGTGGTCCGTGTACTCGTCCAGGCACAGGTCCGACATGACGACGAGGTCGTCGCCGACCTCCTCGCGCACCGCGCGCAGAGCGACCTGGAGGATGCCGTCCGGGTCGGTGCCCGCCGTGCCCCGGGCGTCCTTCTTCTCGTCCGCGGGCACACCGAAGAGCATGATCCCGGAGACCCCCGCCGACACCGCCTCGGCGGCGGCCTTCCGCAGCGTGTCCAGGGTGTGCTGGTACACCCCGGGCATGGCCGAAATGGGCACGGGAGCGTCGATGCCCTCGCGTACGAACGCGGGCAGGATCAGGTCCGCCGCGTCGAGCCGTGTCTCGGCGACCATGCGCCGCATCGCCGGGGTCGTCCGCAGCCGCCGGGGGCGGGAGCCGGGGAAGTTTCCGTACACAGTCATGCTTCGAGACTAGACCCGCACACATCACCGGTTTACCGACACCCCAGCCGGAAAAACACCGCCGCCCCTGTCCGGAGCAAGCGCCCCGGAAACGCCGCGGGGCCACGCGCGCCGGAAACGGCACAAGCACCGGAAACGCCGCGGGCGGTCCGGCTGCCGAAGCAGCCGGACCGCCCGGTCCCCGCGCGTAGCGCGCTCCTACGACAGCGCGTTCTCGTGCGCGTCAGGTCGACGAACGACGCCGCCGCGCCCCCGGACGCCGCTCGCTCGGTCGCGTCACCGGGTCGCCGGCCTCCTTCGCCGCGTCCCGGCGCCGCGCGCCGAACTCGGAGAGGGCCTCGGCCAGCTTGTGCACCGAGGGTTCCGGCGACAGCACGTCGACGCGCAGGCCGTGCTCCTCCGCGGTCTTCGCCGTCGCCGGGCCGATACACGCGATGACCGTCACATTGTGCGGCTTGCCCGCGATGCCGACGAGGTTCCGGACGGTCGACGACGAGGTGAACATCACCGCGTCGAACCCGCCGCCCTTGATCGCCTCGCGGGTCTCGGCCGGCGGCGGCGAGGCGCGGACCGTGCGGTACGCGGTGACGTCGTCGACCTCCCAGCCCAGCTCGATGAGGCCCGCCACCAGCGTCTCGGTGGCGATGTCGGCGCGCGGCAGGAAGACCCGGTCGATCGGGTCGAAGACCGGGTCGTACGGCGGCCAGTCCTCCAGCAGACCCGCGGCGGACTGCTCACCGGACGGCACGAGGTCCGGCTTCACACCGAAGTCGACGAGCGCGGCGGCGGTCTGCTCGCCCACGGCCGCGACCTTGATCCCGGCGAAGGCACGGGCGTCGAGCCCGTACTCCTCGAACTTCTCCCGGACGGCCTTCACGGCGTTGACGCTGGTGAAGGCGATCCACTCGTACCGGCCCGTGACCAGGCCCTTGACCGCGCGCTCCATCTGCTGCGGGGTGCGCGGCGGCTCGACGGCGATCGTCGGGACCTCGTGCGGCACGGCACCGTACGAACGAAGCTGGTCGGAGAGCGACGCCGCCTGCTCCTTGGTCCGCGGTACGAGCACCTTCCAGCCGAACAGCGGCTTGGACTCGAACCACGCGAGCTGGTCGCGCTGGGCGGCGGAGCTGCGCTCACCGACCACGGCTATGACGGGGCGGTGCCCCTCCGGCGACGGCAACACCTTCGCCTGCTTCAGTACCTGGGCGATCGTCCCGAGGGTCGCCGTCCAGGTGCGCTGGCGGGTCGTGGTACCGGACACCGTCACGGACAGCGGCGTGTCCGGCTTGCGTCCCGCCGAGACCAGCTCACCGGCGGCCGCGGCCACCGCGTCGAGCGTCGTCGAGATGACCGCCGTGGCATCGCTCGCGCCGACCTCGCCCCAGCAGCGGTCCGAGGCGGTACGCGCGTCGACGAACCGGACGTCCGCGCCCTGCGCGTCCCGCAGCGGCACGCCGGCGTACGCGGGTACGCCCACGGCCTCGGCGATTCCCGGCACGACCTCGAAGGGGATGCCGACGGCGGCGCAAGCCAGCATCTCGGCACCGGCGTCCGCGTCCAGCCCCGGGTCCCCCGGGACCGCACGGACCACCCGCTTACCGCCCTTCGCTGCCTCCATGACAAGATTGACCGCATCCCTGAGGACAGGGACACCGGCGGCGGTTGACTGTGCGTCAACGACCGTGAGTTCGGGTGTGCTCACGCCTGCCCGCGCGTGGCAGCGAACAACGCCGAGAACGTCCGGCTCGGCGACAAGGACGTCCGCGCTCGCAAGCGCCTCGACAGCGCGCAGGGTCAGCAGTCCCGGATCGCCGGGACCGGCACCCAGGAAGGTGACGTGCCCATGGGCGGACACGGCCGGAAAATCGGATGCAGCGGGGCCGGTGGGGCTCAAAGTGCTCGCTCCCCGATAAGACCGGCCGCGCCCTTGGCGAGCATCTCGGCCGCGAGTTCGCGACCGAGGGCCGCCGCGTCGTCGTGCGACGTGGGAACGGGACCGGTGGTGGACATCTGCACCAGCGAGGAACCGTCGGTGGCACCGACGACACCGCGCAGGCGCAGTTCGTTGACAGCCTGTCCGTCGGCCTGGAGATCCGCCAGCGCACCCACGGGTGCGGAGCAGCCTGCCTCCAGGGCGGCGAGCAGGGCACGCTCGGCGGTCACGGCGGCCCGGGTGTACGGGTCGTCGAGCTCTCCGAGCGCGGCGACGAGGTCGGCGCTGCCTGCAGCGCACTCGATCGCCAGTGCTCCCTGGCCGGGAGCGGGCAGGATGGTGTCGGGCGACAGGAAGTCGGTCGCCTCACCGATCCGGCCGAGGCGGCTGAGCCCGGCCGCGGCGAGTACCACCGCGTCCAGCTCTCCGCTTCGTACAAATCCGATACGCGTGTCGACATTGCCCCGGATCGGCACCGTCTCGATGTCGAGGCCGTGGCTGCGGGCGTATGCGTTGAGCTGCGCCATACGGCGCGGCGAGCCGGTGCCGATGCGGACACCGGACGGCAGTTGCGCGAAGGTCAGCCCGTCCCGCGCCACCAGTACGTCGCGCGGGTCCTCGCGCACCGGTACGGCGGCCAGGACGAGGCCCTCGTGCGGGGTGGTCGGCAGGTCCTTGAGCGAGTGGACGGCGAAGTCCACGTCGCCGCGCAGCAGCGCCTCGCGCAGCGCGGCGACGAACACGCCCGTGCCGCCGATCTGCGAGAGGTGCTCACGGGAGATGTCTCCGTACGTGGTGACCGCGACGAGCTCGACGGCCCGCCCGGTCACCTCCCTGACCGCATCGGCGACCAGGCCGGACTGCGCCATGGCGAGCTTGCTGCGCCTGGTGCCCAGCCTCAGCGGCTTGTCGGCACCCGCGCCCAGGGGGGAGTTGTCGGTCATGACCGCCCTCGATTCGGGTCGTTCAGGTCTGCCCGGGAGACGGCGGCGACCGTCTGCGGGTCGAGATCGAAGAGTTCTCGGAGCGCGTCGGCGTACCCGGCGCCGCCCGGCTCGCTGGCAAGTTGCTTGACCCGCACGGTGGGCGCGTGCAGGAGCTTGTCCACAACGCGGCGCACGGTCAGCGTGATTTCGGCGCGCTGCTTCTCGTCCAGGTCGGGGAGGCGCCCGTCGAGCCGGGCCATCTCGCCCGTGACCACATCGGCGGCCATCGTGCGCAGCGCGACGACGGTCGGGGTGATGCGGGCGGCCCGCTGGGCGGCGCCGAAGGCGGCCACCTCGTCGGCGACGATGGTGCGCACCTGGTCCACGTCGGAGGCCATCGGTGCGTCCGCGGAGACCTCGGCGAGCGACTCGATGTCGACGAGGCGCACCCCGTCGAGGCGGTCGGCGGCGCCGTCGATGTCGCGCGGCATGGCGAGGTCGAGCAGGGCGAGCCGGACGGGACCGGCGGCCTGGCCGGACGCGGTCTCCCCGGCGGGCGCGGCGGACGCCTCGCCGACCGGCGCGTGGGGCAGGCCGAGCGCCTCTGCGACGGTCTCGGCGGTCAGCACGAGACCCGTCGCGCCGGTGCACGAAATGGCGATGTCGGCACGTGTCAGTTCGCCGGGGACCTCGGCCATCTCCACGGCGCGTGCGGCCACTCCGGTGCCGCCGGGCTGGCCCAGGATCTCGACGAGCCGGTCGGCGCGGGAGCGGGTCCGGTTGGCGACGACGATCTCGGCGACCCCGGAGCGGGCCAGGGTGGCGGCGGCCAGCGAGGACATCGAACCGGCGCCGATCACCACGGCGCGCTTGCCCCGGGCCCACTCGGCGACGTCCTCGCCCGCGGCGAGCTGTTCGAGGCCGAAGGTGACGAGCGACTGCCCCGCCCGGTCGATCCCGGTCTCGCTGTGGGCGCGCTTGCCGACCCGCAGCGCCTGCTGGAACAGGTCGTTCAGCAGCCGCCCCGCGGTGTGGAGCTCCTGGCCCCGCGCCAGCGCGTCCTTGATCTGGCCGAGGATCTGCCCCTCGCCGACGACCATCGAGTCCAGCCCGCAGGCCACCGAGAAGAGGTGGTGGACGGCCCGGTCCTCGTAGTGCACATAAAGATGCGGAGTGAGCTCGTCCAGGCCCACGCCGCTGTGCTGGGCGAGGAGCGTGGACAGCTCGGCGACGCCCGCGTGGAACTTGTCCACGTCGGCGTACAGCTCGATGCGGTTGCAGGTGGCGAGCGCGGCGGCCTCGGCCGCGGGCTCCGCGGCGAGGGCGTCCTGGAGGAGCTTGGCCTGCGTCTCGGCCGCCAGCGAGGCCCGCTCCAGCACGGAGACGGGGGCGCTGCGGTGGCTCAGCCCTACGACGAGAAGACTCATGCCGGCATCACGGCGGGCATGTCCCCGTCAGGTCCCTTACGGCCCTCGGCGGCCGGGCGCACCGGCTCCCCGTCCGCGTCCCGCACGGGCGGCACCGCCACGTCCTGGGCGGACCCGGTGACGACGTGACCGGCGGCCCCGCCGGTGTCCTCGACCGACTTGCGCTGCTCGTGGAAGGCGAGGATCTGGAGTTCGATGGAGAGGTCCACCTTGCGGACGTCGACGCCGTCGGGCACGGAGAGCACCGTCGGCGCGAAGTTCAGGATGGAGGTGACGCCCGCGGCGACGAGCCGGTCGCACACCTGCTGCGCGGCACCGGCCGGGGTCGAGATGACACCGATCGACACACCGTTGTCGCGGATGATCGTCTCCAGGTCGTCGGAGTGCTGCACCGGGATGCCGGCGACGGGCGTCCCGGCCATCGCCGGATCGGCGTCGATCAGAGCGGCGACCCGGAAACCGCGGGAGGCGAAGCCGCCGTAGTTGGCGAGCGCGGCGCCGAGGTTACCGATGCCGACGATCACGACCGGCCAGTCCTGGGTCAGCCCGAGTTCGCGGGAGATCTGGTAGACGAGGTACTCCACGTCGTACCCGACCCCGCGCGTCCCGTACGAGCCGAGGTAGCTGAAGTCCTTGCGCAGCTTGGCCGAGTTGACCCCCGCCGCGGCGGCGAGCTCCTCGGACGAGACCGTGGGGACCGAGCGCTCGGACAGCGCGGTCAACGCGCGCAGATACAGCGGAAGCCGAGCGACGGTGGCCTCGGGAATTCCTCGGCTACGGGTCGCCGGTCGGTGAGTTCGGCCAGTTGCCACGGTGCTCCTGCGGGATGAGCGGGGCTGTAGGCGGCCGTATTTCACATGACCGCCCCGTCGAATGCAGGCTATGTCTTTGTGAACGTGTGCACAAAGATTGTGTCCGTTTTGTCCGGTCAACGTGACCGGGGTCACGCACTTCCGTCGGGCGATCCCGGAACCGAGGACCGCATCGATCCGTTGCAGACCCGAAGGGGGCAAAGCGGCGCACACTCCTCACTACCACTCCCCCGAGATCAGTCAAAACGCCCATGATGGTAGCCGGGTTTCACCCACGAACCCAGCGCGTCGCGCGTCACTCACGAGCCCAGGGCGCCGCGCAGCCTCGCCGGGTCCACCCGCCAGAAGGTGTGCTGCTCGCCGTCGATCAGGACGACCGGGATCTGCTCCCAGTACGCACGGTGCAGCGCCTCGTCCCGGGTGATGTCCTTCTCCTCCCAGGACGCACCGGTCTGTGCGCACACCTCCCGCACCACCTCCCTCGCGTCGTCGCACAGATGGCACCCCGGTTTGCCCACGAGGGTCACCATCCGCTCGGCGGGATTCTTCTTCGTACGTCGGAACATCGCGCTCATGCCTTCATTCTGCGCCGAAGCACCGGCACCGCCCCGCCCGGAGCCCCATCCCACTCGGCGCGCCCCGCCGCACGGTCCACCCGGAAGCCCGCCGCGCGATCCGCCCGGCACACACCCGGGCCCCGGAGCGCGTACCGCGGCCCGGCGCCCCGTATCACGCACCTTCCCTTCCCCGCCCCTCCGCCCCCGACCCCTCCTTGGACAAAGCCGCGCCCAAGAGTTCACGGCGCGGCATCCCGGCAGGTCGGGAAGGGCCGAACCACATGGCTATGCTCACGGCATGGCCGCTCTTGGATGGCTCACACGCCGTAGACGCCCCGCCACGGCGCGGAGCGTGCTGGCAGGCGAGGCCGCAGCCGAGGCTGCGCGGAAGTCCGCCCTGCACAACGAACGCCCCGCCGACGACCAGCCCTCCGCCACCGCCGCCGAAGCCCCCGAAGCCCCGGACGCCGACCGCGCGACGGCGGCGGAGTCCGCGAAGACCGCCGAGACGAAGAAGACGGAGAAGAAGAAGGCAAGGGACAAGGAGAAGGGGAAGGACAAGGAGAAGGGCAAAGCACCGGGCAAGGAGAAGAAGCCCGAGGAACCCCCCTTCCCCGTGGTCGGTGACAACCGGGCCGCCGCCTTCTTCGACCTGGACAACACCGTCATGCAGGGCGCGGCCCTGTTCCACTTCGGCCGCGGTTTGTACAAACGGCAGTTCTTCCAGCGCCGCGAACTGGCCCGGTTCGCCTGGCAGCAGGCGTGGTTCCGACTGGCCGGCGTCGAGGACCCGGAGCACATGCAGGACGCCCGTGACAGCGCCCTGTCCATCGTCAAGGGCCACCGCGTCTCCGAACTGATGGCGATCGGCGAGGAGATCTACGACGAGTACATGGCCGACCGCATCTGGCCCGGCACCCGCGCCCTCGCCCAGGCCCACCTCGATGCCGGTCAACGGGTCTGGCTGGTCACCGCCGCCCCCGTGGAGACGGCCACGATCATCGCCCGGCGTCTCGGTCTGACCGGCGCGCTCGGCACGGTCGCCGAGTCTGTCGACGGCGTCTACACCGGCCGCCTGGTCGGCGAGCCGCTGCACGGGCCCGCGAAGGCCGAGGCGGTCCGCGCCCTCGCCACGGCCGAGGGGCTCGACCTCGACCGCTGCGCCGCGTACAGCGACTCGCACAACGACATCCCGATGCTGTCCCTCGTCGGCCACCCGTACGCGATCAACCCGGACACCAAGCTCCGCAAGCACGCCCGCGCCCGCGACTGGCGACTGCGGGACTACCGGACCGGCCGCAAGGCGGCCAAGGTCGGCATCCCGGCCGCGGCCGGGATCGGCGCCCTCGCGGGCGGTACGGCCGCGGCCGTCGCCCTGCACCGTCGCCGCCGCTGACGCCGAGGCGCGTCCGCACGCCGGGACACACCGCCGGGGGTCGCCGGGCCGCCCGCCGACCTCCGGCCCTCCGCTGCCCGCACACCGTTCACCGACCGCCGCACACCGGACAGCGCCTTCCGGATGCGCCCGGCCCCGCCCGGGCACCCCCGGTCGAACGCCCGGCCCGCGGCCCGCGCCACCAGTGGGCCTGCCCTCACGCGGGCACAACCAGTCCGCCACGCAGACAAAACACGAAGTAATCCGATCAATAATCGGTCACGACGTGCCACCGAATGCGTCGATTAGTCGCTACAGAAGCGACGTAATCGGCGATTTGAGCAACTGGGTGTAGCACTGTCTATACGAAGCGTTATTCTCCTCAGACGCATTCCGGAACCCCTGACTCACTACGACGAGTGAGGGTTTCGCACTGCACGTGATGGAAGCTCTGCCTCTGGGAGTCCCGTGTACCCACACGTCGGGGTTGACGCCTCGGGCCTGGCTACGCTGCGCGCATCGGTCGCCAACCGTTTGCGCGGCTTCGTCCCCACCGCGTACGCCGTACCCGTGTTCGCCACCCCTGCGCCTGTCGGCCCCTGCTACGCCATGGCCGAACGCGGTGCCGCGGTCGGAAGACGCAGCAGCCGCGGCGCAGCGACCACGTCCACCGTCCGCCGTCCCACCGCCGACAGCGACAGCGCGCGCATGATGGAGCTCGTCGAGCGCGCGCAGGCCGGCGAGGCCGAAGCCTTCGGCCGCCTCTACGACCAGTACAGCGACACCGTCTACCGCTACATCTATTACCGCGTGGGGGGAAAGGCCACGGCGGAGGACCTCACCAGCGAGACCTTTCTGCGCGCCCTGCGCCGCATCTCGACGTTCACCTGGCAGGGCCGTGACTTCGGCGCCTGGCTGGTCACGATCGCCCGCAACCTCGTCGCCGACCACTTCAAGTCCAGCCGCTTCCGCCTGGAGGTGACCACGGGCGAGATGCTCGACGCCAACGAGGTCGAGCGCAGCCCGGAGGACTCCGTGCTGGAATCCCTGTCCAACGCCGCGCTGCTCCAGGCCGTGCGGCGGCTCAACCCCCAGCAACAGGAATGCGTGACCCTGCGCTTCCTCCAGGGCCTCTCGGTCGCCGAGACCGCCCGTGTCATGGGGAAGAACGAGGGCGCGATCAAGACCCTGCAGTACCGCGCCGTGCGCACCCTGGCCCGGCTCCTGCCGGACGATGCCCGCTGACCCGTCCCACCCCCGTCCCGTCCCGACCGCACAACCGTCCCGACCACCCTTCCCACTCCCGGCGACATGCCCCGGCGATACCTTCCGCACGCAGAGTCCGGTCACTCTTCTTGCGTAACCCATGTGCCGCGCCTGTCGTTGTGTCGATTGCAGGCCCCCTGTCGTCACCCATGTCCGCTGACACTCACTCGTTCGTGTGGAAGCGCTCAAGGTGTACAACCTTCCGGACACCCAGGGGAGTCGACCGTCATGACGAGAGGAGGTGCCGCCAGTGATCGCAAACGTATCGGCGCACCGGCGGGCGAACGCCTTCGCCCAGGCCCTGGAGGAGCAGTCGCCCCGCGACGGGGCGGCCGCACAGCCCGAGGAAGCGGCCGAACCGGCCGACCACGGACCGCTGTTGGCCCTGGCGAACGGCCTCGGTGAGTTGCCGCGGCCGGAGTTGGATCCCGAGGTCAAAGTGGTGCAGCGAGCCCAGCTCGTCGCCGCCATGGAGGCCATGATCGCCGAGGGCGACGCGTCCGCGGACCCCACGGTGCCCGAGCAGCGGAAGAAGGGCGCCCACCGGGCCTCCGCGCTCCGGAGACTGCGCCCGCGTTCACGCTGGTCGAAAGGGCTCGCGGCCGGCGGACTCACCGTCGGTGTCGCAGCCGGGGCCTTCGGTGGAGTGGCCGCTGCCAGTTCCGACGCCCTGCCGGGTGATGCGCTGTATGGGCTCAAGCGCGGCATGGAGGACATCCATCTCGGGCTGACCAGCGACGACACCGACCGCGGTGAGATCTATCTCGACCAGGCGTCGACCCGGCTGAGCGAAGCCCGCCGCCTGATGGAGCGCGCCCGCTCGGGCGACCTGGACCACGAAGCGCTCGGTGAGATCCGGCGCACGCTCAGCGGCATGACGCATGACGCCACCGAGGGCCACCGCCTGCTCCGCGCGGCCTACCAGCGGGACGGCGTCCTCGGCCCGATCCAGACCCTGGACTCCTTCTCCCGCTCGCACCGCCAGAGCTGGAGCAGTCTGCGCGACCGGCTTCCGCTCCAGCTGACCGACATCGGCGATCAGGTCAGCTCGGTGTTCGACGCCATAGACGAAGAAGTCGGGCCGCTCCAGTCGCTTCTGCCGCGCACCCCGGGCAGGAGCGACGACTCGAAGCGGCCGGACGCCGGGGAACGGGACGCGGTGACACCACGCACGGACCGGGCCACACCCTCCGCGCCGGACGCCTCGCAGGACCACGCGGACGACCACGCCACGCCCCATCCGTCCGACGGTTCCGGCAGCGCCACGTCCGACGGTCTGCTCCCCGGCGGCGCGGACGACCTCCTCGGCCCCCAGCATCCGGGCACCGACCCGTCCGGCGGTGGTGGCCGGATCAGCCCGCCGCCGGCCCCGGACGTGACCCTGCCCCCGCTCCTGCCCGGACTGCTCCCGGGACTGGGAATCGGCAGCGAGAACCTGAACGACTGACCCGCCGCCCCTCGATCGCCGGCCGTCCCGAGCCGGTCCTGCGATCGAGGGGCGCCCCGTCTGAAGACTCTGTCGAAAGCCCCGTCGAGGCCCTGTCAGAAGAACACCGACCTCCGCTGCACCAGCAGCTTGTACAGCGTGTGCTGAATCTGCTCACGCACCTGGTCCGTCAGGTTGAACATCAGCATCGGGTCGTCCGCCGCCTCCAGCGCGTACCCGCTCGTGGGGATCGGTTCCCCGAACTGGATCGTCCACTTCGTCGGCAACGGCACCGCCCCCAGCGGCCCCAGCCAGGGGAACGTCGGCGTGATCGGGAAGTACGGGAATCCGAGCAGCCGGGCCAGCGTCTTCGAATTGCCGATCATCGGGTAGATCTCCTCCGCGCCCACGATCGAGCACGGAACGATGGGCACCCCGGCCCGCAACGCCGTGGAGACGAAACCGCCCCGGCCGAAGCGCTGCAGCTTGTACCGGTCGCCGAACGGCTTGCCGATGCCCTTGAACCCCTCCGGCATCACCCCCACGATCTCGCCCCGGCCCAGCAGCCGTTCCGCGTCCTCCGTGCAGGCCAGCGTGTGCCCCGCCTTACGGGCCAGTTGGTTCACCACCGGCATCACGAACACGAGATCGGCGGCGAGCAGCCGCAGATGCCGTCCCGCCGGGTGCCGGTCGTGCACGGCGACCTGGAGCATCAGCGCATCGAGCGGAAGCGTGCCGGAGTGGTTGGACACGATGAGCGCGCCGCCCTCGGTCGGGATGTTCTCGATGCCCTTCACCTCGACCCGGAAGTACTTCTCGTACAACGGCCGCAGCATCGACATGAGGACCTGGTCGGTCAGTTCCTCGTCGTACCCGAACTCGTCGACCTCGTACTCGCCGGTGACCCGCCGCCGCAGGAAGGCAAGCCCGGCGGCGAGCCGCCGCTCCCAGCTCTCCTCGCCCTCCCGCGCCTGCCCGGCTCCGGGGGGCTCCTCCCGCGGCGGCTCCGCGTCCTGCCGTACCGGGACGTCCTGCTGCCCCGGCAGGGCACTGACGGCCGCCGTGCCGACCACGGGACCCGCTGCGGACCTGCCCCGCGCGGAGCGCGGCGGGCCGCCCGACCGCGAACGGTCGTCGTCGAACGGAATGACCTTGGCGTCCGCCATCGTCGATGCGCTCCTCTACTGCCTGCCGGCGCTGGGGGTCGGGGACGTGCCACCCGTCCGGGTGGTCCGCAGGGCCTCGGCGCCCGCCCCGATGAACGGTGCCGCGGCGGCCAGCCTGTCGACCGCCCGGCCCACCGCCTCCGGCGGGAGCAGTCCGGGCCCCCGACCGCGCGCGAACTCCTCGAACGTCTCCGCGGTGGTGAACCTCGGCCCGAACCCCAAGGTCTCGCGCATCTGGACCGTCGAGACCACCCGCCCGTGGGTCAGCAGCCGGATCTGCTCCGGCGAGAAGTCCGTCATGCCGACCCTGCGCAGCGCCTGGCCGACCCAGGTGACGGCGGGCAGCAGCAACGGCATCGTCGGCCGCCCCAGCCGCCGCGCGCACTGCGAGAGCAGCAGCACTCCGTCCCCGGCGATGTTGAAGGTGCCGCTGTTCAGCGTCCCGCGCCTCGGCTCGCGCGAGGCGATGCCGAGGACATCGACGACGTCGTCCTCGTGCACGAACTGAAGCCTCGGATCGTATCCGAACACCGTCGGCAGGACGGGTAGCGACAGATAGTCGGCCAGCGGCGAATCCGCCTCCGGTCCCAGGATGTTCGCGAACCGGAGCACGCACACGGCGACGTCCGGCCGACGCCGTGCGAAGCCCCGCACATACCCCTCGACCTCCACCACATCCTTCGCGAAGCCCCCGCTGGGCAGGGACTTGGGCGGGGTCGTCTCGGTGAAGACCGCCGGATCGCGGGGGGCCGAGCCGTACACGTTCGTACTGGACTTGACCACCAGCCGCCGCACGCCGGGCGCCTTCTGGCAGGCCCCCAGCAACTGCATGGTGCCGATGACGTTGGTCTCCTTGACCGCCGCCCGGCTGCCCACCCCCACCGGCTTCGCGGAGACGTCCAGATGGACGACCGTGTCGACCGCGTACTCCGCGAGAACCCGCGCGATCGCGGGCCGACGGATGTCCGCCGCCACGAACCGGGCGTCTCCCAACGAATGTCCGGGCGCGACCGCGTCGACGGCGATCACCCGGTCCACCTCCGGGTCACGCTGGATGTGCCGTACGAAACGGCCGCCCAACTGCCGGGCCGCTCCCGTGACCAGCACGACCTTCCCCAAGATCAGCGCCTTCCGTCGATAGGTTTCACCTGGCCGTCACCGTAGCGGGTGGACACCGCCTCACGGCGGTCTCACGGCGGGCCTGCGCCGACTCTTGGTCCGAATGCGGGTATCCCCCAACGCGCCGCAGCCCTCCCACCACTTCGGCGGGAGGGCTGCGGAACCACGGACAGCGTTCGCTTACTTCTTGTTGCGACGCTGGACGCGCGTGCGCTTGAGCAGCTTGCGGTGCTTCTTCTTGGCCATCCGCTTGCGCCGCTTCTTGATAACAGAGCCCACGACTACCCTCGCTCACTTCTCTTCACTGGTGCGGGGCGTCTGGGCCCACACGACCTACGTCGGCCTAGCCTACCCGCCGCCGGGTGAGGGACGTAATCCGAGGCGAATATCAGGTGGACTCCGCCCGCTTATCAGGCGGATTCCACCCCCACGAAGGACTCGCGGAGATACTCGTGAACCGCTTGCTCCGGAACCCGGAAAGACCTGCCCACCCGGATCGCCGGCAGATGACCGCTGTGCACCAAACGGTACACGGTCATCTTCGACACCCTCATGACCGCGGCGACTTCCGCCACGGTCAGAAACTTGACCTCGTTGAGAGGCCTTCCGCTGTCAGCAGCCATGACCCACCTGTACCTTCCGCACGAGACGCTCACCGGCTTCCCCTCCGGTGACTCTTCGTCGTTGTGCGCTCACTCCCCAGACTAGGGGCGGGTGATGCGAGTGGGGAAGAGGAGAGGTGATCGGCCGCCTACTGTGACAGACACGCCCGATTGAGTACATAGCGAGTGAGCGGCAGACAGTGCGCGGAACGCACCGCGTCGTCGAGCGGCACGGCGACCGCCCCCCTCCCCTCGGTCTCCCCGACGAACAGCGCAGGGTCGTCCGTGTCCGCCGGCCCGACCGTCTCGATACCCGGCTGACCTGCCCCGCAGACCCATCCATGGCCCCCACGGCCAGCTCGGGAAACCACCCGCCGGCCTCCGCCGCCGCCTCCAGGACGACCCGCACCGGGAGCGGCGGGTGGGTGTGTGCGCCGGCGCCGGCGCCGGGAGTCCGCGCGCCCTGCTCGCGCACCATCGCGACCCCTCGTACGTAGTCGAGGCGGCCCGTGCGTACGCCGAACCGGGTCGTCATGTCGATACATCTCCCCTGCGCGGGGGTGAGCACGGGACACCCCGCCGCCGACATCGCGTCTGCCGGCGCTGCGTAGAAACCGTGCGGCCGGTGCGGGTACCGCGTCCCGAACAGCACGGGCGACCGCCGCGACGCGGCCTGCGGCAGCCACCCCACGAACGCCTCCAGCCTCTCCAAGGTCCGCACGGGATCGATCACGTCCGGGCCCTCGACCAGGGCAGGATCGTCACAGACCCCGCATCTGTCGGCCATCAGCCGCAGCAGATCGGGCTCGCCCCCATTCCCTCCGGGCGCGAGGCCGATCATCACACGCGGGTCCCCGGGCCGCGAAGAACCGACAGCTCCGCAGGCTCGCCTCCCGCGGGGTGGCCACGGGCCCGGCCGGCCGGGCCGCCGGCGGATGCGCAGCGCTCCGGTGCTCAACACCCCGCCGACGCTTCCCCACTCACCCGAACGGGAGGTCACCAACCCTGGGTTTCCCCACGATCGACGTAACGGCGACGCCCCGGCGCGGGAATCCGCCGCGGAAACCGGGCCTCAGGTCAGCAGCCCCCGCAGCGGGAACACCGCCCGCCTGGTCGCCAGCACCGCCTGGTCGAGCCGGTCCGCGGGGTCGTACCCCTCCTCCCACGGCCTCCAGGAGGGGGTGCGCCCGTCCGTCATCCGGGCCGGGCCCAACCGCCGCGTCCTGGCATAGACCTCGTCCCGCCAGGAGGACGGGATCACCGACTCGGGGTCCACCGGGCTGTGCGCGACGATCCCCACCAGATGCGTCCAGGACCGCGGCACCACGTCGACCACCTCGTATCCACCGCCGCCGAGCGCGATCCAGCGCCCGCCCTCCACATGGGTGTGGACGAGGTCGTGACAGGCCGTCATGATCGCCCGTTGCGCGTCCAGCGACACCGCGAAGTGGGCGAGCGGGTCCTCGAAGTGCGTGTCGGCCCCGTGCTGGGTGACCAGGACCTGCGGCCGGAAGTCCGCCAGCAGTTCGGGCACCACCGCGTGGAACGCCCGCAGCCAGCCCGCGTCGCCGGTACCGGCCGGCAGCGCCACGTTCACCGCACTGCCCTCGCCCGCACCGGAGCCGGTCTCCTGCGGCCAGCCGGTCTGCGGGAAGAGGGTGCGCGGATGCTCGTGCAGCGACACGGTCAGGACCCGGGGGTCCTCGATGAACGCCGCCTGCACCCCATCGCCGTGGTGCACGTCGACATCGATGTACGCGACCCGCTCGGCGCCCAGTTCCAGCATCCGCGCGATGGCGAGCGCCGGGTCGTTGTAGACGCAGAACCCGGCCGCGCCGCCCGGCATGGCGTGATGCAGCCCGCCGGTGAAGTTCACGGCGTGCGCGGTGTCCCCGCGCCACACGGCCTCGGCCGCCGCCACCGACTGACCGGCGATCAGCGCCGACGCCTCGTGCATCCCCTTGAACGCGGGGTCGTCGGCCGTCCCGAGCCCATAGTTCTGCTCGGCCCGCTCCGGAGCGGCGGAGGCGGCGCGCACGGCGGCGACGTAGTCCTCCCGATGCACCAGGCGCAGGGTGGAGTCCCCGGCCGCCTTGGCCGCCACCACGTCCACCGCCCGGTCGAGCCCGAACGCCCGTACCAGCCCCATCGTCAGGGCGAGTCGCACGGGGTCCATCGGGTGACCTTCCCCGAAGTCGTATCCCGTGACTGCGTCATCCCACATCAGCTGTGCGCGGCCGCTCATGTCCGCCACCGTATCGGGCGGGCGGCGCGTCGAACGACTTGGCGTACACGAGCGTCGCCAGGACCAGGACCATCGGCACCAGCATGGCCCCGCGGTAGCTCCAGGCGTCCCCCAGCACCCCCACGAGCGGAGAACCGATCAGGAATCCCACATAGTTGAAGACGTTGAGCCGCGCGATGGCCGTCTCGCTCGCACCGGGGAACATCCGCGCCGCCGCGACGAACGTCTGCGGCATCACCACGCACAGCCCGAAGCCCAGCATCGTGAACCCGAGCATTCCGACCCACGCCCCGCCGGCCGTCGCCACCACGGCGAAGCCGGCGGCGGCCAGCACGCTCCCGAACCGGACCACGGCCACCGCCCCGAACCGCCGCACCCCGAGGTCTCCGACGGTCCGCCCCAAGAGCGTGGTCACCATGTAGACGTTGTACGGAACGGTCGACAGCTGCTCCGAGCTGCCCAGCACGTCGTGGAGGTACTTGGCGCTCCAGTTGGAGACCGTCGAGTCCCCGATGTACGCGAAGCTCATGACGAGGCAGAGCGGCATCAGCAGTCTGAGCGAGACCGCGGCACCGTCCCGGCCCCCGCCCGCTCCGTCCGCTCCGTCCGTGTCGGCCGCCGCCCCGCCCGCGACGTACCACCGACTGCCGACGAACACGGCGGGCAGCAGCACGGCGACGGCCGGCAGGTACGACATCAGCAGCGAGAGGTTCCAGTGCGCCCCGGCCCACGCCATCGACGCTCCGACGATCCCGCCCAGGCTGTACGCCGCGTGGAATCCGAGCATGATGGAACGCCCGTAGGCCCGTTGGAGACTGACCCCGATCATGTTCATGGAGGCGTCGAGTGCCCCGACGGCGAGCCCGAACACCCCGAGTGCGAGCGCCGCTTCCCACAGCGCGTCACCGGCTCCGGCGGCGAGCAACCCGAGCATCACCAGGGGCTGTGCCCACCTCAGTACGATGCCCGGCCGTACCCGTGCGACCACCTTCTCGGTGATCACACTGCCCACACCGGCGAGGATCGGCACCGCGGCCAGGAAGACCGGCAGCAGCCTGTCGGATATTCCGTACCTGTCCTGGATCGCGGGTATCCGCGTCACGAGCAGGGCGAACGTGACTCCCTGCGCGAAAAAGCTCAGCGTGAGGGAGGCCCTGCCGCGCCTCAGGGGCGCATCTGTCATGGCCACATTCATGGCCGTGAGCGTAGAACCAGTCTCTACCCGTGGGTAGATGGATCACGCGAGCTTTTCCCTCAGTTGGCTCATGTCGGAGAAGACGCCCGTCGATCCGCTGAGCCGGTCGGCGGGCATCATCGACGTGAACCCGTACACATCCATCCCCGCGGCGCGTGCCGCTTCCACTCCGAGCGGGCTGTCCTCGACGACAACGCACCGCTCGGGGGCGACGCCCATCCGCTCGGCGGCGTACAGGAACAGGTCGGGGGCCGGCTTGCCGCGGCCGACGTCGTCCACGCTGAAGATCCAGTCCTCTTCGAACCACTGGTCCAGCCCGGTCTTGCGGTGTCCGACCCGGATCCGCTCATGGCTTCCGGACGACGCCACGCAGTAGGCCACGCCATCGGCGACGAGCCCCGCCAGCACCTCCTCGACACCCGGCACCGGCTCCAGCTCCTGGCGGAACGCCGCGAACACGCGTGAATGAAGCGTGTCGTCGAAGTCGTCGGGCAGCTTCTCGCCGGTTCTTTCCTCGACGAGGTCGTGCACGCGGTGCACCGCGGCGCCCATGTAGTCCCGAAGGCTCTCCTGGTACGACGTGGGGTGGCCGAGTTCGGTGAGGTACTCGGCCAGGATCGTATTGGAGATCGGCTCGCTGTCCACGAGCACTCCGTCGTTGTCGAAGATGACCAGTTCGTAGCGCATGGTCCGAGACTAGACGCTCGGAAACGCAGAAGGGCCCCGCACCACCAAGGGTGCGGGGCCCTCCCACAAAAACTGTTCGGCGGCGACCTACTCTCCCACAGGGTCCCCCCTGCAG
>NZ_JBIUBU010000021.1:0-136921 GCF_044548345.1 Streptomyces sp. NPDC052042 | reverse complement strand
TCGACGTGCTCTGGGCGATGCTCCGTGACGGAAGGCTGTTCACCTCCGCCCCACCGGTCACACAGGCGGCTTGACACGATCATTGAGATTCCTTCTCCTGCTGCGGGTGACGGGTGGGCGTGCGAAGGCACACGCCCACCGGCGGGGGAGTGGGTGAGACGGCGCCGTCAGGCGGAGGCGAGGGTGCGGTCGGTGACCTGGAAGCCGCGGAAGCCGTCGGCGGCGATCTCGTCGAGCTGGGCCTGGTAGCCGCCGATCCCGCCGAGGTACGGCAGGACGACACTGGCCTTGCCCGCGATGTTCGCGCCCGTGTACCAGGAGTCGGCGAGCGGGAACACGGTCATCGCCGCCACCTCGGCCGCATGGGCCACCCACTGCTCTTCCGCCGCAGGCGTCGCCTCGATGACGGCGTGACCGCGCTCGGCGGCGTGGGCGAGCAGCTTCGCGATGAACTCCACGTGCTGTTCGATCGCGACGAACATGTTGCTGTTGACCGACGGGCTCAGCGGCCCGGTGATGGTGAACAGGTTCGGGAACCCGGCCACCATGACGCCGAGGTAGCTGGCCGGGTACTCGTCCCACTTGCGGCGCAGTGACGTTCCGTGGCGGCCGTGGGGGTCGATGCCGCGCAGCGGCCCGGTGATGGCGTCGAAGCCGGTGGCCAGCACGATCACGTCGACCTCGTGGTCGGCCGCGGCGGTGCGGATGCCGGTCGGTGTGAAGGCGAGGATCGGGGCCTCGCGCAGGTCGACGAGCTCGACGTTGTCCCGGGTCAGGGTCTCGTAGAAGTCCGTGTCCACGCACAGGCGTCGGGCACCGACCGGGTAGTCCGGGATGAGCCGCTCGGCGAGCTCCGGGTCGCCGACCCGGTCGCGGATGCGGTCGGCGAGGAAGGCGGCGACGACGTCGTTGGCCTTCTTGTCGACGATCGGGTCGTTGAACGTGGTCAGCAGCTTCATCGGGCCGCCGTAGTCGAAGGTCTTCTGGTAGGCGGCCTGCACTTCCGCCTCGGACACCTCGAAGGTGGACACATCGGGGTTCTTGGTGTCCACCCCCAGGAGGGTCGTGCGGGCGACACGCCGGCGCTCGGGGTACTCGGCGACGGCGGCGTCGAACTCCTCGTCGGTGAGGATCCGGTTGTAGGCGGGGATGGAGAAGCTCGGTGTGCGCTGCATGACGAACACCTTCGCGGCGGCTTCCGCCACGAGCGGCGTGAGCTGGATGCCGGTGGAGCCGGTGCCGACGACGGCGACTCGCTTGCCGGTGAAGTCGAAGCCGTCCACCGGCCAGCGCGAGCTGGCCAGGATGGTGCCCGCGAAGTCGTCTTGTCCGGGGAACCGGGGCTCCTTCGGCGCCGAGAGCACGCCGGTGGCAGCGACCACGTAGGTCGCGGTGATCTCGCGTCCGTCCTCGGTCCGCACGCGCCAGGTGTCGGTGCGCTCGTCGAAGTCCGCGGCCACCACGTTCGTCCCGAGGCGGATGTCGCGGCGCAGGTCGAAGCGGTCGGCCACGTGCTCCAGGTAGGCGAGGATCTCCGGCTGCGTGGCGTACTTCTCGGCCCAGCGCCACTCGCACTGGAGGTCCTCGTCGAAGGAGTAGGAGTAGTCCAGGCTCTCCACGTCGCAGCGGGCGCCCGGGTAGCGGTTCCAGTACCAGGTGCCTCCCACACCGTCGCCGCGCTCGAGGACGACGGCGTCCAGGCCGAGCCTGCGGCAGGTGTGGAGCATGTACAGGCCGGCGGCGCCCGCGCCGACGATGATCACGTCGTGGCGCTCGGGGGTGAAGTCCTCACTCATGTCACACCGCCTCACGCACGGACGCCGACTCCGCGACTGTCGCACCGACGGCCGCCAGGACCTCTGCGCTCTCGTCGACGGCGAACCAGAACAGGGCCCAGTCGTGCACCATGCCCTCCCAGATCCGCAGGGTGCCGCCGGAGGCTTCGGCGACGCGGACGGCGTCGTCGTAGAGCACCTCCTCGGTGCCGACGTGCACGGTGAGGGGAGCGAGCCCCGACAGGTCGGCGAACACCGGCGAAGCCAGTGGTTCCCGGGGATCGGCGTCCCCCAGGTAGACCTTTGCGGCGTCCAGGAGCTGCTGCTTGGAGAGCAGCGGGTCGCGGTCGGCTCGCTCGGTGGCCGAGGCGCCCGAGCAGGTCAGGTCGGCCCAGGGCGACAGCGCGACCGCGGCCGCCGGCTGCGCGACGCCGGCGTCGCGCGCGGCGAGCAGAACCGCGAGCACCAGCCCACCACCGGCGGAATCCCCCACGATCGTGAGCCGCGCGGCGCCGACCTCGTCCACGAGGGCGTGGTAGACCGTCAACGCCTCCTCGACGGCCCCCGGGAAGAGCTTGGCCGGCGCGAGCGTGTAGTCCGGGGCGAAAACGGCGAAACCGCTCGCCTTGGCGATGCCTCCGATGATGCCGAGGTAGCCCTCGGGGTCACCGGCGATGTACGCGCCACCGTGCAGGTAGAGCGCCGCTACGGCATCGGAGCCGCCTTCGGGGGCCACCCGCAGGCCCGGAACACCCGCGACCTCGTGCGGCGTGACTCTGATCCCGTCGGGGATCGGCAGGCCGCCGAGGAACGCGGCGAAGTCCTCCCGCGCCTTCTCGGGCGGGTCGGAGAAGTCGGGGGTGGAGCCGCCGGATTCGGCGGCTGCCGTGAGCAGGGCACCGAGCTGCTGAACGCTCATGGGTGGACCTCCGCATGTCAGGACCGTCTCCATGACGGTTCTCACATGCTGACGAGGAGGCCGGGGGCGAGGCTTGAACCAGCGCGCACATCGGGTTGCCCCAGAGCGCACAGGCCGCCCGCGCTGCCGTCTCGGGCGTCGACGGACGTCAGTGCGCGGCCGGGAGTCCCGTGGTCCGGCGGAATGCGCTGGGTGTCGTGCCGAAGGCGTCCTTGAAGGCACGCGTGAAATGCGGGCCGTCGGAGAACCCCCAGCGTGCGGCCACGTCGGCAATCCCCAGGTGCGCGAGCATCGGGTCAGCCAGATCTCGCCGGGAAGCCGTCAGCCGTTGGGCCCGCACGAACGCGGAGACCGTGGTCCCCGCCGCGCTGAACAGGGAGTGCACATACCGGGGTGACACATGCAGTGCTTCGGCGATCGCGCTGGGAGACAGCGCGCGATCGTCCAGATGTTCCAACACGAACATCTGGGCCCGCTCGATCAACTCGGCGCGATGTGTCTGCGCTTTCGACAGGCGCGGGCCGAGCTGGGCCTGCAGCAACGTCGAGAGGAGCTCCACGGTCGTGTGAGCGACCCGGCGCCCCGCGGCTCCGGCGAGGACAGTGAGATTCCGCGCCAGCCCGGACAGGTACGGGACCACCAGTTCATCGAGCGTGCCGCCATCGAATCGCGCAGCGGAGAGCTCGGCGAGATCGTCCGGTCCGAGGCCGAGCCGCTGCCTCGGGAGCATCAGGATCAAGCAGTCGAAGCCGCCGTCCCCCAGAATCCGGTAGCTGCGCGCTGTGTCGACCAGCCCGAGTCTCCCGGGCTCGAGGACAACCTCATGCTCGCCCTGCCGCAGGACGGCAACACCCTCGACGAGGGCGAACACCTTGACCGGTTCGTCCTCCGGGCCCGGGGCCACGGCATCCGCGGCCACATGCCGAAACTCATGGGTCGTGGCGTCCACGTGGCTCAGCAGCAGATCGTCGATCCGATGGGCCTCGATGCTGCCGGAGAACCGAGCGTGCGGTGCCGACTCGAGAACGACAGGGCGGTACATGGAACTGACCGTCGAGCTGAAGGTCTCGGGATGGCTGAACCGCAGGTAACGCCCCGCCGGAGACATCATGTCTGGCCCCACCGTCATCACCACTCCCTTGTGGCCGGAAAATCCCGTGAGGTCTGAATCACGCGTCTTGATCCTACGGCCATGGGCAACGGCCCGGTCCATGTGCGTCATTCGGCGCTCGTCGATCGGGGGACAGTTCGCTGCCGGGCGGGCGGGTCGCTGTGGAGTGACGCCTCGGCTCTCACACGGCGTCTCCGGTCGTCTCAGGCGGGAAGGCCCGGCCGAGTTCTCCGGAGGCGGCGCCCGCATCCTCAGGATGGACGCGGCGGTTTCCTCGGCCATGGCGAAGACGCTCCGGACCGCGAGCTCCAGCCCGGTGACGTGCCGTCCGGACTCGCGCCGAACGTCGTGCGCGCCGCCTCGCGGGCCGGGGTTCCGATGGGCTCCTTCCGGGAGGCCGCGATCGCCTCGACGGTGGTGCACCTCATGACCTGGTCGTTTGCGCCAGACGGAAAGATGAACGAATTCATTGCGCTACCCGGAAAGTGCCTCCACGATGGTCTGCACGCCACACGCAGCGTGTGACGTGGAGCACGAAAGGCATGCGATTCGTGGACATCGACCTCGAGGAGCTTGCAGCGATCATCGAGCTGCTCGACAACACAGAGTTCACCCAGTTCCGGTTCGAGAAGGGGGACTTGCGGATCGCGGTGAGTCGGGGTGGTGCGCCGCTCGACCCCGCTGCCCACGCGACACCCCCGTCGCCGGCCGTCACGACTGCCCCGGTGAGCGCCCAGGCGCCGACACCGGTATCCAACGAGCCCGCTCCCGCGCAGGCCGCACCCGCGGCGAGCGCGACGGGCTTCGACGAGAGCCGGCTCGCGGCCGACGAGATGGTCGTACGGGCCCCGCTGCTCGGCACCCTCTACCGCTCCCCGAAGCCGGGGGAGCCGCCTTTCGTCCAGGTCGGCGACAAGGTGGAGCCGGACTCGGCGCTGTGCATCGTCGAGGTCATGAAGTTGATGAACTCGGTGACCGCGGGCGTGGCCGGCGAGATCTCCCGGGTGCTCGTCTCCGACGCCGAGCTGGTGGAGTTCGACCAGCCGCTCTTCGTGATCCGGCGGCTGCCGTGACCCACCGGATCTTCATCGCCAACCGCGGCGAGATCGCCGTCCGCATCATCGAGGCGTGCGACCGGCTCGGGTTCGAGACGGTGCTCGGCGTCTCGCGGGCCGACACGGCGACGCTGGGCGCCCGGCGCGCGACGCGGTCCGTCGTCCTCGGCGGCCCGCAGTCCCGCGACAGCTACCTCTCCGTCGCCAGTGTGGTCCACGCGGCGGTCGCGACAGGTTGCACGGCGCTCCACCCCGGCTACGGCTTCCTCTCCGAGCGCGCGGACCTCGCCCGCGCCTGCGCCGACAACGGCATCGTCTTCATCGGTCCCTCTCCCGAGGCACTCGAGGCGCTGGGCGACAAGCTGAGCGCTCGTGCCATGGCGACCCGCCTCGGCGTTCCGGTCTCGCCGGGCGGCACCGCCTCCTCGCTGGAGGAGGTGGAGCGACTCGGCGCCGAGGTCGGCTTTCCGATCCTGGTCAAGGCGGCCCACGGCGGTGGCGGTCGCGGGATGAAGCTGGTCACCACGGCCGAGGGCCTGGCAGAGGCGTGGTCGCTGGCCTCCTCGGAGGCCGAGGCCGCCTTCGGTGACGGCACCGTCTTCCTGGAGCGCTACGTCGCCGACGCCAAGCACGTCGAGGTCCAGATCCTGGGCGACCGGCACGGCCACCAGATCCATCTGGGCGAGCGGGAGTGCTCGGTGCAGTACCGGTACCAGAAGGTGGTCGAGGAGTCCCCCTGCGCCGCCCTCGACCAGCCCACCCGCGACGTGCTCACCACCAGCGCACTCGCGATAGCCCGCGAGCTGGACTACGTCGGCCTGGGCACCGTGGAGTTCCTGTACGACGTGGCACGCCGCGAGGTCGCCTTCCTCGAGGTCAACCCGCGCCTCCAGGTCGAGCACCCGGTCACGGAGCAGGTGACCGGCGTCGACCTCGTCCGTGAGCAGATCCTGGTCGCGCTCGGCGAGCCGCTCTCCCTCGCCCAGGACGATGTCGCGGTCACGGGCCACGCCATCGAGTGCCGCATCACCGCGCAGGACCCCGCCCGCGGATTGCTGCCCAGTCCCGGCCCGGTCAAGCGCTGGCGGCCGCCCGTGGGCGGCGGCATCCGCCTGGACACCCACGTCTACCAGGGCTACGACTTCCCGCCCTACTACGACGCCCTGATGGCAAAGCTGATCGTCTGGGGCGCCGACCGTGACGCGGCCCGGACGCGCATGGAGCAGGCACTGGCCGACTTCGAGATCGTTGGTCCGGTGACCTCCCGCGACCTGCTCGCCCGGATCGTCGCCCACCCCGACTTCGCCGACGACTCGGTCACCACGCACTGGCTGGCCGACACGATCCTCACCGGGGAGCCCGCATGACCACTGTGAGCCTCGTCGACGTCACCATCCGCGACGGCAACCAGAGCCTGTGGGGGGCGGTCGGCATCACCCGGCGCATGGTCGAGGCCATGGCCCCCGACCTCGACAAGGTCGGCTATCGGGCGATCGAGCTGGCCAGCAGCACGCTGCTCGCCACATCGGTGCGCTTCCACCAGGAAGACCCCTGGGAGACGCTGCGGGCCGCCAAACGGCTGATGCCCAACACACCGCTGGCGTTCCTGACCACCGGGAAGCGGTTCATCACCTTCTACCGCACCCCCGAGTCCCTCTTCGAACTCGCCTTCACCCTGCTGGTCCGCAACGGCGTCAGCCGGCTGTGGGTGGTCGACCCCATGCATGACATGGAGGGCGCCAAGCGGATGGCCGAGATGGCCAAGCGGGTCGGGTTCACCGACGTGGTCGCCGGCATCTGCTACACGACCAGCCCGGTCCACACCGACGACTACTACGCCGCCAAGATCGCCGAGCTCGACGCGTGCGCCGCGATCGACAGCGTCTACCTGAAGGACCCCGCCGGCCTGCTCACCCCCGAGCGGTTGCAGTCGCTGGTGCCCCGCCTGCAGTCGACCCTGCACCGGCTGCGCCTGGACGAGATCCACAGCCACGCCACCACAGGCCTCTCGCCGCTGACCCTGCTCGCGGCCGCCGACCTGGGCATGACCAAGCTGCACTGCGCCCTGCCGCCGCTGGCCAACGGCACGTCCCACCCGGCCGGCCCGCAGCTCGTCCGCAACCTGCGTGCCCGCGGGCATCAGGTCGACGTCGACGTCGAGGCGATGCAGCGGGCCTCGGCGTACCTGCGGCGACAGGCGAGGATCAAGCGCCTCCCGGTCGGTGCGCCGCTGGAGTACGACGAGGCGTACTACCGCCACACCATCCCCGGCGGTGTCCAGTCGACGCTGGCCCGCCAACTGCGTGAGCTGGGCCGTCCGGAGCTGTTCGACGCCGTCATCGAGGAGTCGGTCGACGTGCGCCGCGACCTGGGCTGGCCGATCGTGATGACCCCGTTCGCGCAGTACATCGTGACGCAGGCGACGCTGAACGTGATCACCAGCGAGCGGTACAAGCAGCTCAGTGACGAGGTCATCGATCTGCTGCGGGGCGACTTCGGGCCGCTGCCGGGCGAGGTCAACCAGAACCTCCTCGACAAGGCCATGTCCACCCGGCGGGGCCGGCTCCCCGCCTCCGACGGCAAGGAGGAGGTGACCGTCGCCGACCTGCGGCGTCGTTTCGGCGCGGGCCTCACCGAGGAGGAGCTGCTGCTTCGGGCGGTCATGCCCGGCGAGCAGGTCGACGCGATGGTCACCGCACAGCGGGACTCGCCGGTCGCCGCCCTCAAGGGGCTGCTGCGGGCCGCCGAGGAGCGCCCCGGCCTGAGCATCGCCGTCAGCAGCGGCACCACGAAGTTCACCCTCGAACGAACATCGGAGGCAGCCTCATGACCTCACTGGAGTCGATACGCGGCTGGGTCCTGGACGTCGACGGCTGTCTGGTCCGCACCAAGCGCGCCGGCGGGCGCGGCGGCACCGCGATCCCCGGGGCGGCGGAGTTCCTGACGGCGATCAAGGCCGCCGGGCACCGCGTGATCGTGTGCACCAATGCCTCGGAGAAGGCCCCCGGCGTGTACGCCGACCACCTGCGCGACATCGGCCTGCCGGTCGAGACCGACGCGTTCGTGACCGCAGGCAGTGCGACCGTCGAGCACATCGAAGCCCACCACCCGGGTGCCCGCGTCCTCGCTGTCGGTGACGAAGGCATCACGGTGCCCATGCGCGACCTCGGCGTCACACCGGCCTCGGCCGCCGACACCGTGCTCGCCGACGTGGTCGTGGTCGGCGCCGCGCCGTCGTACACCGCTGCCGACCTCAGCGCCGCCGCCCTCGCGGTCGACGCGGGCGCAGCGTTCTACACCACCGTCGAGACGCCCTGGTTCCACGGCGGCCTCGGCCGGTCGCTGGCCGTCTCGGGAGCGATCGCGGCGAGCATCACCTGGGCCACCGGCGACTCCCCGACGGTGGGCGGCAAGCCGTCCGCCGTCCTGGCCGAGTCGCTGCTGCGGCAGCTGGGGCTACCGCCCGAGCAGGTCGCGGTCGTCGGCGACTCGCCCGCCGAGGTCGGACTCGCCCGCCACATGGGAGCGCTGTCGGTGATGGTGCTCAGCGGCGCCGTCACGCCCACCGCACTCGCCGGCATGACCGGAGACAAACGGCCCGACGTCGTCTTCGACGACGTCGGGGAACTGCACCGCCATCTCGGACTTTCTCATCACGAGTCACAGCAAGGAGTCGTCTCATGAGTGGAGAGGTTTCGCGCTTCCCCTTCTTCCACGAGGCCCCGGCACCGGAGGGTGCCGAGGGCTGGGAGTCGATGTACCCCTACTATCTGCTCCCACGCGAGGAGACCCGCGCCTGGGAGGACTCCAAGCTCTGGTTCGCCGACACGATGCACTGGTCGCGCGGCGTCCACCCGTTCGACAGCATCGGCGCCGAGGCGGTCTACCTCGGCGCCGGCCAGAACAGCACCCGCATCTTCGTGCTGCCCACCTCGCTCGGCCTCGACGTCCGTGTGCAGAACGGCTACGTCTACATCGCCGGCATCCCGGTCACCGACCCCGCCGAGATCGCGCGGCGCGCGGCGCTGTTCCAGGAGCGGGCCGGCTACTACTACGCCAACTGGGACGAGCTCTACGCCAAGTGGAAGACCAAGGTGACCGAGGCGGTCGCCGGCATGAGGACGATCAGTTTTCCGCCGCTGGGCGAACTGGACCCGATCGAGGTCGTCACCGAGGCCCGAGGCCGCTCGACTTCGTGGGACATCATCACCAACTACCACCGGCTCATCGACGAGTTCTTCCTGGTGTGGCAGTACCACTTCGAGTTCCTCAACCTCGGCTACGGCGGCTACATCGTCTTCTTCCAGTTCTGCAAGCAGGCCTTCCCGCAGATCACCGAGCAGGAGGTCGCGCGCCTGGTCGCCGGCATCGACGTACTCGCCTTCCGGCCGGACGACGAGCTGCGCAAGCTGGCCCAGACGGCCGCCGACCTCGACCTGGTCGACGTACTCTCCGGCACCGCACCGGCGGCGGACAAGTTCTCCGCCCTCGCCCAGCGCGAGAACGGCCAGGTGTGGCTCAAGGCCTACCAGGCCGCTCAGGACCCGTGGTTCAACTACTTCGCGGAGTACGGCTTCACCCACGACCAGGACACCTGGAACTCCAACCCCGAGATCCCGCTGCAAGGCATCGCGCGGTACGCCGCCCGGATCCAGGCCGGCGAGGACATCACCCGCCCGGTCGAGCGGCTCTCCCGTGAACGCGACGAGATCGTCGCCGAGTACCGCGACCTGCTCAGCCCCGAGGAGCAGACCCAGTTCGACGAATTGCTCGGCCTGGCCCGCAAGGTGTTCCCCTTCATCGAGGAGCACAACATCTACGTCGAGCACTGGACCCACACCGTCTTCTGGGAGAAGGCGTGGGAGCTCGGTGACTTCCTCGTCTCCGCGGGCTTCGCCACCGAGCGCGACGACATCTTCTACCTCAACCGCTTCGAACTCGACCAGGTCCTCGCCGACATCGTGCAGTCGTGGGCGATCGGGGTGGAGATCCGCGGCAAGAAGAAGTGGGCCGACATCATCGCCCGGCGCCGCCCGATCGTCGCCGCTCTCCAGGCCCAGAGCGCCCCGCCCGCGTACGGCATCCCGCCGGAGGAGGTCACCGACCCGTTCGCGGTCATGAACTACGGCGTGACCACGGACCGAGTCAAGGAGTGGCTGGGCGCGTCGAGCGGGTCCGGCTCGACCCTGACCGGCATCCCCGGTGGCCCCGGCGTCGTCGAGGGCCCGGTCCGGGTGCTGCGCACCGAGAAGGACCTCGCACTGCTGCAGCCGGGCGAGATCCTGGTCGCCCCGATCACCGCCCCGTCATGGGCAGCCGCCTTCTCGGTGGTCACCGGAGTCATCACCGACATCGGCGGCATGATGAGCCACGCCGCCATCGTCTGCCGCGAATACGGCGTCCCGGCCGTGGTCGGCACAGGCTTTGCCACCGCCAACCTCAAGACCGGCCAGCGCGTTCGCGTCGACGGCAACGCCGGCACCGTGACCGTACTGGAGGACACCCAGTGAGCGCGCCCGTCATGACCCGCAGCACCTTCGTCCTGCCATTTTCCGACGAGGGCTGTCTCGACGCCCGCGCAGTCGGAGGCAAGGGCAAGGGCCTGGCGGAGATGACCCAGGCGGGGCTGCCGGTCCCGCCGGGGTTCGTGGTCTCCGCCAACGCCTACCGGGAGTTCCTCGCCGCCGGAAACCTGCGCGAGCGGCTCACCGCTCTGGTCGCCCGGGTCGACCTGCACGATGCCGCCTCGGTGGAGCGGGTCTCCGCCGAACTGGAGGATCTGCTCGCCGCCCAGCCGCTGCCCGAGCGCCTCGTGAGCGAGATCGCGGCGGCCTACCGCACCCTCTGCGACCAACTCGGCGTGCCCGACCTGGCGGTCGCCGTACGTTCCAGCGCCACCGCCGAGGACTCCGCCGCCGACAGCTTCGCCGGCGAGTTCGAGACCTGGGTCGACATCACCGGCGTCCACGACGTCCTGGCCCACGTTCACCGGTGCTACACCAGCGTGTTCGCGGGCCGCGTGCTGCACTACGCACTCGAACGCGGCATCGACCTGGCCGGTGTCGAGATGGCCGTGGTCGTCCAGAAGGTGGTCCGTGCCCGAGCCGCCGGCGTGATGTTCACCCTCGATCCGATCACGGGCGATCGCTCCCGCATCGTGCTGGAATCCAGCTGGGGCCTCGGCCTGGCCGTCGTCGGCGGCGAGGTCACCCCCGACCGCTTCATCGTCAGCAAGGTCGGTCTCGGCCTGCAGGAAAAGGTGCTCGGTGCCAAGCGTGTCGAATACCGCGACGGTGCCGGCGCGGTCCCGGTGGAGGAACCGCGCCAGCGGGAGTTCTGCCTGCGCGACGAGGAGGTGCTCGCCCTGGCGGCGCTGGCCAAGACCGTCGAGAAGCAGCAGCAGGCCCCGCAGGACATCGAGTTCGCCGTCGACGAGGACCTCCCCGACGGGCAGAACCTGCTGCTCCTGCAGTGCCGCCCCGAGACGGTGTGGAGCAGCAAGCAGCGCGCCCCGAAGTACGAGCAGGGAGCAGGCCTGATGTCCTGGATCACCGGCAGCATCAGTTCGGCTGCCGCCACGCACTCCACCAGCCCTTCGGCTGTGCCGGGACACTCCCATGAGGAGGCCGGCCATGACCACGGCTGAGAACGCGACGCTCGCGCACCCGGCCCGGCCCGGGCTGCTCTCCGAGCCGCCCGCCGACATCCGCGAACATTCCCAGATCGGCCGCTATCTCGACTGGCTCAAGTGTGAGCGCGGGCTCGCCTTCGCGACGTACAGCGAGCTGTGGGAGTGGTCGGTGACCGACCTTGAGGCATTCTGGGTCAGCATCTGGGACTACTTCGAGGTCACCTCGCACACACCGTACGAGCAGGTGCTCTCCTCGCGGGAGATGCCGGGTGCCAAGTGGTTCGAGGGCGCCACCCTCAACCTGGCCGAGCACATGCTGCGCCACCATGACCTCGACGACCAGGTGGCGGTCATCGCCGTCTCCCAGACCCGTGCCGAGAGGGAGCTCACCTTCGGCCAGCTGCGCGAGCAGGTCCAGCGGGCCCAGGCCGGCCTGAAGGCACTCGGTGTCCGGCGCGGCGACCGGGTCGCGGCGTACCTGCCCAACATCCCGGAGACGATGATCGCCTACCTGGCCACTGTCAGCCTGGGCGCGATCTGGGCCAGTTGCGCCCCCGAGTTCGGCGCCGCCGGGGTGCTGGACCGGTTCGGACAGATCGAGCCGAAGGTGCTCCTCGTCGTCGACGGCTACATGTACGGCGACAAGCGCGTCGAGCGGGTCGCCGAGGTGCAGGCGATCCGCGCCGGGCTGCCCTCGGTCGAGCACGTCGTGCACGTGCCCTACCTGGACCAGACGATCGAGGAAGCGGTGACCTGGGAGGAGTTGCTCAGCCGGCCGGTCGATCCGTCGGAGCCGATGGCCTTCGAGGCGGTCCCGTTCGACCACCCGGTCTCGGTGCTGTTCACCTCCGGCACGACCGGCCAGCCCAAGCCCATCGTGCACGGTCACGGCGGTCTGTTGCTGGAGCACCTGAAGAACCACGCCCTGCACTGGGACCTCGGCACCGGCGACCGGCTGCTGTGGTTCACGACGACCGCGTGGATGATGTGGAACGCGCTCGTCTCGACGCTGCTGGTGCGCGCCGGCATCGTGATGATCGACGGCAACATCGCCTACCCCGACGTGACCATGCAGTGGCGGCTGGCCGAGCGGACGCGGCCGACCGTGATGGGCGTCAGCGCCGGCCTGCTCATGCAGTGCCGCCGCGAGGGCCTGCACCCGGCCAAGGAGTTCGACCTCAGCACGCTCCACCAGCTCGGCGTCGTCGGCAGCCCGCTGCCGCCGGAGGGGTACCAGTACGTGCACGAGCAGTTCGGCGACGGCGTACTCCTCAACGTCGGCAGCGGTGGCACCGACGTCTGCTCCGGGATCGTGCAGGGCAGCCCGCTCGAACCGGTCTGGCTCGGGGAGATGTCGGGCCGCAGCCTCGGGGTGGAGGCCTACGCGTTCGACGAGCACGGGAAGCCGGTCGTGGGCGAGCTCGGCGAGCTGGTCATCACCGCGCCGATGCCGTCGATGCCGGTCGCCTTCTGGGGCGATGCCGACGGCAGTGGCTACCGTGCGGCGTACTTCGACGTCTATCCCGGCGTGTGGCGCCACGGCGACTGGATCCGCTTCAGCGAGGCCGGCAGCTGCGTCATCACCGGCCGCTCCGACGCGACCCTGAACCGCGGGGGCGTGCGCCTCGGGACGGCGGAGTACTACCGGGTCGTGGAGGGGATGCCCGAAATAGCCGACAGCCTGGTCGTGCACCTGGAAGGCCCCGACGGCGGTGCGGGCGAGCTGATCCTGTTCGTCACCCTCGCTCCCGGGGCGGTCCTCGACGGCGCGCTTCTGGGTCGCATCCGCAGCGCGATCCGCACACAGCTCTCGCCGCGGCACACGCCCGACCAGGTCGTGGCAGCCCCGGCCATCCCGCACACCCGGACCGGCAAGAAGCTGGAGCTGCCGATCAAGCGGATCCTGAGCGGCAGACCGGCCGAGGCGGTGCTCGACCCCGACGCCGTCGACGACGCCGGCGCGCTGGTGTTCTTCGCGACGATGGGAGCGGGCCGGTGACCAGGTACGAGCCGCGCATCGACATCGACGCCATCACGGCGCTCGACATCCACGCCCACATCGAGACCGACGGCCACGGCCACTTCGCCCTCGACCAGGAGCTGCTGGACGCCTCCGCCAAATACTTCCGCGGCGACCAGGAGCGCACCCCGACGCTGGAGCAGATCGCGGCCCTCTACCGCGAGCGCCGGATGGCCGCGGTCGTCTTCACCGTCGACGCCAGCACCTTCCTCGGCCGGCCCGCGCTGTCCAGCGAGGAGATCGCCGAGGCCTGTACCGACCACGCCGACGTACTCATCCCCTTCGGCTCCGTCGACCCCAACCACGGGACCGAGGCAGTGAAGAGGGCACGGCGCCTGGTCGAGAAGTACGGCGTGCGGGGGTTCAAGTTCCACCCCAGCCTGCAGGCCTTCGACCCGTCCAGCCGGGCCCACTATCCGTTGTGGGAAGCGCTTGAGGAACTCGGCGTCATCGCCCTCTTCCACACCGGGCAGACCGGCATCGGCGCCGGCCTGCCCGGGGGAAGGGGCATCAAGCTCCGATACTCCGACCCGATGCTGGTCGACGACGTCGCCGCCGACTTCCCGCGGCTCGACATCGTGCTCGCGCACCCGTCGGTTCCCTGGGTCGACTCGTCCATCTCGATGGCCACGCACAAGGGCAACGTCTACCTCGACCTGTCGGGCTGGTCGCCGAAGTACTTCCCGTCCCAGCTGGTCCGGCAGGCGAGAACGCTGCTGCAGGACAAGGTGCTCTTCGGCTCCGACCTGCCGGTGCTCATGCCCGACCGGTGGCGTTCGGACTTCGACAAGCTGGAGATTCCTGAGCCGGTCCGGCAAAAGATCCTCAAGGGGAACGCCGTGCGGCTCCTCGGGCTCGGGGGGACGTGATGAGCGAGCCGCCCGGCCCGCCGCCGATCGAGTCGGTCGATCGCGCGCTGCAGTTGCTGACCATCCTCCACGACGGCACCGAGCTCAGCGCCACCGACGCCGCCCAGCGGCTGGGCGTCGTCGTGTCCACCGCCTACCGCCTGCTCTCGTCCCTGGTGTACCGCGGCTACGCGGTCCAAGGACGCGACCGTCGCTACCGCCTCGGGCCCGCCCTCGTACCCGCGTCGGCGCGGCCCCTGACAGTCGGCGGTCTGCGGGCCCTGGCACACACCTCCCTCGAGACGCTGCACGAGCGGACGAGTGAGACCGTCCAGCTCATGGTGCTCGAACGGCGCAGCATCCGTTTCGTCGACGGCATCGAGAGCGAGCTCCCCCTGCGTGTCGGTGTCCGGACCGGCGAGAAGATGCCCGCCCACTGCTCGGCCGGCGGCAAAGCCATCCTCGCGGCTATGAGCAACGCCGACCTCGACCGTCTCTACCAGACGGGTCTACCGCCCTGGCCCACCGCCAAGTTGATCGACCTGGGCACACTGAAGCGGCAACTGGTCCGAGTACGGCAGCAGGGCTACGGCCGCAACCACGAGGAGACCGAACAGGGGGTGAGCGGCATCGGGATGGCCATCAACGGTGTGCTCGGACAACCCGTCGCCGCGATTACCGTCGCCATCCCCTCCACCCGCTTCACCCGCGACCACATCGACGCATGCCTCGCCGCGCTCAGCGACGCCGCCGCCGAAGCCGCCGACCGGCTGCGCAGCGCCGTCCCGGCTGAATCGCCGCCGGACGCCGACGGCTGTCGCGGTCCGGCGGCAGGCGGCACGAGCCCCGAAGTCACGACCCCCGCAAGCGTGACGCGCACCGCGCGTCGGACGGAAGGCAGCGAATGATCCTCGAAGGCAAGAGAGCACTCGTCACAGGAGCGGGTCGCGGGATCGGACGCGCGATCGCTTTGGCCTACGCGGCGGAAGGGGCCCGGGTGGCCGTCGCCGACATCGACGACTCGGCCGGCGGGGAAACCGTCGAACTGATCGGCGATCTCGGTGGCGAGGCGTTCTTCGTCCACACCGACGTCACCGCCGAGCCGGACCAGACGGCCCTGGTCGACGCGGTCGTCTCGGCCTGGGGCGGCCTGGACATCGCCTGCAACAACGCGGGCGTCGCACCGCCGATGACACCGCTGGCGCAGACCACGCCCGAACTCTGGCACCGCGTGATCAACGTCGACCTGACCGGGGTCTTCCTCGGCGTCATTCATCAGATCCCCGCGATGCTCGCCGGCGGTGGCGGGACCATCGTCAACATGGGAAGCATCCTCAGTAAAGTGGCATTCCCGGGCCTGACCCCTTACACAGCCGCCAAACACGGCGTGGACGGCATCACCAAGCAGATCGCCCTCGAGTACGCCGCCAAGGGGATCCGCGCCGTCACCATCGGCCCCGCCTTCATCCGCACCGGCCTGGAGGCTGCTCTCGCACCCGAGGCGCGGGCGAACCTCGATGCCCAACAGCCGGCCGGGCGCATGGGCGACCCGGACGAGGTCGCGAGGGCTGCGGCGTTCCTTGCGAGCGACGGCGCCTCCTTCATCAACGGCGCCTACGTTCCCGTGGACGGGGCTTTTCTGGCGCGGTAGCCGGCATGCGCGGCAGCGGTCGAGCGGGAGATCGCGCAGGCCGGCACGCGGGAGAGGCGGGCGCCCGCCCGGCCTGCTAACTCCGGGACCACAAAGCGGAGTTGGCAGGCATACGGCAGGGCGACGGCCGGGGCGCTTGATCGACCGGACCGCCCGGCCGTGCCGCAGCAGCATGTGCCGGACGACCCGCCGCATGGTTCCTGCGGTGGACCGCGGGACGCGGATCGTGCTGACCGGCCGGGCCCTTGAGGACAGTCCGCGCAAGCTGTGCCGCGAGGAGGCGGCCCCGGCGTACCCGCCTCGCCGAGCGGCGGCCGACGATGGGAACGCCTACGGGGGAGGCGCGGTGTCCCCGAAGAGGGCGGCCAGTCCGGCGCGCAGGGCGCCGGCGTCCGTGTCCACGGCCAGCAGGTCGACCGGCGGGAGCCGGGCCGCGAGGCCCGCGTCGCCCGCGAAGACGCCGGTGAGCCGGCCGTGCCGCCCGACGGTGGCGGCAACGTGCCGGACGGCCGCAAGGACCGGGTCCGCGGTCACAGAGGAGGCGCCCAGGGAGAGGGCGAGGTCGTAGGGGCCGACGAAGAGGCCGTCGACGCCCTCGGTCGCGGCGATCGCGTCCACGGCGTCAAGCCCGGCGGCCGTCTCGATCATGGGCAGCAGCAGCGGCTGCGTACCGGACCCCACAGCCCCGGCGCGGGACAGGCCCGTACTGCGTCGGCCGCGCGGGGGCGGATACGCGGCCCGGACCAGGGCCTCGGCCTCGGCGGCCGACTCCACCGCCGGGACGATCACCCCGTCGGCGCCGCTGTCGAGCACGCGGGCGAGGCCGGCGGGGTCGTGGGAGGCGAGGCGTACGAGGACGGGCACGCGGCTCGCCCGCAGCAGCGGGACGACGTCGGCCTCGGTGAGGTCGCCGTGCTGGAGGTCGACGCCGATCCACTGCACGGCGGCCGTGGCGGACACCTCCAGTCCGAAGGGGCCGAGAAAGGTCAGCCACAGGCCGCGCAGCATGCTCGGGCCCGGGTTCGCGGCCCGCAGCCGCGCCGCGAACCCGGCCGTGTCACGCGTGTTCCTCATGCGGAGCGGGTCTTGGCGGGCGGCGGCATGTACGTGGTGCGGCTCGGGGTGACGCCCAGGCGGACGCAGCTCTCCAGCCAGGTGACGGCGGCGCCGGTCGGGTCGACCACGGGGACGGCGTGGCCGGCTGCGGCCAGGCGGTCGCGGAGTTCGGCGGCGACGCCCAGCATCCCGGTGCAGCCGAGCACGATGACGTCCGCCTCGCCCTTGGCAACCGCGTCGGACGCCTGCTCGAAGAGGCGGTCGAGCAGCACCTGGCGGTCCTCCAGGCCGAGCACCGGCAGGTCGACGACGCGGATGGCGCCGATCCGCCCCTCGATGCCGTAGCGGCGGCCCAGCGAGCGGAGCATCGGCAGCACGTTGGGCAGCACGGTGACGATGCCGACGGTCTCGCCGAGGCTGAGCGCGGTGAGCATGGCGGGCTCGAAGCCGCCGACCACGGGGGCGTCGATGATCTCGCGAGCCGCGTGCACCCCGGGGTCGCCGAAGCAGGTGATGAACACGCCGTCGACGCCTTCCGCCGCGGCCTCCTCCACCCGCTGGAGGATGCCGGGCCCGGCCAGGGCCTCGTCGTACTCCGACTCGATGCTGGCGGTGCCCCGCTCCAGCGACACCACGTCGACCTCGGTGCCGGCGGCGGCCCAGCCGGTCACCTCCGTGCGGACGTGTTCGATCAGGGCATCGCCGATCACGGGGAGGATGACCCGAATGCGCATCTCGTCTCCTTCGGTAGCGGGTAAGGGCTGTCCCGTAATCCGCGGCGTCGCGCACCCGCGGAGGTTACGGGACAGCCCTTGGTCAGGGGGAGACTAGGCAGACGGGGAACATCGGGGAATGTGCAGGATGCCCTGCTGGCCCCCGCGTCCTGTGCACAGCGCCGTGTCGGAAGACGGCCGTCAGACGCCGAGGGCGCGGCAGGCGACCTGGAGCGCGAGCCGCTGGCTTGGGTCGTCCAGGTCGACGCCGAGGCGTTCGCGGACCTGCTGGACACGGGCGGTCACCGTGTTGCGGTGCACACTGAGGGCCTGGGCGGTGAGGACGACGGAGCCGCCGCTCTCCAGGTAGGCCCGCAGGGTGGTCAGCAGGTGGGTGTGTGCGGGGTCGAGCAGCGGGGCGAGCGAGGTGTCGGCGAAGGCCCGGGTGACCTCCGAGCGCTGCCAGGTGGCCAGCAGCCGGGCGACGCCCAGTTCGTCGGAGTGTTCGACGGCGGGCCGGTAGTCGTGGCTGCGCGCGAGTTCCGCGGCGTCCCGGGCCTCGGTGAGGGTCTCGGCCAGGCCGCCCGGGCCGCAGTGCGGCCGTCCGATGCCCGCGGCCAGATCACGGTCGCGGGGCAGGGAGGCGATCACCCGGCGGACCGCGCGCAGCGTCGCGCGGGCGTCCTCGGGCGCGGGTTCGGTGTCGGTGCTGGTCCACAGGGCCCAGCCGTTGCCCCGGTTGACGGCGCCGACCAGCGGCACCCCGTGCCGGGCCAGGCCGGTGCGGAACTGCTCGACGAGTGGGTTGCGGGCACCGGGCCGGCCGGGCTTGTCGGAGACCAGGTGCAGTCCGACGTGCCAGGACTGGAGCTGCCAGCCGAGCGAGACCGCGCCCTCGACGACGTCGCGGCTCACCGAGTCCCGTCCGGTGAGGATCTCCGAAAGGAGCTGGGCCTGGAAGACGGAGTCCCGGGCGGCCTGCGCGCGCTGCGCGGACAGCCAGGAGCGCACGAACGGCTCGGTCATGGCCAGTCCGATGGCGAGCGTGTCCAGCCGTGCTGCGGCGGCGCGCTCGTAGGGGCAGGCCAGCCAGGCGGCCACCCGGTGCACGTCCGGGTCGAGGACCGGGTGGACCAGAACATGGTCGCCGCGCTGCGGCACCGACCGCTCCAGGCGGAGCCCGGGGTCCAACGGGACCGGGTCGCCGAGGACGGCGTCGCCCTCAGCGGTCACCAGGGACAGCCGGGTGGCGAGGACCGTCTCGGCACCGGCCAGGATGTCCTGTCCGGTGCGCTTGGTGCCGAGCTGGCGCAGCAGCCGTTCCACGGTCCGGGCACGGTCCTGCTCCGGGGCGCGGACCCGGGCGGTCAGCTCCTGCACCAGGCGGACCGGGTGGTCCACCCGCAGCCAGAGCACGGGGATCCTGAGCCGGTCGGCCAGTCGGACGCTCGACAGCAGCGGCTGTGCCGGGCCGGCGATGACGAGGAGGGCGGCGGCGCCGGCCTCCTGGGCCCGCCGGACCAGCGCGTCGAGCCGGTACAGGGGTGTCACGTCGGCCTCGCCGCACAACAGCAGATGGCCCTCGATGCCGTCGAAGTCGCCGTCGTACCAGCGCACGTCCTCCACGACCCGCTCGGTGCCGGCCGCGCCGGCGACGGTCCGTACGCCGTCGAGGACGGGATCGTGCAGCAGGTCTGCGACCCGGGGCCGGCCGGTCATACGGTCACCGCTTCGAGGTCGAGGCCGAAGGCGGGCGGGCCGACCAGGTCGGCCGTCCCGGGCGGCCAGGTGTGCAGGGCGGGCAGACCGAGCAGGGCCAGGGACTGGCCCAGCCGGATCTGGTCGGCGCGCAGCGGGGCGCAGTTGCCGGCGGCGAGGGCGACGATGATGCCCGGGGTGCAGGCGACGGTGACGCCGTCGAGGGTGACGGCGAGGAACTCCTCGTGGTAGTCCAGGCGGGCCGTCGCGCCGCCGTCCGGGGCCGTGAGGGTGACGCAGCCGGGCGAGCCGGCGAGCTGGGGGCGGATCTCGTCGATCCGGCCCTCGAACAGCAGCCGGGCGCCGAGCCGGGCGGCCAGGTCGCGGGCGCCCGCAGCCGGGTCGCGGGTGAGGAAGGCGGTGCCGAGAGCGTGGCAGGCGCTGAGGCTGGAGCGGATGCCCCGGGCCGCGAGCACGGCGGCCGTGACCGGGTACATCGCCAGCGAGGCCGCGCCGCCCATGGTGGCTGCGCAGCCCCGGATGAGGGCTTCGGCCATGGCCGCGGAGGCGGTCGGGACGATCACGGTGTCGGCGGCGGGGCCGACCAGGGCGAGCGGGGCGGCCGGGTGGCCGGCGACGGCGGCCGTGGTCTGGTTGATTCGGGGGAAGGCCCGGCCCATGAGGTCGCCGTCGACGACCGGCACTCCGAGGTGGGCCGCGGCGAGCACGGCGGCCACCGCGTTCAGCCCGCCGATCTCGATCACGCCGACCGCGGCGAGATCGCCGCCGAGGTGGCCGACCACGGCCTCGACGGCGCGTGCGAGATCGCCGGGCGACAGGAGCCGTTCGGCGAGCACGTCGGGGGCGCCCACGACGCCGGCGTGCACGACCAGGCCGGTGGGCGGGAGGCCGGCGGCGGGCACCACCTGCACCCGGCGCCCGGCGGGTGCCAGGGCGTGGCGCAGCAGGTGGCTGCCCAGGGAGACGTCCCCGCCGCCGCCCGAGCCGAGCAGGGTCGCGCCCGCGGCCAAGGCGTCGATGTGCTCCGCGGCGATACTGCGGAGCACATCGGGCCCGAAACGCGTCATGAGCCGATGATCGCAGATGGCGGACCGGCTCATGGGTGCGCGGTGCGGACGGTCACACCGGTACGTAGGTGTGGTCGTACCCGAAGTAGCCGGGTCCGACCAGGGCCAGTCCCTCCGGGGTGCGCCAACGCGGGTCGCAGGGCGCGACGACGACGCTGACCCGCAGACCGTAGCGGAGGGTCTCGGTGGTCACCGGCTCACCGGTGTCGGTGTCGAGCAGGCAGATGAGGTCGGGGACGCTGGCGACGACCTCGCCGTCGCGCTCGGCGACCAGGTTCTCGTTCTGGAACGAGACGTCCATGCGTTCGCCGAGGTCGGGGCCCAGCCCTTCGAGGGCGGCGTCGCCCCGGGCGAAGCCGCCCTCGGTGGTGCGCCGCACGTCGACGAGCTTGCCCTGGAAGACCCGGCGTCCGCCGAGTACGCCGGCCGCCGCGGCGACCGGGTCGGCGTGGCTCTCGTGAGCCTCGCGGATGGCGGCGCCGATGCGCTGGCACAGCGTGATGGTGCCGTGCACCATGAGTTCCTTGACCTGCTTGCCGGTCAGCACGTAGAGGCTGACCGCCGCGCTGCAGCCCATCTCGATCGTGGCCGAGCGGGCGAAGCGCTCCGCCCAGGAGTTGTCCAGGGTGCGCAGGCTGACGTTGTTGCCGCGCTCGTCGGCCAGGGCCATCGGGGTGGCCGAGACGCCTCCCAGGGTGGGTAGCAGCATCTGCAGTTCGGGGAAGGCGCGGCCCATGCCGTCGGCGTCGACCAGGGGCAGGCCGAGTTCGGCCGCGGCGGAGAACGGGATCATCGAGTTGAGCCCGCCCGCCTCGATGGAGACGGTGTGGGTGGCCCGCTTGCCGATGAGGTTCTCCAGGGCCTTCAGCGCCGCGGTGAGTTCGCTGCCCGCCGGCAGCTTCTCCAGCATGACCGTCGGGGCCCCCATGAACGCGGTGGGGATGACCACGGCGTCGTCGGGCAGTTCGTCGGCGCCGACGAGGGAGACCGGGCCGTTGCGGCGGATCGACTGCTGCGCGAGCAGCCGGCCGATGTAGGGGTCGCCGCCTCCGCCGGTGCCGAGTACGGCGGCGCCGCGCGCCATGTCCGGCAGGTCGTTGACTGTGATCTCACGCATCGTTGTCTCCCAGGTCTCCCAGGCTGAGTTCGCCGACGGCCTTGACGCGGATCCGGGTGGCGTTCCCGGGCAGGTAGGCGAGCGGCACTTCTTCGATGTCGACGACCCGCACGGAGCCGGGGCGGGCCCCGGCCGCGACGGCCCGGTCGACGGCTTCCTGCCGGGCCTCGTCCAGGACGGCGTCGCGTCGGCCGGGCTGCACCGAGAAGACCCGGTCGACCTCGCCGCCGACCTCGGCGATGGCCGCGCCGATCGCGTTGGCCACGGCGTAGTGCTCGGGGCGGACGACGGTGGAGGCGCCGGCGAGCCGGTCGGGCACCAGGATGCTGCCGCCGCCGACCGCCACCACGGGGACGGGCTCGGCGGAGATCCGCATCCGGTCGACGACCTCGGTCATCCGGTCGGCGATGTGGTCGAGGCCCGCGCGGACGAGGTCCTTGTCCACGTGGGCGACCCGCCCGGCGTCGCCGATGTCGGCGAGTCCGGCGGCCACGGCCAGGTCGGTGGCGGTGAGCTGGTCGCCGCCGAAGACGAGGGCCCGCTCGGTGAGCCGGGAGCCGACGCTCTTCGGGCCCACCCGCGGCCCGCCGTCCCGGGTGACGTGGCTGCCGCCGCCGATGCCCACGGACAGCACGTCGGGCATCCGGAAGTTGGTCTGCACCTCGGCGACGGCGACGTCGGTGGACGCCTCGCGCGGGAAGCCGTTCTGCAGGATGCCGACGTCGGTGGTGGTGCCGCCGACGTCCATCACCGCGCAGTCCGTCTGCCGGGAGAGGAAGGCCGCGCCGCGCATGGAGTTGGTGGGGCCGGAGGCGAAGGTGGCCACCGGGTAGCGGCGGGCGTAGTCGACGTCCATCAGCGTGCCGTCGTTCTGGCTGAGGAACAGGGGGGCACTGATGCCCGCGGCGGTCACGGTCCGGGTGAGTCCGGCGGTGACGTGTTCGGCCAGTTCGCGCAGGGCCGCGTTGATGACGGTGGCGTTCTCCCGGCCGAGCAGGCCCATCCGTCCGATCTCGTGGGACAGGCTGATGGGGCAGCCGGGCAACTCCTCGGCGATGATCTCGGCGGCGCGCTGCTCGAACTCGGCGTTGACCGGTGAGAACACCGAGGAGATGGCGAAGGAGCGGGCGCCGGCCCGGGCCGCCTGTTCCAGTACGGCGCGGAACTCCCGTTCGTCGAAATCGGCGATCCGGGCGCCGTCGTACTCGTGGCCGCCGTGGCACAGGTAGCTGTGCTCGCCGATGGCCGTGCGCAGCCGGTCGGGCCAGTCCACCAGGGGCGGCAGGGCGCTGGTCGCGGGCAGTCCGAAGCGGATGGCGGCGGTGGGGGCCAGCCGGTCGCCCTCGACGAGGGCGTTGATGAAGTGGGTGGTGCCGATCATCACCGCGGCGACGGAGGCGGGGGCGAAGTCCGAGGCCTCCTTGAGACCGGCTATCGCGGTGACGATGCCGGTGGTGACGTCCGGGCTGGTGGACGCCTTGGTGGCGGCCAGGACGCGGTTTCCGTCGATGAGGACGGCGTCGGTGTTGGTGCCTCCGACGTCGATTCCCAGTCTCAGCATGGTGTGTCGTTCTCTTTCACTCGGCTTCACTCGGCCGACGCGCGGCTCTTGGCCGCCGTCGCCTCAGTGGTGGTGGGGGTCGGGTGGGTGGCGGACCGGCCGACGCCCCGGACCAGGCCGAGCCGGGCCGCGGCCGTGTAGAGGAGCATCGCGACGACGACGGAGTTGACGGAGGGCAGGCCCCAGTCGACGAAGTGGCCGAAGAGGGAGGCGCAGGTCCACACCACCAGGGCGGCGGGGACCCAGGTCGGCGCGGTGTCCGGGAGTGTGCCGCGCTCGCGCGAGGCGTCCAGCTCGGGGCGCCAGACCCGGCCGATGAAGTACTCGGCGACCATGATGCCCGCGATGGGCGGGAAGACGACGCCGAGCAGCACCAGGAAGTCGGTGAAGCGGTCGAGGATGCCGACCGCGCCGAGCACGGAGCCCAGGACGCCGACGACGAGGGTGACCAGGGTGCGGTGGACGCGCCGTCCGAAGACCTGGTCGACGAAGTTCACGATGCCCAGGGAGGCGGCGTACAGGTTCCAGTCGTTGATCTTGAGGGTGGCGGCGATGATCACCAGGGTGCCGAGGAAGCCGGACGTCGAGGTGACGATGGCGACGACGTCGTTGGTGCGCAGGGCCAGCGCGAGCAGGACGCCGATCAGGCCGATGACGTACTCGCCCAGGGATATGCCGACGACGGTCTGCTTGACCACGTCCCCGGAGGTGCGGTTGAACCGGCTCATGTCCGGGGTGATCACGGCGCCGACGATGAAACCGCCGGCCACGATCGAGGTGCCCTGCAGCAGGCTCAGCTGTGGCCCGGCCGGCGCCGCGTGGAGGAGGTCGCCGAGGTCGTGTCTGGACAGCTCGCTGATGATGGACCAGCCGGCCAGGGCCAGGAACGCGGGCACGGCGATGTAGGCGGTCCAGGCCATGGAGCCGATGCCGAGCATCACGATGCCGGTGACGGCGAGGCCGAAGATCAGGGCCCACGCCCACAGCGGCAGCACGCCGATCAGGCTGACCAGGCCCTGCGCGGAGACGGCGTTCTGGATGCCGAACCAGCCGAGCGCCGAGATGCTGATGGCCAGGCCGATCAGGGAGGACCCGGCCCGGCCGAAGCCGGTCCAGCGGGCCAGGACGGAGGTGGACAGTCCTTCGCGCTGTCCGGCGATACCGGTGAAGATCGTGACGATCTCCAGGACGACCGCGCCGAAGGTGATGGCGAGGACCGCGTTCCAGAAGTCCATTCCGAAGCCGAGGGTGGCGCCGATCAGGAAGCTGGCGAGCGAGCTCAGCATTCCGAAGCGCTGTACGGCGATGGAGAACCAGTGGTACCTGTGGCCGGCGGGCACCCGGCTCAGGGCGAAGTCGTCGTGGTGCTCAGCGGTGGATTCCATGGCGTCTCCCGGGCTGGGAACGGAACATTCCGCTGAAGGTAAGCGCCTCGGCGGCACCGGTCATTGGGCGGATGGACCGGTGTCGCCGGGACAACTGTGCAGTGCGCACAAATCGATGCGCCGGCCCGCGAGCCGGGCCCGCTCGTTGAGCCGGCGCCGGGCCGGGTCAGTGGTGGCGTGGTGGGCGTCGTACTGGATCAGGCGCCGCAGCCGCCCAGGAGCTGGGCCGGAGCCGGGCGAGCCGTCCCGGACGGCGGCTTGCCCCGCCTGCCTGGGGCGGTCGCGTGTACAGGTCCCCCTTCTCCACGCGGTGGCTGCGGGGGGCGCGCTGTCCGCCGAGCCCGAGCCCGCGCGTCACCCGTCCGGAGGGCGGGGGAGCGGGGAACGCGAACCTCACGGCCCGCAAGGGCGACTCTCCGCACACAACACCCGACTCGAACGACGCCTTGCACAGTCGCCGTTCACCCGGGACCACCGGCGCCGCGCGGCCTGGGCCGAGAAGTGCTGGAGCAGACCCGCGACCTGGCCCGCAAGGGAGCAGTTGTCCAAACTTGTGGGTCGAGTCGTTGGTGTGGCGGCCGAGCATGGTGGCGGAGCCAGCGGGCTTGGAATCCCGTAGCGCTGCTACGAGTGACCGGTTGAAGATGGCGGCATGGATATGCAGCAGGTGGCCTTGCGGAAAATGACACCCGCGGAGTATCACGCGGCGACTGAGCACCGTGAAGCAGAGGCGGCTCGTGCGCTCAGCGAGTTCATGCCGGAGGAGCTGGCGCGAGAACGAGTCCGGTCCGGCACGGCCAAGTTCCTCCCTGACGGCCCCGACACGGCCGGTCATCATCTCGTGGTGGCGGAGAACGGATCGGGCGAGGTGGTGGGGAACGCGTGGATCGGTCCGGATCCGGGCCAGGCGTCGGGCACCACCAGCTCCGCGTGGCTGTACGACATCAACGTCTTCGAGCCGTTTCGACGCCGTGGATACGGATCCGCCATCCTCGCAGCCGCCGAGGAGCTCGTCGCCCGCGAGGGCAAGACAGCGCTCGCCTTGGATGTCATCGGTGGCAACGAGGCGGCCATCGCAATGTACCGCCACGGTGGCTACGAAGTGTCGTCGATGTCCATGCGCAAGGACCTGTAACGGCAAGAAGCGGGTCAGGCGCGGTGGCCGAGCGGCGCTTGCGCTTCGGCGTGCCGAAGGTCGGGCGGGCGATGCCCCACCCGGCCCCCCTTGAACACGCCCGACTTGAGCCACGCGGCGGTCCGGCCGCCCAGGTACCAGGACTTCGCTCGGACGTCCCCGTCCACCATCCGGAAGATTGCGTCCCACTGCCCGAGGCTGATGTGGTTGCCGTGGTACTTCAGCCCGGTGGCCGGGACCTCGCTGACCGTCAGGCGCGCGATATTGTGACGCGGTCGCCTTGAAGGGACGGTGGTGGTCGGCCGACCGTCGCCCGCGGACCGCATCGGCAGGCATCCGGCTCGATCCGGTCCGGCACCACATCACTGATGACGCCTCGACCTGGTCGGAGGCGCCGTAGCGTTACATGTTCCGGCAGGCCTTGGCTTTGAATTCTGCTACGGAGACGGTGATCGCGGATTCGTCGCCGTTGTCCGAGATGCTGTTGTAGCGCACCGTTCCCGGGGTGAGCCGGTCCCGGTCGGCCAGGGTGAAGGAGATGCTGTTCGCTGACCACGAGTTGTCCTTGGTCCACCCGTAGAGCGCGTAAGTGGTCTTGGCGGTGAGCGGAGCGAGGGATCTGGTTGTGGTCCAGCCGGCAGCAGGAGAGTCAAGGGGCCAGGTGGCGAGACCCGGTGTGAGGGGGCGGTCGGCGGTCCACGAACCGACCGTCACCTGCTTGTTGGCGTCGTCGCCGTCCACGTGGAGGGTCGCGCCATCGATCCGATGTCCGCAGACCATCATGACGCCGAGCAGATGGCCGTCGGCGGTCACGGAGATGCCGGCGACCGCGTCGGGGGGAACGGTGCATCCTGAGGTTGCGGTCAGGGCCACACCGACCGCGACGGCGCCGACGAAGCGCCGGAACACCGGATGTGAAGTGGTCGACCACATGCTCAGCCCCTGCCCGGGGTGCGCGTGGGGCCCCTGCCCCCGGATGGTAGGGGGCGAGCGGCGTCTGGCCGCAGTGTCGTCACCCACCTGTTGTGCGCTCGTTGTTACCTCGTAGTCGCTTGGCTGAGTCAGCCCGATCACGGCACCGATGCCCCGGCGCCTTCTCGCGGTCGTCACCGTCTGGGGCCCGCGACGGCGTAGGCCGCGGTGCCGGCCACCGCGAGGACCAGGGCCGTCCAGGTGCCCGCTGCCGTGCCGGGCGGCAGCAGCATCCAGCTCGCCACCTGCATCGGCGCACTCGTCGGGGGCGGGGCGAGGAACGAGAACGAGAGCCAGGCGAACGGCAGCGTCCAGGCGTACTGGCCGCCCGAGAGCGCCGCGCCCAGGGCGACCAGTCCCATCAGGCCCGCGCTGTCCCGGACGACGAACGGGGTGGTGGCCATGTCCTCGCCCATCGCCTGCACGGTCAGCAGCACCGTGCCGACGACCGCCCCGCAGAGCAGCACGTGTGCCGCTCTGCGGGGCACCCAGCGGATCGCGGCCGTCCGGTCCAGCGCGAGGTCCTGCCCGCTGAGCCCGATCGAGGCCGCCATCGCCCCCGTAGCGAGGACGAGCACGGACAGCCGCGGATCACCGGGCCCCCCGCTGCCGTCCCGGGCAAGTGCCCACACCGCCACCGCGCTGATCACCACCACGGCGAGCGACGCGGGTACCCGACGCGAGCGCGCGTACAGCGTCAGCCATCTCACCGGGACGCACCGCCGTTCAGCGCGTCGAACGCGTCGCCCTCGCAGGAGAGCGCGGCGGTGCGCATCGCGTTGATCCGCGAGAGCTGCTCGGCCCGCGGCAGCGCCTTGAGTTCCTTCCACACCGGGCGGGTCTCGGCGTCGACCTCGTGGCGCAAACCTGCCGGCAAGGTGCCGGGAAGCGGCCTGAGGTCCCCGAGGACCCAGCCCACCGCGATGGTCCGCGCGAATTCATCTCCCCCAAAGCTGCTCCAGCCGACGGGGGAGCACCCTGGCACCATGCCTTTGGCGATCAGGGCCCGGGTCAGCTCCCCGCCCTTCGCGGCGGCGATGACGTCGTCGTCGAAGTCGAAGAGCACGGTCCTGCGGGACCACTGCGGCGTGGAGCCCCTCGGCAGTACGGCGGTGTTCTCCCGGACCGAGGCCGGCGCCTGGCCGCCCAGGGCGTCATGCAGCAGGCGCAGCGCCTCCTTACCGGGACCCGCGAGGTCGGCGAGTCGCGCCTGCTGCGTCTTCGTCACGCACACCGGGCCGTCGCACACCAACTCCGCGGCGGCCTGGTCGACGACATACATCCGGCGCGGGTCGGAGGGAAGGACGAGCAGGGCGATCACCGCGCCCGCCAGGACGGGCGTCAGGGCGATCAGCCGGGCGCGCGGGGTCGCGGCGACCAGCAGCGCGAAGCCGGTCGCGGCCATGCCGAGCAGCCAGATCGTCTGCCCGACGTGCACGGAGGCGGAGAGCGTGACGAGTACATCGCGCACCTCCTGCACCGCCGGTGACAGCAGGGAGACCCGGTTCGGCTCCGTGCTCGGGAACCCCGTCGCCGTGATCGTCTCCGTCCGGCCCAACGACATCTGCATGAGGGCCACGAACACGAAGGCGCCCATGGCCAGCGCGGGCGGGGTGAGCACGGACGGAAGGGCCCGTCCTGCCCCCATGCCCAGCACGGCGCCCGCGACGAGAGAGAGGGCCCCCACCAGCGAGATCGGCAGCCATCCGAGGTGCGTGTACTGGGTGTTGGCGACCACCTGGACCGCCCCCACGAGGACGAGGAGGGCAAAGGCCGAGGCCAGCGTGATCGCCGTCGTGCCCGCCAGCGTGGCCGCGCGGTGCCGGGCGGGCCGCGGCGTGCTCGTCAGCAGCTCGGACATCTTCGAGCGGTGGTCGCGCAGACCCTGCAACGCCCCGAGCCCCACGGCAAGCGGCCACAGGTAGAACAGCACGGAGCGGGTCCACAGGGCCATGGACGTCCACTGGGCCGTCCATGCCGTGGTGCCCGTCCACCACGATCCGGAGAGCAGGTACAGGAACGCCAGCGCCGTCGTCAGGACCACGACGCCGGCCCACGGGGCGACGGAGCGCTTCAGCTCGATATGCAGGACGCGGACGTTCACCATGTGCCCCTTGCCTGCTCGGGGTTGAGCAGCAGCGCCGAGTAGCCGCGCTCCAGCGGGCTGTCCCCCACGTGCTCGGGGCCGCCCGCCGAGGCCAGCTCGTCCGGAGGGCCCTGGAAGACCAGCCGCCCCTCGGCGAAGAGCACCACGTCGGTGCATGCGGCGGCGACGTCCTCCACCAGATGGGTCGAGACGAGCACGCAGGTGTCCGTACCCAACTCCTGCAACAGCTCACGGAAGCGCAGCCGCTGCACCGGGTCCAGGCCGACCGTCGGCTCGTCCAGCAGCAGGATCGTCGGGTCGTTGACGATGGCCTGGGCGATGCCGACCCTGCGCACCATGCCGCCCGACAGGGCCTTCATCCTCTCGTCGGCGTGGTCCGCCAGCCCCACCCTCTCCACGGCGCGCTGCACGGCGGCGGGGATGTCCGCCTTGGGCACCTCCTTCAGCCACGCCATGTACTCGACGAACTCGCGCACCGTGAAGCGCTTGTAGTAGCCGAACTCCTGCGGCAGGTAGCCCATCCGGCGGCGCACCGCCCGGTGCTCGCCCCTGCCGCCCACGGACTCGCCGAGCAGCTCCAGGCTGCCCTCGGTGGGGCGCAGTACGGTGGCCAGTGTCCGGATGAGGGTGGTTTTGCCCGCCCCGTTGGGGCCGAGGAGTCCGTGTACGCCGGTGCCCAGCGACAGGTCGAGCCCATTGACGGCCATTCGGTTCCTGCCGACCCTGACCTTCAGCCCGGTGGCCTGGATCTGCCAGGCGTAGGCCGTTGGTGCGATGTCGGCCGCGCTTATCGCGGACATGAGGTGGTGTTCCCTTCTGTTGGTCATCGATGGGCTCCCAACACGGAGTACGCGCCCCTGCGTGCGAGCACGACAGCGGTACCGAGCGCGAGGACCAGTCCCCATGCGGGCAGGCTGCCCGTCTGCAGGGCGATGACCGTACGGCTGGTGACCAGGGTCGGCGCCACGACGGCGGCGGCCCACACGGCCGCCAGTGCGACAGCGGCGCGGGTCACGCCGACGACGCCGCCGAGCGCCAGGGTCGTCGAGGTGAAGGCCAGACAGGGCAGCAGCCACTGTGCGGCCGTCACACCGGTCAGCCATCCGGCCACCAGCAGCGCGGGGACGACCACGGCGAGCACGGACGCGGTGCGCCGCAGCACCAGGTGCAGTCCCGCCCTCGGCGCGGAGGCCGTCAGTTCGTACGCCGGGTCCAGGCCGCGCGACCACGACGCCGCGACGCCGAGGGCGGGCAGGATCGGGGCGAGCAACAGCACCAGTGACACCTCGCCGAAGCCGGTGTCGACCAGGTCGAGCAGGAGCGCGAGCAGTGTCACGCTCACGACCATGGCCGGCCACGGCACCATCGTGGGCGTGACCCATCTCGGCAGCCAAGCGGACCAGCGCCGTTGGTGCGGCATCGTGGCTGTGGCGGCCAGTTGGGGTTCGAGGCCGGACCACACGGTGCCGACCAGCGCCGCCACGACGGGCGCCTCGGCGGTGACGGCGGCCGACAGCCGGTCACGGCACACCCCGCACGTCTCCAGATGGGCCTCCAGGGCCCACACCTCGTCGGCGGCGATGTCCGTGTCGCCGCGTGTGTAACCGTCGATGAGCCGCATCGACGCGTGTTCCACGCTCATGCCAGCGCCTTCCGCATCGCGATCCGGGCCCGGCGGGCACGGGTCTTGACCGTGCCCTCGGGCAGCCCGAGCAGGACCGAGGTCTCTCGGACGGACAGCCCGTCGAGCACCATGGCCTGCAGTACCTGTCTGAGTTCCGGCGCGAGGCGCCGCAGCGCGTCGCCGACGTCACCGCCGACGGTCGTCGCGAGCGCCTCCTCCTCGGCGGCGGGCGCCGCGTCGGGGAGAGCAGCGGCCGTCGGCGGCTCGGCGTGGTGGGCCCTGCGCCGGAAGGCGTCCACGAGGCGGCGTGCCGCGATCGTCCACAGCCATCCGGCGGCCGTCCCTCCCACCGAGGACCCCGCGAACGCGCCCGCCGCGCGCCACACCGCCAGATACGTCTCCTGCATGACCTCGGCGACGATCTGCTCGTCGGCACAGCGACGGCGCAGCCGCACCGCGATCCACGGCGCGGTGCGCCGGTACAGCTCCTCGAACGCCGCGCGGTCACCCCTGGCCACCAGTTGGACGAGTTGTTCCTCGTCCAGCGCGCGCGGTGCCTTCCTGACTGATCTCACACCGGCTAGACGCCCGGGCGGGGCCGCAGGTTTTCCCTCCAGTGTGATCCCCATCACGCATGGGAGGGCTCATGGGCTCCACTCGGCTGAAGTGTCGCCGCCACGCAGCCGTCGCTTCGCTGGTCCGGAGGTCTCGCTGAAGAGGATGTGCGATGGCTTGAGTTGCGGTGGTTTGGGTTGTCCGAGCGCGCGGGAAGGCGGTAGTGAGCCACCCCGCCCCGCGAGCACCGGCACCGAGCCGGCCGGCCGCGTCTGTCTCGGGTGCGCCCGCGCCTCGACCGCGCGGCAGTCCATGGGCGTGCAGCTGGACTCCCTCGCCGAAGCCGGGGGCGCCCGGGTCGCCTCGGGGAAGTTCTCCACCCGCGCCGAGAACGGCCCGAGTTGGAGGCCGCCGTGAAGCCGACCGGGGAGATCCGACCCTCCGGTGTCGCCGTCACTCTCGTCGTGCATGGGTCCAGCAATGCGGCGCGACCGAGGGCCCCGGCAGGAGCAGGGCTGCCTTGTTGCAGTCGGGGCGGTCGGGGCAGTCGGCGGTGATGTCCGACTTTCCGCTTCTGCCCGACCATTGACTATGGACATCCCTATACCTACGATCGCGCTTGTCCATGGTTGTCCATATACAAATTGGTGGGTCGATGAAGATCGCGGTCGTCGGAAGTTACGGAGCCGGCCTCACCATGCGGGTCCCCAAGGCCCCCGCAGCGGGCGAGACCGTCTCGGGTGGCCTGTTCGATCCGGGCGCCGGCGGCAAGGGCAGCAACCAGGCCATCGGCGTCGCCCGGCTGGGTGCCGAGGTCTCCCTGCTCACCGCCGTAGGCGACGATGAATTCGGCAACTCCGCACGGGAGTTGTGGCGGCGTGAGGGAGTCGGGGCCGAGCATGTGCTGACCGCCGGCGCACCCACCATGGTCGGGTTCATCCTGGTCGAACCGTCCGGCGAGAACCGCATCGCCATCGCCCCGGGCGCACTGGACGAACTGGACGCAGCCGCCGTCGAATCCTTCCGCTCCGAGATCGCCTCCGCCGACATCCTGGTCGTCTCGATGGAGATCCCCGAGGAAGCCGTGGTCGCCGCGCTCCGCGTCGGCCGCGAGACCGGCACGCGGACCCTGCTCAACCCGGCTCCCGCCCGCTCGCTCCCCGAGGAGTGCTGGCCGCTCATCGACGTACTCACGCCCAACCAGACGGAGGCACCTGTCCTCCTCGGCCTCGACGAGGGGCACGGGCTCGGCGACGAGGAGCTGGCCCGCGCGCTGCACGAGCGCACCAGGGGCATCGTCGTCATCACCCGGGGCGGTGAGGGTGCAGTGGTCGCCCAGGCCTCCGGCGTCACCCACGTGCCGCCTCACCCGGCCCGGACCGTCGTCGACACCACGGGCGCCGGCGACTCCTTCACCGCCGCATTCGCCGTCGCCCTGTCCGAGGGGCAACCCGTCGAGCAGGCCGTGGAGTTCGCCGCCGTCGCAGGCTCCCACACCGTGTCGATCGCGGGCGTCGTACCCGCCCTCCCCACCAGAGCCCAGCTGAATGCCCTGATTGGAAACGCCTCGTGACCTCGACAACCTCCAAGCCGCCGGCCACCGCGGCGCCATCGCCCGACGAGTCCGCCCGGCAGTTCCCGCCCGCGCTGCGCAGGCTGCTGCACGCGCGTGAGGCCGGCGTGTTCGCCGCGCTCGTCCTGCTCTTCCTGCTGGGCACCGTGCTCTCGCCGACCTTCGCCCAGTCCGACAACCTGCTCTCGGTGGGCCAGCAGATCGCGCAGATCGGGATCATGGCCGTCGGGGCGACCTTCGTCATCCTCAACGGCGAGATCGACCTCTCGGTCGGCTCCACCTACGCCCTGTCCGCGATCTCCACCGGAATGCTCATCGCGGACGGCTGGAACTGGCCCTCGGCCATGCTCGTCGGACTGGCCGTGGGAGCCCTGGCCGGGCTCTTCAACGGGCTGGCAGTGGTGATGCTGGGCGTACCGTCCTTCATCGTCACCCTGGGCACGCTCAGCGTCTTCCGCGGCATCGCCCTGCTCATCTCCGACGGCGCCCCGATCTCGCTGAGTTCCTCCCAGCCCGGCGTCGCGGAGTTCAACCTCCTCGGCCAGGGGCGGCTGTTCGGCCTGGTGCCCATGCAGTTCGTCTTCTTCGCCGCCGTCGCGGCCATCGGCGTGGTTCTGCTGGCGCGTTCGCGCTTCGGCTTCAACACCTACGCGGTCGGTGGCAACCAGGAGGCCGCCCGGCTCGTCGGCGTCGACGTCAAGCGGGTCAAGCTCACCGCCTTCGTCCTCTCCGGCTTCACCGCGGGCCTCGCCGGCGTCCTCGGCCTGTCCTTCCTCTCCTACGTGCAGGGCGTGACGGGCCAGGGACTGGAACTCACCGTCATCTCCGCCGTCATCATCGGTGGCGCCGCGCTCTTCGGAGGCTCGGGCACCATGTGGGGCACCGTCATCGGCGTCGCCTTCATCGGCCTGCTCCAGAACATCCTCAACATCAAGGGCATCTCGTCCTTCTGGCAGACCGTCGTCACCGGTCTCGTCATCGTCGCCGCCGTCGCGGCCGATACCTGGCAGCGAAAGCGCAAGAGCCGAGCCTGAGCGCCGTCCCCGGCCGGCGTCCGCCGCCCCGCGAGCCGCTCACCCCCCGCCGCACCACCGCCCAGCCCCTCCACTTCCTCCCGCCCCACGGACACGATGAAGGAGTCACGATGTTCCCGCGTACCCTCCTCAGATCGCTCAGCGCCACGACGGCCGTCGCCGCGGCCCTCACCCTCACCGCGTGCGGCGCCGTCACCGCCGGCGACGCCACCGGCTCCGACGACGGCTCCTTCAAGCTTGCCCCGTACATCCAGCAGCGGATCGACGGCGACAAGCCGATGCGCATCAAGCTGAGCTACCACGACCCGTCCCTCGCCTTCGCCACGCCGATCAGCTCCGGCATGAAGAAGGCCGGCAAGGAGTTCGGGGCCGAGGTCTCCCTCATCGGTCCCACCGGCGGTGACGCCGCCAAGCAGGTCTCCGAGATCCAGACGCTCATCCAGCAGAAGGCCGTGGACGGACTCGCCGTCTCCTCGGCCTCCAGTGACGCGCTCAAGCCGGTCATCAGCCAGGCCTACAAGGCCGGCATCCCGATCATCTCCTTCAACACCGACAACCCCGACTCCCAGCAGATGGGCTTCGTCGGCCAGGACCTGAAGGGCTCCGGCAAGGCCCAGGCCGAAGAGCTCCGCAAGAACCTGAACAAGAACGTCAAGGGCAAGTCCGTGGTGGTCTTCTCCGTCGACACCGGCGCCGGCTGGTCGCACGACCGCTTCAACGGCTTCAAGGAGGGCCTCGACGGAAGCGGCCTGAACATCGTCGGCCCGGTGAACGTCGGCAATGAACCCAGCACCGCCTACAACACCGTCGAGTCCACCATGTCCGGCCAGTCCGACGTGATCGCCGTCGCCGGTCTGGACTGCTGCTCGACCACGGCCGCCGCCAAGTGGGTGGCCCAGGCCGGCCAGGCGGACGACATCACGATGGGCGGCTTCGACCTGCTCACCCAGACGGCCGAGTACGTGAAGCGCGGCGTCCTGGACTTCACCATCAGCCAGAACCCGTCCGAGCAGGGCTACCAGGCGGTGAAGGTGCTGCACGACTTCCTCACCAAGGGCACCAAGATCACCGGCGTGGACACCGGTGCGCAGTTCATCACCCGCGACAACCTCGACGGCGCGACGGTGGAGGACTGATGACCGCCGCACCCCGAGACGCCTCCACGGGCGACCCGGCCCGTCCAGAGAACCTGGGCGCCGCCGGCCAAGCCATCCGCGTCCGCGGCCTCTCCCGCAACTTCGGTCCGGTCCGAGCCCTGCGCGATGTCTCCTTCGACGTCCCCGCGGGCGAGATCACCGCACTGCTGGGGGAGAACGGAGCCGGCAAGTCGACCCTGCTGAAGATCCTGGCGGGCCTCCAGCCTCCCAGCGAGGGCAGCGTCACCGTCTTCGGCGAAGAGGTCACCTCCTTCGAGCCGAGCGCGATGCTCGGCCGGCACGGAGTCGCGATCGTCCCCCAGGAACTGTCGCTGCTGCCCGACCGCACCGTGGCGGAGAACGTGCTCAGCGGCGTCGAGCCGGGCAACCGCTGGTTCCCCTCGCGGCGCCGGATGCTGGAGCGCACCACCGAACTCCTCGCGGAACTGGACCTCCGCCTCGACCCCAACGCCTCCGTACGCACCCTGGACCTGGCCACCCAGCAGCTCATCGTAGTGGCCCGCTCCATCGCCCGGGGCTGCCGCGTGCTGATCCTGGACGAACCGACGGCGATGCTTACCCCCGCGGAGGCCGACCGGCTGTTCACCCTGATGGACAAGCTCAAGACGGGCGGGACGACCATGCTCTACGTCTCGCATCGCATGCCCGAGGTCTTCCGCCTGGCCGACCACATCCAGGTGCTGCGCGACGGCGCCCACGTCGCCTCCTGGCGCAGCGCGGAGACCACCTCCGACCAGGCGGTCGCCGCGATGGTCGGCCGCGAGCTGGGCCAGTTCACCCGCCGCGCGGGACGCGCGGCCGAACCGGCCGCCGAACCCGCCCTGAAGGTAAGGGAACTGAGCGGCAGGCGACACAGCGGTGTCACCTTCGACCTGCGCCCTGGCGAGATCCTCGGCGTGGCCGGACTGCCCGATTCCGGCCGGGTGGAGCTGCTGCACAACCTCTTCGGCGGGGACCCCGGCACCGGCGGCACCGTGGAATTGCTGGGCAAGCCCTACGAACGGCGCAACCCCATCGCCAGTGTCGAACGTCGGCTGGCATTCGTCCCCGGCGAGCGCCGTGCCCAGGGCCTGCTGACCACGATGAGCGTTGGCGACAACATCGGCGCGCTCACCACGAGGACGTTCAGCCGACTCGGCCTCATCCGCCGCCGCACCTTCGACTCGGCCGCGACCGAGCAGGCGCAGCGGCTGAGGGTGAAGACGGCGACCATGAGCCAGCCCATCACCAGCCTGTCCGGCGGAAACCAGCAGAAGGCCGTGCTGGGACGCTGGCTGGCGATCAACCCCGGGGTACTGATCCTCGACGAGCCCACGCGCGGCGTGGACATCGGCGCGAAGGCCGAGATCTACGCGCAGTTGTCCGCGCTCGCGGAAAAGGGCCTGGCGATCCTCTGCTCCTCCTCCGATCTGCCCGAACTGCTCACCCTGACCGACCGGATCGCGGTGATGAGCCAGGGCCGCCTGGTGGCCGTCGTCGACACCGCCGAGGCCACCGAGGAGTCCGTCATGACCCTCGCCACCGGAGCGGTGCCGGCCGCGGCCTGAGACCGGCCGACCATGAGCCCCGCACCCGGGCCCCACCGGCCCCCGAGGTCCGAACGGCCACCGGGTCACGACCGCCCCAGCTGAAAGGAAAACACCATGAAACGCTCCGGCATCCTCAACGCCGAGCTGAGCGGGGTCCTGGCCACGCTCGGCCACACCGACCTGCTGCTCGTCGTGGACGCGGGCTTCCCCGTGCCGCGCGACGCGCACCGCATCGACCTCGCCCTGGCCGAGAACCTGCCCGACCTGCGGACGGTGCTCGGCCTGATCGCCGACGAAATCGTCGTCGAGGGCGTGGTCCGGGCCGAGGACGTCCCCACCCACAATCCCCGCCTCGACACCTGGCTGCACGAACACTTCGCCGATGCCGAGTTCACCACCCGCCCGCACGCGGAGGTGCTCCATGACCTCGCCCGGCAGGCCAAGGCCGTCGTACGCACCGGAGCCTTCGAGCCCTGGGGCAACATCGGCCTGTACTGCGGTGTGGACGCCCCCCGGTGGTTCGGCGGAGAAGGCGTCGTCGTACCGGAGCAGTACGCGTCCAAGCTCTGAGCCGCCCCGGCCCGCCCGCCGGAGCCGTGACGGCCCCCGTCATTCCGCATCCCGCAGCGGCCCCATGAAGAACATCCGGCGGCCGATCCGCCGGGCCCCTTGTTGCTTTCGACCCCAGGGAGATCACCCCATGTCCGAAACCACTGCCCTCGCCACCGAACTCACCCTCACCCCGGCCGAGCTGGCGCCCTACATCCAGCACACCAAGATCGATTCGGATGCGACGCGCGACCAGATGATCGCCCACGCCCGGGAGGCCGTCACCCACGGCTTCAACGCCGCGATGGTGCCCGCCTCCTGGCTGCCCGTCGTGGTCGCCGAACTGAGCGGCACCGGTGTGGAGGTCGCCTCCGCGCTGGACTTCCCGACCGTCGGTGTCATGACCAGCGCCGGAAAGGCCGCCGAGGCCGCCGAGATCGCCCGGCTCGGTGCGACCCAGCTCGACATGGGCGCCCAGGTCGGCTGGCTCAAGAGCGGACGCTACGACGACTTCCGCGAGGACATCGCGGGCGTCGTCCGGGCCTCGGGCCTGCCCGTCAAGGTCATGCTGGAACTGCCGCTGCTCACCGACGACGAGAAGGAGGCCGCCGTCGAACTCGCCATGGAGGCGGGCGCCGTCTTCCTGAAGAACGCCAGCAGCGGACAGATCGAGACTGCGAATACGACCAGCGTTCGTTACCTTGTTGACCGGGCACGGGAGGGCGTCCGGGTGAAGGCGTCCGGTTCGATCAAGACCTATCAGCAGGGTCTTGAACTCCTGCGCGCGGGCGCCTCCCTGCTCGGGACCAGCGCCGGCCTGGCGATCATCACCGACACTGGTGACGAGACGACCGTCAGCTACTGACCAGCCACCACCGCCGTACCCCGGCCGCCCACCGCGGCCGGGGTACGGCTCCCACGTCCGGAGCGACGCCCGTCCTCCGGTCAAACCGGAGAAGGAGATGCGACCACTGTGACGGCCGACAAAGGGGGACTCCCGGGCATCAAGCGGGATGTTCCCACGGCGATCCACGTCCAGATCTCGGAACACATCCGACTGCGTATCGCCAGCGGCGAGTGGCCAGCGCACTACCGCCTCAAGAGCGAGCCGGAACTGGCTCAGGAATTCGGCGTCAGCCGCGGCACCCTGCGGCGCGCCCTGACCACGCTCATCGAGGAGGGCCTGCTGCGGCAGGTACGGGGACGCGGCACCTTCGTCACCTCGACGACGATCGAACCCGCCATCGCCCAGAAGCTGAGCACCCTGTCCGAGGACTTCGCCAGCCAGGGCGTCGTCACCACCACCTCGGTGCGGGAGAGCTCGCTGATCGTCCCGCACCAGCCCGTCGCCGCTCTCCTGGACGTCGCCCCCGGTACCCGAGTATTGCGCCTGGTGCGAGTCCGCAGAACCGAACAGGGGCCGGTCGCGCTGCTCTTCAACTTCGTACGCACCGACCTCGCGCCCGGAATCGAGAAGATGGACTTCACGTCCTCCAGCCTCTTCAGCGTCCTGGAGGGCACCTACGGACTGAAGATCGCCACGGCCCGCCGTACCTTCAGCGCCGAGGCCGCCACCACCGACGTCGCCACCGCCCTCGAACTGAGCGAGGGCGCCCCGGTGCAGTACCTCCAGCAGGTCACCTATCTGGCCGACGACCGGCCGGTGGAGTACTCGGACGTTTGGATCCACAGCGGCCGACTGCGAGTCACCTCGTTGCTGCTGCGCAGATGAGCGCCGCGATCCAGCAGCACGCGCGAGCGCGGGTCTCAGGAGCTCGTCGGCACGGGCAGTCGTCCAGGACAGCTTGTCGAGGGCCCCGTTCGTGAGAGATCAGGTTCGGGATCACGGGCATGGGGGCGTCTTCGTGGACGTATGGCCCTCCTCACGTGATCCCGTCCCTTTCTCACCGAGTCCTGTCGGATTCGCCGCCGGTCCCACTCGGAGGGTCCGCCAGTAGGGCGCCGCCGGACCCTTTCCGTGCGCGTGGTGGCCGGTGGAACGGATTCCGGCCGGCAGTGGCCCCGCTGAGGGCTGCCCCGTAGTACCCGGCGGGTGCACGACGCCGCCTACGGCACCTCGCCACCTTGTCGGAACATCCGCATACATCCGGTATGCGGACGTCCCTCCGTCGTGCGACGCACCGCATCCGACGCCGCGCGCCGGTCCACCGCGGATGACGGGAGAGCCCTCAGACTCCGGCCGGCTGCAGAGAGGTGAGGCGTGCCATCTCGTCCTCCGAGAGCCGCAGCGCGCCGGACGCCACGTTCTGCGCGAGGTGGTCCGGATCACCGGTCCCCGGGATCGCCAGCACGTGTGGCCCCTGCTGCAAGGTCCAGGCCAGCCGGACCTGCGCGACGGACACACCGTGCGCGCGGGCGACGGCGCACACCGCCTCGCGGTCGTTGGCAGCCGGACCCGCCTCGCGCCCGGGACCGGCGATCGCGAAGAACGGGACGAAGGCGAGGCCGAGTTCACCGCAGAGCCGCAGCAGTGCCCGGTCCTCGCTCGACGCACCGATCCCATAGGGGTTCTGCACACAGACGACCGGGGCGATGGCACGGGCCTCGGCCAGTTGCTCGGACGTGACGTTGGAGATGCCGAGGTGGCGGATGAGCCCGGCATCGCGCAGTTCGGCCAACGCGCCGAAGTGCTCGCCGATCGAGCCGGTCCGCCGGCTCGGTGGCACGCGCAGGTTCACCACGTCCAGGTGATCGCGGCCGAGTTGGCGCAGGTTCTCCTCGACCTGGCCGCGCAACTGCGCCGGCGTGGCCCACCACCACGCGCCCGAGGGATCGCGGCCCGGCCAGACCTTGGTGGTGATGACCAGATCCTCCGGATACGGCGCCAGCGCCCGGTTGATCAGCTCGTTGGCGGAGCGCGTCGCCGAGAAGTAGAACGCGGCGGTGTCGATGTGGTTCACACCGAGCTCGATCGCCCGCCGGAGCACGCCGATCGACCGATCGCGGTCACGCGGCACGCCGCGGTCGAAGGGCGCGGTACCCGTCAGGCGCATCGCGCCGAACCCGACGCGGTTGACGGTCTGGTCACCAAGTTGCCAAGTACCTGCGGCAGGCGCGGTGTTCGTCCGTGGGCTCATGACATGGATCTCCTCTTGAGGGCAACAAAGAACCGATGGCTGGGGCGCGGCGCGTTCGGGCCCCTCGGCAGGGCGAGGACCTCGAAGCGAGCCCACCGGTGTCGAGGCAAGCGGGCCCCGGGCATGAAAAAAGCCTCCCCGGTGGATCGGAATCCGCACCGAGAAGGCTCACGTGATGACCAGCATTTTAGCAGGGCAGGGCGATCACTTCTTCAGCCCAGTGCGATCCGAGCGGTGACCGGCAGGTGGTCGCTGCCGGTGGGCGGCAAGGTGCGGATCTGGCGGACAGCCGCTGAGCGGGCCATGACCTGGTCGATACGCGCCATGGGGAAGGCGGCGGGGAAGCTGAAGGCGAAGCCTCGCTCCGCCGTGTTCATCCGTGAGGTCAGCGGGGCCAGCCCACGGTCTTCGACGGTGCCGTTGAGATCGCCGAGCAGAAGGACCGTTTTCAGCTTCTCGGCGGCGATGGCCTTGCCCAGCAGGCCGGCGCTCTCGTCCCTCCGGGAGGATGCAAGACCACTCGCCCGGACGCGGATCGATGGCAGGTGCGCGACGTACGCCGCGACATCGCCGTGCGGGGTGTGAACCACGGCCCGCAGCCCGCGACTCCATGTCTCCCCGACCCCGCGGGGTTTGATGTCGACCAGCCGGGCACCGGTCAGCGGATGCTTCGACCAGAGTCCGACGGTGCCCCGGACCGCGTGGTAGGGGTAGTCCGGGGCGAGGGTCTGCGCGTACACCGCCAGCGCCGGGGGCACCAGCTCCTCCAACCCGATGAGATCGGGCCCGGCGTCGGCCAGGGCACGCGCCGTGCCCGCCGGTTCGGTGTTCTCGTCGCTCACGTTGTGCTGCACCACGACCAGGTCGCGCGGCCCAGGAACCGCCCCGGGCAGGAGCAGCCCTCCGAAGAGGTGCGTCCAGGCCGCCGCCGGCAGCAGCAGTGCCGTCAGCGCGGTCGCTGAACGGCGCAGCAGGGCCAGGAGGAGCAGCATCACGACCACCAGGCCGAGCCACGGAAGGAATGCTTCCAACAGACTGCCCAGGTGCCCCACGGAGTTGGGCACCGCCCGGTGGAAGGCCATGAGCCCGGCCGTCAGCACCGCGAACACGGTGGGCACCCGCCCCCGTCTCCAGGCCGACCGGCACCGTGGATCCCGCTGCGTACTCCCACCCGCGGGCCACGGCCCGGATCGGCATCGCGCCCACCGGGCCACTGCTGTCTTCTGCTCCACCGCGCGTCCCATCTGCTCGACCTTGGTGTTCAAGACGGGGCACGAGGCGAATCAGTTTCGACAGCCCCGCTCCCGCGGTACCGGCACCACGTCGGCGGCGGCGAGCACCAGCCGATGAGACCAGGCACGGCTTTCCGCGCAGCCCAGCAGACGGCGTGCACGACGCCTCGGCCGGGCCGGCGGTCCCGGCCAGGGCCTGCGCCCCTTCCGGGACCCGGACGCCGTCGAGGACGAAGAAGGCCGACGGCCGGCACACCGGCCCTTCCGGGCGCGAGCTCAAACGGGCGGCGTGACCGGGGACCACACGCCCATCCACTGTTCCGCGCCCCACGCCTCGTACCGTTGCACCTCGGTGAAGCCCAGCTTCGCCGCGAGACGCATCGAGCGGACGTTGGCGGTCTGAGTGCAGAGCACCACCGGCTCGCCGGGAAGCGCGCCGGCGAACCAGCCGAGCGCCGCCGCGCACGCCTCGGCGGCGTACCCGTGTCCCCATGCCGCCGGCAGGAGCAGGTAGCCGAGTTCGGCCTCCCCGGCATCCGGACGGACATGACTCCGACGCTCCGCGTCGCGCCGGTTGACCTCGATGGTGCCGATCATCGCTCCGTCGGGCTCGATCACGAAACGGCCGGGGCGCCTCTCGGGCGTCTCGGGCAACGCGCGCTCGCACTCATCACGTGGTCGAGGGCCGCCCAGATAAGTGTTCACCTCCGGCGAGGTGAACAGCTCGATGAACGCCGCACGGTCCCGGGACTCGGGCTCGCGGAGCACGAGCCGCTCGGTCCTGATCGGGGCAGGTGGCCAGGCGACGGACCCCAGTTCAGTCATGGCGGGGAACCTATCGCACGCTCGCCGAGCAGCACGTGCTCTCACAACTCACGAACAAGGGCCACCACCGCACCGGCCACCGCTGCCCCGACACGCCGCGGCACAAAAGGCCCCTCTTCGCGGGACGACCCCTTGAATCCAAGGACCGCGGAGAGGGGCCTCTTCCGTCCGAAGCGAACGGCAGCCGGGCCGACCGTGCGGCCGGCCCGCAGCCACCGGGATCAGATCATGCGCTGTCCGTTGCGGCGGGCCTCGGCCCACTCACGGAAGAAGCTGCGGCTGATCACGCACAGGACGATGGCCACGATGACGGGCCATATCAAGACGTACACGCTCAGAGCGAGGGTGGTCACTGGACCTCCTATCCGTTCTGTTTCACTTGCTGTTCGCGACGGGCTCGGGTTCGTCGCGGATGCCCCCCGCCGGTCGCGGGACACCGACCCCGCCGTCGACCCCGTCGGCCTCATCGGTGACGGCGGACGCCTGCGCGGAATCGTCGTCGAAGTCACCGGTGCGCTGGGCGATGACGGCGAAGTCGAAGCGTTCGGTGTTGCCCACGGACATCGCCCAGCAGATGACGGTACTCACGGAGTAGGCCACCAGGGAGCCGCACAGCGTCGCGTACTCGTGCAGGGACCCGATGGCGAACGGCGCGGACACCACTGCGGCCAGCACACCGACGATCTTCGCCGGTTTGGCGCCCAGGAAGCCGAACACCATCAAGCCGAGGACGACACCGATGCCGATGACCGCCAGTACGTCCACGACGATGCCGAAGACGCCGTCCGTGGGGATCCAGCTGAAGCGGACCGGCAGGAACACCGCGAGCGCCGCGAGCGCCGAGGTGGTGAACGCCTTGCTGGTGACCTTCTCCCAGTAGAAGCTGGCCAGCACCGGGAAGACGAGGGCGCCCCACAACGCGCCGACGAACACCAGTAGATCGAGGATGTTCAGACGGAGGCTGGCGAAGGCCACGGCCGCCGCGGTCGCCAGCACCATCGTGATGCGTCCGATCAGCAGCATCGTCCTGGGGTTGGCCTTTTCCCTGCCGGCCACCGCCTGGCCGTAGATGTCGGTCATCGCGATCGAGGAGAGGGCACAGAGGTCGGCGTCCGCGGTGGAGGACAGCGCGCCGACGATCATGATGAAGAACACCGCCAGCAGCACGGGCGACAGGTAGGTGGCGGCCATCTCGGGGATGAGGTTGTTCAGGTCGCCGCCGGTCGGCTCGAAGCCGATGTAGAGGGCGAGCACCCCGAGCATGCCGACGCCGATCACCATGGCGCCGTAGCCGATGGTCGCGGTGACGAAGGTCGGCTTGATCAGGCTCTGCTTCACCGCGAAGAGCCGCTGCGCGATGGTCTGGTTGCCGATGGCGTAGGCCAGCACCGCGGCGATGTAGGGGGCGCCCTGGTTCATGAACGCGTGGCTGGAGAAGAAGTCGCCCTGCTGCGGGGTCAGATTGTCCGCGCCGGTCTCGAACGCCGCCGGGAAGCCGGCCGCGAAGAAGATGACCGGAACGATCACGGCCACCGCACCGAGCATCGCGACGACCTGGATGAAGTCGGTCAGCACGGAAGCGCGGAAACCGGACCACAGGGTGTAGAGCAGCACGCCCGCGGCCACGGCGAAGACACCCTGGGTGAAGTTGAACGGCGACAGCAGCGAGATCAGCACACCGCCGGCGATGAAGTTCGACATCAGGCTGATGAGGCTGCCGACGACGTTGGAGCCGGCGAGCATCAGCTGGCTGGAGCGGCCGTGCCGCGCGTACATGACCTCGGCCAGCGTGTGCGCCTTCGGGGCGACGGAGCGGATGCGCTTGCCGAAGGGGTAGATGAAGAGGATCATCAGGGCGCCCCAGAGCCCGTAGTGGATGGGGCCCGATATGCCATAGGTGTAGCCCGATGTCGCGGATGCGTACATCGAGGCCGCCCAGATCCAGGTCGCCGTCATGCTGGCGGCGGAGATTCCGAAACCGATGTTGTTGCCACCGGTCATGTACGCATCGGCGTTCTCGTCCTTCTTGCCGATGCGGGTCGAAATGAGGAAGGTCCCTCCGTAGAAGAGGACCAGCAGACCAATGATCACCACGGCGCCGAACTGGGCTGTTTCCACCCCGTGCAATCGCGCCACCTCCTTACGACTCATGGAGCCCGGCATCAGCCGCGGCGCCCGGCGCACCGACCGGGGACCTGCGGACCTGTCCCGCGCACTGCGGGCGGCGGGGAAATGGCTCCGGCTCCCCGGAGCAGTGGCGTCGATGACACTGGAGCCGGGGGCGTTCACAAAAAGGCAGACTCTTTGAGTCCGCAAATCTTCGGCATCCTAACATTTTTTACGCCACTATGGCTGTCAACCGATCTTGACGCTATTGGAGATGACGCCCCGTGATTTGCGGGGCTGACGGATGACGTCTGTCAACCCCGTAGCCGCATCCCTCGGCCGACCGTGCCCGCATTGCCCGTTTGCAGCCCCTTCTTCACAGATCACAACTGCGACGTGCAACGGCGACGTTGCTCTCTTCGAGTACATGATTCGTTTCCGTGTGGGGTGCACCGGGAGCGCTCATGCTCGGCAGGCACCCCGGCCGAGGTCTGCGAACGCCGGCCACGGAGTATGAGTCAGCAGTATCTTCCCGGGCTTCGTGGCGACAGACATGGGTCACGCAGTCGGTTCGGCGTACGGCGTTCCGGACGCCCCGAACTTCTGCCTGGCCCCTGCGACGGTCGCGGATGCGGTCCGCACCGAGCTGATGGATGGAGGACGACGAGGGAGAAATCCGCCTGGCCGAGCCCCGCTGCTTCTGTGCGGGGGCGGTCATGGCGGCAGCGGACGAACGTGCCCCTGCCTCGCGTCGTAGGACGGAACGGCTGCCTGCCTTCAGCGTGGGGCAGAGAGAGGAGACCGGGCCTTGAACGAGTGCAGGTGGGCTACGGCGAGGGTTTGCTCCGCGTCATGCTCCTCGAAGGTGCCCATGCGCTGGAAGCCGAGACGGGTGGCGAGCTTGAGGGAACGCTCGTTGGCCGTCTGGGTCACCACCAGGACCAGCTGATCGGGCAGCTCGCCGGCAGCGGCACGCAATACGGCCGTGGCGGCCTCGAATGCCAGCCCCGCACCCCAGGTTCCACGCCGGAGCAGGTAGCTCAGCTCCAACTCCCCGCCTTCCGTGGTGACGTGCCCGGGACGGTCGGCGGCGCGGCGGTCGAGTACGAGTGTCCCGATGAACCGGTCGGTTTCCTTGTCGGCGATGACGTAGGTACCCGGCTCGCCTGCGATAGCGCTGATGCCGTTTGCGACGAAGTACTGCTCGACGACGCTGCGGGGCCGCGGGCCGCCGAGGTGGGCACGGACCTGTGGATCGGTCTGGAGCTCGATGAGACCGTCGATGTCAGCGTCGTGCGCTTTTCGCAACCGGAGACGATCAGTGGTGATCTCAGCGGCAGACAGCGTGGGCAATGCGTTCATGAGATCCATAGTCCCCGCTTCATTGGATCGATACGTCCGCCACGACACAGGTCACCACGCATACCTGACGCGGAGTACGCATATGCCCAGCACGGAAGAGACACTCTCCGGCTCACGATCCAGGCCCTGATGCGCCTGACCGGCGAAGAACACGCCCGCATGGCCCAATGCCCCGCCTGCCACCCCGCCGCAGCACCTCAGTACGGCGCCTCAGCCGGTGGAATCAGCGCAGCGATCGACGATGGCGTCCCCGATTCCCCGACAGGTGCCGGATAACGGCAAGTCCACCGGATCGCCCGCGGCCCTTCGCCGGCCGACGTCGCCCCGTCGGCCTGCCCTGGGTGCCCCAGCAGAGTCCTCCAAGCCCCGCCCCGATATCGCCAAGGCCCTCGGTTACCACGACAAGACCCACCCGCCTGGTCACCGAGGCCGTTGCCCCAGGAGAGAAGCGAGCCTGCACCATTCCTCGCCGGGAGGCCGCCCCTGCCGAACGCCTTGTACGTGGCGGGCTGTGTTGTCGACACCTTGGACGTCGCGCACGAGGCGGGCCTGACCCATTGGGACGTCAAGCCGTCCGACGTCATCGTCAGGCCCGGCTGGAAAGCGACGGTCGTCGACTTCGGCATCACCGAGTGCAGCGACGAACGGCACGACATCATGGCCACCGGCATCCTGATCGGTACCCCGGCCCTCATGGCACCGCCTGCGCCCCGACCTCCCCCGGAGGACATCGCCTGATGAGGCTCAGGCTCCCCGCGCGACTCTTCGCCGGCGTGGAGCTCGCGATGACGGTGGATGAGCCCGCCATTCCTCAGCAGCGCCTCCCGCCATCAGCAGGTGACCGGAACAACGGCTCCTACGAGGCCGATTGGGCGGCGTCTGCCGGGGTGGCTGGATGGGGCGGCCCGGCTCGTCCTTTGCCGCGGTGTCGGTCCATCTCATGCCATTCCGGGCGCAGACCCGCGAGGTTGGTCGTGAGGAAGTACACGACGCCGCTAGCCACCAGTACCGGCGCGAGGCCGATGGCCGCGACGGCGGCGCCGCCGAGCAGCCCGCCCAGCGGAATCCCGGCCCAGGTGAGGGCCTGCCCGATACCTCGGACCCTGCCCACCATCTCCGTCGGGATCCGCTCATACATGACCGCGCCGATGATCGGGTTGATGAAGCCGCCCCCGAGACCGCTGACGCCCATGACCACCGCCACGACCCACAGCGGCGCCCCCGACACGAGGATGAGGAACCGCGGCGCCCCCGTGACGAGCCAGCCGAGGAAGAACACCGGTCGACGCCGCAACCGGTGCGCCACTGTTGCGGCAACGAGGCTGCCGACCATCGCCGTGATGCTGAACGCCGCCCACACCAGTCCGATCGCGGCAGGTCCGTGGCCGGACTCCTTGGCCCACACAGGCACGAACACCGCTACATATGCGGCATCCAGCAGATTCGTAACGCCGATCATCGCGCAGAGGGCCAGCAGCAGCGGCTCCCCACGCAGGAACGCGAAGCCCTGTCGGAAGCTGTGCCAGTAACCGCCTTCCCTATCGCCTTCGCCCCCTGCTTTCTCCGCAGGGCGCCCGTGCAGTTGTCCCATACCGCGTGGCAACGCCACGGCGACGATCAGCGAACCCAGCGCGAAGCAGGCCGCGTTGACTCCCAATCCAGCCATCGGGCCGACCAGCCCCACCAGCGCGCCCCCGGCGGCGGGCCCCACGGTCCCGGACAACCGCTCGACCACGCCTCCCAGCCCGGTCGCCCGCTCCAACGGCACCCGGCTGCGCTCCGCCGCCTCCGGGATCATGACATCCTTGGCCAGATCCCCAGGGCTGCGGACGGCGCCGATCACCGCGACCAGCACCAACAGCGCACCGAAGGACAGCAGGCCTCCGGCGTGAAGCAGAGGGATCAACAAGGCGGCAACCGAGCTGACCACATCCGCAACCCAGGAGATCCGGCGCGGCCCGATCCGGTCGACCAGCGGCCCGGTGAAGGCTTTGATCGCCACGTAGGGGCCCATCTCGCAGAACGCGACCAGACCGGTCTGCGTGGCGCTGCCGGTCGTGACCAGCACGAACCACGGAATGGCGATGGCCGAGATCCTGGTGCCGCTCTGCGCCACCACCAGCGCCGTGAGAACCCCGGCGAGTGGCCGCAACCGCGCCAGACCGGTTGCACGTGTCCCCTCGGACGGCATCAGCTCTCCGCCCCCTGCTCAGCGATGTCGACATCCGGCAGCACCTGGATGTTCACCCAGACCCGCTCGGCGCCCTCGGGCTCCTCGCCGCCCGAAGCCCGCCGGTACCGGTCGATCACGGACCAGATCCCCTCCTGCATCTCCCGGGCCTCCGCGGGAGTGAGCCGCAGGGTGGTGTCGCTCATGTTGAATGCCTCCCGCCACGGCCGTGGCAGCGTCTGTAGACCGTTGAGCGCCTGCTGGGTGCGCAAGGTGTACGCGTTGTGTACCGACTGCAGATACGCCAACGCCGCCTCAGGCTCCCGCTCTGCGAGGTCTTCGGAGTTGAAGCGGGTCAACTGGTGCACCGAACGCCACCACCGCTCCCGCGCGTTCCCCCTCTCGGCATCCTCGGCCACGAAGCCGGCCGCAGCGAGTTGGCGCAGGTGGTAACTGGTCGCCCCGGAGTTCAGGCCCAGACGGTCAGCCAACTGAGTGGCAGTGGCTGGTCCGTGGAGCCGCAGCAGACCAAGTAGCTGCACACGCACGGGGTGAGCCAGGGCGCGTAGGCCCTTGGCATCCAGGACGACGGACTTCTCCGCGGGAATCTCTGCCATGCCCATGCACGGTAGACCACAAAATACTCTTTGCAAAGAGTTCCTTGCGAAGAGTGCTTTGCAGAGTCGCCTCGCCCGGCCGGTCCGACTGAACCCGCCACCGACACTCCGCCTGCGACGGAGCAGCCGGGCACCTCGGCTGCTCCATCAGCTCTGCCCGGCGCCAAGCGGGTGATCGTACTGATGGAGCACTTGGCCAGGGACGGTTCATGCAAGGTCGTCAACGAATGCTCGCTTCCCTGCACCGGCAGAGGCGTGGTGCAGCGCATCATCACCGACCCGGCCGTGATCGACGTCACGCCGGACGGCCTTCGCCTGGTGGAGACGGCCCCTGGTGTCACCGAGGACGACGTCCGCAAAGCCACCGAACCGCCGCCGCTCACGAGGTGAGACCCAGCGCGCGAAGGCCGGCCCGGACGGGCGAGGGCGGGCGCGGCGGGCAGACGGCCGCCGAAGCGGAGGCGCCGATGGGCCTACGGGTTGCGCATCGGCTCGATGTCGACCCGCGGGGCGGTCCTGGATCCGTACCACCCCGTAGTCGGCGAACTCGTGCACCAGCTCGTAGGCCATCGCGGCGCGCGGTGCCCGGCGCTGGGCGGCGATGAGCATCTCCGCCGAGCGCCGGTCCTGCCGGGGGGTCCCGCACAACCGCCACTCCCGCCTGGCTTCGTTCACTTCAAAGGGTTCTGGTTCAGGTTTTGCGGCGCGGCCACTCTGAGCGACGACACCACCTCCGTGGCGGCAGTCGAAGTGGCCGGAAAATGAGCCGTGGTCAAGGCGATCGGGCTGACACTTCGAGGCCGTGGAAGAAGTCGTGCTCCGGCTGAAGGAGGGGTGACTCCTCCCCCAGGACGTATCGGGGGAGGGGTCACCCCTTTGGGCCGCATCCCGGCCGACCCCCACCGAGAGCCGGATCACATGTGTTCCGCCTCATCATCTTTCGCGGCCATCGGCTGTACATTCGGAGTCACGCGCCGATGGCTGTCCATGCCTGCTGCGCCGAGGCCAAAGCCCCGGATGACCGGGGCGGCTCCGCGAGCAGTGGCTCCAGTCACCCGGCAGGTGGGCCTCCGCCGGATGGTGGGGACAGCCCGGACATCTGCCGGATACCTGGCGATCAATCCACTCTCAAACCTGGAAGGCATGACACAGCACTCAGACGTCGCAGCTCCTGTGATAGACGCCCCGGTCCGCGCGCGCGACAGCGGAAAGCCACCGGCGGGCCGACTGATCGGGCTGGACCTGGCCCGCGGACTCGCGGTATTCGGCATGTACGCGGCTCATGTGGGGCCCGACCCTGACCAGGGCGGTGTGATCGGCTTCCTGATGGAGCTGGCCCACGGCAGGTCCTCCGCTCTCTTCGCCTTCCTGGCGGGCTTCGCGGTTGTCCTCATCACCGGGCGCGTGACGCCGAAGACGGGGCGGGCCGGGCGCCAGGCAGCGGCCAAGGTGGTGATCCGGGCCGTGATCCTTCTGGCCCTGGGCACTGCGCTGACCATGAGCGGCATCCCGGTCGACGTGATCCTCGCCTTCTACGGCCTGTACTTCCTACTCGCACTGCCGCTGTACCGGCTCGGCACCGGCCCCCTGGCGGCGATCGCCGTGGGAACGGCCCTCGTCCTGCCCCAGGTGCTCTACGTGGTGCAGCAGGCGATCGGCAGCAGTGGCGTCCGCTCACCCGGTGAGCCCGACGGCATCGTCTCGCTGCTCTTCACCGGCTCCTACCCGGCCCTGGCCTGGATCCCGTTCGTGATCGCCGGCATGGCCGTGGCCCGCCTGGACCTGGCCGCCACCGCTGTCCGCATACGCCTGGCCCTCACGGGTGCCGCCCTCATGATCGCCGGCTACGGAGGCTCCTGGCTGGCGCTGCACGTCGTTCCCGGCGCCGCCAACGCCATCGGCACGGGTGGGACGAGCGCATGGTGGTCCGACATCGCGGGTTCTCCGTCCGGCGACACCCCCGCCTGGCTGCTGGCTGCCTCCCCGCACAGTGAGACCACCCTGTCGATCCTGGGCAACACGGGTGTGGCGATCATGGTCGTGGCCGCGTGTCTGGCGGCGACGGACGCCCTCCCGCGGCTCCGGTCCCTGGCCCGGCCGGTCATCGCAGTCGGTTCCATGTCGCTGACCGCGTACGTCTTCCACCTCGTCGGCATCCGGGTCCTGGGCATCGAGGAGCTGCCTGGGTCACCCCTGCATGTCCTGCTTGGCTTCATCGCGGCCACCATGGTGTTCGCGACCGTCTGGTCGCGCTTCCACCAGCGCGGACCACTGGAATGGCTGATGACCAAGGCGACGGGCCTGGCCCGGCACATCCGCTGAGCGCAGAACCGGCCGGACCGTCACACCGACGCCCCGGCGGTCAACGCCCTGACGCCGACCGCTGCGGTGCCCCACGCGCTGCGCGTCCACAGCGACGATGCCGGCCAGGACATACCTGGTCCCCGCGTCGAGCCGATGCGGGGCATGGAAGAGGTGAATCCGTTCGGCTTCCGTGGCAAGAGCGCACTCGTGACCGGGGAGCCACCGGCATCGGCAGGGCGGGCGTCAACATCGCCTCCGTCGCCGGACTGATCGCCGACCCGGGCATGGCGCCCTACGTCGCGGCCAGGCACGGCGTGGTCGGGCTGACCAGGGCGGCTGCCATCGAGTACGCCTCCGCCGGCGTCCGGATCAACGCGGTGGCCCCCGGCCTCACCGCGACACCGATGACCAAGAGGTAGATGGACGACCCCGAGATGCAGGGCATCGTCCTGGCCGGACCCGCGACGGGCCGGGCGGCCGAGCCCGAGGAGATCGCCGCGACGGTTCTCTTCCTCTGCTCCGGCCAGTCCTCCTTCACCACCGGCGCGATCTACCCGGTGGACGGCGGCCAGGTGGCGCACTGAGGGGCCCGCGCACCGAAAGTCACGCTGCGCCGGGCGCGGCACCTCGCGGTCCATGGGCCGTCCGGGGCGCCGCGCTTCCGGCCGTGCCCGCTGACCCGCCGACGGTCACCCGGCCGGTTCGGCGGCGAGGCGGCTCGCGATGTCGACCCGCAGGGCCTTCTTGTCTATCTTGCCGACCTTGGTGGACAGCAGCTCCTCCACGATCACCAGACGCTCGGGCAGCTTGAACCCGGCCACGCCGACCCGTTCCATCGAGGCGCGGACCTCCTCCAGCGTGAGCGCGGCGCCCGGGCGCAGCACGACGTAGAGGCACACCCGCTCGCCGAGGACGGGATCAGGCATGGCCACCGCCGCGACCTGGCTGACCGCCGGGAGCTGGTAGACGACGTTCTCGACCTCCTCGGCGGAGATCTTCTCACCGCCACGGTTGATCATGTCCTTGTCGCGACCCTCGACGACGAGGTTGCCCTCCTTCGTGCGCCGGCAGATGTCGCCGGAGCGGTACCAGCCGTCGGGCGTGAAAGCGCGGGCGTTCTGCTCGGCGGCCCGGTAGTAGCCGCGTGGGGTGTACGGGCCCCGGGTGAGCAGCAGGCCGGGTTCGCCGTCGGGGACGTCGCGATCGAGGTCGTCGACGAGCCGTACCTCGTCGAGGGGGCACACCGGGCGGCCCTGCGTGGTGCACACGACGTCCTCGGGATCGTCGAGGCGGGTGACGTTGAGCAGGCCCTCCGCCATGCCGAAGACCTGCTGCAGTGCCACACCGAGCACCGGCCGGATCCTGCGGGCCAGTTCGTCGGCCAGCCGCGCGCCGCCCACCTGGAGCACACGCAGGCTCGCCAGCTGCTCCGCGCCCTGCTCGGCGGCGTACTCGAGCCAGCGGCCCGCGACCGCCGGGACGACCGCCGTGTGGGTGACACCCTCGGCGGCGATGGTGGCGAAGGCCCGCACCGGTTCCGGCGAGGGCAGGGTGACGACACGTCCGCCGACCAGCAACGTACCGAGAAGGCCGGGGCACGCCAGTGCGAAGTTGTGGCCGGCCGGAATGTTGACGAGATACGCGGTGGTGTCGTCCACCTCTGCGAACCGCGCGGCGACGCGGGCGTTGTAGGCGTAGTCGTCATGGGTGCGGGCGATGAGCTTGGGCAGGCCGGTCGTACCACCGGAGAGCAGGAACACCGCCACGTCGCGGCTGCCGGGCGGGTCGGCGTCCAGCCGGGCCCGGCGTTCCCGGTCGGCCTCGGCGTCCGTCGGCGCGGCGCACAGCGCGCGCAGGTCGACGCTGCCCGGCGCGAGGTCGTCCCCCGCGACGAGTACATGCCACTCGGCTCCGGTGGCCGCCCGGACCTCCCCGGCCAGTTCATGGGCGAGAGCCTGGTGATCGAAGTCCCGCATGACGTCGGGCACCGCGATGGCGACGGCCTCCGCGTGCACGGCCAGGTAGCCCAGCTCGCTGCGCCGGTGCGCGGGCAGCGCCATGACGGGAACGATGCCCGCCCGCAGACAGGCCAGGACGAGGACGACGAACTCCCAGCCGTTGGCCAGCTGGACGATGATCCGGTCGCCCTTACGGATGCCGAGGTCCAGCAGGCGTACCGCTGCCGCGTCGGCCCGTGCGGCGAGTTCCGCGTGGGTCAGCCGTACACCGGTGCCGGCGTGCGCCACTGCGTCGATCAGGGCGGGATCGTCCGGGACGCGGTCCGCGACCGTCCGCAGCAGGTGGCCGAGGGGTGTCCCGGCCCAGTAGCCGTCGGCGACGTACCGTGCCGCCTCGTCCTGCGGCCAGGGAACGATGTGGTCAGAGACGGGGCTGGGCATCATCGGCCTCCTTGCGGATGATCACGGCGTCCAGCGCGACGAGTCCGTGCGCGGTGAGCCGCAGTGGGTTCACCTCGACGGCGTCGAGCGAGGGATGGGCGGCGAGCAGGTCGCCGAGGGCGACGAGAACCCGGCTCAGCTCCTCCCTGTCGAGGACGGGGCCGCCGCGCCACCCGGCGAGCAGGGTCCGGCCCGCGAGTTCGTCCGGCATGCCGGCGGCCTCGGCGGGAGAGAGGGGGGCGAGGCGGATCGCGACATCGGCTAGCGCCTCCGCTGTCGTCCCGCCGAGCCCGAGCAGGACGACGGGACCGAAGACGGGGTCGCGGCGGGCGCCGACGACCAGGTCGACACCGGGCGGTGCCATCGCCTCGACCAGGTAGCGGCGGGCGCCGATCGCCTCCAGCGCGTCCAGCGCGGCGTCGAGGACGTCCGAGGCCGTGATGCCGAGGTGGACGCCGCCGAGCTCCGTCTTGTGCAGGACGGTCGCGTCGAGCAGCTTGACCGCCACCGGGCCGCCGCCCAGCTCCGCGCGGGCGGCGTGGGCCGATGCCCGGTCCTCGCAGACCCGGCGCGGTGGTGTGGAGATGCCGAGCCGGGTGAGGAGCTGCTTCGCCTGGTGCTCGTCGTAGGAGGGGGCGAGGACGACGGGAGCCGGGGCGGCGACGAGTCGGCTGTCCTCGCGGGTTCGGGCGTCCGCTGCGCGAGACCGGGTGAGTTCGTGGGCTCGGGCGTCGGCTTCCTGGGCCTGGTCGTTCGCTTCGTGAGTCCGTGCGTCGGCTTCGCAGGCCCCTGCGCGGGCTTTACGGGCCCGGGCGTCGGTGAGGAGTGCGGCCGTCGCCGAGGCAACGCCGCTCGGGTCGGCGGCCACGGCGAACCCGGCGTCGACCAGGGCTCGCCGGGTGCGTATGACCTGCTCGCCCATGCCGCCGACGCCGAGCACCACGGGGACGTCGCCCAGCTGTGCTTCCTGCGCGGCCGCGACCAGGTCGACGGCACCGGGCTCGTACAGGACGTATCCGGCGATCACATCGACGCCCGGATCGGCGCCGACGGCGGAGAGGACACGGCCGAACGCCGGTCCGGGGCGGCCGGTGTCCACCGGGTTGCGCTGGAAGGTGAGCGGGGGCAGCAGACCGGCCAGTGTTTGCTGTGTCGCGACGGTCAGTTCGGGGACGTGCGCCCGCCTGCCGCGCAGGTCGTCCAGAAGCAGCAGGCCGGGGCCCGCCTGGGCGGTGACCACGCCCACGCCCGGGTCGGCGGACGGGCGGGCACGGGTGACGGCGAGTACACAGACCGCGTCCACCAGTTCCCGCTCGTTGTCCACGACCACCGCTCCGGCCTGGGCGAGTGCGGCCCGGGTGGTACGCCAGGAGGTGGCCAGGGCACCGGTGTGGGAAGCGGCGAAGGCGCTGACGTCGTGCCGGCCGACCACCAGGGCCACCACCGGCCGACGGGCCGTGAGCCTGCGTACGCTCGCCACCAGCCGGGGTCCGTCGGCGACCGACTCGATGTGCAGCGCGACGGCCGAGGTGTGCGGATCGTCCGCGAGATGGTCCAGGACGTCCGGTGCGGTGACGTCCACTCCGTTGCCGAGGCCTACAGCGAGACTGACGCCGTGTCCGGCCTCGGCGAGCAGGAACGCCAGCGCGTGATTGACCCCGCCGCTGGCCGCGACCACCGCCACACGGCCCGCGGGGATCTCGGCCGCGCCCGGCACGAAACTGGCGGTGACGTCGGCGTGCGGGGCCATGAAGCCACTGGTGTTGGGGCCGAGCAGTCGGATGCCCGTTTCGGCGACGATGTCGGCGAGCCGCCGCTGGTGCTCGATGCCGGGCCCGCCCGCCTCGGCGAATCCGCCGCCGCAGATGACCGCGGCACGGACCCCGGCGGCCGCAGCCGCGGCCAGGACGTCAGGGCAGGCGGGCGCGGGGACACAGAGCATGGCGAGGTCGACCGGGCCGTCCTCGGCAGCCGCGCGGACCGATCCGTACATGGTCTCGTCCCGGCCGTTGACCAGTGCCAGACGGCCGCCCCCGGCGGCGAAACCGGACAGCGAGCGGACCAGCCCGGCACCGAGCTTGCCCGGATTGCGCGAGGCGCCCACGACGGCGATCCCGCGCGGTGCGAACAACGACGTCAACGGGCTTACGGACGCGGAGGACCGGGCGGATGCGGAGGCCCGGTCGGTTGCGGAGGCGTGGTCGGACGCGGAGGTCCGGCCGGTCGCCGGGGCCGGACCGGTCGCGGAGGTCGGGGAGACGGTCTCGGTCATGCCCGGACTCCGACGAGGTCGGCGCGACCGGACAGGACGGTGGTCACGCCGCGGTCGCGGTCGGCGTCCGGCTCGATCAGCAGGGCCGGAAGCTTCTCCTCCATCCGGGCCTGCTCGCACAGCAGCGTCCGGGTCAGCGGATTACCGCCGTACACCGCGGCCAGGACGGGCCGGTCGGAATCCGGGAGTGCCGCGAACCGCGCGAGTCTGCCGCGGGCCTCGGGCAGCCCGGCCTCGGTGTCGGGGGCGGCCAGCAGCGCTCCCCAGCGCCCGGGCGCCGGGGAGTCGCAGACGGGCAGTTCCTCGGTGCCGTGTACGGCCGTCGGTGTGCCGTCGGCGTCCGTCGTCACCTCCACGAACCGGCCCGGTGCCGCCCAGCCGTCCTGTTCGAACCGTGTCGCCAGCGGATCGGTACCGTACTTGGCGTTCCAGGCACGATGGCTGGCGTCGACGAAGTCCGGGGCGCGGCGGGCGAGCCGGGCGTCACTGATGCTGCGCGTGAGGAAGTGGAACGCGAACTGCCAGGGCTCGAAGGCTTCGTGGTAGCGGCCGAAGTGCTCCCACCATGACAGGCTGGGCCGCGCCGAGTCCTGGATCCTGCGGACCGACGGCTGTGCGGCCTCCTCGTAGGCAGCGAGTGCGGCCGGGACGTCGCCCGGGTGGTCGGTGAGGACGTGGGCCAGGGCGATCGCGTCCTCCATCGCCATCTTCGTTCCGGATCCGACCGAGAAGTGCGCGGTGTGCACCGCGTCTCCGACGAACACCACCGGCTGCGGTGCCAGGGTGTGCCAGCGGCGGGTGCGGCGCGTACGGAAGTTGCCCCAGCGGGAGTTGTTGGTCAGCAGTTGCAGGCCGTCGATCTGCTCGGCGAACAGCTTCTCCAGGTACTCCTTGGAGACCATGTCGCTCACACCGGGCGGCTGGGTGGTGTCGAACCCGTCCAGCCCGGCGCGGCGCCAGGAGGCCTCGTCCGTCTCGACGATGAACGTGGACATCGTGTCGGAGATCGGGTACCCGTGCACGGCGAAGACGCCGTGCGGGCCTCGCTCGTGGACGAAGGACAGCCCGTCGAAGAGGTAGTCGGTGCCGAACCAGATGAACTTGGCCGTGGCGGTCTCCACCTGCACGCCGAGGTCGTCGGTCAGCTGTTCGCGGATGCGCGAGCCGGTCCCGTCCGCCGCGATGACCAGGTCGTAGCCGGCCAGGTCGTCGAGACCGACCTCGGTGGAGAAGCGCAGCTCGGCTCCGACCTCCCGGGCGCGGGCCTGCATGAGCGTGAGCAGCGTCCGCCGGACCACCGCGGTCATGCCGTTGCCGCCGCAGCGGATCCGCTCGCCCTTCAGCCGTACCTCGATGTCGTCCCAGTGCCGGCCGTGCCGGTCCAGGGCCTCGCGCAGAATTGGATCCGCCTCGTGGATACCGGCCAGGGTGCGATCGGAGAAGACGACTCCGAAGCCGAAAGTGTCGTCGGCGCGGTTGCGCTCGAAGACGGTGACCTCGATCGAGGGATCCAACCGGCGGATGAGGGTGGCGAAGAACAGCCCTCCCGGGCCACCGCCTGCGACAGCTATACGCATTGCTTCCCCTGGTGAGACGGCGGGGGCGGGGCGCGTGGACGCCCCGTCGGTTCGAGCGGCACAGGCCGTGCCGCCGCAGCCACAACGTACGACATCCGAGCGACGGCCGTCTAGAGAGTGACACGTTTCTTTCGCTCGGCCCGGTGCACGCCCGGACCCGTCTGACGTGGGCCGGAACGCGGCCGGACAAGCGGCCCGGGACTCGACCCGGTGCGCCGCAGGGGCCCGGCCTGGGCCGCGGCGCGGAATTCAGCCGACCGTGATCCGTTCGTCGACGTACGCCTCGGCCGGAGCCCTGAGCAGGTCGTGCGCCTCGAGGAACACCTCGTGCGCGGGCCGGCCGTGCCACCCGGCGGCCAGCAGTTCCGGCGGCAGGTCCGGGTCGCGGAAGGGGATCAGGCGGTAGTCGTGGACCAGCCGCGTACGTTCCACCAGGGCCTCGCGGCCGGTGAGCACTCCCGCGCGGTAGCGGGGGAGCCGGGGCCGGTAGACCTCCAGCAGCCCGGCGTACTCCTCGTCCAGTCGCTCAAGGTCCCAGGCGCGGGCTGCGATATCCAGGTCGGCCCCCAGCCCCGCCGACCTGGACCGGAAGGTGTCGAGCTGGACGGCCGGCTGCTCCGCGAACGCGGCCAGCACCTGGTCGGTGCGGTCATGAGGGCTCAGCCAGACTGCCGAGGACAGCGGGCCGAAACCGAACCAGGCGAGCTTCTTGCGCAACTGCTCCCGCAGGGACCGTTCCGGCTCGGGCACCGAGTAGACCACCATGTGCCACTGGCGGTCCCAGGGGCCCTGCACTCGGTCGAAGATACGTGCTCGCCCCTCGTCCAGCAGCCCCCAGGCCGCGTCCGTGAGCACGTACACCGTCTCCCGGCCCTCGCGCCTGCTCTCCAGCCATCCCTCTTTGCGCATACGGGCCACCACCACCCGCACGGTGGCCTCCGGAACGCCGAAGCAGGCCATCAGGGCCACCAGCCCGCGCAGCCTGACCTCCCCGCCCCGGTAGCGCAGATAGTCGCCGAACAGATCGAACACCAACGACCGCGGCTTCACCCGACACCTCCCGACGGTTCGTCCCGGGTCACAGGCACTCCGTGGGTCGTGTTCGGACCTCCTACCGGCCCCGCCGCACCGCGCCGCGGAACTCGCCCCGCCCGGCCGCAACGGACGACCGGCACTGAGGGCGATTCACTTTCCAGACGGACGTCATTCTACTGACGCGCGACAGTGATGTCACTGTGGTGGGCGACGACGGGCCGCCCGGCGGGGTCCGGCACGTGCTACGCCTTGTGGTGAGCGACCGCTGCCTCGCCGAGGGCGACCATCGCGTAGGTGAGGCGGGCCATCTGGGAGGCGATGGTGCACTCGGGGTCGGACTGCGCGTTGACGAAGGACCCGTCGAAGCCCGCGATCGCGAAGTAATCGAGCTCCTCGGCGACCGCTTGGGCGATCTCGGGGCCCTCGTCGGCGAAGGCGGACGAGATCATCACCCGCATGTAGGCGCGGCCCTCGGCGCGCACCTGCCGGTTCATCTCGGCGACCTCGGCGTCCGTGGCCTCGTCGCTCATGAGGAGCAGGACGTGCAGCCGCAGGAAGTCGGGCCTGGACGTGAAGATCTCGGCCGTCCGGTTCATGTACCAGGCCATCCGCTCGTGGTGCGTGCCCCCCTCGGGGGGATTCGCGTGCGCCTCGCGCATGGCGGCGAAGAAATTGTGGGCACCACGCGCCATCACCGCCGAGAGCAGCCCGCCCTTGGAGCGGAAGTGGTGGTAGATCGCGCTTCTCGGCAGTCCGGTCTCGGCGGTGATCGACGAGATCGAGGTGCCCGCGTACCCGCGCAGCGACATGACGTGAGCCGCCGCGTCAAGGATCTCTTCCCTTGAGCGCTGCCCGCGCCGATTGCCGTTCGGTGCTCTGGTTCCCTTCCTCACCCTGAAGATCCTAAGGCCTCTGCTTCGATCGGCTGTATGCCGGAAATCTGCCCGATCCACACCTCTTGACGTCAGGCCGTACGCATGTGAGCGTAGCCACTATTGGACGGACCGATCGGTCCAATAATCCTGGGAACGATCACTGGAGATCGGCATGCCCCAGCATGTGCAAGCGGGACATGGCACCGTTGACCAGCTTGTGCGTACCGGTCAACGGGCACCCGCGTTATGAACGGGGCAAGGCCGCCGTCATCGGCCGGATGACGCCGCAGCTGGTGTGCGGCGACACCGTCGGTGTCATAGGCCCGCCTTCATGAGTAGTGCCCGGCACCTTCTGTGCTCCTCGGTGCCGGGCTTGATCGGCCCGCGCCGCTGACCTTGAGACGGAAAGCCGAGCGGGACGACGCGCGACCGGCCCGCTGTGCCGGTTCAGGCCCTCCCGGCATGCCGTTTGTGCAAAGCGCCGGCGGACTCCTGCCGCGTCCGGACGGTGATGGCGCGCATGCGTCCCGACGCTGCGTCGATGAGCGGCGACGTCGACCAGACCATGCACCACCTCAAACCCTCTGGTCTCACCTTTCTTGTCTCTCTTGCCTCATCCCTTCCACCTCACCTCTCTCACCTCTCTCACCTCTCCATCTCGACTGGCGTCCCCGTGCGCCCAGTTGATCAGTGAAAGGAAACACTCATGACAGGAGTGAAGGAGCTCGCGTACGTCGTGTACGAGGTCAGCGACCTCACCGGCTGGGAGCACTTCGGCGTGACGCTGCTCGGCATGCAGCTGGGCGAGAAGTACGACAACGGCTTCACCCTGCGCACCGACGAGAAGGCGCACCGCTGGATCATCACCGAGGGGCCCGCGGACGACCTCGCGTTCAGCGGTTACGAGGTCGAGTCGGGGGAGGCCCTCGACGCACTCGTCGCCAGGCTCACCGCCGCCGGTGTCGAGGTCACCGAGGGCGACGCCGACCTGGCCGCCGCCCGCCGTGTCGACCGGCTGGTCCGGGTCACCGACCCCATGGGCAACCGCATCGAGCTGGTCACCGGGCTCGCCGACGCCGACACCCCGTTCCACTCCGACGCCCTGCTCGGCGCGTTCGTCACCGGCGCGGGCGGCGCGGGCCACCATGTGCTGCTCTCCAAGGGCGTCTCGCGCGAGGAGTACATGGCCTTCTACGAGGGTCTGCTCGGCTTCCGGATCAGCGACATCATCATCGAGGAGCTCGCGCCGGGCATCGTCGCGGACCTGATCTTCCTGCACTGCAACCCGCGCCACCACAGCGTCGCGTTCGGTGACATGCCGCACCCCAAGAAGACCCACCACTTCATGCTTGAGGTCACCGACATCCGTGACGTCGGCATGGCCTACGACCGGTGCATGGACGCCAAGCAGCCTTTCGAGATGACACTCGGCATGCACCCCAACGACCACATGTTCAGCTTCTACGTCCGTACGCCGTCCGGTTTCTCGGTCGAGTACGGCTGGGGCGGCCTGCTCATCGACGACGAGACCTGGCAGGTGCGCACCCTCGACCGGCTGCACAGCTGGGGCCACCGCCCGCCGGAGCTTGTGCACGAGCTGCTCGGCCAGGCCCCTTTCACCAACCAGGCACCCGGGAGTGACCACTGATGGCTCTGCGGCAGAACGACATCTCCAAGTACGTCCAGACCAAGGACTGGAAGATCCACCTCAACGAGGTCGGCGAGGGCCACCCCGTCGTGCTGCTGCACGGCGGCGGCCCCGGCGCGACCGGGTGGAGCAACTACTCACCCAACATCGAGGCGCTCTCCCGCAACTTCCGCGTGATCGCCCCCGACATGCCGGGCTGGGGCGACTCCGACGCGGTCGACTTCAGCACGCTGGACCATGTCGAGGCGGCCTGCCAGCTGCTGGACGTCCTGGGTATCGAGAAGGCCGCGTTCGTCGGCAACTCGATGGGCGGCCACACCTCGCTCCGGCTCGCGGCCGAGCGCCCCGAGCGGGTCTCGCACCTGATCACCATGGGTGCGCCGCTCCAGATGAAGCCGTTCCTCTTCGGTGCGGGCGGCGGCCCGACCGAGGGCCTGAAGATCATGTACGAGACGTTCACCGACGCGACGCCGGAAGGCATGCGCCGCCTCGTCGAGATCATGGTCTACGACAAGGAACGCTTCGCCACTCCGGAACTGTGCCGCCTCCGCTCGGAAGCCGCGCTCCGGCGCCCCGAGCACCTGCACAACATCGCCTCGGTCGCCCCGAAGGCACCGATCCCGATCTGGATCGACCCGCACCAGATCTCGAACATCACCGCGCCCTCGCTGCTGATCCACGGCCGCGACGACCGTGTGGTCTCCTTCGAGTCGACGCTCTTCCTCGCTGCCAACATCCCCGACTCGCGGGCCCACATCATCAACCGCTGTGGCCACTGGGCCCAGTTGGAGCACGCCGACGAGTTCAACCGTCTGGTGACCGACTTCGTCACCCAGCACTGATCCACCCCGCGCCGCCAGACCCTTCGTACCCGGCGACAGTCGGCGACACCCGGCGGCGCGGGCCCACGGGCTCACGGTTTCCCGCAGGGGCCCTGCACCCCGCAGACGTGGCCTGCTTCCCATAGAGCAGGCGTGGCCTGCTTCCCATAGAAGAGTCTTGCTTCTCCGAGGAGTTGCCCTATGAGCACCATGCGTATGGCAGAGACCGACGTCCTCGTCGTGGGCGCCGGTCCGGCGGGCGCCGCAGCCGGTGCGCTGCTGGCGACGTACGGCGTCCGCGCGATCGTGCTGAACAAGTACGGCTCGGTCGCCAACACGCCGCGCGCCCACATCACCAACCAGCGCACCATGGAGGTGCTGCGCGACCTCGGGGTCGAGGACGAGGGCAAGCGGGCCTCGACACCCCAGCATCTGATGGGCGAGCACGTGTGGGCCGTCAGCCTCACCGGTCCGGAGCTCGGACGGTTGCGGACCTGGTACACCCACCCGCTGTTCAAGGCCGAGCACGACCTGGCCAGCCCGACCGCCGTGTGCGACCTGCCCCAGGACCGCATGGAGCCGATCCTGCTGCAGGCCGCCACCCAGCGCGGCACGACCCTGCGGGTCAACACCGAACTGCTCTCCTTCACCCAGGACGACGACGGTGTCACCGCCACCGTCCTCGACCGGGTGACCGGCGAGGAGTACCGGATCCGGTCGAAGTACCTGATCGGCGCCGACGGCGGAAAGTCGCGCGTCATGGAGCAGCTCGGTATTCCGCTCGAGGGCGAGATGGGCCACGGCGGATCGATCAACATCGTCTTCGAGGCGGACCTGACCCACCTGGTCGAGCACCGGCCGGGCGACATGTACTGGTTCGTTCAGCCCGGCGTCGGCCACGACGGCAACGGCATCGGTGTGCTGCGTATGGTCCGGCCCTGGAACAAGTGGGTCGCCGTGTGGGGCTACGACGTCGAACACGGCGCCCCCGACCTCACCGACGAGTTCGGCACCGCGATCGTCCACCAGCTCATCGGCGACGACACCGTCCCGGTGAAGATCGAATCCGTCTCCACCTGGGCGGTCAACCACGTCCACGCAACCGAGAACCAGGTCGGCCGCGTCTTCTGCGTCGGCGACGCCGTGCACCGCCACTCGCCGATGAACGGCCTGGGCTCCAACACCTCGATCCAGGACTCGTTCAACCTGTGCTGGAAGCTGGCCCTGGTCCTGCGTGGCCAGGCGGAACCCGGCCTGCTGGAGACCTACCGCGACGAGCGGCTGCCCGTAGCCCGCCAGATCGTCGAACGGGCCACGGCGAGCAACCAACTGATGCCGCCCCTGTTCAAGGCCCTGCACCTGCCGCCCGCCGCCGGACCGGAAGCGCTGGCAGCCGCGCTCGAAACTCTCCAGGCCCCCACCGACGAAGGCGCGGAGCGGCGCGCCGCCTTCGACGTGGCTGTGCGGAACACCCTGCTCTGCTTCAACACCCACGGTGTGGAGACCAACCAGAACTACCGGTCCGGTGCTCTCGTGACCGACGGCACGCCGGCACCCGTCGCGCCCCGGGACGAGGAGATCCACTACTTCCCCACCACCTACCCCGGACGGCACCTGCCGCACGCGTGGCTGCTCGACGGGCAGCGCAAGGTCCCCGTCATCGACCTGTGCGGCCATGGCCGGTTCACGCTGCTGACCGGCATCCGCGGTGAGGCCTGGCGCGAGGCCGCCGCCAAGGTCACGGCGGAGACGGGTGTGGAGATCGAGGTCGTCTCCATCGGTCGTGGGTGCGACTACGAGGACCGGTACGGCGACTGGGCCGCTGTCTCGGAGATCGTCGAGAGCGGCGCGGTGCTGGTCCGCCCCGACCACATCGTCGGCTGGCGCAGCACCGAGCTGGCCGACGACCCGAAGGGCACCCTGCTCGACGTCATGCGGTCGATCCTGCGGACCACGGCTTCCTGAACCGCACAGGAACCGGGTGAGCGTTCAGGGCGATGGCAAAGTCGTGCTGATCTTGTGGGTGCGCAGGCCAGGGTGGTGTGACGATGGTCGGCCGGCGCGCGACGTACGCAACCAAGCTCCGTTGTGCAGGTGACCTTCCCAAGTTGCCCTGCCACAAGAGCCGTACGCGGAGGGCCGCACCGCTCCGGAGGGGGCGGTGCGGCCCGGCACCCGTTCACCACCGCCCGACCCCCGGCGGGTTCGCCGCGCGACGCCCTCCAGGGCACGGACGCGATCGACACGTCGGGAGCCGCACGGCCGCCGGTGCCTCGCCGACGGCTCTCTCGTTTCAGTGACGCGTGGTCCTACGGTCTCCGACGGCCAGTCGGCTCGCGACGATGTCCGCCGCGAGCAGCCCCGCATGTGCCTCCAGTCGTCCGCTGCCGCTGAACAGGTCTATGCCCAGGCGCTCCTCGACCTTCCTGATCCGGTGATACACGGTGGCGCGGTGCAGGTACAGGTCGGCCGCGACCTGTTTGACGTTCCCCGCCGTGGTGAGGTAGGCCCGGAGCGTCTCGACGAGCCCGGCAGCCGATTCGTCCTCCAGCAGCCACTTCAGTGAGGGGCTGACGAAGTGATGCACCAGGATGTTGGTCGGTACCGCCGCGAGGCCTGACATGTGTCCCGTACTGTCCCAGCGGATCACCTGGTGCTTCCAGCCGAGGCTGTCGCCCAGGTCCAGGCTCTGCCGCGCCTGCCACACGGCCGCGCTGGCCCGGCCCGACACGACCGTGCTGGCCGCGACCAGCCAGGGGACGTCAATACCCTGTGGCCGTGACCGGAAGACGAGGTCCGCCGCCTTCGTCGCGAGGAGTTCGGGCAGCGCGGTGTGCACATCTCGCGGATACGGCGCGAGGAGCGCGAAGCTGACCGACCCGCTGAAGGCGATGAGGCACCTGCTGCGCGGGTGGGCCTCAGCGAATCTGTTCGTCAAGGCCGCCAGACGCCCTCGTGTCGCGGGATCGGCCGACTTGGCGTCAATCGCGGCAGGCATGGAGAGAGCAAGGCAGACGAAGGCGTCGTCGTGCTGCAGTTGGCCTTCGCGGATCGCGCGCCCCAGCAGCACGTCCAGCGTCTCCAGATCACCCGTCGCGAAAGCGCGTCCGAAATGGTCATCAGCCCATTCCGGCGAAGCGAGCAGCCCGGCAGTCTCCAGGGCGTGCACGGTCGCCTCGGCGATTCGGCTCACGCTCTCGACCCGCTCCGACGACAGAGGTCCGCGTGCACAGGTGATCCAGAGCAGCAGGGACGGCGCCGATCCGGGCGAACTCAGCGGAATCACGAGCGTCGACGGTATCCCGAGATCCACGCTGCCACCGATGTACACCGGCACGGAGATCAGCGTCACCGCACGCGTGCTCAGCCCGAGATGGCGCGGTGAGACGGGCTCGGCGTGGACGTCGTCCGACGAGCCGTGCGGGATGGACTGGGCGACGCGGTTCAGGTGAAGGTCGGTCAGCTCCACCGGTACGTCCAACGATGCGGCGAGGGACTGCACCAGCTCGTGGAGATGCTGTGTAAGGAGTCCGTTCACAGCCGTTCCTTCCGCTGGTGGAGCCCGTTCAGCACCGCTGACGCCATACTCAGCTCCCGTCTCTCGCGGAGGCCGTGCCCGGGTCGGACACCGATGTGGCCGAGGGCCGGGACAGGGTGTCCGCCCCGGACGCCACGACTCCGGCAGGAACCGCGGTCCCGGTCCGAGCCGACGTTGTGGGCCGGATCCCACCCGCGTGGATTTCCTCGGCCCAGTGGCAGGCGACGCGATGAGCCGCGGTCGCCCCGGGCACATCGATCACCCGCAGCCGGGGCCGCTCGCTGTCGCAACGGGTCGCCTGTTTCCACGGGCACCTGGTGCTGAAGCGACAGCCGGGCGGCGGATTCTCCGGACTGGGAAGATCGCCCCGGAGAAGGATCTGCTCCCTGCTGTCCTCCTGTCGCGGGTCCGGGTGCGGCACCGCCGACAGCAATGCGCGGGTGTACGGATGCAGCGGACCGGCGAACAGTTCGGACGTCGGCGCCTCCTCGACGAGTCCGCCGAGGTACATCACCCCGATCCGGTCGCTGACGTGCCTGATCACGGCGAGGTCGTGCGCGATGATCAGATAGGTCAGTCCGTACCTCGTCTGGATGTCCTCAAGCAGGTTGATCACCTGAGCCTGCACGGACACGTCCAGCGCGCTGACCGGCTCGTCGGCGACGATCAGCTGCGGCTCGACCGAGAGAGCCCGGGCAATGCCGATCCGCTGTCTCTGTCCTCCTGAGAACTCGTGCGGGTACTTGCCGAGCGCGGTTCGCGGCAGCCCCACCGAGTCGAGCAGTTCGTGAAGCCGCGCGCTCATGTCGCCCTTGGACAGCCCGTGTGCGTTCATCCCCTCGCGGAACATCTGCTCCACGCTCTGTCGTGGGTCCAGACTCCCCAGTGGATCCTGGAACACCATCTGCATGTGCCGACGCTGCCGGCGGAGCTTCTCCCCTCGGAGCGTGCGCAGGTCCACATCGCCGAAGCGGATCTCTCCGGCGGTCACGGGCGTCAGCTGAAGCACCGCTCTCCCGAAGGTCGACTTCCCGCATCCGGACTCTCCGACCAGGCCGTAGGTCTCTCCTTTACGGATCTGCAGGTCGACGCCGTCCACCGCGTGCACGTGCCCGACCGTCCGATTGAGCAGAACACCACGGCGGATCGGGAAGTGCACTTTGAGCCCGCGTACATCCAGGAGCGGGTTCTCGGGGGCGTCCGGGTGGGCTTGCGCGGTTTCCGCCGTCATGAGGTCTGCTCCTTCGTGGCCGTCGTCGGTACCGGGATGGGGTGATGACAGCGCAGCCGGTGCTCGGCCCCTCCCGCCCATACCGGGCTCTCCCTCAGGCAGAGGTCGGTGGCGGAGTGGCAGCGCGGTGCGAATGCGCACCCCTGTGACCAGGGAATATTGTCCGTGACGGATCCGGGTATCGAGTGGAGGCGCCGCTCCTCGCCGTCCAGCCTCGGCACGGAGGCCAGCAGACCGCCGGTGTACGGATGGCGTGGCCCGTCGAACAGGTCGTAGCGGCCGGCCCGTTCGACGATCCGCCCGCCGTAGAGCACGTTGACCGAGTCGCACAGGCCCGCGACCACGCCCAGGTCGTGCGTGATCATGATCAACGAGGTCCCCGAGCCGATGACCAGTTCCTTCAGCAGAGCAAGAATCTGGGCCTGGATGGTCACGTCCAGTGCCGTGGTCGGCTCGTCGGCGATCAGCAGACGCGGCTCGCAGGCCAGTGCTGTCGCGATCAGTACGCGCTGGCGCATGCCACCGGACACCTGGTGCGGGTACTCGTGCATGCGACGGCCAGGATCGGGGATGCCGACCCGTTCGAGCATCTCCTGCGCGCGTCGCAGCGCCTGCGACCGGCTGGTGCGCCGGTGCCGCTGGATCACCTCGGCGACCTGCACACCCAGGGGCACGACCGGGTTGAGGGAGGACAGCGGGTCCTGGAAGATCATCGCGAGCTCGGCCCCGCGGCGATCGCGCAGCTCACCGTCCGTCAGCGTGAGCAGGTCCGTGCCGGCGAACAGGGCCCGTCCGAGGACTCGGGTTCCGCGCCGGGGCAACAGCCCCATCAGGGCGAGTGAGGTGACCGACTTGCCGCAGCCGGACTCACCCACCAGGCCGACGACCTCGCCGGGGCCCACCTCGAAGCTCACTCCGTCGACGGCGGTGAACGGCTCGGCTCCCGGCCGGGTGAACGTGACGGAGAGGTCCTCCACCGACAGGAGTTTCCCCCCGCCGGCGGAATGGGGCGCCTGTGTGCCTGCGTTCATCACATCTACCTCCGCGTCCGCGGATCGAGGGTCTCGCGAAGCGACTCGCCCGCAAGCGTGAAGCCGAGCGCCACCACGATGATGCACAGCGCGGGGTAGATCGCGAGATGGGGATACGAGTTGAAGTACTGCTGCGCGCCGCCGAGCATCTGGCCCCACTCCGGTTGCGCGTCATCGGGATTCCCCAGTCCCAGGAATGACAGCGCCGCGGCGTCAAGGATCGACACGGCCAGGCTCAGTGTCCCCTGCACGATCACCGGCCCCAGGGCGTTGGGAACCATGTGGCGGAAGACGATCGCCCCGGGCCGGACCCCCAGGGCGCGGGCCGCGAGCACGTGGTCGGTGCCGCGCTGCACAAGCATCGAACCGCGCATGAGCCGGGCGAAGATGGGTATCTGAACGATGGCGATGGCGACGATGAGCGTCCATTCGTTCGGGCGTGCGAACAATGCCGCGATCGAGAAGGCCATCAGCAGCGAGGGGATCGCGAGCATCACATCGACCACGCGCATCACGAACGTATCGACCTTTCCGGCGAACACGCCGGCGAGGAGGCCGAGCGCCGCGCCGCCGGTGAGCCCGCCGAGGGTCGCCAGCACCCCCACGATGAGCGTCTGGCGAGCGCCCACGAGCAAGCGGGAAAGGAGATCCCGCCCGGCGGGGTCGGCTCCCAGCGGAAAGCCGTCCTGCGGGCCCGGCACCGGATTGGCCTGTGCCCGGACCTGATCCAGCAGCAGCGGTGCCGCCGGATCGTGCGGCGCCAGCAGTGGGGCGGCCACCGCCAGGACGACGAACACGAAGGTGATCGCCGCCCCGGTCACGAAGGCCGGTTGGCGCAGCAGCCTGTGCAGTGTCCGTGTGGCCGAGTGCCCGGCCACCAGCACCTGCGACTGAACGACTGGTGCGCCCCCTCCTCGGGCGAACGTCATTGCATCCTCACTCTCGGGTCGCACAGCGCGTTGGTGATGTCAACAACGATGTTCACGAACAGGTACAGCACCGCGATCATCATGATCAGCGCCTGCAGCACGGCGTAGTCGCGGGTGGTGAAGGCCAGCGCCATCGACTGTCCGAGCCCCCGGTAGTTGAAGACGGTCTCGGTGAGCACGGCCCCGGCGAACAGGCCACCGGCCTGCAGGCCGATCACGGTGATCACCGGCAGCAGGGAGTTGCGCAGCACATGACGCCCGGCGATCGTCCGGTCCCGCAGTCCCTTGGCCGTCGCGGTGCGAACGAAGTCCTGCTGGAGTGTTTCCGCGACGGAGGCCCGGGTCAGACGAAAGATCACGGCGAACGGGATGATCGACAGCGCGATCGTGGGCAGGGTCAGGTACCTCACGCTCTCCAGGAGAGCCGCTCCGTCGCCGGCGAGCAGCGAGTCGAGCAGCGTGAGCCCGGTCGGCGTGGGTATCGATCCCTGCAGGTCCGCCCTGCCCGACGGCGGCAGCCATCCGGCGCGGACCGCGAAGACGTACTTGAGGACGAACGCGGTGAAGAAGACCGGCACGGCCAGGCCGAGTACGGAGAAGCTGAGGAAGGCGAAGTCGAACACGCCGCGTCGCGTCGCGGCCCAGTAACCGATGGAAACGCCGAGCACCGTGCCGATGACGAGTGCGCACAGCGCGAGTTCGATCGTGGCCGGTGCCCGGGTGAGGATCACCTCGGTCACCGGCGCACCACGCCACACGCCGGTCGACACTCCGAGGTCGCCGTTCCAGAACCGCCCGAGGTAGCGAACGTACTGCGTCCAGATCGGTTCGTCGAGGCCGAGCGACTCGACGAGCTTCGCGCGGTCCTGCGGGCTGGCGTTCTCGCCGAGCAGTGCGTCCAGCGGTCCGCCGGGAAGGCTCCGCAGCCAGACGAAGAGGATTGCCGTCAGCGCGAGGAACGTCGCGCCCGCCTGGACCGTCCTTCGAAGGATGAATCTGTACATGTCTGTCCAATCGGTGTGGGGCGCACGTCGGCCGCACGCCCCACATCGGGGTTGGGCTACTCGCCGAAGGTGGCTGTGGCCAGCTGCTCGCCACCGACCGGGCTGGCGACGACACCGTGCACCCGACCGCTGAGCACCAGGGCCGAGGGGCTGCTGGCGATCGGAATCGACGGAAGCCAGTCCTCCGCCATCTTGCGGTTGATCGTGAGATACATCGCGGTGCGCTTCTTCGGATCGGGCTCGCGGTCCGCGGCGTCGAGGTCGTCGACGAGCTGCTGCCCGAAGCCGAGCAGTCCGGTGGCGAAGGCGTTGTCCACCGCTCCGAACAGGATTCCCAGGAAGTTCTGTGCGCTGTTGTAGTGCCCGGTGGTGCCGAGCAGGTACACAGGTGCCTCGCCGGCCTCGCGACCGCTGAGGTAGCCGCCCGCCCAGGGCTTGGCAACCGGCTCCACCTGGATCCCGACGGCCTCCAGGTCGGCCTTGATCAGATCGAAGAAACGTTTCGGCTCAGGCATGTACGGCCGGGTCACCTCGGTGGGGTACCAGAGCTGGATCTTCAGATTCGGGTGGCCGGCCTCGGCGAGCAGCTTGCGGGCCTTGTCAGGATCGTACGGATACCCCTTGACCTCCTTGTTGTAGCCCTCGACCGAGCGCGGGACGAACTGCGACACCGTCTCCGAGCCCTCGGGCAGCAGCGTGTCGACTATCTGCTTCTTGTTGATCGCCCAGGCGATCGCCTGGCGGACCCGCAGATCCTTCAACTCGGGCACGGTCTTGGCGTTCAGACCGAGGTACATGACGTTGAACGGCGGTCGGGCGATCACCTGGAAGCCGTTGTCCCTGAGGCTCTTCCAGTCGCGGGGGGCGGGCAGGTCGTAGGCGTGGATGGCCCCGGCCTCGAGCTCCTGGCGGCGCGCGGTCTCGTCGGGAATCGTCCGGAACTCGATCCCGCCGATCTTCGGCGCGTCCCCCCAGTAGGCGTCGTTGCGCTCAAGCTTGACCGTGCCGGTCGAGTCGTCGTAGGAGACGAACTTGAACGGTCCGGTCCCCGTCGGGTGCAGGCGGCCGTACTCCGGGAAGGCGAAGCCCTCACCGCTGGCCTTGACGTCGTTGGCGTTGTGCTTCTTCATCGCCGTCGGGCTCGACATCGCATAGGTGCCGTGCGCCAGGATCGTCGGGAACTTCGAACTCGGGGTGTTCAGGCGCAGGACCACCGTCAGATCGCCCTGGGTCTCGCACCCGGAGTACAGCGACGGCGTGGTGTCACCCTCGAAGCCGCCGAAGTCGTTGACCCAGGTGTGGCTGACCGCCGAGGTGCGCGCGACCTTGGGCTGGCGGTACCAGCGCTCGAAGTTCGCGCAGACCGCGTCGGCGTCGAACTTCGTGCCGTCGTGGAAGGTGACCCCCTCACGCAGCTTGAACGTCCAGCGCTTGCCGTCCTCGCTCTGGTCCCACTTGACGGCCAGGCCCGGACCCGGATCCGCCGTGCCGGGCAGCAGGCTGAGCAGACCCTCGTACATCTGGTTGTTCACTCGGGCCGTCTCACCGTCCGAGGTGTAGAAGGGGTCGAAGAGCGACGGAGCTCCCGCGGCACCGAAGACGAGGCTCTCCGAGCCGGCCTTGCCACCGGCGTCGTCCTTGGCCCCATCCGCACCCCATGAGCACGACGAGAGCAGCATCATGCCGGCCAGCGTGATGACCCAGGTCTGTCTGAACTTCATTGTTCCTCCTGATCTTGGGTCTGCGTGAGGGAAAGCCGGTCACCGTAGAACCAGAGCCGTGAGAACCCGCCGTCCGGCAGCGCGCACACTCTGACGCGCCGGGTGTTGACGGGAGAGGTGAACTCGATGGTCGAGGTCGCCCCGGAGGTGATGTCGAAGATCCCGGTCTCCCGCCAGTTCGCCCCGGTGAGTGTCTCGATCGCGATGCGGGCCGCGCAGTTGCCCCGGAACGGAGCGGCGACCACCTCGAGCGCGCGCAGTTGCACCGGATCGGGCCATGAGAGCTCGACGAAATGCTGGTCGGCGGATGAACGACGCGGGGTCTCCCATCCGTCGTGCGTGCTTGTGGGCATGGCGTGGGAGATCACCGCCCATGGGCTGCCGAAGGAACCCTCCGACGCCTGGACGCGGCAGCCCAGTCGCACGTCGGACAGGCGGATGCCGGCGGGCGGGCGACTGCGCGGGACATCGACCACGCCGTACGCGCGCAGTCGTGCGACTCCTCCGTCGGGGAACATGCGCAGCCGTACGAACGCGGCGGACCGTCCGGCATCGGCCACCGGGTAGGTGTTCACGCAGTTCGGCTCGACCTCGGCCCCGGCGAGAATCTCCCGCCAGGGCCCGTCCGGTCGGTCGGCGACATCGACACCGATGCGCTGCGGCGCGTTGAAGCGGAACCCCGTGGTCTCCAGCTCGATCTCGTCCACACGGCCCGGGTACGCGGCCCGGACGACCACCCAGTCGTGGTCCGCCGGATTGTGCCGGCGGCTCTCCCAGCCGTCGACATCCGCGCCGCGCAGCCCATAGGTGCCCGGCCGCTGCGGCGGAGCCGCCAGGAGCAGCGCGTCGGCGGCTCCGAAGAACTCGTCCGAGCAGTCCACCACGGAGGCACCGAGTTCACGCGCGAGCAGGTTGAGGTTCATCGCTCATCCCCTCCGTTGTCCAGGTGCGCGACGATGTCCGCGCCGCGGGCCCACCACAGGCCGTCGAGTTCACGCAACGTACGCAGTACGTCGCGCAGGTGTGCGAAGCGGAACGGCTGGGCGATGAGCCACGGGTGGATTCCCAGCACCAGCGTCCGGTTCCGCGGTGCGTCCTCGTCGAGGAGCACCCGGACCGACGACACGATGTTGTCGGCCCACTTCTCGATCGGGATACCGCGTTTGAGGTGTGAGAAGACGTCGTCGAGGTGGATCGACACCGGGATGTTCAGGATGTCCCCGCGCGGGGTGGCCAGGATGTTCGGTACCTCGTCGTTGGGCCAGTCCGCCGTCCACCGGATTCCCAGGTCGGCGAGATCCTCGAGGGCCGTGGTGGACTGGGCGTAGTCGAGCCCGCTCCAGCCGGCCGGACGGACTCCGCAGAACTCCTCGACGGCGCCGACCGACTCGGCGAGGTACGCGCGCTGCGCCTCGCGCTCCATTCCGTCGTGCAGGATGCTGATTCCGTCGACCCCGTGCGCGACGAATTCGGCGCCCGACTCCGTGAGGCGTTCCACCAGCCGCGGCCGGTGCCGGGCGGAGTAGGCGTCGATCGCCGCGGTCGGCGGGATCCGCAGTTCGTCGAGGAGGTCGAGGATCCGGAAGGCGCCCACCCGCAGGCCGTACTCGTGCTGCGACGTGGTGTGCACGTCCATGATCCGCGGATACGGGCCTCGCAGTGCGACGCTCGACGGCGGGATGCCGGCATCCGGACCGGGAAGGGCGGGCACGTGATCGAGATGCATCAGCACCACGACGCTCAGGTGCGCACCGCCGGGCCAGCCCAGGTTCGGAGCGGGCCGGGGGCCGCCGTCGGCCTCGTGCAGTGGCCTGACAAGCTGCATGGTCAACACCATCCGATCTCATCGACATGGGCGGCGATCTGCTCCGGCGTGGTCCACCAGATGTCGTCGTGCGAACCCAGTTGTTCAAACATCTGCGCGAGATGGCCGATCCGATGCGGGATGCCCATGTAGAGCGGATGCAGCGCGACAGTCATCACATACGCCGTGTCGTGCCTGTGCGCTTCCTCGGACAGCACCGCGTACTGCGACTGGACGATCGCTGCGAAGTAGTCGCTGTCCAAGCCGTACATCGGTGATCCCGGGAACAGGAGGGCGTCGTTGACCTCCCGGGAGTACGGCACGCCGATCAGGCCGCCACCGCGTGGGCCGTCCAGACGGAACGGCTGATCATCGATGAACCAGTCGGTCGTGTAGGTCATGCCGGCTTCCGCCATCAGACGGTAGGTGGCGGGTGTGGCGCTGAACGACGGACCCAGCATTCCGCGCATGCGGTATCCGGTGAGCTCCCGCACTGTGGAAATCGTGTAGTCGTAGAACTCCCGTTCCGCGCTCTCCGATTCACCGAAGAGGAGCCGGCTGTTGTAGGTGCCATGGCTCATGAAGCTCCATTTGCGTTCGACCATCGCGTCGGCCACATCGGGATACAGGCGCAGCACTTCGCAGTTGAGCGAACAGGTCACCTTCACCGGGGAGTTGTCGAGGACGGGGAGCATGCGCCAGAACCCGACCCGGTTGCCGAAGTCCCGGAAGGAGTAGCCGACGTTGTCCGGCTTCGCGGGAACCCGGTAGAAGTAGTCGCGGTGCGGGTTGGTCGGCGGCAGATATTCGTAGTGCTCGATGTTCATCACCACGTTCACAGCCACCCGCTTGCCGCCGGGGAGTCGAAGCTTCTCCCTCCGGTCGAGGGCTCTGTAACTCAGGAACTCGTCCATCGCTGATCCTTTCGAACGACTGTCTCAGGGCGTGGCGGCGGTGGGAACGAGCTCCTCCACGACCTCGTCCAGGGGACGGACACAGCCGAGTTGCGGGAAGATGACACGCACCGAGTGGTCGTGCTGCTCGGCGGTATAGGCAGCCATCGCCTCGGGGACGAAGACCACGTTGTAGGCGTGGTCGAACGCCGCGCGAGCGGTTCCCTCGACACCGAAGCCGGTGGAGATGCCTGCCATGACCACCGTGTCGATCCCGCGACGCCGGAGCTGAAGGTCGAGGTCGGAGCCGTGGAAGGCGTTCCAGCTGCGCTTGATGATCACCGGTTCCGTCGGCAACGGCTCGATACCGGGAAGGAAGTGGTCCCACCCCTGCCGCCGTACGGGGCGTGCGGGACGCTCGATGTCGGTGCGCAGCTTGCCGCTGAGTGAATCGGCCTCGTCGGGAAGGAAACTCGTACGCACATGCACGACGAGACTCCCGGCCCGCCGTGCGGCTTCGATCAGGCGAACGCAGCGCTCCAGGACGGCGTCCGTGGTGTGCGGATGCACGGGATGATCGGCGTTGGAGCCCTGCAGGTCGATGAGGATGAGCGCGGTGCGCCCCGGTTCTGCGACGGTCATGAGCGATGTCCTTTCATGGAAAGTGGATCCTTCAGGCCCCGAGGATCTGACGGGTCATGCGAAGGAGGGTCTCTTCCGATCCCGTGCCGCTGGCCTTGCTCAGCAGGCGCAAGCCGTCGAATGCGCCACCGGCGACACGGGCGGCCGGGCAGAGCGGTTCCAGCTCCAGCCCGGCGCTCAGGCTCGTGCCCCCCAGCTCCCGCACGAGCGCGGTCGTGGTCAGGCCGCCGCTGACGACGGCCCCCAGGCACTTGTTGTCACCGTGGGACGAGACGTCCAGCAGCCCGCGTACCGCTTTGGCGAGCTGCTCGGCGATGACCCATCGGTCGGGATCGTCCCGGTCCGTCTCGTGCAGTGCGAGGATCCGGTGCGAGGCGAGCACCTTCCGCGCGACGACCGGGCCCCAGCTCGCGGCCTCCCCCGCGGTGGTGATGAGCGCGCGGGTGCCGTAGGCGGCGGCGAGCCGTCGCAACTGAGCGCGGTCGGTGTCGTGGTTGGCCGGGGTGACGACGACGACGAATCCGTCCCGGCCGAGGTCGGGGTAGAACCGCACCCATCCACCGGTGCTGGCCGTGGCCACCCGGTGTCCGTCCTCGTGCAGCCGCGACGCGACCTGTGCCGCGGCACCGAGGTGCGTTTCGACCGTGCCGTCCAGCACGAACCGGCGCGTGCCGCGGGCGAGGGCCGCGCGGACGTGAGCCATGACCGCTTCCGAGCCCTGGTTCAGGACCGACAGTCCCACGACCTCGGCATCCTCGATCCGGAGCGCGGTGCGCACATCGACGTCGAGGCCGTTGCCGACCGGCATGGGAGCCAGCAGACGGCCGTCCACACAGACCCGGCCGGCCGTCGGGTAGGCGGGAACGACCAGCAATATTCCGTTCTCGTCGTTACGCCTCTCGATACCGGCGACCAGGGCGTCGGGGGAACCGCGCAGTTCCGCGTTGAGTTTGACCTCCAGCCGCGAACACCCCAGAGATTCGAGCCAGTTCGTCCATTCCTCGATGAGTGCCGTGGCCGCGTGACCCGCGTGGTGAAGATCGAGATCGACGACGACGGCATCGGCGTCGGCCACAGCTGTCGAGGGATCGCGGACAATCACCGGTTCGAGCCCTCTCTGCCGTAGACGGCACGCCACCGCCACCGAGCACTGCAGATCCTCGGCCAGGATCCCCATGGCCAAAGCGCGCGTCTCATTCGACGAATGTGCTGCCGGCATGGGTCCGTCCCTCGTTTTCATTGTTGATGGGGAGTCGTCATGCTATTGAGCGCCATACGGACAGTCATTCGACAAACGTCGCAAATCATTCCGGCACCACGCCGCTCACTCTTCATCCGCTGTCGTTCAAGGGGTGGTAGTCGGTGTGCTGGTAGTGGTGCGGGTTGGGGTGTTGCGGGTCGATTGGGAACCGGTCGGGGTGGTGGCGGGTGGTCTGGCCCGGGAGTTCCTCATCTCTGTTGAGGGGGCTCGGGCCTGTTGTATGCAGCGCCTACGGCTGAAGGGGCCGGGTGTGTCTTCCTCGTTCGCGGACCTTTCCCTTGTTCACGGTTCCCTTTTCGCTTTGCGGTCCGGGAGTCGGTCAGCGCTCTTCGTGGGCGCGGGATCGGGAGTGGTGGCGAGGGTTTCGCGGTGGCGCCGGGCGGGACGAGGACGTACGCGACCGGCATGTGCGGATGCCGGGGCGGGTTGCGGTGGGTGTGGGCGAGGTGGCAGGCACGTCCGACGTGGAGGAGCGCGGTGGTTTTCCGGGCCGCCGCGGGCCCGGTGACGATCGGGGAGGGCCGGGCGGTCGTGGTCCGGTGGCGGCCGAGGGCCGGAAGGGTGCGGACACGGGTGGCGAGGGTGCCGATGACCGGGGTGCGGCGGGTGACGAACGCGGAGTGGTAGGCCAGGCGTTCTTCCGTGCTGCGTGGCGGGGCGCCGGGCACAGGAGCGCGGCGGGTGGTGTGGTGGCGCAGTGCTGCCGGCCCTGCCGCGTGGTCACCGGCCAGGAAACGCCGCCTGTTTCGGGGACAGCACCCGCAGGACCGTGTTCCGGCTCATGCCGAGTTGCCGGACCACGGACCGCTTGCTGTGCCCAGTGGCCGGCAGTGCGTGCATGGTGGCGGGCTGGGCGCGGGTGCGATCGGCGAGCCGGTGGCCCGTGGGGCGGGGGAAATCGACGCCGCCTACCGGACCGTGCGCCGCCAGAACGTCGCCGCCCACCTCCTGCGCCGCCTCAACAGCGGTGGCGGAACCAGGGCGGAGAGACACCCCCTGAACCAGTTGCGGGTCGCCCGTCCGTTCCAGCGGGTGATCGAGTAGCGCACGATGGCTGTCCGCCGCTGGGGCCGCATAGTCGGCTCCCGGGCCGCAGGCGACCACCAGGGCCTCGATCAGGCGTGGACCACCGGCGTCCTGCCCGACCCCGGAACCCAGTGGGGTCAGTTACGAGTACGTGACCGACTCGGCTTCGCAGCCTGAATCCCGAAGCAGGGCCTCCGTCCGCCGCCCCGAGCCCCACGGCCCGGGGCGGCGTCGCGCCCCACACCACCGCACCCGGCCGGACCCACGTTGAACCCCTGTGCAACGGGAGAGGACCCGGCCGCGCCGGCCCGGCGGCCCGGTACGGGCCATGGTGGCGTAGGCCGCGACGGCGCCGGCGCTGCCTACGCCACCGTGCGGACGAGCTTCTTGTTGACGAACTCCTCGATGCCGGGGCGGCCCAGCTCGCGGCCGAAGCCGGAGCGCTTGATGCCGCCGAAGGGCAGCTCGGCGCCCTCGGCGCCGACGCCGTTGATGAACACCATGCCGGCCTCGATGCCGTCGGCGACGCGGGCGGCCTGTGCGGAATCCGTGGTGAAGACGTACGAGCCGAGACCGTACGGGGTGTCGTTGGCGATCCGCAGCGCGTCCTCCTCGTCGGCCGCCCGGAAGACCATGGCGACCGGGCCGAAGAGCTCCTGGCGCGCCGTGGCGTGCTCGGTGGTGAGGCCGGTGAGGACCCCGGCCGGGAAGTGGGCGCCGCTGCGTTCGCCCTCGGTGTGCAGCGTGGCACCTTCCGCGACGGCGGCGGCCACCTGGCGCTCCAGGGTGTCGGCCGCGGCGACCGAGGACAGGGGAGCCCCGGACTGGCGGGCGAGGAGTGCGGAGGTGAACTTCTCCACGAACGTGTCGTAGAGGTCGGAGGCGACGACGAACCGCTTGGCGGCGTTGCACGCCTGGCCGGTGTTGTCGAGGCGGGCGGACACGGCGGCGTCCACGACGGAGTCGAGGTCGTCGGTGGACAGCACGATGAACGGGTCGGAACCGCCGAGTTCGAGGACGACCTTCTTCAGGTGCCGTCCAGCGATCTCGGCGACGGCGGCACCGGCGCGCTCCGAGCCGGTCAGGGACACGCCGTGGACACGCGGGTCGGCGATCACGTCGGCGATCTGCTCGTTGGTGGCGTACACGTTGACGTACGCGCCGGCGGGGAAGCCGGCCTCGGCGACCAGCCGCTCCAGCAGCGCCGCGGTGGCCGGGCACTGCGGGGCGTGCTTGAGGACGATGGTGTTGCCCAGGGCGAGGTTCGGGGCGGCGAACCGGGCGACCTGGTAGGCGGGGAAGTTCCACGGCATGATGCCGAGCAGAACACCCACCGGGCCGCGCCGGATGACGGCGCGGCCGGGGCCGGAGGTGACGGGGAGCTCCTCGTCGGCGAGGAATTCCTCGGCGTGGTCGGCGTAGTAGTGGTAGATGTCGACGCAGAAGTCGATCTCGCCCTCCGCCTCGTCGAGCGGCTTGCCCATCTCGCGCACGATGCCCGCCGCCAGTTCGGCGCGGTGCTCGGCGTGCAGGTCCCCGAGTCGGCGCAGGAGCGCGGCACGCTCGGCCACGGAGGTGCTTCGTCCCCAGGCGGTGGCCGCGTGGGCGGCGTCGACGGCCGCGATCACCTCGGCGTCGGTGGCGGTCGGGTAGGTCTGGGCGGTCGTGCCGGTGGACGGATCGGTGACGGCGTACATCGGGTCTCCAGGAAGTACGGGGGAGTGGTGGCAGGATCCGCGCCGACCGCGCGTCCAGGTGTGGTGCGAGGCCGGTGTCGCGGGTCCTACGGTTCGAGTTTCGCGGAATCCTACGGTTCGAGTATGGTCCGGGCGCCGACGGCGGACTTCAGGTCCTCGAATGCGGCGGCCGCCTCGTCGAGCGGGCGGACGTTGCCGATCAGCTCGTCCAGCGGCAGCCGGCCGGCCAGGTAGAGGCGGGCCAGCTTCGGGATGTCGATCGCGCCGACGCTGGAGCCGTAGTTGCATCCGAGGATGCGCTTTCCCTGGTCGGCGAGGTCGAAGAGGTTGAACGCCCCCGTCGCGTCGACGGGGGCCATGCCGACCAGGACGGCCGCCCCGCCGGAGGTGAGCATGCCCGGGAGGGTCTCGATGACCTTGGGGCTGCCGATGGCCTCGAAGGCGTAGTCGGCCCCGCCGAGTTCCTCCTGGCACCAGGCGGCCACGTCGGTCGTGGCGGCGTCGAGCGTGTGGGTCGCTCCGAAGCGTTCGGCGGCGGCCAGGCGCTCGGGCGAGAGGTCGACGGCGATGATGGGGTCGGCCCCCACCAGACGCAGGCCCATCACCACGGACAGGCCCACCCCGCCGGCGCCGACGACGATCGCGGATTCGCCGGGCCGCACGCCGGCAGTGTTCATGACCGCGCCGATGCCGGTGGAGATGGAGCAGCCCAGGAGGGCCCCGATGCCGAACGGCAGCGCGTCGGGGACCTTGACCGCGGCCGATTCGGGAACGACGACCCGGCTCGTGAACGAGCCGAGGCCCAGGTAGGGCCAGACCTCCTCGCCCCGGGCATCGGTGATGGGGGTCGTGCCGTCGGGCAGGGTGTTCGCCACGGCCTGGGTGCCGGTGCACAGCCAGGCCATGCCGGCCAGACACTTGCGGCAGCGGCGGCAGGGCGCGAACCAGGAGAGGACGACGTGGTCGCCCGCCTTCACCGCGCTGACGCCTTCGCCCACGTTCGTGACGACCCCGGCGGCCTCGTGGCCCAGCACGAGCGGGCGGTCGCTGGGCCAGTCGCCGGTCAGGATGTGCAGATCGGAGTGGCACACCCCGGCGGCGCGGACATCGATCTCGACCTCGCCCGGTCCAGCGGGCCGGTGGGAGATCTCGCGGGTGTGCAGTCCCGCGACGGGGTCGTAGGCGACGGCGGGGGAGAGGCGCGCGGACATCAGAGAGCCTTGATTTCTTCGGACGACGGGGTGGGGGAGAGCCGGGTGTGGGGTTTGGCGAAGGCGACGTAGGCCAGGCCGACGACGAGCAGTGCGGAGAAGACCAGGACCACGGCCCAGACCTGGATCCAGCTGCCCGACGGCGGGGCGAGTTCGGCGCGGGGCCAGGCGATGTTGACCGCCTCGAACAGCAGCCACACCACGGCCAGGACGTTGATCACCAGACCGGCCCGGCCCAGGCGGAACTCGCCCGACGCCGGATTCCAGCGGCCGCGGAGGCGTGCGTAGAGCGCGACGAGGGCGACCGTCAGGAAGATGAAGTAGAAGCCGCCGGACCCGAAGGAGATCAGTGTGGCCGCCGCGTTGCCGTTGAGCCCGAGCAGCAGACCGAGGCCCGCGAGGACGGCTGTGGCGGTGAGCGAGACCCAGGGGATCTGGCGCTCTCCGACCTTGGCGAGCTGGGCGGAGCAGGGCAGCTGCCGGTCCCGCGCGAAGGCGTAGACGGCCCGCCCGATGTAGGTCTGGATCGAGATGGCGCAGGCGAAGAACGCGACCAGGACGACGACGATGAACGGCTTCTCGCTCCAGCCGCCCAGGCTCTGCGTCACGGCGTCGAAGACGGGGTCCGCGGTCTTCCCGGAGACGGCGTCCTCGGGGCGGCGCAGCGAGAACGTCACCGCGATCGAGGTCAGCAGCACCGTGAACGCCACGAACACGTAGGAGCGCAGCAGCGCCCGGGGCACGCTGCGCCGCGGCTGCTCGGTCTCCTCGGCGACCTGCGTGGTCGCGTCGAATCCCAGGAAGGCCCAGCCGGCCACGGCCAGACAGGTCACGAACCCGGCCACGACGGACCCGCCCGAGGCGGACTCCGCGCCCAGGGTGTCGAACAGGATGCTGAAGCCGTTGTGGCGTGCGAAGAGCAGCAGGAACACGCTGATGGCGATGGAAGCGACGCCCTCGGCGACGATGCCCGCGTTGAGGAAGTGCTTGACCGGGTTGACGCCGAGCAGATTGATGCCCAGGGCCACGGCGATGAAGACCACCCCGAGCAGCACATGGGTCGCCGGTGACAGCGCCGAGTCGCTGAACAGCATGTGCAGCCAGCTGGAACCGAGGTAGGCCACGGTGGTCAGGGAGGCGATGGCCGAGGCGAGATAGATCCAGCCCACCAGCCAGCCCAGCCGCGGCCCGCCCAGTCGGCGGACCCACTGGTAGACACCGCCGGTGATCGGGAACTGCGAGGAGAGCTCGGCGTAGACCGTGGCGACCAGCAACTGCCCCAGGAAGGCGACGACGACGGCCCAGATCCATGTGGGTCCGGCGAAGACGAACCCGAGCTGGACGACGGCGTAGATGCCGACGACCGGGGAGATCGTCGCGAATCCGAGAGCGAACACGGCCCACGGGGAGAGGGCGCGCTTGAGTTCCTGTTCGTAGCCGTATTCAGCCAGGTCACCGGCATCGGCGCGGCTCTGGTCCACGTTCTTCTCCTGGCATTGCTAGGGCGCGCGTCCGGCGGCGCCCAGAGGGTGGGGGTCGGCCGTCGGCCTGCCGTTCCTACCAGCTACGAGGCTGGTGCCACGGCAGCCGTTCGGGCGGCGACCATGTATTGGCTGTAGAGCCAATTGTCATTTGGCTGCACAGCCAATAGCATCATCGTCATGACGTCAAGGGGTGCTGGGAGGCAAGTGCGCAAATCGGCGGCCGAGCGCCGTCGCGAGATCGTGGCGACGGCCGCGCGGGTCGGGCTTGAAGAGGGCCTGGAGTGCGTCACCCGGCAGCGGATCGCCGACGGTCTCGGAGTCCAGTCCGGACTCATCCACCACTACTTTCCAGTGGTCGAGGAACTGGTGGCCGAGGCGTTCGCCAGGGCCACCACGGCGGAGCTGGACGGCCTGCTGCCCGAGGCGGCGGCCGAGCCCGAGGGCGGCGGGCCCCTGGGCGCCCTCCAGCGCTTCTTCACCCTGATCTCGGGCGCCGAGTTCGACAACATCAGCAAGCTCTGGCTCAACGCGCGGCACCTGTCCCGCTACCGCCCCGCGCTCCACGGCCAGGTCGTCAGCCAGGAGCTGCGCTGGTGCCACCGCATCGAGCAGATCATCACGCGAGGCGTGAAGGAGCAGGCGTTTTGCTGCGAGGATCCGTGGGCGGCCGCCGTGCGCATCCTCGCTGTTGTCGACGGGGTCAGTGCGTACATCAACACCAGCGCGGACCAGCGCACGGCGCCCCTCGCCGACCTCGCCCGCACGCTCGCGGAGGCGGAGCTGGGCCTGCCGGCCGGCGGTCTGCGGCTGCCCTGACGCGTCTGCTGTGTCACTGCCGCGCTCCCGTCGAGGAGTGGCCCCCGAGGCCTTCGCGCGTCCGCCGTCGGCTGTGGCAACGCCGTGACTCCTGCCACGGAAGTTATGGAGAGGATACAAACTCCTGCTGGCGAATCGGTTGGCTGTGCTCCTGATTTCCCTTCCAGGCACTGGGATGATCCTCGTGGAGTGAGTCGGGTGTTGTGTAGCACCTGCACAATTCGAGGAGGCTCGTGTGACCCGTGAAGGTCGTGCGCTGGTGACCGGCGTCGGTGCGATGACACCGCTGGGGGACGACGCGCCGTCGTTGTGGGCGGGGCTGCTGGACGGCACGTCGGGGGTGCGACGTCTGACGGAGGAATGGGCCACGGATCTGCCCGTGCACGTCGCGGCCGGACTCACGGTGGATCCCGCCTCGCTGCTTCCGAGGACCGAGGCCAGGAAGCTGGACCGCGGTGAGCAGATCGCCCTGCTCACCGCGCGGGAGGCCTGGCGGGATGCCGGGGCTCCGCAGGTCGAGCCGGAGCGGCTCGCCGTCGTCGTCGGTACGGGGACCGGTGGCGTCCTCACCACGCTGGGGCAGGACGACGTCTTCGAGCGCGCCGGGGCCCGTCGGCTGTCGCCTTTCGCGGTGCCCATGCTGATGCCCAACGGGCCTGCCGCCTGGGTGAGCATGGACCTGGGGGCGAAGGGCGGCGCCCGGACGGTGGTGAGCGCCTGTGCCTCCGGGGCGGAGGCCCTTGCCCTCGGGCAGGACCTGATCCGGAGCGGGCGGGCGGACGTGGTCGTCGCGGGCGGCGTGGAGGCGTGCCTGCACCCGTTCACCATCGCGGCGTTCGCCCAGATGAAGGCCCTGTCGACGCGGTCCGCGGACCCGGAGGCGGTGTCCCGTCCGTTCGACGTCGGGCGGTCCGGGTTCGTCATGGGCGAGGGCGTCGGGATGATGGTGCTGGAGCGGGCCGAGTTCGCCCGGGCTCGTGGCGCACGCGGTTACGGGGCGCTGGCCGGCAGTGCCGTGAGTTCGAGCGCGGACCACATCACGGCCTCCGACACGGACGGCCAGGTCCTCGCCATGGAGCTGGCACTGCGCGACGCCGGTCTGGCCCCGGCGGACATCGGCATCGTCCACGCCCACGCCACCTCGACGGAGTCCGGCGATCTTGCGGAGGCCGAGGCGATCGCCCGGGTGATCGGCGGCCACGCCGCGGTGACGGCGACGAAGTCGATGACCGGTCACATGATGGGCGCGTCCGGAACGATCGGCGCCATGGCCGCGCTGCTCGCGCTCAGGGACGGTACGGTGCCGGCCACGCTCAACCTCGACGAACCCGACCCGCGCGTGGAGCTGGACCTGGTGCGCGGCGAGCCGCGCACCGGCCGGTGGTCCGCCGCGCTGGCCAACTCGTTCGGCTTCGGCGGACACAACGTCAGTCTCGTCCTCACCGCATGACGGCCCCGGCCCACGGGTCGGCGCCCCCGGGGTGCGCGGACGCCCGTCGCCGCGACAAACCCTGCTGTCGGAAGGCGAGTTGGCCAACTGCTCAGCCGAAGAGCTCCGCTACCGGCTGCTGCGCGCAGCAGCCCGCATCACCCGTGGAGGGCGCCGCCTCCGTCTGCGGATCTCCGCCGCCCGGGCCGAGCCGACCCGGGCCTCGGTGATGTCGCGCGACCGCAACGACCTCGTACCAGGAGCGGGTGGTCCGGGCGTGACGTCGGCAACACCGGCCCTATATCGAGCGCGGATACTTCGGCGTGCTGCGCATCCATCACGAATCCTCTGTGATCACCAGGCATACCAGGTGCCGTTGTACCACTGTTCGTTTGCGCTGTCGTTGTGATGATCCATGTTGAAGTCTTCGGGATAGTTCTTGACGTGATTGTTCGGGTAGGTCCACACGCCGGCGGACTCGTCACAGACGTAGTCCCAGTGGCAGATCGACTTGACCGGCACGTTGCCGAAGAACCTGTCGGCGCCGGCGAGCGGAGGCCCGACGATGCCGCCGAACGGCACTGCTCCGCCGTTGGCACCGGGAGGGCCCTGGCGCTTGGGGTCCGCGATGAGAATGGCGTTGACGTTGTCGAAGGTCTGCCAGTTCTCGGTGACCCAGATGTGTACCACCGCGGCCCCCAAGGAGTAGCCGCCCATCTTGACGTGCTGGCCCGGGCACGCGGCACGTTGGTTGCGGACCAGCCGGTTCAGCTCGTTGACACCCGCCCGGGCGCTCGCACCGTTGGGAATCTGGGTGGGGTACCCAACGTGCTGTTGGATGTTGCCGTAGAAGCCGTCCTTGTCCCACGAACTGCCCGTGCCACCGACAACGATCGTGTAGGTGCCCTCGCACGAAGCTGCTGCTTGTGCTGAGGACTCCTGCGCCACCGAGAGCCCGACTGTCAGCAGAAGCCCGGCCAACCCAGCCGCAGTCTTCCTTGCTCGCATTCAATCCTCCTGTGTAGTGGGCCTACGTGCCCGTAACTCCGTTGGGGTACGCGGTCGGCCGCGGGCAGCCGACGACGGTTGCGGCGGTCGATGACATCCCGATGAAGCCCACAGGGCTCGACCGACAGGGCGACTGCGCCGTCGGCCTGGTCGACGCTCCAGGTCATCGTGTCGCTCACGGCCAGGAGCTCGACCGGGTAGGGCTCGTCGTTGACATGACGCGCCGTGACAACAGCCTCGTGGGAACCGTAGAAGGTCGCTCGGCGTGGCATCCGGAACCTCCGCAAGCCGCCGCGTTCACCGAGTCGAGCCGGAACGACTGCGCGCGGGCATCCGCCGCGGATGCCATCGAGCCTCTATTCGAACCGGAGCGGTCCAGGTCGCCTTTCTGTCGGGCTGTGTCCCGGCGGCGGGTCAGGTGACCCACTGGTGACGGGAAGTGTCTCATGGCTGTTTCGCCGTGGACAGTGGGCGGATCAAGCCACACTCCCGCGCAGGCCGACCCCTCCATGACCCTTCACTGACACGCGGAAGGCGCCCTCCAACCCCGCAGGACCGAACTCGCGATCGGAAACCATGCAAACAGCCGAACGGCGTGGTGACCGAGGGAAGCGCGGTGAAGAACGGGGCGGTCCGTGGGCTCGCCAACAGGAAGCCAGCGCCCGGCAAGAAGGTGCCTTTCGGCTTCGGGTCTGTGTGGACGAAGATCCTGAACGGACATCAGGTCCCCACGGAACAAGGGTGGAGGAATCATGAAGAACAGGAAGCGGGTTGCCACGCTGCTCGCGATCACTGCCCTGCTCACCTGTACGACGGTCGCGACGTCCACCGCGGCTCCTCAACCGTCCGAGCCGACCACCACACGGGCGGCCGACCTGCAACAGCAGGTCGACACCGTCCTCGCCGAGCACCCCCGGGGCCGGCAGCTCTCGGCCGACCGGATCGAATATGACGGCCTTACCGTCACCCGCGTACCCCAGTCGGCACGGGGTGCCGGCAAGAGCGCCAAGCTCGCCCTGGACTGTGCCTACGGGCACCTGTGCATGCTCGTCCGCGGCACGAAGTTCGACTTCTACAAATGCCAGACCTGGACCGTGAACAACTGGACCGGCGACGGCCCATTCGTGAACAACCAGACTCCCGGGACGGTCGCGAAGTTCTTCAACCAGGACGGCAGCGTCCGATGGACCTCCAAGGCCTACCAGGCGGGGACCGCGACGTGGGATCCCATCTATTCGCTCCGCCCGTGCTGAACTGACGCACTGCAAACGAGCCGCCCCGGTCACGGGGCGGCTTCGTGCGTGCCGTTTCGGGAAGCGCACAGCAACCTCTTCAAGGTCATTCGGCGCGGCAGGTGGCCGGTTCGGGCGAAAGGAGCCCCGGGGACGCCAGATGCTTGTTGTAAGAGCGTTGCCAGGCACCGCTGCTGACGTAGCGTTGTATCGACGTGCACACGGCACGCCGGAGCGCGTCCTCGCCACGGCGCATCGCGACCCCGTATTCCTCGGGCGCGCCGAGAGGGGCGTTGATCATGCGCAGTTCTGCCCGGTGCTGCTTGGCGAACCCGGCGAGGAGGAAGTCGGACGAGGCCACCGCGTCCACGTTGCCGTCGAGCAGATCGCGCACACATTGCCTGTTGCTTTCGCGCATCACGATGTCGATGTTCGGGAACCGTTCGTGCAACTTCTGCTGGACGGTGGAACGCTCCACCACGCAGGTGCGCCGGCCGTAGAAATCCTCCGGACCGGTGGCTTTGCTGTCGCGGCGCAGCAGGAAACTCTGTCCGCTTATGTAGTACGGACCGGCGATGTCCACCTCGGTCTTCCGCCTGGAAGTAATGGCGTAGCCGGAAAGGACGAGGTCCACTTCGCCACGTTGCAGGGAGATTACCCGGGTGGACGGGGACAAGGGGACGAATCTGACCCTCTTGGCGTCGAAGCCGAGGTCCGTCGCGATGAATCGGGCAAGATCCACCTCGAATCCCTGGAGGCCTACGGCGGACTTCTCTTTGGCGGAGACAAGCTCGCTCACCCCTGGCTGGTCTCCGCTGACCCCGATGGCCAGGGTTCTGCGATGCTCCGCCGCGATCTGGGTTCTTTTCTGCTCCGCCGCCTCGTTGCGCACAGAGGTGTCACGGTTTCGGAGGTCGTGCACGACCCAGGTGACTCCGGTCAGCAGTAGCAGGAAGCACATGGCGGCCGCGGGAAGTCCCAGTTGCCTTCGCCGCCGACGGACGACTTGGGCGCTGGCGTCCAAGAATTCACGTTGCAGAGGGGTGGGACGGGTGTGCCGGGCGGGGTCGGTCGCCCATTCGCGGGCCAGACTGAGGCGGGACCCGCGATACAACTGGGCGGGATTCCTGCCTTTCCGGTCCCAGGTGTCGGTGTCCTCAGCGAGCTGTTGGTGGATGTTCAGCCCGGCCCGGTCGTCATCGATCCACTTGCGTAATCGCGGCCAGGCATGGAGCAATGCCTCGTGGGCGATCTCGACGGTCTCTGTTTCGACAGCGACCAGCCGGGCGCGTACCAGGGCTTCCAGGACTGTGGCCGCGATGTCCGGATGGGGCAGGTCGTGCAGCAGACGGGTACGACCGGCCCGGCGGCGGGTGTCCTGGGTGCCTTCTCCGACGTGGACCAGGCGCAGCATCAGCGACTGGACTGTCCGCTGTTCGGTGGGGTCGAACTCGTTGTAGACCGTCTCGGCGGTGATATCGATCGCGTTCCGGACACCACCTGCGGCCACGTATCCGGCCACGGTCAGCGTGCGGTCCTCGCGGCGTTGCCAGGTGGCGCGCAGGGCGTGGGAGAGCAGTGGCAGCGCCTCCGGGTCGTGGCCCTGTGCTGTGCGGTCAGCGCCGAGATCGCGTAGCAGGACCTCGACCAGCCCCGGTTGCAGGGTCAGTCCGGTGAGCTGGGCGGGCTGTGCGATGGCCTCATGGAGTTCGGGGGCGGTCATCGGCCCGATGAAGACAGGGGTGTTGTGCAAAGCGGGCCGCAGCTCGGGGAAGGCGGCGCAGTGGTCACGGAAGTCCGAGCGCAGGCTCAGGATCACCAGCGCGGGCGGTTCACCGTCGCCGCTGGCGGCGGCACACAGGGCGCGGATGAACGCACGGCGCTCATGCTCGTCGGCGCACTGGGTGAAGGTCTCTTCGAACTGGTCGACCACCAGCACCAGCCGCGATCCGGTGATCGCTGTTCGGCCCGCCCGAGCCCGCAGCATCTCACGGACGGCGGCGGCGAGTCGGCGCGGATCACCCTCCAGTTCCTCGCGCAAAGACCTCCACGGCCCGCCGGTCAGCCGTGCCAGACGGGTGGCCAGTTCGGTCAACGGGTGCTCGGTCGGGGTGAGCAGCAGGTGCGGCCATGTCCTGGACCCGGGCATCGGCAACGCGCCCCTGCCCAGAGCAGAGAGCAGGCCCGCGCCCAGCAAGGAGGATTTACCGGACCCGGAGGGGCCCACCAGAACCAACGGATCGGTAGCGTCCATGCGCCCGGCCAACTTCTCGGCCAGCTCGACGATCAATCGCTCCCGGCCGAAGAACCACTGCACCTGGCCGGGGCCGAACGCGGCCAGACCCGGGTAGGGACAGGTATGCGGTACCCCGTCATCCGGGGCCGGTGCCGGCACGGGCAGTTCGGGCGACAAGGGAGGCGGCCGGTAGGCCGGGTTCGGGCACAGCACAAGGTCGTCGATCCACTCGCTGGCGCGGTGGCGGGGACGGGGGAACCCCCGTGCGGGCAACGTCCGGTCCAGGTAGCGATACGCCTGACGTAACGTCAACTGCTGGGGGCCTTCCGGATCGCCCTCGGTGAGCAGACGGATCAGTTCACCGGTGAAGGCGGTATGAGGGGCGCCGGGCGTGGCCAACGCCAGCTCGTCCCGTGCTGCCGCGGCCAGGACGTAGCCGCCGTGAACGCGGGCAAGGTCTACCTCCTGCTCCTCGGCGCTGCCCAGGACACCCACCGCCCGCCCGGAGAAGCAGCAGTCGAGCACGACAACGATCGAGCGAGCCGCAGTCTGCAACAGGGAGCCGCGGACCGCTGTGTAGGCCAGCGCGGTGTAGGCCACCCAGCCCGGGCGCGAGTCGGTGGCAACCGTGGCCAGATAGAGCTCACCAGCGGGGTTGACCAGGCCGTGCCCCACGTAATAGACCCACAGCACATCCTCGGCGCGCTCGGCCTCCTGCGCGATCGCGATCCCCAGCTCGGTCGGGTTCGCCGGGTCGCGTATCACGCGCAGGTTCTCCTCAGCCAGCCCACACCGCTCGACCAGCACCTGCCCCAGGTCGGCCAGAGTCCCCATCACCGCCGGAACCGGCGGCAGACCGGAGGCCGCGCCGTGGGTGCCGGTGCCGATCAGCAGAACCCGAGTCCCGGATGCACCCAACCTGGTCATCCGCATTACTGCCCGGACGATACAGCCGGGCCGGCCGAGCCGTCCTCGACGGTTCCGGAGCCGTCGTTCAACATCTGGGTCAGCTCGGCGACCAACTCCCGCACCTCTGCCACGTCCGAACCGCGTACCCGCTGAGCCGAGACCTCCACGCTCGTCCCGTCCGGCCTGGTCAGCTTGCACACCACCTCACCTGTGCGGTGTCGCATCCAAGCGATGGCAGCGCTGGCCAGCACCGCCGACACTCCACCCGGAGCCAACGCGACCGTCAGCATTTCCGGGACCGAGCCGAGAGCACCGGGTGGTGGCGGCGACTGCACCAGCCGCACCCGGCCCCGTAACTCCTCCTCAGTAAACAGCCACTCATACAGGGAACGCAGCTCATCTGCCGTTCCTGCCCCCGCCAACGCAACTGTCACACTCATCCGCGCTCCCCTACAGTCAAGACGCATGCCGAACCATTTCAGCCCACGGTCGAAACCCTGGCCTTCCGCTGCCTCGTAGAAGCGCTTCCGACAGTAGTGGAAAACCCTTGCTGGCCAAGCGCTGTCCGGCGGATCACGGCCGCAGCCATAAGCGTCCTGCCTGCAGGAGGCGAAATCGGACACCTGTCTGTGGTGGTCGTCAGACGGTGGTCAAGGGGTGCTTTGTCACGGTGGCTGCGGCCCGTGCGTAGTTCCGTGTGCGAGCCGGACGACGGCTGACCCGGCCCTCGGGCCGGAGAATGCCGAGGACACCGTGCCCGCCGACCACACCCCCGAGCCCCCGCCGCCGACCGCCTGCCCGCCGGCGACGTTCCGGGTCAGCGGCGGCGCGGAGGTCGGGGACGTGGTGATCACCGTGCCTGCCTGCTTCGGGCTCGCGGAGCGGGATGCCACGCGCAAGGCCGGGGAGATCGCCGGCCTCGCGCGTGCTGGACGTCGTCGCCGAGCCCGTCGCCGCCGCGCTCGGCCACGGGGCGCTGGACGCCGCTGCGGGGGGCGACCGGACCGTGCTCGTCCGAGACCTGGGCGGCGGCACCTTCGACACCACCGTGACCCTGCGCGGCATGGACTTGAAGGTTCTGTGCACCGACGGCACCAAGGAGCTCGGCGGGTCCGACTTCGACGACCGCATCGTGATGCACCTGGTGGAAGCCTTCCGCGCCCAGTTCCCCGATGCCGACGATCCGTTGACGGACCAACACTCGGAGACCCGGCTGCGCCGGACGCCGAGGAGGCGAAGAAGGCACTCTCCTTCCGCGAGCACTACACCGTCCGCGTCATGCACCAGGGACTGGTCACCGAGGTCGAGCTGACCGGCCGGCTGCTGGAGGGACTGACCTCCGGCCTGCTCGACCAGACCATCGAGATCACCTGGCGCACCGTCGCCGTCGCCCGCGAGCGCGGGGTCGCGCACTTCGACGAAGCAACGAAGCCACAGGAGGACCCCCGGACCTCGGCAGGTTCCAGCGGTACCGGCCGCTCACAGGTCCTACCAGGCCGCGTCCGAGGCCTCCGGCTGATCAGTGCCGGGGCAGGAGGATCGACTGTGCGTGGTGGAAATGGTTCTTCGGGTCCCAGTACTTCTTGACCTTCTGGAGGCGCTCGTAGTTCTGACCGTAGTAGAGGCGGGTGTAGGCGGGCGCGGCCTTGTGGTCGGCCGTGCCGAGGTCGGTGTCGGGATAGTTGACGTACGCCCCGTCGGTCGTTGTGTCGTTGAGTCGGTCGTCTGCCCTGCCTGAACGGGAGTTGATCTCCGGGACACCGCCGGTTGCCGCGTAGACGTCGGTGTACAGCTCGCGCAAGTAGGTGAGGTGGTGCTGGTCATTGGCTTCGTCTGTCCAGTAGGTCTGGTACTGGAGCTTCATGATCGAGTCGCGTTGCGGGACGGCCGTCTCTTCAGGCTTGCGCGTGTTGATCTTGCCACCGTACGAGTCGATCTGCACCAGGGTCTGGGTAAGGTCGAGGCTCTTGCCGTGCGCGCCTTGCACGTCCTGCTTCAGCCATTTCCAGAGGGCGCTGATCTGATCGGTGGTGAAAGGCTTGCGGTGGTAGGCGGACTTGTACTTCCCTCGCTGGTTCGGCCCGGAGCTGTTGAGCGCCATGGTGGCTTGGAACCACGGCATCTTCCGGTGCTTTTCCGGATAGGGCAGGTGATGGTCGGCGGCCGTGTAGAGCTGGTGGGTCGACGGGGTACCCATGCCATCCTCGATTTTTTCGATGAAATCGAGAAGGGGCCTGTTGTCGTCCTGGCCCCACTGGCTCACCAGGGTGATGTTCCCATTCGAATGATGGGTGAGGTGAAGGAGTGAGAACAGGTCCCAGTATTTCTCCTTGGTGCCCTCGGTGGCAAAGAATTGGCCGAAATTCTCCAGCAGCTTCTTGAAATCTTTTTCAGGAAGGTCCTTCCATGGCCAGGCGATGCTGCTGAGCCAGACGTTCTGCGGCGGCTCAGGGAGTTGTGCGAAGTGGTAACGCAGGACGATCCCGAAGTTCCCGCCGCCGCCCCCGGTGTGGGCCCAGAAGAGGTCCTGCTTGTGCGGATCCTTGTCGTTCTTGTGGGCTTTCGTCACTTCGGCTTCCGCGCCGTTGCGTACGGTTACGACGTCGACCTGAACGAGGTGGTCGACCGTCAGGCCGTGCTTCCTGGACAGTAGCCCGTATCCGCCACCGCAGATGTGGCCGCCCGCGCCGACGGAGTAGCACGAGCCCCCCGGCACGACGCGTCCGTACTTGCGGAACAGGGTGGTGTAGATGTCCCAGTTGGTCGCGCCGCCCTCGACGACGTACGTCGGCTTGCCGAACACGTCCGCGCCTTTGTACACCCCGCTCATCGTGCTGAGGTCGAGGATGACGCCTCCGGAGTTGTCGACGAAACCCTCGTAGCAGTGCCCGCCGCTCCGGACGGTCGGCCGCCGGCCATCCGCGAGCAGGCGGTTCAGCTGAGCCGTGGCGTCGTTCTCGTTCTCGATCAGCTGGATGTACTTCGGATTGCTGCTGAAGCGCTGGTTGAACCCCTGACGGAGCGTGTCGTACCGCGCATCGCCCTGGACGATGCTTCCGTCGGGTAAGTCCGCCTCGGCTGGACCGGTGGATGTTCTGGTGGTCTCTGCGGCGCTGTCCGGATATCCGGGACCGGCCCGTTTTTCCCCCATGCCAACTGCCCGCTTTCTCGATTCTGACAACCTGACGAGTCGTACGCTAGCAGGAGACGGGATAAGTGGACTCCTTTATGGATTGACACATCAAGGAATTCCAAATCCTGTCCGGATCTAGCCGCCCACGGGTTGGAGCCCTGTGGAACGTAGATCAGCGGCCGATTTTCGATGCCTGGCCTGCCGACCTCTTTCATCGGCGGTCGTCGGAGGTATTTGTGCTCTGGTTCTCGTTGCTTAAGCTAACAGCGCGAGCACGGCGGCGGCACGTATTCGGCCAGGCCCGCCCGACAAGGAACGGACAAGTCACCCCACCAGCGCTCCTGCCGCACCCACCGCGATCGCGAAGTCCACCGGCGGGCCCTCGCCCGCGAAGAAGCCGAACGGCGCGCGATCCGCGAGAACCTGAGCTGGCGCTCCTGCTGCTCGACGTGCTTCCTTGGCACCCGCGGCCGGGCGTTCCTCGTCTCGTGCAGCCACCGGGTAGCGGACTCGGTCCCGCGCCGTCAGTACGCCCTCTCCGGGCGATGAAGCGTAGCCGGACTGGGCCTCCCGTTATGCGGTGCACCATCCACAGCGGCGGGGTGGGGCGATCGGGGTGAGCCTGCCCTGGTGAGGTCGGTCTCCGACCTCGGCCCGGTGCTCCCGGGCGCGGACGCCGATCCGGTCGGCACGGTGCTGCGCGAGGCCTTCGGAGCGCCGGGCGCACGGGTGGTGGACGGGGCGGTGCTGGTGGTCCTCGCGGGGCGGCGGTCTCTTCCTCTCGTTCGCCCGTCCGTGCCTGCGCGGGGACGCTCCGCCCGACGACACCGTGTGACCCGCCGAGGGGCCGGCCTCCGTTTGACAGGGCTCACGGCAACGGATTACCTACTTTGAGTATCTAATACGTCACTGTTTGTAATCGATGGTGATCGTGTCATTCCCCTACGAATTCGCCGTCGCCCTCCACCCCACGCGAGGAGCCCCACCGTGACCACGACCCCCATCCGTCCCACGGCCGTCCCGTCCATCGAGCAGCTGCCCCAGCCGGAGCTGCGCGGGTCCACCGACATCCAGGGCAACATCCTGGCCGCGTTCAACAAGGACTTCATGGACTTCCGCTACCTGCACTTCCCGGACGCCGCCAAGGGCCGCGGCTGGCTTTCCGCGATCCTCAACACCGTCGCGACGACCACCGAGACGGAGGACTTCAACGAGCAGTTCTCGCTGGCCCGCCGGGCCTTCGGCCGCGACCCGTCGATCACCACCGTCCGCTGCGGGGTCTCCCTCACCTTCGAGGGCCTCGTGACGATCGCCAACAAGCCCGATCAGATCAAGAAGGACCTCAGCACCTTCACGTCGTTCTGCGCGGGCGCGGCCGCACGGGCCGAGGCTCTCGGGGACACCGGCGAGAGCGACCCCAGGACCTGGTTGTTCGGGGCCGGGACCGGCGACAAGGCTGTGCACGCGGTCCTCATCGTCGCCGCGGACACCGAGGCGCTGCTGAAGGAGAAACTGAAGAACCTCGACACGGTCGAGCAGACCCACCAGATCACGCGCGTCCATGTGGACGAGGGCCGCACCCTGACGGGCGAGCTGAAGGGTCACGAGCACTTCGGCTACAAGGACGGCATCTCCCAGCCCGGCGTCAAGGACTTCCACCGCGAGGACGCCGACCGCAAGGGCTTCCGCGACAACCACGCCGGGACCGAGCTGATCGAACCCGGCGAGTTCGTCTTCGGCCACAAGAGCGAAAAGGGCGACCGGAAGGCGCCGGCGTGGATGAAGAACGGCTCCCTCCAGGTGGTGCGCCGCCTGCGCCAGGATGTCGCCGGCTGGAACAAGGCCATGGCGGACGGCGTCAAGAACTTCACCGGGAACATGGACGCCGACCGGCTCGGTGCCTGTCTGGTCGGCCGGGCCAAGGACGGCACACCGCTCGCCCCGCCGTGCGGCGCCGTGACCGGCCTCGGCCCGGACCGGAACGGCTTCGACTACACGAACGACCCCATCGGCCAGCACACCCCCTGGGCCGCGCACATCCGCCGCACCCATCCGCGCGCCTTCGCCGGAATCGTCGACAAGAAGCCGAAGAGCCACCGCCTGATGCGCCGCGGCATTCCGTACGGCCCCGGGTTCAAAGGCGGCGCCGACGACGGCAAGGACCGCGGGCTGATGTTCGTCTGCTACGGCACCTCGCTGGAAGAACAGTTCGAACTGGTCCAGCGGCACTGGTCCAACGACGACACGTTCACCCCCGGGAAGAGCCAATCCGACGAGGCGGCCGCCAACGGCTTCGACAAGGTCACCGGCCTCGCCGGCAAGGCCTCGATCAAACTCGTGGACGGCACCTCCGGCACGGTCGACATGAAGCGCTTCGTCCGCACCACGGGCGCGCTCTACGCCTTCACCCCCTCGATCAGCACGCTGCGGCTGCTCGCCGAGGGCGAGGACCTCCCCAACAAGCCGGTCGGCTCCTGAGCGGCGAGGAGAAGCCATGAACGAGAACCCCACCGTCGAGGGCACGGCCGGCGACCGCGCCCGCCGACAGACCTGCCGGCAGCTGGCCCGCGAGCTGCTGCTGGTCGGTCCGGACGACAAGGACCTGAAGCTGCGCTACCTCGACGTCCTGATCAAGGAGGGCATCCCGGAGACCGACGAGCCCAAGAACGTGCTGATCGTCGGCGCCGGGATCGCCGGTCTGGTCGCCGGGAAGCTGCTCAAGGAGGCCGGGCACAACGTCACCATCCTGGAGGCCAACGCCAATCGGGTCGGCGGGCGGATCAAGACCTTCCGCACCGCCGTCGGCGAGCAGGACAGCCCGTTCTGCGACCCGGAGCAGTACGGGGAGGCCGGGGCGATGCGACTGCCCAGCTTCCACCCGCTCACCCTGGCCCTGGTCGACAGCCTCGGCCTGAAACGGCAGCTGTTCTACAACGTCGACGTCGATCCGGACACCGGCAACCAGGACACGCCCGTCCCGCCGGTGGTCTACGAGTCCTTCGAGGACGGCAAAGTCTGGAAGTACGGCGAGGACAGCCCGGACTTCCTCGAACCGGCCAAGCGCTCCAACAGCTGGATCCGCACCAACCGGATCCAGGCCCGCCGCAGCGAGTACGCCGCAGACCCGAGCGGCGTCAACGAGGGCTTCCACCTCACCGGCGACGAGGCGCGGATCACCGCAGCCGAGATGGTCAACCAGGCGTTGGAGCCGGTCCGCGACTACTACTCGTACATCGAGGACGGAAAGCGGGTGCGCAAGCCGTTCGCCGAGTGGCTGGACGGATGGGCCCGGCTGATCCGTGACTTCGACGGCTACTCGATGGGCCGTTTCCTGCGCGAGTACGCGGGCTTCAGCGACGAGGCCATCGAGGCGGTCGGCACGATCGAGAACATGACCTCGCGGTTGCACCTGTCCTTCTTCCACACCTTCCTGGGCCGCAGCGACATCAACCCGGACGCCACCTACTGGGAGATCGACGGCGGCAGCTGGCAGCTGCCCCACGCCCTCGCCATGGAGCTTCAGGACGAGCTCGAAATGGGCGAGCGCATGATCCGGATGGAGTACTGGGACCCGCGCCGCGACGGCATGGCCGGCCAGGACGTCGGACCGAACGGGCCGCGGGTCGCCGTCCACACCGTGCCCGAGAGCGAACCAGCGGCCGAACCCACGGTCTGGAAGGGAGACTTCGCGATCGTCACCGTCCCGTTCTCCGCGCTGCGGTTCGTCCAGGTCACGCCCCCGTACTCGTACAAGAAGCGCCGGGCGATCATCGAGACGCACTACGACCAGGCCACCAAGGTGCTGCTGGAGTTCTCCCGCCGGTGGTGGGAGTTCACCGAGGCGGACTGGAAGGACGAGCTCGACTCCATCGAACCCGGCCTGTACGAGTACTACCAACGGGCCGGTGAGGAGGACGCCGAGGCGGCTGCGCCGGCCGCGTCGGCCGCGCACAACGGGCACCGGCCGCCGCCCAATCTGCCTAGGGTGCTGCTCGGCGCCCACCGGAGCGTGGACTCCAGCCGGATCAGCCAGGAGCAGTTGGAGGTCTTCCAGCACACCCCGCTGCGCCAGGCGAGCGTGCGCCCCGCCACCAACTGCTTCGGCGGTGGTTCGACCACCGACAACCCGAACCGCTTCATGTACTACCCCTCGCACCCGGTGCCCGACAGCGGCGGCGGAGTGGTGCTGGCCAGCTACAGCTGGTCGGACGACGCGGCGCGCTGGGACTCGATGGCCGACGCCGAGCGGTACGTGTACGCGCTGCGCAACCTCCAGTCGGTGCACGGCCGGCGGATCGAAGTGTTCTACACCGGCTACGGCCAGACCCAGAGCTGGCTGCGCGACCCGTACGCCTTCGGCGAGGCGGCGGTGTACACCCCGCACCAGATGACCAGCTTTCACCTCGACGTGGTCAAGCCGGAGGGCCCGGTGCACTTCGCCGGCGAGCACGTCTCGCTCAAGCACGCCTGGATCGAGGGCGCGGTGGAGACCGCCGTCCGCGCGGCGATCGCCGTGCACGAGGCGCCCGCGCCACCGCCCCGCGCCAAACCTGAGATCCGGCCCGAAGCGCGGACAGGTCGCGCACGCAGAGCGGAGGTGCTGAGCAGATGAGCGACAACAGCGAATGGACGGTGGGTCGTTACCTGGCCACCAGACTGGAGCAGTTGGGCATCCGGTACCTGTTCGGGGTGCCGGGCGACCACCTCGGCCCGTTCCTGACGATCATGCACGCCACCACCGGGGTGCGCTGGGTCGGCACCCCGACCGAGATCGGTGGCGGCTACGCCGCCGACGCCTACGCCCGGGTGCGGGCCGCCGACGCCGACCTCGCCAAGGGCGAGCAGGGCGTCGCCGCCGTCGCGGTCACCTATGGTGTGGGCGCGTTCAGCCTGCTCAACCCGATCGGCGGCGCGTACGTCGAGTACGTGCCGGTGATCGCGATCAACGGGGCGCCGTCGTACGAGCAGTGGCTCAATTACCAGGCGGTCGGTCTGCTCACCTCGCACATGAGTCAGCGCCGGGAGAGCAATCTGGAGGTCTACCGGCAGGTCACGGTGGACGCGCAGGTGATCTCCAACCCCGGGCTCGCGCCCTCGCAGATCGACAGCGCGATCACCGCCGGTCTGACCGAGCGCAGGCCGGTCTACCTGGAGGTGATGGACGACCTCTGGGATGCCCCGTGCGCCGCGCCGCAGGGCGAACTCCGACGCCAGGAACGACCGTTCACCAAGAAGAACGAGGAAATGCTCGCCAAGGCGGTGGAGGCCTCGGTGAAGCTGGTCGAACGGCTCGGCACGCCGGTGCTGTGGGCGGGCGAGGAGATCGAACGCAACCGGCTGGAGCGGGAATTGGTCTCGCTGGTGCAGCTGACCGGCATCCCGTTCTGCACCACCGTCGGCGCGAAGTCCGTGGTCTCCGAGAACACCCCGGGCTTCATGGGCGTCTACAACGGCAAGGCGAGCCTGCCGGAGGTGTGCAAGGCATTCAAGGCCGCCGGGTGCCGGATCGGCCTGGGCACCTGGTCGACGTCGAAGAACCTCGGTGGCGAGAAGTCGATCGGCGACGACTGGATCGTGGCCGCCCGCGAGGGCGTCAGTGTCGGCGCGCAGTACTTCCCGGACGTCCAGCTGGCGCGGTTCGTCCCCGCGCTGCGGGACGCGCTGGGTGCCGCCTTCGGCAAGCGGGCGTTCGAGACCGACCTCTTCGCCCTGGCACACGCCAAGGACCGGCAGGTCCCGGCGAGCACGATCGCCTTCCTGACCGGCCTGAGCAGCACGGAGTACCCCGAGGAGCTCACGTACGACGGGTTCTTCCAACACATGAACGCCTTCCTGCTGAGCCAGGCGCAGGGCGACGGCCCGGAGGCCACCTCGCCGTTCACGGTGGTCTCGGACGCGGCGTTCGCACTGCTGGGCTCGATGAATCTACGGATGGCGGAGCGGGCGAGCTTCGTGGCACAGAACAGCTGGCTGTCCATCGGCTACTCGGTCGGCGCGGCCACCGGGGTGGCGCTGGCCCGCCAGCAGCCGCTCAAGCGGCCGCTGGTGTTCGTCGGGGACGGCTCGTTCCAGGAGATCTGCCAGGAGCTGTCCACGCACGTGCGCCACCACCTGCGGCCGGTGGTCTTCGTCCTGGACAACGAGGGCTTCTACGGCATCGAGCAGATGCTGGTCAACCCCTGCTACTACAAGCAGAAGCCGTCCGACGGGGCCGACTTCTACAACGTGCTGCACCCGTGGCAGTACGAGAGGCTGGCGGAGGTCTTCGGCTCGGAGAAGGACCGGATGCACGGGCGGGAGCTCACCACCCACACCGAGCTCGAGTCACTGCTGCTCGACATCGCCGATCCGGGCCATGACATCAACCGCGCCCCGATCCTGGCCCGGGTCCGGCTCAGCCGGCACGACTACCCGCGGGCACTCCAGTACAAGATCGACGAGAAGTGCCAATAGCCGCCGTACGGCGCACCGGCCCCGGTCCTCGGACCGGGGCCGGTGCGCGCTGTGCCCGCGATCGTCTGGCGACTGCTGACCGGCGGGTTGGGGTGGAGTCCGCAGCGGCCGGAGCGTCGGGCGGTGGAGCGGGACGAATCCGAGATCGCCCGCTTCGCCGCTCTCAGGCACCGCAGTGGCAGGGGCAGTGATCGCCGGTGTCCCGGGCGGGACACCGCTCGGTGCGCGGATCGGTCATTCGGCCGCGTCGCGCGCCTCCTGCACGACCCGCAGCATGTCGCTGACGGAGGTCAGCTTGATGCGCGGTCGCTGGTGCTCCTTGGCGGTGGCTCGCTCGTGGCGGTCGATCGCCTGCCAGGCCGCGTAGTCGAGGGCGTCCGGCTGACGCTCGGCGATCAGTGCACGCAGGGCGTCGCGGCCCTGCGCGGGTGCGGCCAGGCGGCCTGCGGAGTAGTCGTCGAACAGCGCCTGGACCGTGTCCTCGGCACACTTCTTGTTGGTGCCGATGACGCCCGACGGGCCGCGCTTGATCCAACCTGCGGTGTAGACCCCGGTGATCGGTGTGCGGGCGACGGGATCCACGACGCGGCCGTGGTCGTTGGGCAGGGTGCCGCGGGAGTCGTCGAACGGCAGCCCGGGCACGGGGTTGCCCTTGTATCCGATGGACCGCAGTACCAGGCCGCACGCGAGGTCCTCGGTCTCGCCGGTCGCGCGGGCCTCCAGCCGTCCGCCGGAGTCGACGAGCTCGTTGATCCCCACGCGCACCCCGCGGACACGGTCCTCCCCGAGGATCTCGACCGGGGAGGTGAGGAAGCGCAGGACGATGCGCTTGCCCGCCGAGGTGCGTTGCCGCCCGGCCAACTCGCCGAGGATTTCGGTCTTCCGGCCCGCCATGGTGTGCGGGGTGGCCTCCAGGGCCGCCGCGGTCAGCGGGTCGATCTTGGCGTCGTTCGGGTCGACGCAGACCTTGAAACCCTGTGCCTCGGCCAGGCCCAGCAATTCGGGAGTGGTGAAGGCGGCCTGCGCGGGACCGCGTCTGCCGAGTACGACCACCTCGGTGATCTTGCTGGTGGCGAGGGCCTCCAGGGCCCGGTCACTGATGTCGGTGCGCGCCAGGCGTTCGACGTCGCCGGCGAGGACCCGGGCCACGTCGAGGGCCACGTTGCCGTTGCCGACGATCACGGCGCGTTCACCGGAGAGGTCGAACGTGCGGTCGGCGAAGTCCGGGTGTCCGTTGTACCAGGCGACGAAATCGGTGGCCGAGTGCGAGCCGGGCAGGTCCTCGCCGGGTACGCCGAGCTTGCGGTCGCCGGTCGCACCGACGGCGTAGATCACCGCGTGGTGGTGAGCCAGCAGTTCCTCATGGGTGAGGTGTGTGCCGACCTCGACGTTGAGGTGGAAATCCAGGCCCTTGCGTCCCGCCGTGCGGGCGAAGAGCTTGGCCACCGACTTGGTGGCCTGGTGGTCGGGTGCGACGCCGAACCGTACGAGCCCCCACGGGGTGGGCAGGCGCTCGAACATGTGCACCTCGACCTCGACGCCCTTGCGAGTGAGCAACTGCTCGGCGGCGTAGCCGGCCGCCGGCCCGGATCCGACGATCGCCACGCGCAGCGGCCCCGGCTCCGACACCTCGACCTTCGGCTTTCGCTCCTCGTACGGTGTCGCGGAGTAGTCCTTGTGCGCCGGGTCCGCGAAGTAGCGGGCGTTGATCTCCAGATAGGGCTCGGTGGCGGCGGTGAGGTCGAATTCCGTGACGATCGCGTCCACGGGGCACGCGTCGGCGCACGCCCCGCAGTCGATGCAACTGTCCGGGTCGATGTAGAGCATCTCGGCTGTGCCGTAGCCCGGTTCGTCAGGCGTGGGGTGAATGCAGTTGACCGGGCACACCGACACGCACGTGGCGTCGTTGCAGCAGTTCTGGGTGACCACGTAGGTCATGCGGTACCTCCACTCGCGCCGACCGCACCCGCGGTGATCGCGTCATCCGACCCGGCGGTGTGCTCGAAACCCGCCGGAATTCCGTCCGGAACACCTGGCCGCAGGTCTTTCCCCCGTAAAGGCGGGGAAGCGCGCTCGCCCCGCCCCGTGCGGCCGGTGTGAGCCGCCGGGGGCGGGCAGCCGGCTGCCCGCCCCCGGCGGCTCATGGTGTTCACATCGCACATGTATCGTCCCGCGAGGTGGTGGGGCGAGCGCGCTCCGACGGCGGAGTGCACGGGTCCTCACCACCTCAACAGTGGTCCCATGCTCGGGTGTTGGGGTCAACGGGGCAACGTGCGAGGCGCCCTCCCGGCCGGGGAAGTATGTGCGTTCTGCACACAGACGCATTGATCCCCCCTGCCTAAAGTCATCGCACCGAAGTTGCCCAACCTTGGGCCCGGAATACGGCCCATTCGGATTGGAGTGAGGGACCATGGCAGCAATTGATGAATCCGCTGACCAGGAGTTGATAAGCGACTTCATCAAGAAGAACGGGATTCATACGTTCAAGATCGGAGCCGTGGATCTGGACGGACTCTGGCGTGGCAAGAGGATCTCCAGCGAGTACTTTCTCAACGGTGTATGGCGTGACGGGACTTTCCTGTGCAACATCCTGTTCGGCTGGGACCTCCAGGATGAGCCGATTTCGGAGCTCGCCTACACCGGGGCCCATACGGGTTACCCGGACATCAACATGCGGCCCGATCTGTCCACGCTCGCCGTGGTCCCCTGGGAACCGGGCACGGCATCCGTCATCTGCGATGTCTTCGAGCGCGACGGCCAATCGCTCGACCTGTCCCCGCGGAACATCCTGAAGTCGGCCGCCGAGCGTGCGAAAGCACTGGGATACCAGCCGCTCGCCGCTTATGAATTCGAGTTCTACCTGTTCCAGGGAACGGCGCGCGATCTGGCGCGTCGCGGCTGGCGCGACCTGGAGACGCTGTCCGAGGGGAACCACACGTACAGCGTGTACCGGGACACCGGTCACGAGTTCATCATCGGAGAGGTGCGCCGTCGGCTGGCCGAGTACGGCATCAGCATCGAGGCCAGCAACAGTGAGCACGGTCCGGGGCAGTTCGAGGTGAACCTGCACTACTCGGACGCCGTGAAGGCCGCCGACAACGCGATGCTGTTCAAGCACACGGTGAAGGAACTCGCGGCCCGGCACGGACTCACGGCGTCATTCATGGCGAAGGTGAATCCCGGCTGGGCGGGATCCTCCGGCCACATGCACCAGAGCCTCCTGCGCGCCGATGGGACCCCGGCCTTCGCGAACCCGTCCGACCCGGGCCGGCTGAGCGAGGTGGGCAACAGCTACCTCGCGGGCCTCGTCGAGAACGCGGCGGACCTGACGGCGCTCTTCCTGCCCAACATCAACTCCTACAAGCGCACCTTCGCCGGCGACTGGGCCCCCACGGGCGTCACCTGGGGCATCGACAACCGCACGGTCGCCATCCGGTCCATCCCCGGCGGCGGGTCGTCGGCCCGGATCGAGAACCGGATCGCCGGCGCCGACGCGAACCCGTACCTGGTGATCGCGGCCAGCCTGGAGGCGGGGCTCGACGGGATCGAGCAGGGCATGGAGCTGCCCCCGGCCGTCGAGGGCGACAGCTACGCGCTGCCCGCCGCCCGGAGCAACCTCCTTCCGACGACGCTGTCCGGCGCGATCGACCTGTTCGAGGCGAGCATCTTCGCCCGCAAGGCCCTCGGGGACCGTTTCGTGGACCACTACGCGGACATGCGCCGGTGGGAGGTCAAGAAGTTCGCCTCGGCGGTCACCGAGTGGGAGATGGCCCGGTACATGGAGCACATCTGATCCACCCGGCCGGAGCGGGCCGGCTTCCCACAGGTCCGGGACGGACGCCTCGAAGCCGCCACCGCCGCCCCTCCCGTTTCCCCGGAACACGGCTTCACGGACGAGAACCGGATTCGTGAGCCGGGGCGGGGCGGCCCGCGCTCTCCCCTCGTCCGCGGGACAAGCCGCGCATCTTCGCAAGCACCATCAAAGGAGAACGATCCATGTCCGACGCCTCGACAGCGGCTCAGAACTTCACCTATCACGGAGCCGCGCTCGACGACATCTTCGATACCTACCAGGAGCTGCGGGAGCAGTGCCCGGTGGGACGGAGCGAGCAGTTGGGTGGCTTCTGGTTCCTCACCAAGAGCGATGACATCCTGGCCGCCGAGCAGGATCCCGAGACCTTCTCGGTCACCCCGAGCATGCTCCTGCCCGACTTCGGCAACGACCTGCCGATGATCCCGATCGACGTCGATCCGCCGGAGCACACCGACTACCGCCGGCTTCTCCTTCCGCTGTTCACCCCGAAGGCCATCGCCAAGCTGAGCGAGGGCATGCATCGCACCGCGCGCGAGCTTGCCACCGAGGCCGCCTCGAAGGAGGTCGTCGATGTCTCGGCCACCTTCGCCCGGCCGATGCCGACCATCGTGTTCAGCCGGCTGGCCGGTTTCCCGGAGGAGGACTGGCCGAAGTTCGACCGCTGGATCGACGAGGTCATCTACGAGCGGGTGAACGACCACGCGCGGGCCCAGCGGGCCAGCCAGGAGGTGATGGACTACTTCGACGCGCTGCTGAAGTCACGCGCCGGGGACACGGGGTCCGACGACCTCATGAGCCACCTTCTCAACGTGGAGATGAAGGGGCGCAAGCTCACCCAGGAGGAGCTGAGGTCCTTCTTCTACCTGCTGTTCCTCGCCGGGCTCGACACGACGGCGTGGGCGATCCGCTGCAGCCTGTGGTACCTGGCCCAGAACCCGAAGGCCCAGGCCCGGCTGCGCGAGAATCCCGATCTGATCCCGACGGCGGCCGAGGAGTTCCTGCGGACCATGTCGCCGGTCCAGGCCATGGCCCGTACCTGCATGCGGGACACCGAGGTCGGCGGACAGCAGATCAAGGCCGGTGAGCGGGTGGTACTCGTCTTCGGGGCGGGAAACCGGGATCCGGAGGTCTTCGACCGTCCCGAGGAGATCGACCTGGAGCGCGAGGACAACCGCCACCTCTCGTTCGGCGGCGGCATCCACCGCTGCCTCGGCTCCAACCTGGGGCGGCTCGAACTGGTCGTCGCGCTGGAGGAGTTCCTGAACACGGTCGGTGAGTTCTCGCTGGCCGACCCGAATGAGCCGTGGCACGGTGTCGGGCCGCTGACGCTTCGGATCGGACGGTGAGCACCATGCAGAACGTTTCTGTCGACTCGACCCGCTGCCAGGGCCACGCACGCTGCTTCGCCTTCGCCCCGGACATCTTCGACATCGACGACGAGGGGTACGCCTTCGTCCCGGAGGAGAACCGGATCGTCGAAGTGACCGAGGACCTTCGGCACGCGGTGGTCAACTGCCCGGAGCGGGCGATCCAGCTCACGGCGGACCCGCGGACGGAGGACCACCAGGCATGAACGCCGCCGCCAACCTCCTCGTGGTCGGGGCGTCAGTGGCCACGGGCGCCCTGGTCGCACAGTTGCGCGCGGACGGCTTCACCGGCCGGATCGCCGTCGTCGACGAGGACCCGGACGCGCCGTACGACCGGCCGCCCCTGTCCAAGGAGTTCCTCACCGGGAGCGGATCCCGACCGCGGGCACCGTGGTGGGACGAACGCTGCGAGCTGGTCCGGGGGCGGGCCCGCGCACTGGACATCGCGTCCTCCACGGTCGAGGTCGCCCCGGCCGGGGAGGGCGGCCGCGTCACCCTCGGTGCCGACCACATCGTGGTCGCCACCGGATCGGCTCCCGTCCGGCTGCCGGGTCAGCCGGACGGCGTCGCCGAGCTGCGCACGGCCGCGGACGCGCGCCGGATCAGGGAGTTCGCCGAGCCCGGTCGGTACGTGATCGTCCTGGGCGCCGGCACCATCGGGACGGAACTGGCCTCCAGCCTCAACGACACCGGCTGCGCGGTCACCGTCGTCGACCAGGCCGACCGGCCGCTGGACCGGTTCCTGGGCGGCCACCTGGGAGCCGAGGCGGCTCAGTGGATCCGGGACTCCGGTGTGGGGCTGCTCCTGGGCACGCGGGTGGAGTACATCACCAGGGAGGGCGAGGGCTGGCGGGTGTCGACCGACTCCGGCCCGCTCACGGGTGACCTGGTCGTCAGCGCGGTGGGCACCCGTCCCGCGGTCCACTGGCTCGCGGGATCCGGTCTCGACCTCGCCGACGGCATCCGGTGCGACGGCGACGGAACGGCCCTGGACACCTCGTCCGGGCCAGTCCCGAACGTGCATGCCATCGGCGACGTGTCCGCGTGGGACGCGGACGGGACCGGGCCGCGGCGCCAGGAGGACTGGACCACCGCCCAACGCCAGGGACGCCATCTGGCGCGCCGCCTGCTCGGCCTGGAGCCGACAGAACCCGTGGGCGGGACCCCGCGCTATTTCTGGAGCCACCAGTTCGGCAGGAGGATCCAGGTCCTCGGTACGCCGGAGCGCGAGGCGACCCTCGTCCAGCAGATGGACGCACCCGCGCGGAAGGCGGCGTTCTATACCCTGGAGCGGGACGGCGGGGTCGTGGCCCGGATCGCCGTCAACGCTCCCAAGGAGTTCGCCCTGGCCATGAGGAAGACGGTAAAGGCCACAGGCTGAGAGGGTCCCTCCATGAACAACCCTTCCGCGGACCCGAAAGCCTTCAAGGCGCATCTCGACCAGATGACCGAGCAACTGGTCGCGGTCGAGCGCCGTGCCAAGATGCTGGCCGAGCTCAACCGGCTGCTGAGCCAGGGCAGGGATCCCCTCGCCCTGGCCCAGCGGGCCGTGGACCTCGTCATGCGGGCGACCGAGGCCTACGGAACATACGTGTACCTGTGGGATCCCGAGAGCCAACGCCTGGTGATGCGGGTCGCGACGACGGGGCGGGTGGCCGCCCACGTCGACCGGATCCAACTCCGCCTGGGGGAGGGCATCACCGGGTGGTCCGCGCTGATGCGGCAGACGGTGGTCCTCCACGACGACATCCAGCTCGACCCGAGGTTCGTCGGATTCCCGGGCCTTGAGGCGGAGGACGCGTTCCGTTCGATGGTCGCGGTTCCCATCGCCGTACCGGGCGGGGATCTCCTGGGGGTGTTCACCCTCTACTCCGAACGGCCCGGCGCGTTCGACACACACCACGTGGACCTCGCGACCGAGGTGGGCAGCTTGCTGGCCAGCGGCCTGGTCCACGCCGAGACGATGAGGGATCTCCGCCGCCAGTCCGCCGCGGCCCGCTTCCTGATGACCGTGCCGGCCGATGCCACCAGTTCCCGGCAGCGGTGCGCCGATGTGCTCGCCGAGTCGGTCCGCGACCAGGTGGACGCGGTGCTGTGCATCATCGAGATCGCCGACCGCAACACGATGGGAGGGCACGACAGGCCCGGTATCGCCTTTGCCGACCATGTGGAGAAGTCGATCGCCGTGGCCTCGCGGTCCGTGCAGTCCCGGGCGGACCTCCCCCCGCTGGTGGACAGGCTCGGGGTGAAGCTGCACAAGTTCACGACCTCGTTCGGGGCGCACTTCCCGCTCGGTACGATCACCTGCTACCGGGGGCGCCCGTTCACCGAGGCCGACTCCAGCATCCTGGAGGCCCTGGGGGCCCAGGCCGCGGCACTGGTCGCCTCGCTGAGCAATCCGGCGATGACCACACCTCTGGCAGGGCGACTGGCGGCGGCCCCCGCGCCCGAGAGCGCCGAACGGATCCTGCGCGACCTCGGCTGGCATCCCGGTCCGACCTATCCGGTGCTCGTCAGGATCCGCTCCGTTACGTACGGCACCCCCGCGGCGTTCGACCGGCTGCTGGACGCCCTGCGGGAGATGTGTGCCGGTGTGGACGGTGTCGCGCTGCTCCCCTCGGCCCCCATGGTCTCCCTGCTGATCCGCTCCCGGCCGGAGCAGTGGAAGACCTTCGAGCAGGCGCTCCGCAACACGGTCAAGCGCCTGCGGTCCGAGGTCGGCGGCGGAGTGGCCGTGGGGATAGGACCGCTGGCGAGCGACGCCCGTGACCTGGCGGTGGCCCTGGACAAGGCGGAGTGGGGCCTGGGGTGGGCCGAACTGCTCGGCGAGAGCACGCCGGTGGTCCACTACCAGGACGTGGCCCACCTTCAGCTCCTGCCCAAGGTCGCCATGGACATCAGCGAGGGGCTGCGGGAAGCCCTGGCCCGTATTTCCGAGGTCATCCGCTACGACCTTCGGCACGGCACCGCCCTGTCGGCGACGTTGGAGACCTATCTCGCCAGTCACTGCTCGGCGACCGATACGGCGAACGCGCTGTTCATCCACCGCAACACCCTGAGGCAACGGCTCGGGCGCATCGAAGAGCTGATCGGGCGGCCGGTGGACCAGTTGGGCAACTGGAGGGAGGTCGCGCTCGCCGCGCGGCTCGCCCTGGCCGCCGAATCCCAACTGGCCGACGGGGCGATCCCCGCCGCGGTTGCGGGCGCAAAAGGCAAATAATGACCCGAGTCGCGGTCGCTCCGAATCCACGCCCGTGCGCCGGGCGCCCCGCCGGGGAGTGCGGGACGGCGCTCAGGTGCAAAGTGCCCGCTTGATCCGTGAGGCATGTGCGGAATGAACACAGACGCGCCGGAGACCGCCGCCTAGCATCTCGAAAAACATCTGGGGCGTCGAAAGACCTCCAGGCCGACGGCATACCTGAGCAATATCACCATTCTTGCTTCCGTTCAGCCGCGGTTGAAAGCGGAATGGGCCCCTGGGCGACACACCTGCGAAATCCGTTTCTGTCTTCGTCCACGCCTTTCCGTTGTCTTTCCTTTCCTGTTTCGAAGTGGTATTCGAGGAGGTCCGCCGGTGGCCGGTCATCAGTCCGAGAGCGTCAGAAATCAGGCATGTCTGCAAGACCGGCCCGCACCCGGCGGTCCAGCCGTCCCGGAGACGGACGGATCTCCCGGCGAGGGCAGGGCGCACACCCTGCGCGGCCATCTCGGTGTGTGGTCGATCGTGTTCATGGTGGTCGCGGCCGCGGCCCCGCTCACCGTGGTCGCCGGAGTGGTGCCCCTGGGCATAGGCATCGGCAACGGTGCCGCGTTTCCGCTCACGTTCGTGATCTGCTGTGCGACTCTGCTGCTGTTCGCGGTGGGGTTCACGAGAATGACGCCCCACGTGCCCAAGGCCGGGGCCTTCTACACCTACGTCCGCTCCAGCCTCGGCCGGCCCATGGGCCTCGGATCGGCCTACCTCGCCCTCGCCACCTACAGCGCGGTGATGCTCGGCGTGTACGGCTACATCGGTGCGGCGACACAGGAGTTGGTGTTCCAGTACGTCGGGGTGACGCTGCCCTGGTGGCTGTACTCGGCGGCCGTGCTGCTGATCGTCGCGCTGCTCGGGTACCGGCACGTCGAACTGTCGGGCAAGGTGCTCGGGGTGCTGCTGATCTGCGAGGTCGGCATCGTGGTGGTGTTCGACCTCGTGGTGACCGTCCGGGGCGGCGGTGACTCGGGCCTGTCGACCGCGCTCCTGCAACCGTCCCAGATCACATCCGGCTCGCCGGGCATCGCGCTCATGTTCGCGATCGCCAGTTTCCTCGGCTTCGAGGCGACCGCCGTGTACCGGGACGAGGCACGTGACCCGGACCGTACGGTGCCTCGCGCGACCTACCTGGCGCTGCTGCTGGTCGGAAGCTTCTACGCGTTGTCGTCATGGGCGCTGGTGTCGGCCTGGGGCGACCAGGCGGCGGTGAAGGAGGCGAACGCCGACCCGGGCAACATGCTGATCACGGCAGTGGAGCGGTACCTCGGGTCCGCCGGCTCGCATATCGTTCTGTTCCTGCTGGTCAGCAGCATCTTCGCGGCCATCCTGTCCTTCCACAACGTGGCTGCCCGATATGTGTTCTCCCTGGCCAACACCGGCGCGCTTCCGATCGGCGGGGGCAGCAGCCACCCCCGTCACGGATCGCCGCACACCGCCTCGCTGGTGCAGAGCGGTCTGTCGCTGGTGATGCTGGTGATCTTCGTGGTGGTCGGCATGGACCCGGTGACCCAGATATTCTCGTGGCTCGTCGGGACCGCCACGCTCGGCGTACTGGTACTGATGTGCCTGACCTGCCTGGCCGTGGTCGTCTTCTTCCGCCGCACACGGGTCGAGCGAAACGTCTGGGCCACTGTGGTCGCCCCCGTGCTGGGGCTCGCGGGGCTGCTCACCTGCCTGATCCTCACCCTCACGAACTTCCCGCTGCTGATCGGGGGTTCCCGGGGGCTGGCCATCGGAATCGAGGCACTGCTCGCGACGTTCTTCGTCGGGGGATTCGTGGTGGCGGTGGTACGGCGCCGGCACTTGACCGACTGACGTCCCGGGCCAACGCCCCGCCGCGTCTGCGGACGCATGCCCACGATCGGTTCACGATCGTCATCGGGCCCCGGCCGCACATCACCGCCGTGGCCGCCACCGGCACCGATGGTGGCCCGACGAGAGCGGTGCGCCCCGCCGCACCGGCCGGACACGGCCGGTGCGGCGGTCGTCCCTCAAGGGCTGTCCCGCAATCCCTGGCGGGCGCGCGGCGTCGGATGCGGCACCTCGCCGCGTTGTCGGAACGTCTGCACACCTCCCGTATGCAGACGCCCCTCCGCCTTGCGATGTACCACATCCGACGCCGCGCACTGGTCCACCACGGATCACGGGACAGCCCTTACCGGTTTCACCCTTCCCACCTCCGAAAGCAGGGAGATTCTGCCCGTGGAAGCGACTGCCACCGCCTCCGAGACCGTTCTGCGGTTCGACGCCGTCCACCTGTGGCGCCACACCCCGCACGGCCGCCATGTCCTGCTGTCCGGTATCGACTGGGAGGTGCGGAGCGGCGAGCGATGGGCGTTGCTGGGGCACAACGGAGCGGGCAAGAGCACCGTTCTGTCGCTGGCCGGCGCGGTGCAGCACCCCAGCAGCGGCACCGTGGAGGTCCTCGGCCGCCGCCTGGGCCGTACCGATCTGCGGGGACTGCGCGCCGAGGTGGGACACGTGTCGGCGGCCACCCCCATCCCTGCTCGGCTGACGGTCCGCGAATATGTGCTCACCGGGATCACCGGCACGGTACAGCCGCTGCCCGGCCGCTACGGTTCGGCCGAACGCAAGCGGGCGCTGGAGGCACTGGAGTTGATGGGCCTGGGACCGCTGGCCGAGCAAGAGGTGCGGCTCTGCTCGCAGGGCGAGCGGAGCCGGGCCCGGATCGCGCGGGCCCTGATCCCTCAGCCCCGGCTGTTGCTGCTGGACGAGCCCAGTGCGGCACTGGACCTGCCCTCCCGCGAGCGGCTCATCGACGCTCTGGACACCCTGGCCCTGGAGTACCCGGAGCTGGCCACGGTGCTGGTCACCCATCATCTGGAGGAGCTGCCGGTCTCCTTCGGTCATGCCCTGCTGATACGCAAGGGCGGCAGCGTCGCCTGCGGCCCGGTGTCGCGCACGCTGACCTCGGCCCATCTGGGCACCTGCTTCGGGCTGCCGCTCACCGTCTCCCGGGACGGCGGCCGCTGGCGCGCCCGGCTGACCGCTCGGCATCGCCCCGACCCCTCCTGGAACGCGTGACGCCGCGCCCCGCGGCCGGCGCGGCGACCGGTCCGGGGCCGGGCCGGAGAGCCGTGATCCCGGATCGCGGCGTCATCCACGGCGTCGCCCTGTGCATTTCCGCAACTGCCCGCCGGGGCGTGGGGTTTCAGCTGAGGAAGCTTCGGACGAGCTCGGCGGTCGCACCGACGTGGTCGCGCATGACGTGCTGGGCCCGCTCCGCGTCTCCGGTCAGGATGGCGTCGACGATCTCGGCGTGCTGCTCATGGGAGTGATCGAGCGCCGGCCCCATCACGGGGACGACCTGCAGAAGCGTCTCGTTGAGGATGAGCTGGACGTTGGCGATCGAGTCGATGAGGGCGTGGCAGCCCGACAACTGGGCGATGCAGCCGTGGAGTTCGGCGTCGGCGAGCCGGAACGCCGGGCCCGCCGACGAGGCGGCTGCCAGGCGTTCCCGCAGCTCGTCGCACTGCTCCTCGCTCAGCTCGGCCTCGGCCGCGAGGGCTGCCGCACCCGGTTCCAGGACCGAGCGATAGGTGAGCATGTCCCTCAGCCGGTCCTTCATCTGCTTGCTCAGCCGGTCGTGCCGGTCGGTGTCGGTGGTGGGTTCCCAGATGACGAAACTGCCTCCCGCACGCCCGCGTTGGGTGCGCACGTAGCCGACCTGTTGCAGCGCTCTGATGACGGCCCGCATGGTGGTCCGGCTGATGCCGAGCTGCTCGCTCAGATCGCGCTCGGGAGGCAGGCGTGTGCCGTGGGGCAGGGCCCCGGTGCGGATCTGGGCGACGAGGCCGGCCAGGGCCTCCTCGAAGGGGTTCTTGTCGGGGAGGGCGGAGGGTGCGGAAGTCGGCGCGCGCCCCGTCTCGTCGTCCCTCGTCCGTGACACGTACGTCCTCCCTCGGCTGCCTTCTGCCAGTGTAGGGGCTCGAAATTATTTGTTCACACCATTGCGGTCGAGTTGGCCCTTGTTTTAGCTTACGGTATGACCAAATCTCTGATGGCCGATCTCTCGGCAGCCCCTGCGCATCCGCCGGCGAACGGCCGGATTCCGCAGCCGCTGATCGGTATCCCGGTTCCCGTGGAGGACGCCCGCTGGCGCGTGTGGTCAGGCAAAGCCCACCTGCTCGGGACCGCCTATGCCGACCGGGTGCGGCAGGCCGGAGCGGTGCCGGTCCTGCTTCCCGTCGGCGGGTCGGACGAGGAGGCCGGGCAACTCGCAACTTCGTTGCACGGACTCCTGATCGCGGGGGGCGTCGACGTCCACCCCGACCACTACGGCCAGCCCCCGCACGCGGAGGCCGGACCGTTCGACCCGGAACGGGACGCCTGGGAGACCGCTCTGCTGCGCGCCGTGCTCGACGCGGGTCTTCCCGTGCTCGGCATCTGCCGCGGCATGCAACTGATGAACGCCGTCCTCGGCGGCACCCTGATCCAGCACCTGCCCGACAAGGTCGGAAGCGACATACACAACCCGACGGTGAGCGAGTTCGCGCTGCACCGCGTGCGGACGGCGCCGGACAGCCTGCTGCACCAAGTCGTCGGCGCCGGGGGCGACGTACCGACCTACCACCATCAGGCCGTCGACGTCCTCGCACCGGACCTGAGCGCCACGGCGTGGGCCGAGGACGGCACGGTCGAGGCCTTCGAGGACTCCTCCGGCCGCATCCTGGGCGTCCAGTGGCACCCGGAGGTCGGTGACTCGGACGAGATCTTCAGCTACTTCGTCGGCCGTTGTGCCGCCGCGGCGGCGGCCGGCGAGCGGAGCGAGGCCGGCACAACCTCGCACCAGGCCAATTCGGAAAGGATATAAACGATGGGTTTCGACGTCATCAACCCGGCGACCGAGAGCGTGATCGCCACCGTTGATTCGCTGGACGAGCAGCGCACCGACGAGGCCGTCCGGCGGTCGGCGCGAGCGTTCGAGACGTGGCGCAAGGTGTCCGCCTCCGACCGGGCCCGGCTGCTGCGCCGGTTCGCCACCGTCGTGGAGGCGGACCTGGAGAACCTGGCGAGGCTCGAGACGGAGAACTGCGGGCACCCCATCGCCGACTCCCGGGGCACGGTGGCCCGCGTCCGCGATGTGTTCGACTACTACGCGGCGGCACCCGAGCGCCTCATCGGCCAGCAGATCCCGGTCGACGGCGGTGTGGACATCACCTTCCACGAGCCCGTGGGCGTCGTCGCCGTGATCGCCCCGTGGAACTTCCCGCTCATGATCGCGGTCTGGGGTCTGGCACCCGCCCTCGCCGCAGGCAACACGGTCGTCATCAAGCCCTCCGAACTGACCCCCCTGACCACGCTGCGACTTGGCGAGCTGGCGATCGAGGCGGGCCTGCCGGAGGACGTGGTCCAGGTGGTCACCGGTTCGGGCAGCGTGGTCGGGCAGGCCCTGCTGGACCACCCGCAGGTGGCGAAGGTCGTCTTCACCGGATCGACCGACATCGGCCGGAAGGTCATGGCGAGCGCCGCGCCCCATCTCAAGCGGGTGACTCTGGAACTCGGTGGCAAGAGCGCGAACATCGTCTACGCGGACGCCGACCTGAAGGCCGCCGCCGAGGCCGCTCCCATGGGCGTCTTCAACAATGCCGGCCAGGACTGCTGCGCCCGCTCGCGGCTGCTCGTCCAGCGCGCGGTCTTCGACGAGTTCGCGGAACTCCTGAAGCCGGCCGTCCACGCGGTCGCCGTGGGCGACCCGATGGACGAGTCGACCCAGGTCGGCCCACTCATCAGCGCCGGTCACCGCGACCGCGTGGCCGCGTTCGTCACCGAGGAGGAGGAGATCCTCGTGCGCGGCGCGGCGCCGCAGGGCCCCGGCTTCTTCTTCGCCCCGACGGTACTCACGTCACGCGACGGGAAGGCCCCGAGCGCCACCCGGGAGATCTTCGGACCGGTGGTGACGATGATCCCCTTCGACGACGAGGCGGACGCGATCCGGATCGCCAACGCCACCGACTACGGGCTCGCGGGCTCGATCTGGACCCGGGACATCGGGCGCGCGCTGCGGACGGCCCGCGGCGTGGAGGCGGGCAACATCTCGGTGAACAACAACAGCGCGGTCCGCTTGCAGACCCCGTTCGGCGGGTTCAAGCAGTCAGGCATCGGCCGCGAACTCGGTCCGGACGCGGCCCTTGAGTTCACCGAGAAGAAGAACGTTTTCATCTCGACGAGCTGAGAGCTGTCCCGGTCCGGCCCAACCCGACCTTCGACCCCCGTCCGTCGAACGGGACGGCACGCGCGTGCGGCCCGTTCGACGGACGCCATCCACAGTTTGGAGAGCAACGATGAAAGCCGCGGTTCTGCGGGACGGCCAGGAAAAGCTCCGCGTCGAAGAGGTCGCGGTCGGCAGGGTGGGGGCGCACGAGCTCCTGATCCGGACCGCGGCCGCCGGCCTGTGCCACAGCGACCTCTACCACCTGCGCGGCGTGTTCGACATTCCGCGCCCGACGATCCTCGGCCACGAGTCGGCCGGAGTCGTGCTCGAGGTCGGCAGCGAGGTCGAGGGCTTCGCCGTGGGGGATCACGTCATCACCTGCCTGACGACCTTCTGCGGTCGCTGCGAACGGTGTCTGAGTGGTCGCTCCTACCTGTGTGCCGGCGCGCACAGCCAACGGGCCCCGGGCGCGGCGCCGCGCTTGCACCAGGACGGTGCCGAGGTCCACCAGTTCCTCAACGTGTCCAGCTTCGCCGAGCAGTTGCTCGTCCACGAATCCGCCGCGGTGCGGATCACCAAGGACATGCCCCTGGACCTGGCCGCGCTCATCGGCTGCGGGGTCACCACCGGGCTCGGCGCCGTCTTCAACAAGGCGCGGGTGCGCCCCGGCGAGACGGTGGCCGTGATCGGCTGCGGCGGCATCGGCCTCAGCGCCGTCCAGGCGGCGCGGATCTCCGGCGCCGCACGGATCATCGCCGTCGACCGGCAGCCGGAGAAGTTCGACGTCGCGACCAAGCTGGGCGCCACCGACGTCGTGGACGCCTCCCGGTGCGACGCCGCCGAAGCCATCCGGGAACTCACCGGGGGCGGTGTCGACCACTGCATCGAGGCGGTGGGCGCACCCGCCACCGCGGCGGCCGCCCTGGAGGCGCTGGCCGTGGGCGGCACCGCGACCATTGTTGGCCTGATGCCCGCGGGCAAGACCTTCCCCGTGCAGGGCAGGCTCCTTCTCGACGACCGGCGTCTCCAGGGCGCGTACATGGGAGCGCAGAACTTCCGCCTGGCCATGCCCCAGCACGTGGAGTTGTTCCTCTCCGGGCGTCTGCTGCTGGAGGAGATGGTGAGTTCGCGCGTCGGCCTCGACGGAATCGACGACGCGTTCGACGCCATGGAGGCCGGTCACGCGGTGCGCGACCTCGTCGTCTTCTGAACCACCCTGGCATCTTCCGACCGCTGCCGACGACGCTCCTCGCCCCTTCGAGTGCGCCCCCGCGGCGCACTCGAAGCGGCACACCGGGACGTACGGGCCGGCACGGTCCTTCGGCCCTCACCGTGGAGGCAACGTGCTCCCTACTGTGCGTCAGATACTGGCGATGCCCGTTCTCGCCACGGCGGACCCCGAGGTACTCGCGGGCGAGGACCAGCTCGACCGTCCCGTCCGATGGCTGCACCCGGCCGAGGTGGCCGACATCGCGCATCTGCTGCGCGGCGACGAGATCGTACTGATGACCGGCGTCATCCTCGGCGACGACGCCGAGAGCATCCGGGACTACGTCCGTTCGCTCGCGGGCGCGGGCGCGGCCGGTCTCGTCGTGGAACTGGGACGGAAATGGGCCTCGCTGCCCGAGGTACTGGTCTCGGCCTGCCGGCGCGAGGACCTGGTGCTCATCGCGCTGCACCGCGAGGTCCGCTTCGCCGCGATCGTCGAAGAGGTCGGAGCGCGGATCCTCGACGCCGAGGTCGAGGACCTCCGCGCGAGCGAGTACATCCATGAGACGTTCACGCAGCTGGACGTCGAGGGCGCGCGACCGGAGGAGATCCTCGCCGCCGTGGTGCGCATCGCCTCCGTCCCCGTGGTCCTGGAGTCGTCGCGGTGCCAGGTGATCGGCTACGACACGGCGGGCCGGTCCACCGCCGCCGTGCTCGGGGACTGGGGACGGCGTTCGCGCGGGATCGTGCTGTCCGGCCGGACGGGTTACGACCGCCGCACCGGGTGGCTGATGACGGTGGTCGGGTCGCGCGGCGACGACTGGGGCCGGCTCGTCCTGCTCACCGACACCCTGCCCAACCGCCGCGACTACGTCCTGATCGAGCGTGCGGCGGCGGCTCTGGCGCTGCACCAGATGCGTGCCCGGGCCCGCGACAGCGCCGAACGCAACACGCACACCGCGCTGCTCGCCGAACTCCGGGCCGGCCGGATCTCGGACGAACTGGTCGTCCGGTGCGAGGCGGCCCACCTTCCCGTGCGGTCGAGAAGGTTCGTCGCCATCGCCCTGCGCCGCCGGCTGACCGCGCAGGACGAGAGGCAGTGGTCGTTGACCGACCTCGCCGCCGCCGTGGTGAAGGCGTCCCGGAGCCTGCGGATACCCATGCTCGTCGGCCTGGACACCGACCATGTCATCGCCCTGACGAGCATGCCCGGGAACCTGTCACCGGACGCGATGACGGCCTCCCTCGCGCAGGAGGTGCGGAAGGCCGCGCACGTGATGATCGCCCGCGGAGAGGTCGTCGACCGACTGGAGGAGACGTTCCGGACGCTGATCGACGCCCGGCACATCCTCGACGCGGCCGAGGCCGACGACCCTCGTCCCTGGATCACCCTCGCGGACGTGCATCTGCGCGGCCTGGTCCATCTGCTCCGCGACGACGAACGGCTCGGTCTGTACGTCCGCCGCGAGCTCGGACCGCTCCAGGCGTACGACGCGGAACGCGGAACGTCCCTGACGACGCTCCTCAAGGTCTTCCTGGAGGAACCGGGCGGCAAGGCGGCCGCGGCCAAGCGCCTGCTGCTCTCGCGGCCGGTGCTCTACGAGCGACTGGCCAAGATCGAGTCGATTCTCGGAGTCGACCTCGAAGACCCGCACATCCGCGCCTCCCTGCACGTCGCCGTGCTGGCCCGGTCGCTCGCCGACGACGAGGCGCACCGCTCGCACGGCGAGTGAACCCGCACCGGATCGCCCGGCCGCTCCACCGGCCCGACGCCGTGTTGGGGCCGGCGCCAGGAACGGACACTGTGTCGGTCCTGCGGCGGTGGCCGAAGCGGCAGAGTCGTTCGCACGGAGGGGTCGAGCAGTCCCGTTCCCCCAACTCACTGGTGAGGACGTCCCATGAGCAATGCAGATGCCCAGCAGGTCGCGACGGAATCCGAGGCGCAGCGGGCCTACCGCCTCGACCGTGAACACGTGTTCCACTCCTGGTCGGCGCAGGACACCCTGGACCCCATGGTGATCACCAAGTCCGAGGGCTCCTACGTCTGGGACGGTGAAGGCAAGAAGTACCTGGACTTCTCCAGCCAGTTGGTCAACACCAACATCGGCCACCAGCACCCGCGGGTGATCGCCGCGATCCAGGAGCAGGCCGCGCGCCTGTGCACCATCGCGCCCCAGTACGCCAACGACGCGCGCAGCGAGGCGGCGCGGCTCATCGCCGAGCGCACCCCCGGCGACCTCAACCGGGTCTTCTTCACCAACGGCGGCGCGGACGCCAACGAACACGCCGTGCGCATGGCCCGCCTGGTCACCGGGCGGCACAAGGTGCTGACGACGTACCGCTCCTACCACGGCGGCACCACGACCGCGGTGAACATGACCGGCGACCCCCGGCGATGGGCCAGTGACTACGGCACCACCGGAACGCTGCACTTCTGGGGGCCGTTCCTCTACCGCTCGGCCTTCCACTCCCGGACCCAGGAGGAGGAGTGCGCCCGCGCCCTGGAGCACCTGGAACAGGTCATCACCTTCGAGGGGCCGGACACCGTCGCGGCGGTGGTCCTCGAATCCATCCCGGGGACCGCCGGCGTCATGGTGCCGCCGCCCGGCTACATGCAGGGCGTGCGTGAGCTGTGCGACCGGTTCGGCGTCATGATGATCGCCGACGAGGTGATGACCGGCTTCGGACGCACCGGGTCGTGGTTCGCCATCGGCGAGACGGGGGTGGTGCCCGATCTGCTGACCTTCGCCAAGGGCGTGAACTCCGGATACGTACCGCTCGGGGGAGTGGCGATCAGCCGCGAGATCGCCGCCTACTTCGGCAAGCGCTCCTACCCCGGCGGACTCACCTACTCGGGCCACCCCCTCGCCACCGCGGCCGCGGTCGCGACCATCAACACGATGGAGGACGAGGGCATCGTGGCGAACGCGGCGCGCCTGGGCGAGGAGGTCTTCGGACCCGGACTGCGCGTCATCGCCGACCGCCACCCCAGCGTCGGCGAGGTGCGCGGAACGGGAGCCATGTGGGCCCTGGAGCTGGTCAGCGACCCCGCCACCCGCGAACCCCTCGCGCCCTACGGCGGCACCAGCCCCGCGATGGCCGAGCTGACGGCCTTCCTCAAGGGCGAGGGGATGCTGCCGTTCACCAACTTCAACCGCATCCACGTCGTCCCTCCGCTCAACATCCAGGACGCCGACGCGGCCGAGGGACTGCGCATGATCGACGCCGCGCTGGACATCGCCGACCGTTACGTCACGGCCTGAGCGAGGGACATCATGACCACGACGGCTCAGCCCATCACCGCCGTGCCGGCCAACCCCCTCGCCGACGCGCATGCCCAACTCGCTTCCGCCATCGAGCTTCTCGGCTACGACGACGGTATGTTCAGCCTCCTCGCCCAGCCGCGCCGGGAAGTGACCGTCGCCGTGCCCCTGCGCCGCGACGACGGCCGGATCGAAGTACTGGTCGGCCACCGGGTGCAGCACAACCTCTCCCGGGGCCCGGCCAAGGGCGGTTTGCGCTTCAGCCCGGACGTGTCGCTCGACGAGGTCCGCGCGCTGGCGATGTGGATGACCTGGAAGTGCGCGCTTCTCGACGTGCCGTACGGCGGTGCCAAGGGCGGTGTGCGCATCGACCCCGCGCTCTACTCCGAGTCCGAACTGGAGCGGGTGACCCGCCGCTACACCAGCGAGATCAGCCCGCTCATCGGACCCGAGCGGGACATTCCGGCCCCGGACGTCGGCACGGACGAGCGCACCATGGCCTGGCTGATGGACACCTACTCCCTCCAGCACGGCCACACGGTGCTCGGTGTGACCACCGGCAAGCCGCTCAGCCTCGGCGGTTCGCGCGGCCGGGCGACCGCCACGTCACGGGGTGTCGTCCACGTGGCGCTGGCGGCACTGCGCGAGTGCGGCATCGACCCGGCCGGGGCGACCGCCGTCGTGCAGGGCTTCGGGAAGGTCGGCCGCCATGCCGCCCGCTTCCTCGCCGAGGCCGGTCTGCGCGTGCTCGCGGTCAGCGACCAGTACGGTGCGGTCGGCGCCGAGCCGGGGCTCGACGTCGCCGCCCTGGAGGCGCACGTCGACGCGCACGGCACGGTCGTCGGCTTCCCCGGCGGCGAGGAACTCGACCGAGACGCCGTCCTCGAACGGTCCGCGGACCTGCTGGTGCCCGCGGCCGTCGAAGGAACGATCCACGCCGGCAACGCCGATCGCGTGCGGGCACGGGTCGTCGTGGAGGGCGCCAACGGCCCGACCACACGCGAAGCCGACGGGATCCTCGAAGCACGGGGAGTCCTCGTCGTGCCGGACATCCTCGCCAACGCGGGCGGGGTGATCGTGTCCTACTTCGAGTGGGTGCAGGCCAACCAGGCGTACTGGTGGAGCACCGAGGACGTGGAGGCGCGCCTTGAGGAGCGGATGCTCCAGGCCTGGCACCACGTGCGCGACCACTCCCGCCGGCTCGGCGTACCGCTGCGGACCGCGGCGACCGCTCTGGCCGTCGAGCGGGTGGCCCAGGCCCATCAACAGCGCGGACTGTACCCGTGATCGTCCGCCCCACGGGCTGTCCCGTACCCCGACCCGCGGTCACCACGACCACCACGACCACCCTCACCCCCCGGATTGGACTGCAGCCGTGACCGTTCAGCAGCAGAGCACGACAGAAGCCGAGTACTTCGTGGGCGACGAGCAGATGCTGATCGCCGGTGAGTGGACCGCCGCAGCCGACGGCCGGTGGATCGACGTCGAGAGCCCCCGCGACATGTCGGTCATCGGCCGTGTCCCGCGCGGCGGGGCCGAGGACGTCGACCGGGCGGTGGCGGCGGCCCGGCGCGCCCAGCCGGCCTGGCGGGACCTGCGGCCCCGGGACCGCGGTGATCTCTTCCGGAGGATCGCCGACGCCCTGGAACCCGAGCAGGAGCGCATCGCGCGGCTGCTGTCGCTGGAGAACGGCAACGCCCTGCGGACCCAGTCCCGCGGCGAGACGCAGTTCCTCGTCGACTGCTTCCGCTACTTCAGCGGCCTGGCGGGCGAGGCCAAGGGCGAGAGCATCCCGCTCAACGCCGAGGTGCTCGACTACTCGCGGCGCGAACCCCTCGGTGTCGTGGGCGCCATTGTGCCCTGGAACGCGCCGCTGATGCTCTCGGCGCTGAAGATCGCCCCCGCACTGGTCACCGGCAACACGCTCGTGCTGAAGGTGGCCGAGGACGCCCCGTTCGCCGTTCTCGCCGTCGCCCGGATCTGCCAGCGGTTCCTGCCGGAGGGCGTCCTCAACGTCGTCACCGGGTACGGGACCGAGGTCGGCGAGGCGCTGACCTCGCACCCCGGCGTCGCCAAGCTCTCCTTCACCGGCTCGACGGCGGTGGGCCGCAGGGTGATGGAGAAGGGTGCCGAGCGCGTCGTGCCGGTTTCCCTCGAACTCGGTGGCAAGAGCCCGCAGATCGTCTTCCCCGACGCCGACGAGGACTGGGTCGTCGACGGCACCATCGCGGGGATGCGGTTCTTCCGGCAGGGCCAGTCGTGCACCGCCGGATCGCGACTGTTCGTGCACGAGTCGATCTTCGATTCCTTCGTCGGCAAGCTGGTCGGCAAGCTCTCGGCGCTGAAGGTCGGCGACCCCCTCGACGAGGCCAGCGACATGGGCACCCTGGTCAACCGGAAGCAGTTCGACCGGGTCTGCGACTACGTCTCCGACGGCATCGGACAGCCGGGTGTGGAGGTCGCCCTGGGCGGTCTGCCGCCCACCGAGGGCCCGCTCTCGCGCGGCTACTACGTGGAGCCCACCGTGTTCGCGGGCGTGTCCAACGACTGGCGGATCGCCGCCGAGGAGATATTCGGCCCGGTCGTGTGCGTGATCCCGTGGAAGGACGAACAGGAAGTCGTCCGCATGGCCAACGACAGCGCCTACGGCCTCGCCGGATTCGTGTGGACCCGGGAGCTCGGGGCGGCGCTGCGCACGGCGCACGCCCTGGAGGCGGGCTGGGTGCAGGTCAACCAGGGCGGCGGGCAGGTGCTCGGCCAGTCCTACGGCGGCTTCAAGCAGAGCGGCATCGGCAGGGAGTTCTCCCTCGAAGGCATGCTGGACAGCTACACGCAGCGCAAGCACGTCTCCGTCCACCTGGGGCGCTGACCCATGACGAAGAGCACCGCACCCCAGGAAACGGACACGCGGGGACCGCTCCAGGACCTCGTCGTCGTCGACCTCAGCCGCGCCCTGGCCGGGCCGCACGCCACGATGATGCTGGGCGACATGGGCGCACGGGTCATCAAGGTCGAGGCGCCCGGCAGGGGCGACGAATCCCGCGGCTGGGGACCGCCGTTCGTCGGCCCGGAGGACGCCCGGGAGTCGACGTACTTCCTGTCCTGCAACCGCAACAAGGAGTCCGTCACCGCGGACCTGAAGTCCCCCGAGGGCGTCGACCTGCTGACCCGGCTGGTGCGCCACGGCGACGTCCTCGTCGAGAACTTCCGGCCCGGTGTCATGGACCGGCTCGGTTTCTCCGACGAACGGCTCCACGAGATCAACCCCCGCCTGGTGATCCTCTCGATCAGCGGGTTCGGCCACGACGGCCCCCAGGGCGGGCGGCCCGGGTACGACCAGATCGCCCAGGGCGAGGCCGGCCTGATGAGCCTGACCGGACCGGACCCGGACACCCCCACGAAGGTCGGTGTGCCGATCGGGGACCTGCTGGCCGGGATGTGGGGCGCCTACGGTGTGCTGTCCGCGCTGTACGAGCGGGAGCGGACCGGGCGCGGCAAGGTCGTGCGCACCTCGCTGCTCGCCTCGATCGTGGGGGTGCACGCCTTCCAGGGCACTCGCTACACCGTGGCCGGCGAGGTGAGCCGGGCGACCGGCAACCACCACGCGGCCATCGCGCCGTACGGGCTGTTCCGCTGTGAGGGCGGCGCGATCCAGGCGGCGGTCGCGAACGACACCCTGTGGGCGAAGTTCGCCGGGATCGTCGGGCTGGACGCCACCGATCCGCGGTTCGAGAACAACACCCGGCGCACAGCCCACCGCGACGAACTCGTCGAGGAGATCGAGAAGGAGCTCCTGCAACGACCGGCCGCGCACTGGCTGGCACTCCTGCACACCGCGGGGATCCCGGCCGGCGAGGTGCGCACCCTGGACCAGGTCTACAACTGCCCACAGACCCGTTCCCAGGGCCTGGTGATCGAGGTCGACCACTCCTCGCTCGGCCCGATCGAACTCCCCGGCCCCGCCGTCCGTTTCGACGACGGGGGTCGCCTCCGGCACCTCGCACCACCCCGGCTGGGTGAACACGACGACAGCGTCCGAGCCTGGCTGGACGGGCACGATGCCTGGCTGGACGGGCACGATGTCTGACCGGGGGACCGAGGCGCTGGCGGGCGGCGCCCTGCTGCGCCGGCGCGCGGACGGAGTGGTCGGGCTCGTGCTCAACCGGCCCGAGCGGCACAACGCCCTCACCGTCCCGATGTACCAGGCACTCCTGGAGACCTGCGCCGAACTGCGGGACGACACCGCCGTTCGTGCCGTGGTGATCCGGGGGGCGGGTGGCCGGGCCTTCACCGCGGGCAACGACATCGCACATTTCACCGGCCTGCGGGACGGCGCGGCCGGCGCCGCCCACGAGGCCGACGTCCGCCGGGTCCTGCGCGCCGTCGCCGAACTGCCGCAGGTCACCATCGCCGTGGTCGACGGCGTCTGCGCCGGTGCGGGGCTCGCCCTCGCGACCTACTGCGACCTGCGGATCGCCACCCCCGACTCCCGCTTCGGATACCCCATCGCCCGAACCCTGGGCAACGTGCTCGCGGCTTCCATGCTCCACCGCTGCGTCGCCGTCTTCGGCGAATCGCTCACGCGCGAGATGGTGCTGACGTCGAGGCTGGTGGACGCCGCACGCGCGCACGCCGTGGGCGCCGTGATGTCCGTGGTGCCCGAGGACCGGTTGGACCGGGAGGTGGAGGACGTGGTGGCCGGTCTGCGCCTGGCCGCTCAGCTGACCCTCCGGACCACCAAACGGCAGCTCCTGCACCGGGCGGACACGCTCGATGCGGTGCCCGAGGACGACGACTCCCTGATCGAGCAGGCGTACGGCAGTGCGGACTTCCGGGAGGGAGTACGGGCCTTCCTCGCCAGGCGGGAACCGAACTTCGGCCGGCGGACCGCGTGCGACCACGCGGCGACGGAGGACCCGGGCACGACGACAGCCCCCCACGCGAACCGGGAATCCCCGCCGGTTCGGGCAGAGCCGCTGCCCCAGGCAGCGGGCGGAACGAAAGACACCTGACATGACACGATCCCCACGCTCGGGAGAAACCGGGCTGCCCACCGACGATCCGGGCCACGGCCCCGACGGGCCCACCGGACGGGACACGACCGTACGATCCGGCGAGTTCCCCCGCGCGACCCACGAGCAGTGGCAGCGCCTGGTGGAAGGAGTGCTGCGCAAGGCGGGCCGGGACGTCACGGGTGCGCGGGCCGAGGAAGCGCTGTCCACCACGATCGAGGAGGGGCTCACCACCGGCCCCCTGTACACCGCGCGGGACATCGCGCCCGACCCCGGCTACCCGGGCTTCGCGCCGTACGTGCGCGGCGGCCGTCCCGAGGGCAGCGCGGTGGACGGCTGGGACGTACGCCAGCGCCACGCCGTACGCGATCCGGCCGAGACCCGCCAGGCCGTCCTCACGGATCTGGAGAACGGCGTCACGTCGCTGTGGCTGGCCGTCGGCGGCACGGCCGGCGTGCCGGTCGCGGCGCTGGGCGAAGCCCTGGACGGGGTCTACCTCGATCTGGCGCCGATCGTTCTCGATGCGGGCGGGGAGGTCGAACAGGCGGCACGCGCCCTGCTGGGACTGTACGAGGAGCGCGGGGTTTCCCGAACGGCGGCGCGCGGCAACCTCGGCGCGGACCCGCTGGGCCTGTCGGCCCGCACCGGTGACGAGGTGTCCGGCATGGGTGGGGCCGCCGACCTGGCCCGACTGTGCCACGAGCACTACCCGAACGTGCGGTCCCTCACCGTGGACGCGCTCCCGTACCACGAGGCCGGGGCCTCGGCCGCCCAGGAACTTGGCTGCTCGCTGGCCACCGGGGTCGCGTACCTGCGCTGCCTGACGGAGGCCGGGCTGCCGGCCGAGGCGGCCTGCGGGCAACTGGAGTTCCGGTACGCGGCGACGGCCGACCAGTTCCTGACGATCGCCAAGCTCCGGGCCGCGCGCCGCCTGTGGGCCCGGGTGGCCGAGGTGTGCGGCACCCCGGGCGCGGGGGCGCAGCGCCAGCACGCGGTGACCTCACCGGTGATGATGACCCGGCGTGACCCGTGGGTGAACATGCTGCGCACGACGGTCGCCACGCTCGCGGCCGGCGTCGGTGGCGCCGACGCCGTGACGGTGCTGCCCTTCGACCACCGGCTGGGCCTGCCGGATGCCTTCGCACGCCGTATCGCCCGCAACACCTCGGTGATCCTGCTGGAGGAGAGCCACCTGGGCAGGGTCATCGACCCGGCCGGCGGCTCCTGGTACGTGGAGCGGCTGACCGACGACCTGGCCCGCGCGGCCTGGGCGTTCTTCCAGGAACTGGAGCGGGCGGGCGGCCAGCGGGCCGCCCTGCGCTCCGGTCTGGTCCACGACCGGCTCGCGTTCACCTGGGAGGCCCGCAGCGGCGACCTCGCCCGGCGGAGCGAACCCGTCACGGGGGTCAGCGAGTTCCCGAACCTGGCGGAGAAGCCGGTGGACCGCCGACCGGCCCCCGAGGAGAAGAGCGGGGGCCTGCCCCGGGTCCATCGCGACGAGGCGTACGAGGCGTTGCGCGCGCGATCGGACGCGCACCTGGCCGCGACCGGGACCAGGCCCCGGGTCTTCCTCGCCGCGCTGGGCCCGGCCGCCGCGCACACCGCACGCTCCACCTTCGCCGCCCATCTCTTCCAGGCGGGCGGGGTCGAACCCGTCCAGGACCCGACGTCGGTGGACGCGTCCACAGCCGCCGAGGCCTTCGTGCGAAGCGGTGCGGCCGTCGCATGTCTCTGTTCCAGCGACGCCCTGTACGAGGAGCAGGCCGAGGCGGTCGCCCGGGCCCTCGCCTCGGCAGGAGCGCAGCGGGTGTTCCTGGCCGGGCGGCCCGGCACCTACGCCGGAGTGGACGCGTACGTCTCCGCCGGCTGCGACGTCGTCGCCGTCCTCTCCTCCGTACTCGACCACATGGGAGTGGCGTGATGCGTACCTCTGACACCCCTGCCGTCCCCGATTTCTCGCAGGTCGAACTGGGCTCCGGCGCCCCCGCCCGGGAGGTCACGGAAGACCGGTGGCGCACGGCCGTCGAGGAGTCCTCGGGTGCCGGCGAAGCCGACCTGCTCTGGGACACCCCCGAAGGCATCGCCGTCAAGCCGCTCTACACCCCTCGGGACCTGGAGGAGCTGGACTCCCCCGCCACGTACCCGGGCATCGCCCCGTATCTGCGCGGCCCTTATCCGACGATGTACGTCAACCAGCCGTGGACGATCCGCCAATATGCCGGCTTCTCCACCGCCGAGGAGTCCAACGCCTTCTACCGGCGCAACCTCGCCGCCGGGCAGAAGGGCCTGTCCGTCGCCTTCGACCTGTCCACCCATCGCGGTTACGACAGCGACCACCCACGGGTGACGGGCGACGTCGGCATGGCCGGGGTCGCCATCGACTCGATCTACGACATGCGGCAGCTCTTCGACGGCATCCCCCTGGACCGGATGTCGGTGTCGATGACGATGAACGGTGCCGTGCTGCCCGTACTGGCGCTGTACATCGTGGCGGCCGAGGAACAGGGCGTACCGCCCTCCCAACTGGCCGGGACCATTCAGAACGACATCCTCAAGGAGTTCATGGTCCGGAACACCTACATCTATCCGCCGAAACCCTCGATGCGGATCGTCTCCGACATCTTCGCCTACACCGCGCAGAAGATGCCGCGCTACAACTCCATCTCCATCTCCGGCTACCACATCCAGGAGGCGGGTGCGACCGCCGACCTGGAACTGGCGTACACCCTGGCCGACGGCGTCGAGTACGTACGGGCCGGACGCGATGTGGGCCTGGACGTCGACGCGTTCGCACCCCGGCTCTCCTTCTTCTGGGCGATCGGCATGAACTTCTTCATGGAGGTCGCCAAACTGCGGGCCGCCCGGCTGCTCTGGGCCGAACTCCTCGGGCAGTTCGATCCGAAGAACCCCAAGTCGCTGTCGCTGCGCACCCATTCGCAGACCTCGGGCTGGTCCTTGACCGCGCAGGACGTGTTCAACAACGTCACCCGCACCTGCGTGGAGGCGATGGCCGCGACACAGGGGCACACCCAGTCGCTGCACACCAACGCACTCGACGAAGCCCTGGCCCTTCCCACCGACTTCTCGGCGCGCATCGCCCGCAACACCCAGTTGCTGCTCCAGCAGGAGTCCGGGACCACCCGGGTGATCGACCCGTGGGGCGGCAGCGCGTACGTGGAGCGGCTGACGCACGACCTGGCGCGCCGGGCCCGGCAGCACATCCAGGAGATCGAGGCGGCCGGCGGCATGGCCCAGGCCATCGACGCGGGCATCCCGAAGCTGCGCGTGGAGGAGGCGGCGGCCCGCACCCAGGCACGGATCGACTCCGGGCGCCAGCCGGTGATCGGCGTCAACAAGTACCGGGCGGCCTCCGACGAGCCCATCGAGGTCCTGAAGGTGGACAACTCCTCCGTGCGCGCCCAGCAGCTCGCCAAGCTGCGGCGGCTGCGCGCCGAACGCGACGAGGCGGCCTGCCAGGATGCGCTGCGGGCGCTGACGGTGGCCGCGGAGCGTGGCTCCGGCCCCGGACTGGAGGGAAACCTGCTGGCCCTCGCTGTCGACGCGGCCCGCGCCAAGGCCACGGTCGGAGAGATCTCCGACGCCCTGGAGAAGGTGTACGGGCGGCACGCGGGACAGATCCGCACGATATCCGGGGTGTACCGCAGCGAGGCCAGTACGTCCCCCTCCGTGGAGCGCACCCGCACCCTGGTGGACGCGTTCGCCGAGGCGGAGGGCCGCCGCCCGCGCATCCTGGTCGCCAAGATGGGCCAGGACGGTCATGACCGCGGCCAGAAGGTGATCGCCACCGCCTTCGCCGACCTGGGCTTCGACGTCGATGTCGGCCCGCTGTTCCAGACCCCCGCGGAGGTGGCGCGGCAGGCCGTCGAGGCCGATGTGCACATCGTCGGGGTCTCGTCCTTGGCGGCCGGCCACCTCACCCTCGTCCCGGCGCTGCGCGAGGAACTCGCCGCCGAGGGCCGCGACGACATCATGATCGTCGTGGGCGGGGTGATCCCGCCGCAGGACATCCCGGAGCTGCACACCGCGGGCGCGACCGCGGTCTTCCCGCCCGGCACGGTGATCCCGGACGCGGCCCACGACCTCGTGACGAAGCTCGCCGACCGCCTCGGCCATGAGCTGTGAGCCGGGGCCGGCCATGCGGATCGATCTCGACAGCTGTGTGAAGGGCGTTCTCGACGGGAAACGGGCGCACATCGCGCGCGCCATCACCCTCGTCGAATCAACGCGCGCCGATCACCGGGCTCTGGCCCAGAGACTGCTCGCCGCGTTGCTGCCGCACGCGGGCACGGCGCGCCGCATCGGAGTCAGCGGTGTGCCCGGCGTCGGCAAGTCCACCTTCATCGACGCCTTCGGCACCCTCCTGACCGGCCTCGGGCACCGAGTGGCGGTGCTCGCGGTCGACCCCTCGTCCACGCGCACCGGCGGGTCCATCCTGGGCGACAAGACGCGCATGGAGCGGCTGTCCGCCGATCCGGCGGCCTACATACGACCGTCGCCCAGCGCGGGCACACTGGGCGGGGTGGCCAAGGCGACCCGCGAGTCCATGGCCGTGATCGAGGCGGCAGGTTACGACGTGGTGCTGGTCGAGACGGTCGGCGTCGGCCAGTCCGAGACGGCGGTCGCGGGCATGGTCGACTCCTTCCTGCTGCTCACCCTGGCCCGTACCGGCGACCAGTTGCAGGGGATCAAGAAGGGCGTCCTGGAACTGGCGGATGTCATCGCCGTCAACAAGGCCGACGGCCCGCACCGGAACGACGCCCGGGCGGCGGCACGGGAGCTGGCCGGCGCGCTGCGGCTGATGCACCCGGCGGACGCCGCCTGGACCCCACCGGTGCTGACCTGCACCGCCCGCGAGTCCACCGGCCTTCAGGAGGTATGGGGAGAACTGGAGCGACACCGGAACCTGCTCGAAGCCACCGGGCGACTCGACGCCAAGCGCCGTGCCCAGCAGGTCGACTGGACCTGGACCATGGTCCACGACGAACTGCTTGAGCGACTGCGGTCCCACCCCCAGGTACGGGCCCTCGTTCCCGACCTCGAACGACAGGTGCGGGAAGGGGAAGTGACACCCCCTCTGGCCGCCGAACGCATCCTCAAGACCTTCGGGCGCCCTCGCGACCTGTGACATCGCGCGAGTGCGGCGCAATGGGGTGCCCGGGGCAGCGGCCAGGTCGGTGGTATCGGCCTCGGAATCGGCCTCCAGGCCGTCGATCCGCCGGGTACCTTGTCCCCTCCTTGCTCCTGGACACAGTGCCGCTTTGCCGGGGGCAAGGGCCATCCTCGATTCGACACGGTTCGTCCAAGGGCGTCCGATGGAGGGAGCCTGGCTACAGGCAGCAGTCGGTGAGCCGAGTCGGAACTGAAACCGATGACGGGGAGACTGCTCCAGCCAGGACATTCCTGGGGCGGGGGTCATCGGCAAGTCGCGAGAACGCCCGATGGGGGAGAAGAGGAGGATGAGCGCAGCCAACGGTACTCCAGCCGTCGTGATCCACATGGCTGTGCGGAGAGCGAAGACAGTTCCCAGCCATCCGCCGAGCAGAGCGCCCAGTGGGATCGTTCCGTAGTTGAGGAAAGCCGTGCTCACCGTGAGACGCCCGAGAAGCTCTGGCGGGCAGTAACGTTGCTGGAAGCTCGCCTTGATGACGTTGACGGCCACTCCGCCTGCTGACACGCAGAATCCGCCCGCGGCGAAGAGAAGGAGCCCGGCTCCGGCAGAGGCGGCTGGGATGAGCAGCGTGAAGATCGCGACCGCGCAGTTCGCTCCCCACTACAACGAAACCATGCGCCGGCTGGCACGGCTGCGCATCACGTACACCACGGCGGCGACGTCGACGGTGGCCAAGGCGACGTCGACCACCGGCCATACCCGCGCCCACACCGCCGCGGCTGCCGCCCGCACCCGCTCCGCCGGCCAGTGGACAGTGCAGGCGCCGAACGCCCGGACTGCTGACCGCCTCCAGCGGTGTGCTGGTCGAATGTGACACGGTGGTGGTATGAACCCGCCGCCCCTCTCCCGGACGTCCCCTGACCGCGGTCAGTTGATCGTCCTGACCGGGCCGCCCGGAGCCGGCAAGAGCACCGTGGCGCAACTGCTGGCCGATCGCCTGACTCCCAGCGTCCACCTGCACAGCGACGACTTCTGGCGCTACATCAAACAGGGCTGGGTCGCGCCTTACCTGCCCGAAGCACATAAGCAGAACCAGGTGGTTCTGCAGGTGCTGGTCTCGGCAGCATTCGGCTACGCCGAGGGCGGCTACCAGGTGATTTGCGACGGCATCGTCGGCCCGTGGTTCATCGACCCCTTCCGCACAACGGCCCAGGAGCGGGCTCTGCCGCTGAGCTACATCATCCTCCGGCCGAACCAACACACCACGCTGGAAAGGACAACGAGCCGGGCCGACGACGCCTTGACCGATCCCGAGCCGATCTGCTCACTGCACGGCCAGTTCAGCAACCTGGGCGTTTATGAGGAGCACGTCCTGGATTCCACCAACCTGACTGCTGAGGCCACCGCCGACAGCATCCTGCAAGACGTCGCGAGGGGCGCCTACCTCCTCAACCCGAGCGACAGCATCACCGACGCGAACGACCCGATCCACAACTCTTGACCATGGCTCGCTGGATGGGCAACAGGTCGATCCGCGTAGTCGCCATCGCGGTGAGCAGTTCCGCGTTGGACATCCGGATGTGCTCAACCGTGGGCTCTTCGAACTCGGCCCCAGCACCCGGTGCAGGAAGCCGATAGAGCGCCGGCGGGTGGCGCCGACCTGCCGTGTCCGCGCGCCGGCGTCCAGCCGAGCAGCGCGGTACCCAGGCAACTGGTCATTTGTGAGAAACAAGAAACCCGCCTGGTCCGCTCACACATCGCGGTGGTGCACGACGGCCACGGCGACGGCCGCCGCGACGAGCGACCATGCCCCGAACACGATCCACCCCTCGGTGACCGATACCGGGTACTTGTCCACGCTGTAGTCCCGTCCAGGGTTCTGGACCAGAGCTCGCCATGCGGTGAGCGGCATCGCGTTGCCAATCTCCTTGACCCATCGATAGGTCTCGCCCATGAACAGCGCGGGCAGCAGCAGGAGCACGCCGACGACGGCGACGACAGTGCCCGCGGAGTGGCGGATGAGTGCCCCAAGGGCCATGCCTACGAGGGCGCACAGTGGCGCGAGCAGCGCCGATGCGGCAACGGCCCGTAGTGCGCCGGGGTCGCCGATGGACATGCCGTGGTGATCCTGCAGGATCGCCTGGGTGACGCCGAACGAGGCGCCGGCGGTGACCGTGCCGAGGACGAGCATGACAGCCGCCATGACGGTCACCTTGGCTGTCACCACCGCACGGCGTGCGGGAACGGCCGCGAAGGTGGTGCGGATCAGTCCGCTGGTGTACTCGCCGAAGACAGCGATGGCGCCGACACTGCCGGCGATGACCATGAGGAGCTGCCACGCTGGGTCGACGAAGGCGCACGTCAGGGGATCGAACAGCATCTGTGGCAGCTCGGGAAACCCTGGCGGTGGGGCAGGAGGCAGTTCGGGCTGATGCGCCAGCCGGTCGGCATTCGACAGAGCGGAGTTCACGTTGATCCCGATGACGGCCAGAGGGCCGCCGCCGAGGACCCAGTAGGTGGAACGCAGCGACCACAGTTTGATCCACTCGGCGATGAGGAGGTGGTGGAATCGGGTGGGTGAGTCGAGGGCGGTCGCGTGTGCATTGGGCTCGGCGACTGTCTGTGCGGTCATCGTGCATCTCCTGCGCTGTATTCGACGCTGTCGGCGGTGAGTCCCATGAACGCCTCTTCCAAGGAGGCGGAGCGGGGGGCGAGTTCGTGCAGCAGGACGCGGCTGTGGAAGGCGAGCTCGCCGATGCGAACCGCGCTCATTCCGGTCACCGTGCACGAGCCGTCGGCCTCACCGCGGACGGCAGCTCCCTCCTTGGTGAGGACGGACGCCAGCCGGGCGACCTCGGGCGTTCGGACCGTCACGGTCAGCCGGGTGCCGCGGGCTGCGAACTCCGCCAGGCTCTCCGCGGCGATCAGCTCGCCCCGGCCGATGACGATCAGTTGCTGGGCGGTGTGCTCCATCTCGCGCATCAGATGGCTGGAGACCAGCACCGTACGGCCCTCGGCGGCCAGCCGGTGGAACAGGTCGCGCACCCACAGCACGCCCTCCGGGTCCAGCCCATTGAGCGGCTCATCGAACAGCAGGACGGGCGGGTCACCGAGCAACGCGGCGGCGATGCCGAGCCGTTGCTTCATCCCCAGCGAGAACCCTCCGATTCGGCGCCGGGCAGCGGCGGTCAGTCCTACCTCCTTCAGAACTTCGTCCGCTCGGCGCCGCGGCAGCCCGTTGCTGTGCGCCAGCGCCGACAGATGCGACCATGCGCTGCGTCCGCCGTGCACGTCGTGGGCGTCAAGCAGGGCCCCGACGTGCCGCAGCCCTCGTGGGCGTCCCCGGAACGGCTGCCCGTCGACGGTGACGGTGCCGCTGCTGGGGTCGTTCAGGCCGAGGATCATCCGCAGCGTGGTGGACTTGCCGGCACCGTTGGGGCCGAGGAACCCGGTGACATGGCCCGGGCGGACGGTGAAGGTCAGACGGTCGACCGCAGTGGTGGCGCCGTATCGCTTCGTCAGTTCGTTGGCTTCGATCACGCGGCCCACGGTGCCGTGGGCCGCGCCCGCACGGCATCGGCCCGCGGGCCACACTCTCAGGATCCGCTTGTAGCCTCGGGGCGTACGCCCCCAGGCCGATGCCCCGGAACCGGCCCCTGCCTATGATCGCGGCATGAGCGTCTCACCCCGCGCCGCCCTCTCCTGGCGCTTGCGGCCAGCCGCGGCGCAGGCCCTGGCCTGGTGCGGGGCCCTGGGCTACTCGATCCTGTTGTACGTCGCGGTGCTCAACGAACGCGAACCCACCGGTATGCGGCTTCTCCTGCCGACCGTACTCTCAGTTCTGACCATTCCCCTGCTGCGGCGTCGACCGTTGCCGGCCCTGATGCTGATGCTCGCCGGTTCGTTCGCCGCGACTTTGACAGCTGCGTCGAAATTCTCGGCGTTCCCCTTCATGGCGCCAGGACAGGCATGGCAGATCGGCTGTCTGCAGGCTCTGCTGACCGATCTCGCCGTCGCCTGGATCGCTGCCACCCGGACGCGCCGGACCGCGCTCGCCGCTGCAGCGCTGACGCTTGCCGAGCAGATCGCCGCTTCCGGCTACTACCGCACCGGGTGGGACGACTTCGTCTCAACCATCGTGTTCCTCGTTCTGATGCTCGCCCTTGCCTGGTTGACCGGCTATCTCGTTCAAGAGCGCCGCGAGCACGCCGAAACGGTGCGGGTCCAGGCCGCGGAGCAAGCAGTCACCGCCGAGCGGCTGCGGATCGCCCGCGAGTTGCACGACATGATCGCGCACAGCATCGGCATCATCGCCATCCAGGCCGGCACGGGCCGCCGGGTCATCGAAACCCAGCCGACCGAGGCCCGCAACGCGCTGGCCACCATCGAGACCACCAGCAGGGACACCCTGGCCGGGCTGCGGCGCATGCTGGGATCCCTCCGCGAGGCCGAGCCAGAAGTGGCGCCGTTGGCCCCCGCGCCGGGCATGACGGACGTAGACCGGCTGGTCGCGACCACACGGAATGGCGGCGTGCGGGTCGACGTGGAGTGGCGAGGAGAGCGGCGCCCGCTCCCCATGGACATCGAACTATCCGCCTTCCGCATCATCCAGGAGGGCCTGACCAACGTGGTTCGCCACGCGGACACGCACGAGTGCCGGGTGGTCATCGACTATCAGGAGGACGAACTGTCCATCGAGATCACCGACGACGGTCAGGGGCCCACACCTGCAGGCATCGGCTACGGCGTCACCGGCATGCGCGAGCGGGCCTTCCTCCTGCATGGCCAGTTCACCGCCGGACCCCGTCCCGAAGGCGGCTTCCGGGTGGCGGCGCGGCTGCCGGTGCCGGCGGGGATGCGATGACTCCTGACCGCGTCCGTGTCGTGCTCGTCGATGACCAGCCGCTGGTGCGCGCCGGGCTGCGCGTGCTCATCGCGGACAGGCCGGATCTTGAGGTCCTGGGAGAAGCCGGCTCGGGCGCCGAAGCGGTCCGGCTGGTCCAGGACGTCCGGCCCGATGTGGTCGTGATGGACATCCGCATGCCCGGCATGGACGGCATAGAGGCGACCCGGCTGATCACCGCCGACCCGAACACGGCACGGGTTCTCATCCTCACCACCTTCGACGACGACGAGTACGTCTACGGCGCGCTGCGCGCGGGCGCGAGCGGATTCCTCGTCAAGGACATGGACTTGGACGACATCCTCACCGCGATCCGTGTGGTCGCCGTCGGCGAAGCCCTGATCGCGCCGCGCGTGACCCGCCGCCTCATCGAGGAGTTCGCCGCACGCCCGGAACCCACGGCCGCGCCCCGGCACGCGGCGATCGAAGGCATCACCGACCGGGAACGCGAGGTACTCACCCTCATTGGACGCGGCCTGTCCAACGACGAGATCGCCGGCCGGCTCTTCATCAGCCCGTCCACGGCCAAGGCCCACGTGGGGCGGCTGTTCTCCAAGCTGGCGGCCCGTGACCGGGTCCAGTTGGTCATCATCGCCTATGAACTGGGCTTGGTATCGCCATCGCGCTGAGCGAGTGCACGTGCTGTTGGCTTCGTTCACTTCAAGCGGGATCTGTGCCACCGCGCCCAGCGACTCCCGAAGGCATCGATAAGCAGACCACCATGTGAGTTTGCGTGCATGGCGACGAGGGCGGCAGTGATCCGAGGGTCAGGCATGGGATCTACGGTGAGGGAAGCACGAAAGCAGGCACTGTACGCAACACTGACCCACACCCACCGCATCGTCCGGACCACACTGCTCGCCTCCCCGTTCCAGGTCGAGGAGAAGAAGGCGCACTACCTGCTGGTGGTCGTGACTGGCACCCGTTTGCAGCAGTGCGTCCGCGGTGCCAGCATGGGCAAGGGGAGTGCTTCTTCAGCCAGTACCCGTATGGTCTCCCGTTCGGGCAGTTTCGCCGAATCGATCTCGGATGCAGGACGCTCACATGGCTTGGAATCCCGACTTCCTCCCGTGGCCAGGTGGCGCGGTCTTCGACCACGAGAAGCAGAAGCTCGCCGTGGTGTCCCGGTTTACGGGGCAGCTGGATGTCTTCATCGTGGGGTTCGACAACCGCGTCTGGTCGACGTTCTGGAATGCGAGCTTCGAACCGAAGCCGCAGCTGTCGATCCAACTGCGCGCCATCCAGGTGTCCGGCGAAGGCCGGTTCGTTGAGGTCACCGGCCAGGGATTTACCCCCGGAAAGGCCGTGAAGCTCAACTATGACATCTTCAGCGGTGGTGGGCCCACCACTCACGAGTTCGGAGAGGAATTGCTCACCAGCGAGGTGATGGCACCTTCGTCCACCGCATCGCGATCAATCTCACCGACGTGAGTGGCGCCAGTGTGAGGGCTACGGATGAAGCATCCGGTACCGCTTCATCGGCGTCCCTCTGACTGCTGGTGCCAGACGGCGCCGCCGACCCTATGGGCCGGCGGCGCCGTCTGGATGGGCGGAGCAGGGTATAGGGCTTGATGGCGACGGTCCCCGCGGCCGCGAGGTAGCACTGATCAGAATCAGAAACCCATGGCGTTCTCGTCGAGGACGTAACGGACGTGCGGGCCACCGAAGTAGCCACGAACGACGTGTGGCTGACGCTGGCGCCTGCGGAAGAAGCGGCGGGTCTTCGGCGGCGAGTTCGGACTCGTTCCGGGCTCGGTGCTGCCTGGGCAGGCTGTGCTTGAGGTCGGCGTTGAGCAGCTCGTCGGGTACGGTCTCGGACTTCGCTGCGCAGTCTCACGCTCCGCTTCATACTGGCTGCACTTATCACCCAGACCGTGGTCATCGTCCAGAAACTCCGGGGCAAACGCCCCGAGACCCAGATCCGCGTATGCACCCGCGAGTTCCCCCCACTGCCACTCCTGACGACCAGCACCCCGTGCTGTCCTGTCCCGGATAACTGTGGGCAGGGCGACGTTCTGACCTGCGGTGCCTACGGTTGAGTGGGACAGGTTGGCGGTCGGTGTCCCGCTCAACCGTAGACAGTGTGATGGTTCATCCGCGGCGCCAAGCCGGCAGGCGTCGTGGAGTCGGTCGCAATGTGCTGGCCAGCATGCGTCGGGGGACCGGTTTGGCTCTCCTGAGTTGTTGGGCGAGTCGGTATTCGTCCGCCTCGCGGATGAGTTCATGAGAGCGGATCTGGTGCAACTCGAAGTGCATGCCGCTCGCTCCTACTGCTGAAGCTCTACGACGTCGGCGACCACACAGCTGACGTTGTCGGGGCCGCCGGAGCCGTTGGCGAGGGCGATGAGTGCGCGGACCGCCTGCGCGGGCTCACTGATCTCAGAGAGCACCCGGCGGATCTCTCCGCTCGGCACGACGGTCGACAGGCCGTCGGAGCAGAGCAGGTAACGGTCTCCCCGCTGGGCGTCGTGCAGGCGTATGTCCGTGGTGGCATCGGCTCCTTGGCCCAAGGCGCGTATCAGCAGTGACCGCTGGGGGTGGGAGGCGGCTTCTTCCGGGCTGAGGCGTCCTTCGTCGACCATCAACTGCACCATGGTGTGATCGTGGGTGATCTGGAACAGCTCCTGGTCGCGCAGGAGGTAGACGCGGGAGTCGCCGATGTGGACGAGGGCGAGTTGCGAGCCGGTCCAGAGCATCGCGGTGAGTGTGGTTCCGGCCTCTTCGGGAGAAGAGCCGTTCGTGGCGACGCCGTGCACGGCCTGTTTGGCCTGTTCGATCGCGTCTTCCAGGACGTTGAGGAGATTGCCCGCAGGGATGCCGTCGGTCTCCAGGTGCTTGAGCGCGTCGACGGCGGCCGTGCTCGCGCCGGCTCCTCGGCTGCCGTAGCCGTCGGCGACGGCGAGCAGGCGGGAGCCGGCGTAGGCGGTGTCCTGGTTGCTCTCGCGGACAAGGCCGGTGTCGGACAGAGCGGCGTAACGGATTCCCAGGGGCTTGGCGGTCGGGGCCATGGCAGGGTCCTTCCAGGACAGGTGGTCGATGAGGAAGGTGGCCAGGTCCCGCCGTGCGTTGATGTCGGCTTCGACCTGGGCCCAGAACGCGCGGATTTCCTGCGCTGCCGAACCCGCCTCCAGCGTGCAGACGTGCTGGATGCGGGCCAGGGGCATCCCCAGGCGCCGGAGCCAGGCGACCAGTCGGGCTTGGTCCAGTTGTTCCGGTGCGTAGAGCCGGTAGCCGGTCACTGGGTCGACGCGAGCGGGGGTCAGCAGGCCGAGCTCGTCGTAAAGACGCAGCGCTTTCGGTGACAGCCGGGACGCCTTCGCGAACGCCCCGATGGTCAGCAAGTCCATGCTCGTTCCTCCTCATGCCGAGCGATCGCCCGGCCCAACCGATGCTGTGGCCTCCCCCAAGGTGAAGGTCAACCAAGCGTTCTGCTCGGCTGCGTCCGATGGGCTCGACCGGCGCCGAGCTATCCCGTCTCAGATAGGTCTCGGCTCGGTGGAAGAGCCGGTTGTGGCGGTGGGCGAGGCCGGCCGCCGGATCGAACGGCCTGGCCATCGGCCTCGGAGCCCCGACGCACGTCACGAACCCGGTGTCCGACCCGAAGCTGCCCGGTCGCTGGCTGGTGGACCTCTCCCACGTCGACCTGTCGAAGGGGAAGGTCGGCAAGGAGTGGGTGGAGCTGGACAGCAGCCTGCTGCCCTCCCCGTTCGCGCCGAAGGGCGACCGTCCCAAGGGGCCGGCCTGGGACGCGACGCCGACCGTCGCATACGCGGCGGGCGGGCCCTCGCCGCTGGACTTCCTGCCCTACCGCCAGGGCAAGCCGCTGCCAGGCGGTTTCAAGCTCGGCATCAACCCCGGCCTGGTCAAGCACGAGGGCACCCAGTCCGTTCTGTGGGGCGAAGGCGTACGGGAGCAGCACCAGACCCCCGAACTCAACCTCGCCCGGTACATCAAGGACACCACCGTCACCGACGCCGACAACGGCGAGTAGGGGAGCAGGCAGGCGATGAGCATGTTCGGGGACGGCCTCGCTGCGCATCCAGTTGGCCCGCGCCGCAGACTTCGCCGCCGCACTCCGCACCCTGCTTGATGCCGCACGCCCCAAGCAGGGTGCCTCGGCCTGATCTTCGGCCGTCGGCCGGCACAGCGCGCCGCACACCGGCTCCTGGCAGCCGCCTTCCGGGCGGCTTCACGAGGTGGCAGCCCGGATGCGGAACGTCAGTCCGTCCGGGCTGGTCAGACGCTGGTCGCCAGCGTGATCGGGCCCGTACGGCATCTCGTGTCCCAGACCGCGTGCGCGGGCGGCCATGGTGTCCGGGTCGTCGACGGCGACGACGAGCTCCCAGTGGGGTGCGCACTTCTCGGGGCCGTGCATCCGGACGAAGTCCGCGCAGCGGGGGACTGTGCCGAGCACGTCTCGGTAGAAGCGGCGGGCCTGCTCGGGGTGGGGGCAGGCCAGGATCATGCGCTGTGGTGCGCTCGCCGATGGGGACCATCGGTTGGCGGGGTCTGTCTGCCACAGGGAGAAGGCCGCGCCGACGGGATCGATCAGCGTGGCGATGCGGCCCTGGTCCCCGGCGTCGAAAGGCGCGAGCACGAGTTGGGCACCTGCTGTGGTGGCGGCTTCGGTGCGGGCCTCGATGTCATCGACGGCGAGGTAGTAGGCGATGTGCGCAGGGGTGCCGGGCGGGTAGAGCGGAGAGCTGAGGTCGCTCACGCCGCCGATCCGCTGACCGTCGGCGAAGATCTTCGTCGCGCGGCGCCAGTCGCTTCCGTCCACGGCGAACTGCCAGCCCAGCGCAGCGGAGAAAAAGGGCTCTCCTGCCGTATGTGTGGGCGCTCTGACCTGGCCGGATACGTGAAACACGCCGTTCCCTGCGAAGCTTGAGGTCTCTAGTCACA
>NZ_JBIUBU010000020.1:0-149175 GCF_044548345.1 Streptomyces sp. NPDC052042 | reverse complement strand
CCGGCCGCGTCCCCGCATCGATCTCGTGCTGCTTCAGCCAGTTCCGCAGCGTCTCGCGGGAACCGATGCCGAGCTTGTCGGTGACCGCCTGCAGAACGGCCGTCTCATTCGGGTAGTCGCCGCGCACCTCGGCAACCATGCGCACCGCACGACGGCGGAGCTCAAGCGGGTAACGGGAAGGTCGTGCCATGACTCGATCCTTTCATGAAATCGAGTCTCCATTCGAACCGGGGCGGTTCACTTCCTCGTTTCCTCGGGCGATATCCACAACAGACCGGTCGGTGGATCAAGGCTTAGTCACCCCCACAGCCTTGCAGGCCGTATCCGCAGCGAGTACCCGATTTCCGCCGAGGACCGCCCTCCGCTTGACGGCTTAACTGCATGAGGTGTCTTCTCTGCGCCGGATCAATCAGGTAAAAAATGACTCGATTGACGACTCAGAAATGAGTAGATAGGATTCCGAAAAAGCATTGATAGGTGAATGAGGCGTCACTCGACAGGTAAGTGAAACGAGAAGACGCAGCTCGCAAGGGATCGACATGCGCCGAGAACCGAATCGACTCGACATGCTTTCAGACCACGGATATGCGTCGCCGCATCCGGCCAGCAGCCAGGACGTCACACGTGGCTCTCACGTACTGGATCCGCGCGGCGGCACCGATGACCTCTGACGCGCGGCACAGCACACAGGCGGATTCCGTGCACGAGATTCTCGTGCGGGATCTCGGGCCGGACTTCCACGGCTTCCGGGGCGAGGTCGACGGCAGAACCCTATGCATCGTGACGCCCGGAGCACTGAACGATCCTGCGGGCCAGCGCATTATGCGACAACTCGTGAAGCGTCAGGGCGGAAACTGCTCAGCATGCGCGAAGTGCCCCATAGGCCGGCACGCTTAGCAATTCAGGCGAGGCACGGCAGGACCGATGCCGTCGCGGGGTACTGCGCGATCGCGAGATATACCGCGTCCGTCGTATCCACTACTCCACAGCCGTCATCACCCTTGAGGTGGTGCCGGCTTCGCCCAGGACGAAGCCGGCATGAGGCGTTGGTGTTCGCACCCCCCTCGTAGCGTCGGAGCGCCCGACGGCGGTACCCCGGAGGCCAGTTGAGGCACCGCAGTCGTCAGCATCCGCCCGCTGGATCTGCCTTCGCGCGAAGCTGTGTATCTGACATGATCACTTTCGCCATATCAGTTTCCATGGAGGATCATGTTCGGCACGGTCAAGTGGTTCCAATCCACCAAGGGCTACGGTTTCATCACCCCGGACGACGAGTCAATCGACGACGTCTTCGTTCACGTCTCGGGCCTTTCCCCTTGAGCGTGGACACCTTGGGCACTGGACCTTGAGGGTCCAGAGGAAGAGATGTCACGCATGGTGATGAAGGTGTATTCGGCGGAGTTCAAGGCGGACGCTGTCGCGCTGTACCTGTCGGACCCGAAGAACACGTTCGAGGGCGTCGGCAAGGATCTGGGGATCAGTCGCGAGACGCTGCGCAACTGGGTGCGGGCCGAACGGGCCCGGACGGGCCGAGTGACGGGTACCAGCGGCTCGCCGCGGGCGGCACAGGCTGGCGAGGTAGCCTCCGACGATGTGCTGAAAGAAGAGAACAAGCAGCTCAGGGACCGGATCAGGGAGCTGGAGACGGAGCGGGAGATCCTGCGGAGGGCCGCGAAGTATTTCGCCGGCGAGACCAACTGGTGAGCCGTTTCCAGTTCGTTGAGGATCATCGCGGCGCCTTCGGCGTCAAGCGGCTGCGCCGGGTGCTGGAGGTCTCCAGGTCCGGGTTCTACCGGTGGCTGAAGGCCGCACCCGCCCGTCTGGCGCGGGCGCGGGATGATGCCCGCCTCGCGAGGCGGATCCGGGAGATCCACAAGGAGTCCGACGGAACCTACGGCATCCCGCGGGTCACGGCCGAGCTGAAGGCGGCCGGGATCGATGTGAACCACAAGCGCGTCGAGCGGGTGATGCGCCGGATCGGCGTCCAGGGCGTGCACCTGCGCAAGAAGGTCCGCACCACGGTCCCGGAGCCGGAGGCGGCCCCGGTGCCGGACCTGCTGCGGCGGGACTTCACCGCGGCCGAACCGAACACCAGGTATGTCGGTGACATCACCTATCTGCCCATCGGCGATGGTCAATTCCTCTATCTGGCAACGGTGTTGGACCTGCGTTCCAAGCGGCTTGCGGGCTGGTCGATCGCCGACCATATGCGCACCGAGCTGGTCACCGACGCGCTCGAAGCCGCCGCCCGCACCCGGGGCGGCAGCCTGGACGGGGCGATATTCCACAGCGACAACGGGGCCCAGTACGCGTCGAAGGAGTTCACGAGAGTGTGCCGTGAACTGGGGGTGACCCGCTCGCGCGGCGCGGTCGGCACCAGCGCGGACAACGCCGCTGCGGAGAGCTTCAACGCGACCTTGAAAAGGGAGACCCTGCAAGGGAAGAAGCGCTGGTCAGGTGCGCGTGAGGCCCGTCTCTCAGTGTTCCGGTGGGTCACCCGCTACAACACCAGACGCAGGCACTCAGGGCTTGGCTACATCAGCCCGATCGCCTTCGAACAGCGATCAGCTACGCTGGCCGCTGCCGCATAGCAAACGGTGTCCACGCTTCAGGGGAAGCTCCCGAGGTCCCGGAACCTGCACCGGGTGAAGAACAAGGCCCGCATACTGCGCGCGCTCTACGAACGGCTGGACCGGCTCCAGGGCACCGCACCCTCCGCGGAGACGACCGCAGTGGTCTCCCCCCTGATCGTCGCCCGGCGCCGCCTCCCCCGTCGGCTCCGGGCGACCCGCATGAGGCCCCCGGCGGCCCGCTCCACGCCAGCGGCCGCCGGGGGCTTCTTCCCTTGCGACGGGCGGCTTCCCCCCAGGGGTCAGGTGGCGGTGACGTCGGCGGGCCGGTTGCGTGGTGGGGTAGTGGTGAAGAAGGCGCGCAGGGGCTGGCTGATGTGGTTTTCGCGGCCTGTGCTGTGGACGGCAGCATCGAGCAGGGGCGCGAGGTCCTCGGTGCCGGAAGGGGTCAGGATGAGCCAGCGCAGGATGACCTGCAGTGTGAGGAGCCGGAGATTTCGCAGCTCTTTCAGTTTCTCCTCTTCTGTCTGGTCTTTGATCACGTCGCCGTGGACGTAAATGGATCGTGCCTTGTAAGCACGTCGGACGATGCCCTTGGCCTCTTCTTGGTGGTCACGGGTAAGAAAGAGTGCAGCCGCGCGGGAGAGGATGTTGGCGGTGATGCGCCCGCCTGTGTCGTTGGGGCTGATCAGCAGGGCTTCCAGGGCGATGACGTAGTCAAGGCGGAGTTCGTCAACCTCCGCCTCCCAGACGCCGTCGTCGTTGTAGGTGCGCTGGTAAGCGGCCAGGAGGTGCCGGGCTGCGCGTTCGATTCGCCGGGCACGCCGGTTGAGGATGCGCCGCTCGTGGGTCGCGCCTGCCATGACCGCGTCGATCTTCGCCGAGATCGCGGTGCAGAAGTCAGCCAGGGCCGGAAGATATTCGGCCGGGACATGGAAGGCTCCGGTGTCGCGGACCTCAACCTCCTCCTCTTTCCCGTACTGGCCTTCATAGACCTGGATGGTCGTCGGCACGTCTCTGGGGTTCAGATCGAAGCGGCGTCCGCGCGCAACGGTGAAGACCGAGTCCACCCGGAGAAGTTCGCTGTCCCACAACATCAGAGGAAGGAGTGCTTGCCAGTGCTGGGCTTCCGCACGCGGGCCGGTGAAGTCGAACCAGGTCGGACGACGCGTGACCGGATGGCCGGGATCAGGAACATGGAGAAACGGTGCGCCGCTGATCAGGTCGAGATCATGGCTCCGACGCTGCAGGACGTTCAGCGCAGGCATCGGGATCGTCTGATTGAGTTCGTCCGCAGTGAAGGTCTGCAAGGTGTGCCGCCCCAGCGGAATCCGTGTTCCCTGGGGGAAGGTGCCGTTGAGGAGCAGCCATCGCTCGGAGACCGGTGCCGGTCCAGTACAGAAGGTGACGAAGCTGTCCGCGACCTCGGAGACGGGAACCGGCACGCCCTGGGCAATGAGACGTGCCGCCTCACCCAGTCCCGACTCCTCCAACAGCGTTCGGGAGTTCGGGACCCAGTTTCCGTCGATCTTGGCGTAGAGGTCGGGGTGCTCTTCCCTAGGCGCTGCGGCGGCCACCTCTCTAACCACGTCCTCCCAGTGGGGCTGGAGCATCAGTACCACGATGGACTGGGGTGTTGGGGACAGACCGCCCGCGTACTCGAGCCACGACAACACGGCCTCACGCAGGGAGAGATGCTTGCTCATACGGCCTGAAAGTAGCGGCCCCAGTCGCATCTGGGCAGCAGTTTTCCAGCGGCGGAACCAGTAGCGACCGACCGCCGTTCGAGCAGCAGCTGACTACCACGTGACTCATACCTCGCAGCGTTGTTGAAGATCCCGCGCCAGGCGCCAAGGGGGTCTTCTCCCCCAAGGGGCCTCTGACGCATCCGAACCCAGCTCAGCAGACGCCGGTGACCCGCCCGAGGGCTTCGTAGTCGGTCACTGTCAGCACCTGCGCCTGGCTGACAGTGTCGCCGCCCTGTACGACGTGGGACGCGGCCGCGGCGCGGGTGCCCGCGGTCCTTGGGGGCGGTGCCAGCCGCCGGGGCCAACCTGCGCCAGGTGCCGATGGGTACCTGTCCCAGGATGACGGTGGAGAACTGCTCGCGGCCTTCCGGTCCCAGGGCGCTGAGGGTGGGATTGCCGTCGAAGATCACGTGCATGCGGACTATGGCGCAGGCCAGAGTCGGTGAGTCGGACCAAGTCCGGCAGCATCGTCTTCTTCATCGTCATCTGTTCCTTCCAAGGCGGTGGTGCGATGCCTGGTGAACCGGGTGTTCTCCAGGCCGGGCCGGACGTCGTGGCGGGTGCTGGCCCGCCCGGGGGACGGCGCGGAGATCGGACGTGGGTTCGGCGCAGGTGTGCGGTGATCTGCCCGAGGGCGAGCTGGGGCCGGCGGGGTCGACCCCGATCAGGGGGCGGCACTGCCAGGGGTCGGTGCGGACGGCATCCGGCAGGTAGACGCGTACAGCGCCGCCCCACGCACTCAGCCGGTCCAGCCGGTTCAACAACGCCCGGCCGGCCGCGTCGTCGGCCATGACCGCGATCTCCGCCAGTTCCCCGGCCTGTTCACGCAGCACGTCCACATCGAGCAGCAGCCGGCCATGGGCGTTGTGGGAGGTGGAGACGAGCACCAGCGGTCGGGGCCCGGGATGCGTCGAGAGCGCTCCACGAACGCGGCGGCCGCCTGAGCCTTGACCCTCACGTCAAGGGCCCCTTCCGGGGCTCTCTTTCGCCCCGGGCCAGCTGACCGACCAGCAGCGACCCGAGCTCGACTCTGCGAGGCTGGTAGCCATCGCTTCTCCGCTAGCATCCATGGCATGCGCCCTGTTTTGAGGCGTAAATGCCCTGCCCACGGTGCGCTCAGGCCGAGCGATGCAGCCTCGAACGACTGCACGCGCGGAATCCGAGTTGCGGTCGCCGTCCGCCCGATCCCGATGGAAGCGGTCCGCATCGGAGCCACCGTTACCGCCTCCATCGCCCTGCGTCGCGCAGGGATGGAGGATCAAGCCGATCAGCTCGTCCGAGCTACAGACGACAGCGACATCACGCTACGTCGTCCGCCTCGTCCACGTGCCCGGTCTCCGTACGCCAGGAATCCCGCAGTGACCGGCGCAACGTGTCTCGCCGATCACTGCCACGAGCGCGTCCCCTTAAGGCCGCCAAGCCGAGCCCTCGAAAGATCCTCGCGCCTCTAATAATTCTCCCGCACGTACTCGTACGTCCGGTCAAACAGCTCACCCTTGATCGGCAAGCTGTACTCCTTCAGAACGGAACGCAGCTCGCGACGGACACGTTTGTCGCCCGCGTCGCTCGCGCTCCAGCCGGCATAGGCGACCTCGACGACGATCGAGTCGATCCGCGAAACTATGTCGGGGACGATCTTGTGCAGTCCCGGTGGCGTGTTCTCCTCGACGATCTGGGTGAGCGCCCCGCGCTTGGGATCGGCCAGCCTGTCGAGCGCACTCTGGTCGCCCTGTTCCGCCGCCCGGTCCGCGGCGACCACATCTTGAGCGATCTTCAGCGCTTCCTCGAGGAACGCCAGCGAGTCCTCGACGTTCTCGATCGCCTTGGCACGGAGCTTCTCTATCCGCTCGGCCAGCGACCGGTATGCCGGACTCTCCGAATCCGCGAGCCGACGCCGCAGGCGCGCCTCGATGGAGTCGAGGACCTCCTGGTACACGTCATCAGACTTCGGCTCCGGCGTCTGCCGCTCGGAGAGCTTCAGCTGTTCGGCGATCTTCTTCACCAGTGCCAGGCCGGCAGCGTCGAGCGTGACTGTCTTCGACGGCATCGACTTCACGCCCACATCGGTCATGTGACCGTGAATCAGGCCAGTGGTCTTCGCGCCGAGACGCGCCCAGAGGAACGTCTTGGAGACGTCCTTGGGCCGGATCGACTCGTACACCTTCGCGAGCCAGAAGTACTGCCGCTTGAACGGCTGGAGCATCGGGTGCGGGTCGAGGAACTCCCACACGGTCTGCAGCGCGACATAGGTCTCGATAAAATCGGTGCGCTGCGCGCCGCCCTCGGGGATCCGCTCGTGGGCCTCGGCGAGCGACTCGAACGACGAGTCGCTGGTGTCGATGCCGTCGAACAGATACAGCAGACGAGTGAGGTCGGTGACGAACTTCCCCGCCAGCTTGGAAGCGTCCGTGACGTTGAGCTCGTCTTCGTCGCCGTCCTTCGCCTCCGGACCGGCAACAGCCTTGCCGATGGCCTTCGCGAGCCCGATGTAGTCGACGACCCGCCCGTAGTCCTTGCGCTGACCAGTGACAGGGTTCTTCCACGGGCGGTTGGGCCGCGTGATCGTCTGGAACAGGTTCGTGTCCTTGGCGGGCTTGTCGAGATACAGCACGCCTTCGATGGGCGCGTTGAAGCCGGTCATCCACTTCGCGGTGACGACGATGAACGACATCGGGTCGTCGACCTTCTTGAAGCGGCGCTTGAGCGCCTCCTCCTGCTCCGGAGTGAGCAGGTGCTTCTTGAACTCCTTCGGGGTCTCCTTGCTGTCGGCGACGTGCATCACCACGCCGACCTCGCGCATCCGCCCGTCCGACATGACGGCCTCGCGGCGCTCCAACTCGGCCTCGATTGCCTTGGTGTAGGCGATCACAAGGCGCTGGTTGTAGGCCACGACCTGGGCCTTCTGGCCCAGAGGCGCTACGAAGGTGAGGAAGTGGTCGACGATGTCTCTGCACACGGCAGCCACGCGCTCGGGGTTGGAGAGGATCGTCTCGATGTGAGAAGCCTTCCCCGACAGGAAGACCTTCTCCTCCTCGTCCAGGCCCTCCGCTGTGGCCAGCTCGTCGAAGGCCTCGTCCAGGGCCTCCTTGTCGAGGTTGAAACCGACGGCTCGGCCTTCCACGATCACCGGCTTGGTGAACCCATCGGCGATGGACTGCTCCGGTGTGTACCGCGACATCACGAAGTCCGGATCGTCAGGGTCACCGAACAGCTTGAACGTCGAACGGTCCTTGTCCTGGATCGCAGTACCCGTCGCCCCGAAGAACTTCGCGTTCGGCACCGCCGCGCGCCACGCGTCGCCGAACTTCCCCTCCTGCGAGCGGTGCGCCTCGTCAACGAGGACCACGATGTTCGACCGGTTGTTCAGATGGCCGGCCTCCGCGAACTTGTGCACCGTCGTGATGACGACACCGGGTTCACCGCTGCGCAGCAGAGCGTGCAGCTCGCGCCGGTTGCGGGGCACCGTCATCCGCGGCATGCCGGCGGTCTCGAACATCTCCGCCGTCTGCCGGACCAGATCCTTGCGGTCGGCGATCACGATGACCGTCGGCGCGCTCCCGAACTTCCCCGTCACCGCGTCGTCGCGCAGCAGACGGGCGGCGGCGAACGCCATGAGTTCGGTCTTGCCCGATCCCTGGTGATGCCAGATCAGTCCGCCTGGACGGCCTGCGAGCACCTTGGCGTGGATCGCCAGTGCCGCCTCGAACTGCGGGTAACGAGGCAAGAACTTGATGTCGACCTCGGAGGCGTCCCTAGCGTGACGGAACATCACCAGTTCCTTGAGGATCGGCAGGATCGTCTCCGGCCGCAGCAGCAAGCGCGCGGCCCGCTCGACGCGAGCCGGGCCCGTGACGGTCTTCGGGTCGTCCTCAGTGGATCCCCACGGGGCCCAGATCTCGGAGTCGGGGTCCGGCACCGCACGGATCGGGGCCATGCGGAACTCCAGGCCCTCAGTGGCGACGTTGAAGACGTTCGTCGCAAAGAAGTTCGGGTACTCCTCCTCGTACACGTCGTGAAGGTCCTTCGCGGCGTTGACCCATGAGACCTGATGCTTCACCGGTGTCTTGGTCTCGGCAACGACCAGCGGGAATCCGTTGACGTAGTAGACGATGTCGAACCGGCGCGGTTTGACAGCACCGTTGATGGTGACTTCGTCGGCGACAGTGAACCGGTTGTTGTTGAGGTCTTTGAAGTCGATCAGCCGACGAGGCACATGTCGGCCGTCGATCGTCGTGAACGAGTGGTCGCCACGAAGCATCACGGTCAGCCGCTCGTTGGCCGCGACGAGACCGTTGTGCGCATCGAGGACCGCCTGATTGAGCTCGTGCAGCACGAGGTCCGCCGACTCGGGGTCCTCGACCAGATCGGGGTTCAGCGCGAGCAACGCTTCACGCGCCCAGTCCTCGACGATGACGTCATGCTCATCACGCGGTAACGCGTCTCCCTGGAGACGCTCCCAGCCAGCCTCCTCCGCCCACTCCAGCAGTGAACGCTGAACAGTGCTCTCTTCCGTCCACCCCATATCAGGAAGCCTCCTTGAGCAGCGCGTCGTAGGACTCGGGAATCTCGATTTCCTGGTTGAGGAGGGAAGTCAGGAGCGCGGAGCGGAAGGCGCGAAGATTGGCGAGCTCGTCAGTAAACTTGTCGGCAGTGGATTCCATGGATCCCAAGACCTCGACGATCTCCCGCTGTTCGCCTGGGCTGGGAACAGGAAAATCGAAGTCTTCAATATCTCGCTTAGTGATATTGGGATCTTTACGGGAACTTGCTGCCACGAGTCGCCACTTCGGGCGGCCAGCCTTCAAAGCGTGATGCAAGAACGAGGGGAGTACATCTTCTCGCAGATCCGTGATGGCGCTGATAGCTTGGTTGGTCGTCGACTCGACACCAAGACGGGCAGTCCTACCGATCTGGGCGAATCCTCCGTACATCGCCACCAAAACTGTGCCGGCAGGGAGTAGCCGAACCGATGATTCTGAGAACCCTGCGTCTGTGATGCACTCATCCGTCTTCGTGATCACACGCTCATTGAGGTCGCCAGTCTTCACCCACGGGATCGAGCCTCCATCGAAGTACCGAGCTTTCTCGGATCGGCGAGGGGTAGCGCCAGAGCGCACAACTGACACATCGCCGATCTCCTCGCTCCGCCAACCTGCAGGAAGTCGATCCTTCCACGTGAGGGGCGTGTGTGAATCGACACTTTCACTTTCCCATGCCCCACTAAAACCCACCGTGAGCAACGCAAGTCGGGCTCGCCGTACCGCCTCGACAGCGAGCTCCCGTTCCAGGCTTACGGACTCGATATGCGCATTTACGGCAGCGATAACATCGACAATGCGGCGCTGCTCCGACAAGGACGGGCGAGCGACTTCAATCGTCAAGAAGTCAGCGGGCTTGACCCGTTCACGCCTGCCACCCATTCCGGTCGACAACGCCTGCAGTTGCTCCCACAGTCGTTTTGTGGTCGTAAGGAGTCGGAAGAATTCGGGAAGCATTCGCTCGCTGCACGTGAACGTCGGAAACTCTTGCGACGCGTAGACCTCACCCAGATCGTTCGGAGCAACGGTGATCGCTCCTTCGAAGGCTTTCAAGCGGCTGTAGATGATCTGGTTTGGACGGATGCGATTCAGCGTCTTGTACGAGGTCTCATCGCCAGCGATCGGGTCCCGGAACAACAGGCCCCGACCGCGGTTCAAGACACCGACGATGTCATAGGGGGCCGTCGCCACGACCGGAACCGCGTCGACGTCCAGCGCGATGACCTCGTCGAGCCGGACCCGCTCCCACTCACTCACTGGACACCCCGAACACGCTCAGGTCGACGCCTGCCGCTGCGAGCCGCTCGAACATGGCAGCCTCGGTGTCGATGCGATGTTGCCGGGCGTCGGCATACGCCACGAGCGCGGTGCCCAAATCGGCGGCCTCTTCTGCAGCGACCTTGATGTAGCGGCCGATGTTCAGGTCGAAGCCGTTCTGCTCGATCTCCTCGAACGGCACCAGCCGGACGTTCGCACCACCCTCACCGTCTGGGTCGCTGCCTGTCTGGTACGCCTCGGTGAGAGCCCCGACGTCATCCTCAGACATGCGGTTCTGCTTCTTGCCCTTGACGAACCGGGCCGAGCCGTCAATGAAGAGGACGTGCTCCTTGCGTTCGTCAGGCTTCTGGTCGCGGAAGATCAGCAGGCACGCCGGGATCGACGTCGAGTAGAAGAGGTTGGGCGGCAGCCCGACGACGGCTTCCAGAAGATCCTTCCCAATGAGGCCCTGGCGGATATTCGCCTCCGCACCTCCGCGGAACAGCACGCCATGGGGCATCACCACACCGACGCGGCCGGATACCGGCTTCATCGACGAGACCATGTGCTGGACGAAGGCGAAGTCGCCGTTCTTCGCCGGCGGAACGCCGCAGATGGCTCGCGGGTCCGAGGACCAGCGGTCCGCTCCCCAATTCGCCAGCGAGAAGGGCGGGTTGGCGATCACGGCATCGAACTGACGGACCGCACCAGAGGTGTCCTTGAACGCCGGAGCGCGGAGGGTGTCTCCGCGCTTGATGTCGAAGTCCTCGATCTCGTGCAGGAACAGGTTCATCCTTGCGATCGAGGCCGTCGTCAGGTTGATCTCCTGGCCGTACGCCCTGAGCGTGCGATGGTCCTTGCCGGACTCGCGCAGCTGGTTGATCGTCGCGACCAGCATGCCGCCCGAACCGCAGGACGGGTCGTAGACGGACTCGCCCGGCTCAGGCTGGAGGATCCCGACGAGCAGGTTCACGACCTCACGGGGTGTGAAGAACTCGCCAGCCTTCTTGCCCGACTCGTCGGCGAAGTTCTTCAGCAAGTACTCGTAGCCCGCACCGAGCAGGTCGTGCGAGACCGTCGACGGGTCGAGTCTGATCTTGTTGAACGCCTGGATGAGCCCCAGCAGGGCCGACTCCGGGATGCGCTCCTTGTTGCCCCACGAGGCATCGCCGAAGACGCCAGCGAGCGAGCGGGGGTTGGCCATTTCGATCCGCTGGAAGGTCTTCGCGATCTCCGCGCCCAGGTTGGTGACCTTCTCGGTGACCTCGCTCCACAGCGTGCCCTCAGGCAACTCGAACCGGTGGAAGTCGGCCTCGATCTCGTCGTCGAGGTCGTCCCCGTACTCATCGAACGCCGCGTCGTGCTCGTGGACCCAGGTGTCGCTGATCCACTTCCAGAACAGCATCGGGAAGACGTAGGTCTTGAAGTCAGCGGGGTCGACGGGGCCGCGGAGCGCGTTCGCGGCGTCCCACAGCCGGGATTCGAGCTCGTGCTGGGTGATCGTCACAGAGATGAGGTCCTTCGTTGAAGACGGTGCCTCGATTATGGCGGAGGGCGCTGACATCTCGGGAGGCCGATACGGCAGGCAGCAGCGACCAGCAGACGATGACCAGTGCCCACGCTCCGAACCGAGCATGATCACAGACACACTGAGACTGGATCTCTGCGCCTCCGCATCTGAGTCACAGCGTACGAGACGGGCCTTCCCCTCGGAGCTGAACATCAAAGGCTCAGACCCACGGAACGGGCCCTCGCGACCGGGTCCATCCCCGTGGCCTTGGCGAGCTCCCTTGTGACGTGGTCGGGCAGCTCACGCTCGACAGCACCCCTCACTCACTTAGACGTCGTCTCATTTGGCGTGATCGGTAGTCTGGGCTTGTGGTGATCGTGGAACGCTTGGTGCCGGACGAGTTGTACGACCTCTTCCAGCGGGTGGTGCCTCCGCCGCCGACACGGCCGCAGGGTGGGGGTCGGCGGCGGCACGGTGACCGCGAGGTCCTCGCGGCGATCATCTTCGTTGCCACGACTGGCTGTACCTGGCGGCAGTTGCCGCCGGTCTTCGGCCCGTCGGGGCCGACCGCGCACCGGCGTTTCACCGAGTGGTCCGCGGCCCGGGTATGGGCCAAGCTGCACCGGCTGGTCCTGGACGAGCTGGGCTCGCGCGGCAACTTGGACTGGTCGCGTTGCGCGATCGACTCGGTGAACATGCGAGCTCTGAAAGGGGGGAGCTGACAGGTCCGAATCCTGTAGACCGGGGCAAGAAAGGCTCGAAGATCCACTTGATCACCGAGCGCACCGGGTTGCCCCTGTCCGTCGGCATCTCCGGCGCGAACCTCCACGACAGCCAGGCGCTCGAGTCGCTCGTACGCGGGATCCCGCCCATCCGCTCCCGCCGCGGCCCGCGACGCCGGCGCCCCGCCAAGCTCCACGCGGACAAGGGTTACGACTACGACCACCTGCGCCGATGGCTCCGCAAGCGAGGCATCCGTCACCGCATCGCCCGCAAAGGAATCGAGTCCTCCACCCGGCTCGGCCGCCACCGCTGGACGATCGAACGCACCATGTCCTGGCTCGCCGGCTGCCGCCGCCTGCACCGCCGCTACGAACGCAAAGCGGAGCACTTCCTGGCCTTCACCGCCATCGCATGCACCCTCATCTGTTACCGCAGACTCACCAAATGAGACGAATTCTTAAGGACACGGACCCGGTGGCTAGCGCAAGTGGCCGGTGATACCTCGCATGCGACCCCCTGTGGCCAGGCAAAACGCCGCATCGCCACCTGTTCACTGGCGCCGCGCTAGTGGCGGAACGCGCCGCCGCGGGGGGGGGGGGGGGAGCGTGAGTGTGGGGCTTCGCAAGGCTCGTGCCTCATGCCGAGGACATGTCACTGCAGGAGGGCTACGACGGACGCGGGGAGAAGATCCCGCAGATCGGTGATCTGAACGTGGGCGGCATGGGTCGCGGTGAACTGGGCGACGGACATGCTCGGCGGGCCGAACACGGTGGTGAAGGTCCGCAGTGCCCCTGGAGAGCGGTCCAGAGCCCAGGTCGCGGTTGAAGTACTGGTGGTCAGGAAGCGGCGGGGCTCGGGGCCGATCACGAACAGCTCTGCCCGGCGGCCGGAGGTGTCGGCGGCGAGCATCACGAGGTCCTTGAAGGTCTGGCGCTTGCGCATGGCGTCCGCGCCGCGCCAACGAGCGAGCTTGAATTCCGCGATGCGCTGGTCTGTCTCCAGGTCGTACGGACGGCTCGGGTCGTTGCCGGCGCCGAGGGAGGGGCGGACGGTGATGCGCTCTCCTTCCCCGAGGATGTGGGGCAGTACGAGGAGGATGCCGCAGGCGTGGATCAAGTCGTTGATCCGGCCCAGGCTCTCGCGGACCGTGAGCGCTGAGGCAAGCAGCTCCGGCACGACGTGGCCGTCCTCGGCGACACGCACGACGCTCATCCCGTCGGCGCCTTCCAACCGGTGCTCCAGGTGGGCCAGGGCCTGGGTGAGCGGTTGGTGGCTCAGGAAGTCAGCGAGGACCCCCACGGCGGTGCTCAGCCGTTCTGCTTCTTCACGGTCCTGGTGGGCTGAGGAAGTGTCCATGACGCACAGTCTGGTGCTCTTCCTCGCAGCATGATGCCTGCCCCGAGTCACAGTGCGCTGGGATCCCGCTTGTTGCCTTGGACGCGGACCATGATCACGGTTCATGAGCGGGGCGGCGGGGCCCGACGTGCCCGATGTGGGCAAGAACAGTGGATGGCAGAGAACCGCGGCGCGGGTCCGAAACGCCCTTCCGTGCGCGCCGGGTCGGCGTACTGCGGCAGGCCCCGGCCGGAGAGCGCGTGTCCTGAGTGCAGACAGTGAGGGGTGTGTGTCGGTGGGAGCTCGTATGCTCGGCGGCGAGAGGCTCGCTCAGACCACTGGCACATTCGCGTGTCCGAGGCCGGGGCGGCCGAGAGTTGAGGTAGTGCGGCATGTGGTCAGATAACGAAGCCGATGTGGATCTTCTCGGTTTCAACTTCCTCGTCGACGAGTTGATGGTGCCGCTCACACGGCCTCAGTTGCTGCCCCTGACCGTGGGTCTGCTCGGCGAATGGGGATCGGGTAAGAGCAGCCTGCTCAAGATCGTGGCGGCACGCCTCGAAGCAGAGCGCCCTGCGGACGGCGGGCGCTATGTGGTGGTGCAGTTCAGCCCGTGGCAGTTCGAGGGCTATGACGACATCAAGATCGCGCTGATGGACACCATCTTGAAACGGCTCCAGGCCGAGGCTGCATCCAACGCCTCGGCCGTTGAGGAGATCGGACTCCTGCGAAGGTTCATCAACCGGCTTCGCCGGCCGGCGGGCTTCGCCGGACGGGCTGCCCTCGCCGGAGTGGGGTCGGCCGCCCAGCTGGCCGCGACCCACTACCAACCGGACCTCGCCCCCCTCGCCCAGGCTGTCGCCCAACAGGTAGCCACCATGGGTGCCGCAACCCTCGATCGGGCGGAGCAGCAGCCTCCCGCGGAGGATGCGGGCCTGGCGATCGGAGACGACGTCTTGGCCGATGTCGCGTCCTTCAGGTCCCGCTTCGAATCGCTCGTGGAGACGCTGGAGGGTGTGACGGCGGTGATCGTCCTCGTCGACGACCTCGACCGCTGTCTGCCGGGCACGATCGTCGACACCTTCGAAGGCATCCGGGTCTTCTTGCACACGAAGAAGACCGCCTACGTCATCGCCGCTCATCCCCAGGTAGTCGAGGCCGCGATCGACAGGTTCTATCCGACCGCGGACCGGCCCGGCGCAACCGGCCTGGGCGCCGAGTACCTGGAGAAGATGCTTCAGGTCAAGATCACGATCCCTGTGCTCTCCGCCCCCGAGGCGGAGACCTACATGCAGCTCCTCCTCGCTCAGCTGCACCTGGAAGGAGCAGACTTTACGACCCTCCTGAACGACGTGGCACAGCGCCGAACCCACAGCGTCCTGGCCGTCTCGCTCAATCCGGGTCTGGCCGCGGACAGCCTGGGCCGGGACCGCATGCCGCCGGCGCTGTTCACCGACATGGGCTGGGCCGGCTCCATCGCGCCGCTTCTCGGCGCCGCTCTGCGCGGCAACCCCCGCCAGCTGAAGCGCTTCATGAACTCGGTGATCATGCGCCGGGGAAGCGCGCAGCGCCGAGGAACGGACCTGGACGCAGCTGTGCTGGCCAAACTCATGGTCCTGGAGGAGCAGTACCTGACGGACTTCCAGCGTCTGTTCGACTGGCAGGTGCGAGGCGGGGGCGGCACGGTCGCAGAGCTGGCGGCGGCAGAGCGGCACACACTCGCTGCGGCCTCCGTCAGCCCCGCCCCTACGCGCGGGCAGAGACGTACTTCCACGGCGCCGGGCCGCAGTGGCGACCGCGTTGAGGAGACCGGGCCGGCCGAGGAGAGCTTGCCGCTGGATCCGGAGGTCGCTACCTGGGCTGCCCAGCCGCACATCGAGCGTTGGCTGCGGCTGGAGCCTGCGCTGGGCGGGACCGACCTGGGCCCCTACTTCACCTACGCGCGCGCGAAGCTGACCGTCACTGCCACCGCTGCGCGGCTCCCGGCCGCGCTGCAGGGCCTTCTGGTCCAGTTGCAGTCCGAGATCGTCGCCATTCGGCGCACCGCAGTGCAGTCGGTCGCCGAAACAGTGCCGGCCGAGGATCTGCCGCTGCTGATGGAGCAGCTGCTCGCACGCGTACTGCGCGACCCCGGCAGCGGCGCTTGGGACGGCGCGGTGGAGGTCGCCGAGAAGGTACCGAGTGCGGTGGCCGCGGTGTGCCACACGCTGGGCAGGATCCCGTTGGACGGGATCCCCCGGGCAAAGGTGCCGTCCGCCGTGCGTCGGCTACCCCAGGCCCGTCAGGAAGTCACCGCCCTTCTGGACGGCTGGCAGAATAGCGTCCACGCGATCGGCCAGCTCGTCGCGGGGCTGCGCACCCCGAGGGGGTCGGTGTAGGTGGGGACGTCGACCGACCGCACCAGCGGCACCGGCGGCGCGTGGACCGACCTGAAGTACGCCGCCACCTCGTACTTCCGCAGCACCGGGCAAGGAAACGCAAGCCCCGGATCTGCCAAGGTGCTGCTGGCCCGGCACGTCCCGGTCCTCGGCGGAGCAGCCGCCGCAGCCGCGGGTGCCGCAGTCGGCCGCAGCAGTGTCCAACGGCTCGGCGGCCTACTCGCCGGCATCGGCGCGAACGGGCTGGACCAGGCACTGCGCGAGGCGTCGCTCGGCGACCTGGTGGGCCGCGACCGGTTCGAGATCGTCGACGAGCTGGTCACCGCGCTGTCCGGTGACGGCAGTGGTCTGGACGCCGCAGCGGCCCGCGACGCGATGTGCGATGTTCTGGAGGAACTGTTCGGCGACGCCGACACGTGGGAGGAGCTGCAGCAGACCCGGGCAAGTCGCGACGACATCGAACGGCTGCTGCACCTGTTCCTGACGAACTACCTCTACAACCGCATCCCGGTGATCGCCGAACGGCTCGGGCGCATCACCGACCCGGCAGCCGCGCACCGCGCCGACCGGCAGATGCGTCAGGTCATCGAGGACTGCGTCGTCATCAACCTGCCGCCCGACCCGCTGTCCGTCAACTGGAACGGCCCGCAAGGCCGCGACATCGCCGACCAGGCCATGCAGGTCGCCTACAGCACACTGGAGAGCCTCGCATGACCGTGTTCCGCGTACGCCTCCTGCCGTCCGCCGACGCCCCGGAGCCCGGGGAAGTGCTCCTGGACTTCGCCCCCGGCTCGGCCGCGGCCACCGTGCAGACGAACGCCAGCTTCTTCTCCAACACCGCTCCCCCGCCGGCGGCGGCCGACCTGCTGTTCCTGGGCGTCGCCGCCTACTGCGCCGACCGCATCACCGAGCGGCGGGAGACCGCCGACGCGTGGACCCGGGACATCGGACTGCGCCTGCCCGCCCACGCCCCCGAGGCCTGGCCTCGCGAGGAGGCCGAACGAGCGCTCGGCTTCCTGACCGGCGACCGGTGGGACATCCGCGCACACCCCCGCTCCGGAACGCGTACGGACACCCCTCGCGGACTGGTGGAGCGCGAGTCGCTGCAAGCGGACGCCGTGTGCTTGTTCTCCGGCGGGCTGGACTCGCTGTGCGGGGTCGTCGACCTCCTCGAGGAGGACCCCGAGCGGCGACTGCTGCTGCTGTCCCACTACGAGGGCGGGCAGACACCCAGCGCGCAGGCCCGGCTGTTTCGAAGGCTCCGTGCACACTACGGGCGCAGGGTGCGCCGTCAACCGCTGTTCCTGCGGCCGGCTCCGCACCATCCCGCCCAGGAGCAGCCGCTGCCCCCCGGCCGCGAGACAACTAGCCGCTCGCGGTCGCTGCTGTTCCTGACCTCCGCGTTGGCCCTGGCGTCGTCCCTGGGCCCCACCGTCCCGGTCTACCTTCCCGAGAACGGCTACATCGGCGTCAACGTCCCGCTCACCCCGGCACGGTCGGGAAGCTTCAGCACCCGCACCACCCACCCCCACTTCCTGGCCCTGCTCGAGCAGACCGCCCGGGCGGTCGGCGTGGAAAACCCGCTGGTCAACCCCTACCGACTGACGACCAAGGGCGAGATGCTGACGTCCAGCCGCAACGCGGAGCTGCTGCGCGAGCTCGCCCCCCTGAGCGTCTCCTGCTCCCACCCGGAGGTCGCCCGCTACGCCCGCCGCCCGCAGGGCAACTGCGGCTACTGCTTCCCCTGCTTGATCCGCAGGGCGGCCATGGCTCGCGCCGGATGGGACGCCCCGGACGACTACCCATGGGACGCCCACAGCGACCCCACCCTGCTGGACACGGAGTCGGACCGCAGCGCCGACCTGCGCGCCGTCGCCATCGGCACCCGGCCGGGACGCCCGGACCGCGACGTCCTGCGCAATGGACCGCTGCCATCAGGAGAGCGGCTGGCGTTCCTGGACGTCTGGCGGCGCGGCAGCGCCGAAGTACGGTCCTGGCTCACCGCCGGAGCGACCGGAGCTCTCGCTGAGCAATTGGAGAGGGCAGCGTGAGCGCGCTCTGGGACACCCACTGCCACCTGACGGGCTACGACCACCCGGCTGGCATCATGGCCGAGGCCGCCGAGGCGGGTGTCGCCATCGTCGCCGTGTCCGAAGATCCCGGCCAGTACCGAGTGTTGCGCACACGCCTCGGCCGCCGTTCCGGGATCGTGGCCGCGCTCGGCATGCACCCCCTGCACGCCGCCTCGTTCACCCCCGCCGACCTCGCCCGGTTCCTGCGCCTACTGCCCGACGCCTCCTGGATCGGCGAGATCGGCCTGGACTTCTCCCCCGCCGGCCGACCCTCCCGGCGCGCCCAACTCCGCATCTTCGAGGGGATCCTGTCCGACCCACGCACGACCACACTCCCCCTCACAATCCACAGCCGCGGCGCCGAACGCGAAACCATCCAGCAGCTGGCTCAAGCCCGCGCCTCACGTGCGATCCTGCACTGGTACACCGGGCCGGTGGGGCTGGTGGAGGAAGCCGTCGCCGCCGGCCTCTGGTTCTCCGTCAACCCCGCCATGATCGCCTCCGCACGGGCCCAACGACTGCTGCAGAAACTCCCGCCCGATCGCATACTCCTGGAAACCGACGGCCCTTTCACCCGCCACCACGGCAGGCCGAGCCGCCCGTCCGATCTCCCCTCTCTCCTGCCAAGGCTGGCCGCCTTGTGGTCCATGGACGAGGACGGGGCCCGGCACCGGCTGAACACCAATCAAGCGGTCTTCTTCCCGCCGCCAACCCCGTCCTGAAGGGGGCCGGACCGACTCGTCGTTGATGCCGACGGCCGCGTCGACGGCTTGATCGAACAGGTTTCCGCCGAGCTCGGGGTGGAGGGTGCCCGCGATGCCGGCGCTCCGGCCAGGAGCTCCAGGCGGTCCGCGGCGTCGTATCCGTCGTCGCGGACCGGCCTGGGCAGCCTTGAGGCACAGGTAGGCTGCCGTGTTCGGATGGGCTCGCGCTCGGCCAGCACGTCCGCCAGGTCCAGCCACAGGGTGGGCGCCCCGCCGCGCAGCAGCCCGGGGGCAGCCGTCCACGCAGTCTCCGCGTGCCGGGTGCTGTACTTCAACTGCGACAGCACAATCCGGTCCGCGCTCGCTACGTCACGCCCCCCGAAATACTCGGCGGCATCGACCGTCTCATACTGCTCGTCCGGGTCGTCGACAACAGCGAGGCCCTCGACCGTGACAAGCTCAAGCTCCGCGCCAGGGGAAACAAGCTCAAGAGCCCGCCCAGCCGTCCACCAGAAGTGGAAATCATCCCCGGCATTGGACTCGGTCGCGCCCACCCGCACCCCTCCCGCACCACCGACGACACGCCACAACCTACCCCTGCCAGACCGCAGCCCGGACGCAACAAGCGCAGCCGAAGCTGACACGTGATCAACCATCGCCGGGAGCGCACGGCGGACGCCGGGCACGACAGCGGCGAAAAGCGGAGTTGGGGGCCGATCACCACCACCGCGACCTGGTATTGACCAGAAACTCATGGGGTTCTCGTCAAGGACGTAGCAGACGTACGGGCCGCCGAAGTAACCGCGGACGTGTGCGGCTGATGCTGGCGTCTACGGAAGAAGCGGCGGGCCTCGGCAGCGATTTCGGCCTGGGTTGTGGGCCCGCTCCTGGCACCCCTGCGGCATCTTCTGGGTCGTCACCGAGATCGACGGCCGCGAGGCTGCCACCCGTCCTTGAACGCAACCCCATACATCGAGCATCTGTTCGCTCGAAGAACATTCACAGTAACCAATAGTGCATTGTCAGTGACGTGCTGTATATCGATCGGCTATGAGTAATACTCAGGAAGCAGCCAAGTTCGCTGGCCATGCGCCCACTCAGTCCGCCGCACCGGAGTCGCCAGGCGACTGTCCACCGGCGGAGGGGACAGTGGAGTCACCAGACGTCGTGCTCGCCAGCGGAACGGGCCTGCGGAGCTCAGCGGACGACTACGTGACAGTGGAATTGCTGTGTGCCGCCTTGGCGAGAATCCGGCTCGGTCGACAGCAGGCGGATGCCGGGCACTTCGGGTCTGCTGAAGCGCATAGTCCGTTGCCTCGCGCCTGGCGTGACGCCCGGGGGCGGTTGTGGTGGAAGGCGCAGGCGCTGGGCTCGGACTGGCCTGGCAACGACCTTGAGCTGTTCGAGTGGTGCCGTCGCCCGCTGCGGTCCTGGCCCGTTCGGCTCTCCCTCGCCGACGGTGATCTCGAAGCCGTCCTGCTGAACGGCGATGAGCTGTCGGAGTTCGCCGAGCAGGCAGCCGATCTGGTCCGGCACGCAGACGTCGAGGCGGAGTTGGTTCAAAACCAGACCTTCGCGGCGCTGATGTCGTGCGCTCGGATGAACGGTGACGACGAGGAGGCTGTCCAGCGAATCTACTGCCGCCTGCGGCGCCTGCTGATCGATCGCCCCGTGCTGAGCGACCGCGACGTCCACGCGTTGAATCGAGAGCTGCCGAAGGCGGACGCCGACAGCGACTCGTACCTCGCGAAGTTCGTGCGCACCGCGTACATCCTCCATCCGGTCGAGAGTCCGGGGAAGGTCCGGCTGAGCCGCTGTCGGGAGTGCCACAACCCGGTCGACGACGGGGCGAGCAACTGCGGCACTCCAGGGTGCAACGGAAGGCCCGAACGGTTCGAGGTGGCCTGTCTGGGCGGGTACTGGACCCAGCACAGGGCAACCCGTCAGTTCTTCCACGACCCTGGACTGCTCGAAGGGCGGCTGCTGGACCGGCTCGCCGAACTGTCGGCGGACCGGGTCCGGGCTGAGCCATGGCCGTGTCTGGACGCCTGGGACGCGGCGTTGATCTTCGAACCGGTGAGCGCCGTCGGGGAAAGGGAATGCTGGGCGATCGACGCGAAGGACTGTGCGAGCCCCACCCTCCTCGCCCGGGGGTTCCGCAGCGATCCCCGTGTGCCGGCGCGTCGGCGCATCATCGTCGTCCCCATGCACCGCCTCCAGACACCTGGCTACCTCACGGATCTGGAGCGCGAGCTCCAGGGCCGGGCCGCCGGAGTCGAGGTCCTCGATGAGAAGGCTTTCCTGCGGCAAGTCCGCATCCGCGCGACCAAGGTGGGAGGCGCACGATGAGGGACACCCGTTCCTGGAGCACCTCGCTTGTGAAGGAGCTGGACGACGAGTGCGTCCGGCCGATGCTCGGCCAGCTCAAGCCGTGGGAGCTGTGTGCCCTCGAACTGGGGCTGTCGTTCCTGGCCGATCACATGCCGGGGCGGGGCATCGGCGCTCTGTGGCCCGTGCTCGCCGGGTACATGCGGCTGGACCCGGTGCTCGACCCGCAGATCCGGACTCTGCGTGAGCTGATGGGCCCGGTTGCCAAGACCGGGACGATGCGGGAGAAGCTCGACCACTACGTGAAGCTCCCCGCCCAGGTGCGCGGGTTCGAGCCAGGCGACATGGCGGGGCACAAGGCTGAACTGTCGACGGTGTTCACCCGGCGCCCTTCCCCGTACGCCGCGGCACGCCATGACGTCTACCGGCAGAGGCTTCAGGAAGTCGCCCCTTACAAGGCGGGGAGCGGCTATCGGCCGGCGCCGCCTGGTTCGACGTGCTCTTTCGAGCGAACTGACGGCAGCTGGGAAAAGATCCGTATCCCTGAGACGTTCGTCCCCGCGCCGGCCCCGCCCGAGCTGGCGGCGACGGCCTTCCGAACACGGGAGCCGATTCCTCTCACCATGGAGGATTTCAAGCGGGCTGCCGCCGAGATGGACGAGCTCCTGATCGCTCACCTGGAGATCGAGAACCGGAACTTCGTCAAGCGGCTGGAGCAGATGGAGGCCCTGCTGGCCGACCATGCGGGAGGGCGCCTCCTGGAGCGGCCACAGGAGATGGTCATCGACGGTCTGTGGCACGTGGTGGGCCTGATGAACAGCGGAAAGTCCACGCTGCTGGACATGATCGCCTACATCGTTGCCCAGCGCGGGGGCAAGGTGGGCTTCGTGCTCGCCTCTGGTAGCGACATGTACGCCAAGGTCACCTTCTTGCAGGCGCTCGGCATCAACACTGTCCCCATCTTCGGACGGACCCGGGAGGGAGTCCACAAGGACCGCTACTGGCGCTCTCTCCTCCACGACGGCGCTACCACCTTCCCCACCGGGGCCGATGCTGGAGCGGCGTTCGCCGACGACCAGTGCTACGTGGAGGAGCTGCGCCTGACCAGCAGGAGCGACCGGGCTCCGCTCCCGAGGGAGGAGCGGCCGTGCAGGGGCAAGCTCTTCGTGGACGGCCAGCGCGGGCGCCGGGACTGCCCAATCCTTTCGCGATGCCCTGCCCACGCAGCGGCTCGCCATGTGGCCGATGCCCAGGTGTGGGTGACCACTGCTGCCGGCCTGGCTTCCACGATGATGCCGCAGTCCCAGATCGAGGTCCGCGTCGCCGAAGCGGCCCAGCATCACTTGGCCGTTCTCCTGCTGGACGAGGCCGACACCGTGCAGCAGCAGTTCGACGACCGGTTCCTGCTGCACGAGATTCTTTCCCAACCCGGCCGGGGCTGGAGCCATCGCGTGGGGGATCGGATCGGACAGCGCTTGGAGCACTCGTGGTTCCTCGTCCTGCGGGACCCCGAGGTGACGGCGGGCGACAAGCACTTCCGCCGCCACGACCAGGCGCTGACGGAGCTCTACCGGCTGATGATCGACCCGGGTGCCGACCACCTGCGCGCGATCATCGCCGAGGGACCGTTCACCGGGTACAGCCTCCTGCGGCGCCTGTCCCGAAGCCTCCACGGCCTCGGCGAGCGCAACGACTTCGCCCGCAAGGCGGAACTGGAGGAAGCCGCCGACCGGTACTTCGAAGAGCACTTCGAGCCGCTGGTCACCGCCCCCTTCCAGGCGCCCGCGGAGAACTGGGCCGAGCTGATCGAGGCCATGACAGCGGCCCACGACACTCTCATGTCGGCGCAGGAGGCCGCCGAGGCGTGGATCGCGGCCCATCTGCCGGTACTCGACGGCATCACGGCCCGGGGCACGGCGGCGGAGCTCGCGCAGCTGCTGCAGGGCGGCTTGTGGGCCGCGCGCATCACCACATCGTTCTTCGAGGTCGCCCAGCGTCTGCCGGCCATCAGCCCGTCGCAGATCGGTGACGGCGACGACTTCTGGAGCCGCCAGCCTCCCCGCGACCTGATGTCCTTCGTGCCCGAACAGGCCGCGGGCAATCTGATGGCTCTGCAGTGGCAGCCCAACCCCGCCGGCGACAGCGGGTCCTTCAGCATCCTGTGGCTGCGTGGTGTGGGCCGGTGGCTGCTGTATCACCTGCATGACCTCCTGGAGGCCGAAGGGATCCAGGGGCCCAACGTCGTCCTGGCCTCCGCCACCAGCTGGATGCCCGCCTCGCCCCGCTTCCACCTCGACGTCACCCCGAGCCTGGTCCTGCGCGAACCCGAGAAGGCCAGGGCCGCGCTGCTGGAAAGCAAGATGTTCTTCCGCCCGCCGCGCTACCGCGACGGCCGCCCGGTCTTCACCTCGGGCACCGGAGGCAACCCGACCCTCCACGCGCACGCCCTGTGTGCGTCCGCCGAATGGATCTGCAATCCCACCCCCGGTGCGCGGGAGTCGCTGCTACAGCAGGCCCGCCAGCGTCTGGCCGACGACCGTCAGCAGGTCCTGTTCACCGTGCAGAGCACGCGGGACGCCCAGACCGTCGCCGACTACATCAACCAGAAGACCCCGTACACGGCCCTCCACGTCATCCGCGACGACGACCCGCCCACCCGCTACAGCATCCCCCGGCGGCGCCTTGCCACCTTCGCCGCCTCCGGTGCCGACATCCTCGTGGCAGCCGAAGGCGCTGTTCAACGCGGCCACAACATCCTCAACGCCCGCCGCGTCGCGGCCCTCGGCGCCGTGTTCTACCTGGCCCGGATCCACCCGCCCGCCGACGACGCGACCTTCCCGCTCTCGCTCCTCAGCCGCGAGGCGATGCGCCGTCTTCGAAATCCTGTCGACGTCACCCTTGACCACGCCGATCCGGTCGACCTCGCGCGCAAGCTCCGCGGCAGCGAGCGTCGCCGCTGGCAGCGACGGGTAGGCGAGCCCGTCCTGTTCACCCGGCTCACCGACCCGATCGAGCACGCCGCGTTCGTCGGCAACTTCCTCGTTCCCCTCCACCAGACCCTCGGCCGTGGCATCCGCGGCAACGAGCCCGTGCTGGTCTACCTCTGCGACTCGGCCTTCGCCCCTCGCACCGCGAACCTCGACGAAACCGCCCCAGACACCCCCCGTACCAGCGTGATCGTCGCCGCACAGCAGCTCCTGCACGGCTGGCTCACCGACCCCGGCCCCGCAGCCACCGTCGCCGAGCGGCTCGACCACGAACTCGCCAAGGCATGTTGGGGCCTGGCTTCCAATCTTCTCGACAACATCGACTGGGGTCACCGCTGATGCCCGCCTACCACAGCACCCAAGCCACCGTCCTCACCTTCACACCGGAAGCCACCTGGCCCGTCACCGGCTACCGCACGACCTGCCCGCCGGGAATGCTCGGCCTCCTGGAGAAGGCGTGGGACGCCCGGCCCGGCCGTCGACCCCGCGGCGGTCCCGACTACCTGCCCACCCGCTCACTGAGGGACCTGCTCACCCTCATCGACCCCGACATCACCTCCGTACAGACCAGCCCCCGCGATCCCGCGTGGCTCCGGGCCCGGACCGAGGTCGACCCGGACCTCCTGCTGATCGCCCTGTCGGCATGGGCCTCGGCCCGCGTGGCACCCCATATGCCCGACACCGACTGGTACAGCCAACTCGAAGGCGCCGGCCAGCTGGAGTGGGTCCCTGAGGAACTCAACCTCGCCCGCCACGACCTTCATACCAACGGCACCGCCAACCCCCCGAGCCACGTCTTCAACCTCCTGCCCAGCCTCGTCGCCGAGCACCTCACCAGCAGCGGGCTCCAACTCCTGGGACACCAACGCGACCTGCGACTCGGTCCCACCCGCGCAGACGGCCGCCGTACCCTGCACCTCGGCGCACCCGAAACCCTCACCGACACAGACGGCTCGGCCGGAGCCAGCGTGGACGTCCTGACCTTCCACCTCGAGACGGTGCCAGGCATCCCCGAAGTCCACCTCCACGTCGACCTGAACATGACCCGCCTCGCGACGCGCCCAGTCGAGTACATCCCCCGCCGCGGATTCAGCGACCCGACCGCCAGCGTCCTCCTGTCCGCCAAGGAAGGATTCGTCCACCGCCGCGAGCGGCCCATGCTCCTGCAGAGCGGAGTCACCATCCAGCGGCGCGGAGAGAGCAGCACCTGGACCTGGGAACCGGGCGTCGCCGAGATCCTCGCTCGCCTCACCCACCACCAGCCACCCAGCCTCGACCAACTGCGCACCGCGCCCGGCGACGCGGCAGCCCAGCCCTTCGCCGCCCACCTCGTCCACAGCACCGGCATGACCTACCGCCACCCCGACAAGGACGGCGCCCCGCCGGCGCGCTCGGTCCACGACCACCCCATCGGCCACGGCTACCAGCCCCGCGACCACATGGAAGTCCTCACCCAGGTCGCCCACCAGCTGGAGGAGAAGGGGCTAGCTCCGCTCGCGCCCACGCCCAAGGCCCGGACCCGCGCCAAGGCGCTCCTGCCTCTGGAACTGCCCGACGCCCCCACCTACGAAATCGAGGTATGGGCGTCCTCCGACCGGACCTGGCAGGGCCTGCAAGTCGCTGCCGCCGCAAAGCTGGGCCTGACCCCCGGCCGATCCACGGCGGCTTCCGCCGGCTTCACGGGGCCGATCAACGTCACCCTCCACCGCTGCGACCCCCGGGACCTGACCGCCGGCCTTCCCCGTTCCGCCAACCCCGACAAGGCCGCGCGACGCGCCGAGTACGAAAGGAGCGAGACCGAGCGCGCCGCAAGGATCGCCGAAGCCTTCCCCCAGCTCGCCGAACCCGTCGCCTGCATCGTGGAGATGGAAGGAGCCGCCTACTTCTCGCGCACGCGCCAAGGCGATCCTAAAAAGCTCTTCAAGAAGACCCTCCCGGCTCTCCGCCGGAACGTCCAGTGCCTTCGCCCGATCGCCCCGGCCAACCCCAATCCCAGCAAAGCCGCCCTCGCCAAGCGCTTTGCCGGCACCGACTTCGCCACGACCGACATCGAACGCGCCGCCGCCGCCCTCAACGACGCGCTCCGCCAGGCCGGCCACCTGCCCAAGATCGCCGTACCCCAGGGCATCGACGGCCCCTTCGAACTGATCACGGTCTGGCTCGTCCCCGCGGGCGAACGGATGATCGTGCCCATCCTCATCCGGCAGCACACCCACGAAGAACCCACCGCACAGCTCATGCCCACGCCCGGCAGCCCGACCGAGCACCCCATGCCGCTGACCGCACTTCCCGAAGCGCTCACCGCCGGCCGCGGACGCGTAGCCACCCGCACCTCACGCGCGGCCCTCGCCGAGTTCATCACCGGCGCCCTGGCCCTCGACTCCACAGCCGACCGGCTCCTGCTCGTACGCCGCGCACGGATGAGCGATCGGGACATCTGGCCATGGCTGCAGGACGGCCGGATCGCCTTCGACCAGCTGGTCCTGCCAGGTGTCGACATGACCGACCCCGCTGTGACTCCCGCGATCCGAAAGCCCGGCGCCCAGCCCGGCCTGCGCATCATCCGCCTCAGGGAACGCAGCGACCGCGACGCGGTCCCCCGGTCCTTCGGAGTCACCGAGGAGATGGTCAGGACCGGAGAAGAATCGGAAGAACTGATTCCCGTGACGAGGTACGGGCGGTTCTCCGGGGTCGTCCAGGGCGGAGAACGCACGTTCTGGGGCATCAACCCCCGCTCGGCCCAGAACCAGACCGCGCTCGGCGTCACCAAGCTCGACCCGGCCGAACCGAGCAACCGAACCAAGACCTGCTCCAACCCGACTTCCCTGGAGATCGTGCCCGCGTTCCTCCAAGACGGAGACAACCCCGCCGACTGGGCCATGTACGTCCACGCCCAGCGACGTCTCCACGCCCACACGACGATCGCCACCACCTGGCCAGCCATCGCCCACCTCGCCGAACTGATGGAGGAGTACATCCTGTAGTCAGCGCGGCGCACATAACGGCGCTCGGGGACAGCTCCCACACGGCCGGGCTGAGAAGGTGTCAGCCCGGCTGGACCTCCAGCAGGACCTGCTCCGCCAGTCTCCATGCGGAAACCCGACGCGGGTCCTCGAGATCGGCGTAGGGGTCGAGGGTCTTCACGGCGACGAACAACGTCATCAGCTTGCCGATCTTCTCGCGCGCCGCCATGCGGCCCATTCCCTCTCACGGCCGGGCAGACGGTCATCGAGGACCGCGGCATCCACACCATCGAGTCGTACAGCCTCGCCACCCTCCTGTAGAAGCACTCCGGCCGTCCCGCGGACGGCATCGGGGGGCTGCGGCCACGACGAGATCCGGGCCTTCTACGCCGCATTGGTCAAGGACGGACCCCAGTTCGCTCCCGGCGCGGCGGCCGCACCTCTCATCATGGGCGACCTGGCGCTGACGACGACCAGGATCGGGACCACCTCCACGGCGGAAGTCGTCCGCAGGCAGGACGACGGGACCTGGTGCTGGGTCATCGACCGCCCCGACATGCTCATCGCCTCGGTGCTCTGACCGCTGTCTGCCGCACCTGCCCTCCGGTGCGGCAGATGTACCAGCTTCTGCCCCCCTGCGGCATCAGAGGTCTGACACCTCTTCTCCGCGGCAGTCACTCACGCCACAAACGGCTCGATTGACGAGTCATACACGAGTCGATAGGATTCCCGAAAGGGCATTGATAGATGAAAGAGGCGTCACTCGACAGGTAAGTGAAGCGAGAAGACGCAGCTCGTAAGGGATCGACATGCGCCGAGAACCGAATCGACTCGACATGCTTTCAGGTCACGGATATTCATCGCCGCATCCGGTCAGCAGCCAGGGTTTTACACGTGGCCCTCACGTCCTGGATCCGTGCGGCGGCACCGATGAGTTCTGACGCGCGACACGGCAGACAGGCGGATTCCGTGCACGAGATTCTCGTGCGGGATCTCGGGCCGGGCTTTCATGGCTTCCGGGGCGAGGTCGACGGCAGGACCGTATGCATGGTGACACCCGGAGCACTGAATAACCCCGCGGGGCAGCGCATTATGAGAGAACTCGTGAAGAGCCAGGGCGGAAACTGCTCAGCATGCGCGAAGTGCCCCATAGGCCGACACGATTAGCAGGTTCTGCGAGGCACGGCAGGAGCGGGCCCAATGGCGTCGCGGGGCTTCGCGCGGTCACGAGAAATATCACGTCCGCCGCATGCACTACTCCACAGCCGTCATCACCCCTGAGGTGGTGACGGCTTCGTTCTGGGCGAAGCCAGCATGAGGCACTGGTGGCCGGAGAACGCACCGACGGCATCGGCGGCCGCGATGCCGCCGGTCGCCTCGGAGCATCACATGGGCCAGTCGCACTCCCTCTCTCATGCCCCATACCCCAGCGGCTGTGCCCCCGTGCGCGATCCAGGCCGTACGCGGCGGCTTCCCGGTGGTGCTGGAGGGGCGACAGACAGCAGGGGGGCGGAGACCAGACGCGGTCTCCGCCCCCTGTGACGTTTTCCCCTGGTTTCATCCCCTTCGGTCAGGCGGGAAACTGGGAAACCGATGGGAAACGAACCATGCAGATCGCTGCGAGATGCTGCGCGAAGACGCGACGAACTGCTCGGAACTGCATGCCGCCTTGCAGGTCAGAGGGTCTTCACCCTTCTGACCTGCTACAGCTCAGGGCCCCATGTTGTTCATGGCGCTCAACCTATATCTAGGGTGGCAGCTGCTCTGGCCTGGCCTGGTACGCGAATCGAGTGATCAACTGGGAGAGGAGTGGGAAACGGCGGCAGCCACATGCCCTCGTTCCCCACGAACTTCTCCCACCGCTCCTGCAGCGATTCTGCGATCCGTGACTCCATCGCCGGTGTCACGTTCGCGTACACGCCTTCCACTCCCCCAAGCTCATGTCCCATGCGAGTCTCGACTGCGACCCGCGGGTGCCCATCCTCGTCGAGCCACTCCTTGTGGCCGTGCCTCAGGAGATAGATCCGTTTCGTCGCCATTTCCGGCACCGCAGGTATCTCCGGCCGCGCATACTGTCCCTTGCGTGCCGGGCTCCCGTCCCGGATCGGATACCAATACGTCTGCTCGAACTGTGTGCCGAGCAGCGGCCCCCCTCTGTGCGACCTGAACACCCACTGAGCATCATGTGACGCGAGCAGTGCCGTGTGCATCTCATGCAGAAACGGCGGCACCACCAACGTTCGCCATGAGTCGTACTTCGGCTCCACCAGCTTCCGCTCCCCGTCGATCCACTGGTGCTGGTACTGCACCCGGAGCGCCGGCATTTTGGTGTACCGGTCCAGGTCCGGTTCACGTCTCACATCGTCCGTCTGGAACGGGTCCGAGGCCGGCCAGTTCGGCGAGGCGAAGCACCGCTGCAGCCCCCACATCTCCTTCGGTCGCATACCGGTGAACGCCGCGGTCCAGATGTACGTCCAGCCGGTGTACCCCCAGACCTGGTACGCGTTGGTCGCGAGCCGATGGAGCGTGATCATCTCCATGGGGCGCTTTGGCACACGTATCTTCTTCTTGTACTTGCCGCGGCCTCGTTTCTCTTTCACGACTGGTGACGTCGTGCGGAGGTGGTAGCGAGTCACCGAGTCGTCCATCATGGCACCGAAGACCATGAGAATGTCTATGACGTATCTGTCCGAAATATCTCTGTTTTCGGCAGACGCGCGCAGGGCTCTCCTCCACCCTTCGTACTCGAATGCAGTGATGTCGCCGACAGCTCGGCTTCCCCAATAAGGCTCGATCCTCCTGTTGATGATGGCCTTGTAGGACCGCATTGTTGACGGCCGCAGGTCCTGCGCGTCAAACCAGTCCCAGCAGTAGGTCGACATGAGAGCCTTGCCGTCTTTCGACTTGACGGCGGTGCCATGGCGGACTTCGTATTCACGGTCGAGGCCGTAGTTGCGTGCCGTCTCCTCATCATCGAAGCCGGACTCGGATTCGTACTTCTTGCGGCCGTTGGGCAGGTACTCACCCGCCCACCACTTGACCCGGCATTTACCGCCGCGCCATTCGATGTAGGGCATGAAGCCTCCTGGTATCTGGTCCGGGGGCCATGGCAGGCGCGTTCTCCGTCCCGCCATGGCCTGGTAGGTCAGGGGTGGGGATCGAATGCGATGGAACCGAAGGTGAGTTCCCGCAGGGCGGGGCCCGACGCCTGTCCATCAGAGCCGGGCCTGTCAGTCGCCGCCCTTGGGGAGGTGACCGGCCTGGCGCAGCTCTTCGATCACTGCATGCTTCAACATGCGGATCTCAGAAGCACTGAGGCTGTCCGTCACGGCGATGGCGGCGTTGACGACAGCCTGTTCCACGTCGGCTTCCAGCTGTGCGCTCGTGAGGGGGGAGACCACGGCACCTTCTGTGAGGTGTTCGGCGATGGCCGGCTGGTCTCCGCGCAGCATCTCCCGACAGGAGCCTGGTGCCCACCCGAGCACGCTCTCGATCTTGCCGTAGGTGACGTCGCGGACAGACTGGCCGTTCTCGATCTTCACGTAGGTGTTGACGGAGATCCCGGCATCGGTGGCGACCTCGATCTTCTTCAGCTCCAGCTCGACCCGGCGTCGCCGGACAGCTTCGGCGAGCCTCCGGAGTGGGGTTTCGTGTGTGGGAGAGGGCATGGGTGCATCCTCCCAGGAACTCTCAGAAACATCCAGAAACCGGCATGAGTCAAGTCGCACCGACCGCTTATATTGACGGTTCGTGGGCGCAGTAAGCAGAGTATCTGCGATTTTCTTGATGTTTCCGCGATGGTCTTGCTGGTTTCTGCGTGTTTGTTGATGTACGTTCTCTTCATCGAAGCGGCGGTGACGGCGGTTCCGGGGCGCGCGTGAGCGCCTGGCCGCGACATCAGCCACAGCCGAATCCCCTCGAAGCTCCCGGACAGTTCCCGGTGGAGGAGGTGCCATGACCAGCCCGGAAGCCGACTGCACGCGTGCCGATCGGGAGGCGATTGTCGAGGCCGCGAAGAAGGCTCTTGAGCAGGGTGAAGCGATGCTCACCCCGGAGGAAGCGGCCCGCGCCATCGGCTGCGGTGAGAGGTGGCTCCGGGACGGGGCCAATCAGCGGGGTTTCCCTCATCACCGCTTCGGCAAGTTTCTGCGGTTCAGCCTTCAGGACTGCCGTGAGATACAGGAGATGAACCGCGAGAGGGCCAGGCCGTCGGAGCTGGCCAAGGCCCGACGCCGCAGGAGCAGCCGGGCCACGTCGTCCGGCACACGGTCCAGGCCCGTCGTGTGAGGTGGTTCGTGAGGACGCGCAGGGCCGCGGCCATGCGCAGGGCAGGGCCTAGCCCTCGTCGTCCTCTTCGTCGAAGGGGAGGTTCAGCTCTTCGTCACCGGGGTCCTGGTTGTAGATGACGGCGGATACGGCGGCGTCATAGGCCCCCTCGATTCCGGCTCCGCTCGTGCCGAGGATGGTCTCCCAGTCGTAACCCATGGGCAGGACCCTACCCGAGCAGCTGTCTCCGATTCCCGGTCGGCGCATGCACCGACGCAGCTCGGTTTCCCGCACAAGGAGGCAGAGCAGACCCCGCACCGAAGACCGGAGCCTTGGTGCGGGGCCTTCTCTGTCTCCGGGCCGCCGTGCCGGCGCGACGCATGTGCGGAGTCAGGACAGCGGCTTCCCGTCAGCTCGTGACGCTGTCATGCGTCCTGGTGTGCTGCGGGGTCGTCCGGATCCACGAGGGGTCCGGACTCGGCTGGGACCCGGGCGTCGATGGCGTCCCGGAGCGCCGGGTCGAGCGGGGCCGGTGACGAGTTGCCGCCGGGGAGGCTCTCCATCTCGCCGGTGAGGGTCTGCATGGCCCGGGTGAGGCGCTGGATCTCAAGCCCCTTCTCCTCCCATTCGCGCTGGGCCAGCACGAGCTCGGCGCGGTACTGCTGCAGCCGGGCCTCGTACTCGGCGACGGGGTCCTCGTTGATCAGGAGGGCCAGAGGCACACCGAGCGCCTGGGCGGCGGCGACGGCCTCGTCGAGCCGGACCGTGCGGGTCTGCTGTTCGATGCGGGTGATGGTCGACGGGTCGACGTTCGTGTCGAGGGCGGCGGCGATGCGGCGGGCGAGCTCGTGCTGGCTGATCTGGAGGCGTTTCCGCTCGTCGCGCAGACGTCGGGCGAAGAGGTCTCCGGGCAGTGGGTTCATGGGGTCCATGGCGATGTGGGGCTCCTGATCGAGGGCACAGCCACAGGGGCGGGGTTCCGGTGGCATAGCAGCGCGAACGGTGATGCTGAGGTCGCACGCTACACAGTCCATCATGCGCATTCCACAGAGCGGGGCCGCCATCGGGGTGCGGCCGGGCCGTGTCGACGTTTCGCCTCATCTTTGATGACCTTTCAGCAATCTCTCTGAGAGGATTCTCGACTTCCACTCTCAAAACGAGTCAAGTCATGTAGATTGATCAGCGAAAGGTGCACATATACGAGTCAGAAAGGCGGGCTACATGACGCGTCAAAACGTTTCAATCATCTCTCAACTCGTTTCGACATGTATGCTCTATTTAGGCGAGTGAGCTGTGCTTGTTGCCTCGCGACTCACTGTCATGTCGCAATCGACTCGAAAGGCGAGAGGAAAGAACGATGACGAAAATCTCCGAGGCGGCCACCCTCGCACTCGCACAGGTATCGCTGCCGCCCGCGGCGTGGGACCTGACGAGTTTTCTGCAGAACGCGAAGTCGCAGATCCAGCTGTGGGGCGGACTGCTGCTCATGGCGCTGGGCGCTGTCGGCCTGGTCTGGGGCGGCGTGCTCCTCATCAAGAAGCTGATGGCCAATCCGCAGACGGCCGGTCACCAGTCGGGCTGGGGAACCATCGCGCTGCTCATTCTCGTCGGCGGTGCACTCGGCACCGGCGGCTGGCAGCTGGTCTCCACGATCGGCTCCGGCGGCCAGCAGACCATCGAAGACCTCGGCAACGGGACCGTCATCGTCCAGACCGCACCCGAGACCAACGGCGTCTACGACATCACTTCCGGCTGGTAGGGGTCCGGCCGGAACGCGCACACGGCCGGGGACAGAGGCGCAGTCGAACCGGGTCGGTTGAGGTGCAAGGCCTCTTCCGGCCCGGTTCGCCTTTTCCGGTCCGGCCCTGACCGGACACCGGCACACGACGGAACGACACGGCACGGCTCCAGGACGGGAGCAGGAACAGGACGGACAGGAAGCGGACATGGGGATCAAGGACAAGGCACTGGCCTTCGGCAGGCGGTTCAAACTCGATTCGCACCACGCCATCGAGCGTTTCGGCGTCTTCTTCGGCGTCTTCGCGCTCACGGGTGCGGTCGTGATCGGCGGGTCGGGGGCCTCGGCTCTCAAGGCCAACAGCGACTCGCTATCGCACACGGCGCTGTACACACAGCAGTTCACCACGTCGAAGACCTCGCTCAAGGGTGACGTCGACGGGGTCTACACCAACGAACAGGGCAGCAAGGCCCTGGTGATGATGCACTTCCCGGCCAACGCGCCGATCTCGTACAGCGCCGCGGACTACCAGGCCTTCCTGCTCGGGTCGGACAAGAACCTCAACAGCCAGGCCGTGGAGACCAGCGGCATCAGGGGCTCCTTCTACGTCTTCGGATCGACCGGCTACGTCGGGGTCCTACTCGACGCGGACCGGCCTTTCGCCCAGCAGGTGCTCAACCTGACGCTCCGCGCGAACGCCGAGCTGTCGCACGACGAACGCAAGCAGGACAAGGGACGCGCCGACGAGCTGGCCGGGGACGCCAGCTTCGACAAGTACGACCAGTGGCGGGTCTTCTTCAACCCGGGGGCGAAGGAGACGACGGAGATCCCGGCGCTGGACGCGGTGAACTTCGACCCGGCGCAGGCCTACTACGACATCGTCGTCCACAAGGAGGAGGAGACGCCCCGCCAGGAGCTCGACCACAAGCTCATCGCGATGCGCGCGAACCTGGCCCAGATCCAGGCGTACACCTCCGACCTGGAGACGACCAAGGTCGACGGCCTGTTCCTGCGGCCGCCGTCGGTGCCGGAGGCGATCGCCGACGACGCGGTCACGGGCAGCTCGGCGTCGGAGTCCCAGGACGGGGAGGCGACGCTGGCCCTGGAGACCGAGCACACGGTGCCCGACGGCTTCGACTTCGACTGGCGCGAGGGCAACGTCTACGACGGCTACCTGGACGACCTCGTTCCCTCGGGGCAGAGCTACGTCGAGTTCCTGGCCAAGAAGCGCGCAGAGGGCTCCGACGGGGTGAGCCAGCAGATCTCGGCCATGCAGTGGATCCTCTCGGACGGCTCGAACCTCCGGAGCGACTACCAGTCCTCCGACGTGACCATGCGACCCCTCACGAACGTGATGAACAACCTGTCGCAGGCCTACCAGAGCTACGCCAAGACCAAGTCGGAGTACCAGTCGGATCTGCTGCTCGGTCTCCTCCGGCTCGACGTGAAGCTGCGCGACGTGCAGTCCAACAGCTCGGTCCGCGACGACTCGGAGGTCCTGACGACGCTCTACTGAGCGCCGCCCCGCGGACCGTGACCACGACCACCAGACACCGAGCCAGAGAGGAACAGCATGGCCAGCAAGCCGAAGAAGCAGGACGAGCCGGCTCAGTCCGGGGTGACGGACGGGCGGCGGGGCGCGAAGAACCTGCCGCGCGGCGAGGGTGCGAACGGGGCGCGGGGAGCGGAGAGTTCCGGGCCCGAGCAGCCCACGACCCGCGGCGCGCCCCCGGCCGAGGTACCGGCGCACCGCGGTACCAGGGACCTGGGCGGCGGCACCGCGCCCGAGTCCGACGGGACGAAGGCTGCCGCGGCGGCGGTGGCGGACACGACCGGCACGGCGGGCAGGGTCGCCGGGGCGACGGGTACGGCGGGCGGTGCCGCGAAGGCGGCCCAGGGCGCGGCCAGGGGAATGGACGGTGCGGTGGCGAACGCCGCGGGCGGCGCTGCGCAGAAGGCTGTCGCGGGTGACGGCAGCAGCGCGGCCCGGCGCAATGCCGGCCGCTACGCCGGTGCTGCGGCTTCCGGTGCCGTGGCGGGTGCTCAGGCCGGTGCCGCCGCAGGCGGCGTCGGCGCGGTGCCCGGTGCTGTCGTCGGCGCGGCGAAGAACGTCGCGGTCGAGGCCGGGACGGATGTCGTCGAGGGCGTCTCCAAGGTCACGGGCGGCGGCCCTGCCGCCGAACCGGCGGACAAGCGCCTGGGTGCGGGCGGTACAGGCTACCAGCGCGTCGGCCAGAAGGACGCCGACGGCCTGGGCTCGAAGGCCGCCAAGGGCGTTGCGGTCGGGGGTGCCGCCGCGGCGGCACCTCAGGCGATGGGCGTCCTCATGGCGATGGCGCTGCTCAACTGGCTGAAGTCGATGTTCTTCACGGCCATGGCGATGGTGGCCAACGCCGCGCACGCGATATGGATGTTCGTTCTCAACACGATCAAGGCCATCGGTCACGCGATCGCCGCGCCCTTCCTGGCGATCGGCGGGTTCATAGCCAAGGGTGCCGGTGTGGTCCTGGGCGTCACGGTCGCGGCCGCGGTGGCACCCGTGGCGGCGGTGACCTCGGGCGTCGTCGCCATGGTCGCCGCGGTGGCCCTGGTGGGCACGGTCTTCACCGGCATCCTGAACAGCACCGCTCTGGCGGAGGGGCAGATTGGTTCGAGCCGGGTGCCCTGTGTGGTCAACGCGGGCAACCGCGGTCCGGGCACGGACATCCCGGCGGACGGCGATGCCAACGCGCGGGTCGTCTACTCGGTGCTCAAGACGTGGGGCATGCCCGAGGAGAACATCGCGGGCATCCTGGGCAACTGGAGCGCGGAGTCGGGCATCGACCCGACGTCGGTGCAGGGCTTCTACACCGACAAGTACGTGATGACGGCTGAGAAGAAGAGCGCCTCCACGGACACCGACAACGGAATCGGTCTGGGGCAGTGGACTTTCGGCCGGAACTCCAAGCTGCGCGAGTACGCCGCGTCGAAGAACGTCGATTGGTGGACGGTCGAGGCCCAGCTGGCGTACATGGTGGAGGGCGACAACGCGGGCAGCATCGATGTCATCAAGGACATGCTGAAGACCTCTCAGGGCTCGCCCGGTGCGGCGGCGCTCCACTTCCACGAGGAGTGGGAGATCTCGGCGGACGGGCCCGACGGTCTGCGGAACAGGCAGAACCTGGCCGAGACGTGGTACGGGAAGATGAGCGGCTGGACGGTCGACCGCAACGCCGTGGGCGGCGTGGAGAACATCGTCGGCGGGGTCATCGACAGCATCGGCAACGGCCTTGTCACCGTCGTCAACAAGTGCGACCCCAAGGGCACCGGATCGGTCTCGCTGAAGAACGGCGGGCTGACGCAGGAGGAGGCGCAGGCGCTCGTCGATCTCTACAACCAGGAGGGCGACAAGTTCCTGGACGACCGGTATCCGGGCACCGGGCCGGGCACGTGCGACTACGGCGAGCTCGCCGGGCGGAAGTCGGCCAACTGCGTGTCGTTCAGCACCTACTTCGTGAACAAGTACACGACGTACCAGCACTACCCGTACGGCAACGGCATCGACACCGCGTACACGATCGCGGCGGAGATGGGCAAGAGGATGTCGTCCACGCCGACGCCGTACTCGGTCGGGTCCGGTCCTGGATCGAGTTCGGCGGGTCACACGTTCGTGGTCCTGGGCGTCCAGGGCGACCAGGTGATCCTGGGCGAGGCGGGGTACTGCGCCTTCATGGGCCGGGTCCGGGTGGACAGCGCCGCGGCCCTGGCCGCGGAGGGCTGGATGTTCGTCGACATGTCGGACGCGATGCTGCCGGCGGACCAGATCAAGAAGGCGTGACGGCCCTGGGGCGGGCCGTCCAAGAGCCGGTGTCCGTGTTCCGGACACCGGCTCCGCCGTGTTCGCACGGGCGGGAGCCGGGCCGGTCTGTGACAGATTTCCAGGGAATCTCCCAGAGACATCCGAGAGATCTATCGACTGGCCTTTCAGGATCGATGTCGAGTCATCACTGAGATAGGATTTTGTCGTATATGAGGGCGATATCGAGTGAGGAGTGCGCAGCGTGACGACAGCCGACGAGAAGACCGGGGGCGCTTTCGGCGAGGGGCCGGACGACGGCCCGGACCTGTCGCCGCGCGAGGTGCAGGACACAGGCCCCGACACCCACACCGTCCCGCAGGCACGCAGGAAGCTCACCGGGGCCGAGCTCGAAGCACGCTTCGACAGCTGGCGCGCCCGTCGCGACGAGCGCGCCCCAGAGGACGGCGCACGGACGCTGCGCAGGGGACTGGGCGCGGTCATGGGCGCGGGGATCGTCGCCCTGGTCGTCGTCTCTGCCCTGACGGGCAACAGCTTCGGGACGGACCGGGCCGGGAACGACGCGCGGATCACGGCCCTGGAGAAGGAGGTGTCCCAGGCCCAGGCGGTGTCCGAGGAGACGGACATGTCCGGGCGGATGACGGCACTGACCCACGCGGCGGCGGCCGACGCCGGCCAGGTCGCGGCCGCGCAGCAGGTCTACGCGCAGCTCCACCACGATGCGACCACGCAGCCGGACACGGGCAACGGTGCGCCGAACAAGGCGATGCTCGCGACGGCCGAGCACCGCAGGGACCTGGCCCCGCACTTCAGTGAGCGCTCCTACCTCGCCGACGACGACACGGCATACGTGTGGCAGAACGTCAATCCGTTCGGCCCGGACCGGATCGATCCGCGCTTCCCCTGGTACGTCCGCTACGACGGGGACAAGGCGTCCACACCGGATGCGTACACGTGGAAGACCGAGACGGTGATGCCGGACCTGGACTTCCGGGACGTCCCGGACCGGACGGACAGGGCCCGGGTGGTGTGGCTGTGCCGGGACACGGAGACCGGGGACGCGCTCGCCTGGGCGAGCGCCGTCTACGCCTATGACGGCACCAAGGGCGTCTTCGACGACCTGGCCCTCGTCGTCACCGCTGCCGGGGCGGCGCATCAGCATCCTTCGAAGCGGGCGCAGGGCGCGCCGGAGGTCCCGGAGATCAGCGGCCTGGGCACCGGCGGACAGGACGAGGGTGAAGGAGGGGACCGATGAGCGGACCGACGAGCGGAGTTCTCCCTCGGCGCAACGCCTGGGTCCTGGCGGTCGCGGCGGCTCTGGTGCTGGTCGCTGTCCTCACCGGGCTCACGTGGGCCGGGCAGCGCACGGCCCTGGAGACGCAGGAGTCCCGGATCGGCGAGCTGGAGGGGCAGCTGAAAGCAGCTCAGCTGAAGAACTCCGAGCGGGTGGAGAAGGACGTGCTGGAATCCCTCGGGGTCAGCCGGAAGCGGCTGGACGCGGATGCCAGGATCATCACCTCGCTGGTCACGACGGCGTTCACCTGGGACTCGGGTGAGGCCTACGAACAGGCGCGCACGCGACTCAAGGACAAGTACGGCCTGGCCGAGGACGGCCCGTTCCTGAAGGACTTCATGCCGTCGTCGCGGTTCAACGAGGACGACACCGGCAAGCGGTACTACTACATCGACACGGCCGGGATGAGATCGGCCGTCGGCGACGACCCGGACATCGAGGTCGTCAAGGTCAGCGCGGGCGACTACGTCTACGCCGTGCTGGTCGACGTCGCGGTCACCTCCAGCGCGGTCGAGCGGAACGACACCCCTCCGGGGGCGATCACCGCTCACCGCCGGATGCTGCTCCACATCACCGTCGACGCCGAGGGCGGCGTCTCGGGTCTTTCGGGGATTCCGGCAAGTGGTTCCACTCATCTCTCAGGATGATTCTAAAAAACCATTTGACTCGTCTTATTGATAGAGTTGACTGGCATTCGAGAAGAACAGCGAGTTGAGTGTCAATGGCATCGACAGAGAACAAGGAGTCAGCCGGACAGGCCGATATCAGCGTGCACAGAAAGCGTTTCACCGCTTCTTCGGACACCGGGCGGGCGGCGGACGGCACCGACGCCGGGAAGCAGCCGAGGGCCTCGGGCGCGCTGATGAGCCGCACAGCGGCGATCGGCGGCGTGGCCATGGGGGCCGCGGCCCTGTTGTGCTTCGTGCTGGCCGTCGGTTTCTCCGGGGGTGAGACCCCGGTGAGCGAGGAGACCTCCCGTCAGGTCTTCTCCCTGCGCGAGCAGATCCGCCTGGCGGAGGCTCTGCCGGACGCCAAGGACGCGGAACGCGCCCTGGTCATGGCCCGAACGTCGGCCGGCCAGGTCGCGGCGCTGCAGAACGACTACCGGTATCTGTCGCCCCGCGTGGCCGCCGCAGACGGAAGGCTCGGCACCGACGCCATGATGACGACCCGCCGGAACCTCATCCCGTACTTCGGGCCGACGGTCGGCCGGGACTCGCTCGCACCCTGGTATCTGCTGGCGAGCGACAAGGACGTGCCCGAGGGCATCGGAATCCCGATGGGCTTCGACTCCGGTTTCCACTGGAGCGCGCAGACGCCTTTCACGGTGAACGACGACGGCACCGTCCCGGTCACCTGGCTGGCGGTCGAGACGCGGCCCGCGGCGGAACAGACCCCGGTGGTGCTCGCCTGGGCCCGCGCCGACTACGACACGACCCGCAAGACGTTCGTGAACCTGGAGACCGGCGTCACGGCCCCCGGCGAGGAGCTGCGGCTGGAGGTGAAGGCGTCATGACCGTCGACGTGAAGCACTGGCTGCGCGATCACGCGGGCAAGGTCCTGGTCTGCGGCACCGGTGCCCTGCTGGCGCTGTCCGTGTTCTCTCTGGGAACCAGCCTGCTGGCCGGGGAATCGGACGAGGCCGAGAGGCAGGCGGCGCGGCTCATCGTGAAGCTGGAGAACGACCTCGCCGCCGCACAGGACGCCCTGGAGAACCGGCACGAGGCGCTTCTGACGGCCCTGCCGGGCGTGGACACCGAACGGGTCCGGCATGACGCGGCCACAGGACGGTCCATCCTGCTCAGCCTCACCGACTCCTCGGCGTCGAGCCGGGACGTGAAGCAGACGCAGGTGCTGCTGGACGCCCGCTACGAGTTCCTGGACAACGGATCGCGAGTCCTGACCGAGTTCATCCCCGAGTGGATGACGGCGACGGGATCGAGCAGGGGCGTCGGGACGGTCTACACGCCGGCACAGCTCGACATCGACGTGAGCGGCATCCACGGCCAGGACTACTCCTACGCCGGAGTGACCCGGATGGATCCCGTCGCGGTAAGCGGACCGGACAGCGCGAGCGAATACGTGGTGTTCACCTACCGCACCGCCCAGGACGGCACGGTCACCTCGCTGGACGCCTACCGGGCATCGGACAAGACCCGCGACCTCCTCGCCGCAGCCGGAGAAGAGCACGGGGCGGCCGCGACGGGCCGTGCCGCGACGCCCACGACGACGGCGACGGCGACGCGCGCACCTACACCGACGCCGACACCGGCTCCCACGCGGAGCACGGGCGGCTGATCCGCCGGACGGAGCACCGGGCTGCACCGCTTCTTCCCGCCACCCCCTCACGGACACGAGACACGCAACGACGACACGAAGGACAAGACCCATGACGGCCAGGACCCTGGACAGGACCGAGTACGAGCAGACCGGCGAGACCGCAATGGCTGCCGCACCGGCGCACAAGCCCGCCGCGCGCAAGCCCGCCGAGAAGAAGAACAGGCGGCCCGCGAAGGCCCCCAGGCCCTGGATCCCGGTCGCGATCTGGACCGTGTTCATCCGCTCCGTTGTTCTGATCGCCGACTACCTGCTCGCGTACGTGACGGCAACGGTCGTCATCCCGATGCTCGGTGCCTGGCTGCACCAGCAGTCCGGCGCGTCGCAGGGTGCCCTGACCTCGGCCGGGACGATCGCGATGTGGCTGACGCCGCTGCTCTTCCTGGTGCTCCTGATCACCGCAGGTGTGCTCGTCCTCATGCGCGGCCTGTGGCGCTGGGGCACGCGGCTGATCCAGAAGGTCCGCGACGGACGCACCGGCGGCCCCGATGCCGCGCTTTCGCGCGCACCCGCCGCACAGACCGAGACCCGAAACAAGAAGAACACCAGGAAGAGGAGCAAGTGATGCGTACCGCAGGACTGACGATGAACGACGTGTGGGCCGACCGGATCCTGCGCGAACGCGGCGTCGAGACGTACCGCTACGAAGGACTGGACGCCGACATCGGCGTCCTCGTCGAATCGGCAGAGCTCAGGCACCGGGGCAAGGAGGAGAACCACCGGCCCTACCTGCACATCACCGGAGAGCTGCGCTCGATCACTCCGGCCGAACCGCTGCCGTACGGGATCTCCCAGGTGACCTACTCCCCCGGCCAGGGCGAGAAGGTCGACGCCTTCTACGAGTTCGACAACGAGCAGCTGGTCGCTCTGACCCGGAAGGGCTACTTCTCGCGGTCCTTCGGCGTCCCCGAGCAGATCACGGGCATCGAGTGGGAGCTGCCCGCCACGGTGGACGCGCTCGTGCTGGCCCCCTCGGGCACGGAGTCCGAGTCCGACGTGCCGGTGGTGTTCACGCAGGTCCACGGCACCGCAGGACTCGAGATCGACCTCACGTCCTCGGGCTACGACCTCACGGACTACTTCGCCGATCACTCCAAGGGCAGCGCCGAGCGCACCCAGATCCTGACCGACGAGCGGGCACTGCGGGCGCGCTCGGACGCGATCAACTCGCTGTTCACCGAGGACGAGCTGGACCTGACCGAACAGACGGGACACCCGGCGAGCCCCGCCGTCCAGGAGGAGACCGAGGCCGACGAGGTGAGCAGCGGCCTGCTCCAGGTCGAGGCGGAGATCGCCGCCGAGCGCGAGGAGTACCTGGCCCAGCGGGAGCGCACCGCGGGCACGCCGGAGAACCTCTACCACGAGCGCGTGGCCCAGGCGCTGCAGGCGGGCGAGCCGGAGGCCGGCCAGGTCGCTGCTCCCCCGCGGCCCGCGCGTCCGGCACCGGTCGACCTCGATCTGGAGCTGGAGCTGGAGCTGGACGAGCCGGCCTCCGAGCCGGGCCACAAGGCACCGCGGCGGAGGACCGGCGTGGGCCCCGACGGGTTCGGTCAGACGGATGCGGGACTGCCGCTCGACGACGAAGGCCCCGACTTCGGCTGAGCCGGCGTCTGAGCGCACGACAGGAGCATGGCCCCGGTTGCTGCCCGGCAGCGGCCGGGGCCGTCGGTTTGTGAGAGAAGGGACGTGGACCGATGAACCTGAAGACCGACATCGTGATCGTCAACGAGTTCAGCGTGCCGCTGCCGGGCGGGCGGGGGTCCAGAGGGGGGACGCCCGGGAGCTATGTGACCCGGTACATGGCGCGTGACGGCGCGACCGAGTCCCTGGCCCCGATCCAGCGGCTGCGCACCGACGACTTCATCCTGCGGTACATGGCGCGGGAGAGCGCCGTCGAACGCGCAGGGATCTCCCGCACCGAGGCCAAGGCGGCGATGCGCCAGGCGCAGGGCGACGGCGGTGTGGCGTTCGGGTACGGCTCCGTGTCCCTGTCCGACGAGCAGCTGCGCGCGGCCAGCAGGGACATCCAGCGTCATTTCGACGCGGGGCACACGGTCTTGAAGACGGTGCTGTCCTTCGACGAGGAGTACCTGCGCAGGCACCGCATCGTCGACGAGGACTTCCACTGCGAGGCGCGCGGGGACTACCGGGGCCACATCGACCAGATGAAGCTCAGGACGGCGGTCATGCACGGCCTGGACCGGATGAGCGCGGGCACGAGCGGTTTCGACGACCTGCGCTACGTCGGCGTGATCCAGGTCGACACGGAGCACGTGCACTGCCATCTGGCGATGGTCGACGCGGGCACCGGGTCGCTCGCGAAGGACGGCACCCAGCGCGGCAAGCTGCTCGACCGGCACAAGTCCCGGCTCCGGCGCGGCATGGACGCCTTCCTCGACGAGAAGCAGGCGGTCGCCCATCTCTCCTCCGCCGTCGGCTACGAGCGCCGCAACGTCACCACGTTCATCAAGCGCTGGGCGCACGAACGCATCAGGGCCGAGTCGCTCCCCCAGTTCCTGCTGGCCTGCCTGCCGGAGGACCGGTCGCTGTGGCGAGCCGGGTCGCGCGACCAGCGGATGCGCAAGGGCAACGAGCTGGTCACCGAGCTGGTGACCGAGCAGCTGGAGCGCCCGGGGTCCCCGATGCCCGCGGCCATGGAGAAGATCGTGGACTACGCCAACGAGCGTCGTGAGAAAGAAGGGCTCACGACGGCGCAGTGGCGGCGTCTGGTCGACCGGGGCCGGGACCAGATCACAGAGCGGGCGGTCAACAGCGTGTACCAGATGCTGCGCGCCCTGCCCGAGACCGAGCTGCGCGTCCGCACGCCGATGCTCGACGTCATGGGGATGGACTACGCCCGCATGGCGGTGCTGGCGGCGGACCGGCAGACGGACAGGGGTGGCGGGCAGAGCACCGGGGACGACCTGGTGGCCTTCGGCTTCCGGCTGCGCAGCTACGCCTCGCGCCTGCGGCACCATACGGCCAAGGCGAGCGTCTACCGGGACCTGTCGCGCCAGTGGGAGAAGGCCGAGAGGGCGGGTGTGGCTGCGGAGGACTCCAGGCCGCTCTACGACTTCTACCGGTTCGAGGAGGACTATCACCGGCGGGTGATGGCCAAGTACCAGCACTTCCTGCCTTTCGCCGGGGACGCGGGCCAGTGGTACGAACAGCAGCAGCGGGTGGAGGACTACGGTCAGCGGCTGCTCTCGCTCATGGCGCTGCGTCAGGACGCCTCCCTGCAGCGGATGAAGGACAGCCAGCAGGCCGAGCAGCTGGGCCGGGAGATCTACGGCCAGCCCGGGGGGCGGAATCTCACCCAGGGTGCGGCGGGCCGGGCGGTGCTGGACGCCCGGATCGCGACGATGCGGCTGGCCTACGCGGAGCGTCTGGACGAGCTGCGCGCTGATCTGGCGTCCGCGGGCCTGGTGCTGCGGGTGGCCTCCGCGGGCACGGGCGACGCGGAGAACGGGAAGGACAGTGCCGCCCGGGCCGGTGGCGGTGAGGTCAGTGCCGATCTGGCGGTCGTCCCGGGCACGGCGTACGACTTCGACGAGGTCAAGGCCCTGGACCTGCACCACCTCGGCTACGACTTCATCACCGACGTGAAGGTCGGGCCGAGGGCACGGGCGAGTTTCACGGCGGCGGCGGCCGAACGGCGTCGGATGCTGTTGGCGGCGATGGAGTATCTGGACAAGTCCGGTCAGTCCGAGGCGATCTCCGATCTCCCGGTGGACGATGTCGCGGCGATGACCCGGCTTTCCCGCGAACTGGCCGTTCCGGCCAGGGCCGACGGGACGGGGCCGCTGGTGCTGCGCTCGAAAATCGCCGAACTGCGGGAGCAGAGCGAACAGGCCGCGCGGATGCGCCGGTCGAAGGCGTCGTCGCTGGACGCGGACCTCGTGGTGCGCGTCCAGGCGGAGATCGATGCCGCCGTGAGCAGTACGGACGCGGCCGCATCCGGGTTCCAGGCAGCCGGGGTGCTCGACGAGCCGCAGCACTAGCACATATGACTTGCACGGCGTCATCACCTGGGCACCGCACACCGGGCCCAAGGTCATCGACCGGTTCACCTTCGACAAGTGGATCCGCAACTCCGGTGACTTCGGCTGGCCGACGCGCGACGTCTGGAACGACGGCCGGGGCACGCACGTGCCGTTCGAGAAGACGCACACGATCGCGAAGAACGGCCGCCTCTGGTCCGCGGAGAGCATCAACGGCTCGACCGCGGTCATCATCTGCGACTCGCAGTGCGACCTCGACTCCTGGGGCGAACAGGGCGCTCATATCGGCGGGTACTCCTCGATCGTCGAGCGCGCCTACGGCGGCGGCGGGTACGCGGCCGTGGCCGGTTCGCTCGGCAGCAGCGTGACCGACGCTCTCACCTCGAACCGGATCCTGCTCCCCGAGGGCAGCCCGGGACTGGTGATGCTCACGCTCGGCGGCAACGACGCGACCGAGGGGCGCAGCGACAGCGAGATCGTAGCCGGTCTGCGCCGCACGCTGGACACGGTCCGCGCCGCGTACCCGAACGCACGGATCGTCATCAACGGCGTCATGAGCCGCGGCGACGCCGCTCACGCCGGTCGCCGCCACGTCGATGACGTGGTGATGCAGGAGGCGGCTCGTCAGGGCATCGCGCACATCTCGGTCGCCGGGTGGGGGTCCACGTACGGCGCTCAGTACCAGGACGCCGTGCACCTGACGCAGGCCGGGCACAACAAGATCGGACCCGTCTACGGGCAGCAGCTGCGCAACGTGCTCCGGTGAGCGTCTGAACTGAAAGACCGTCCGGCCGGACACATGGCCCCCGCACCTCTTCCCCCCCACGGGTGCAGGGGTCTCTTCGTGCCGTCCTGGCGACGGTGCGGGCACGACTGGCCCCCTGCGGGCCGGCACCGCGAAAGAGAATGAAGAGAGAGAGGTAATGCAAACGATTCGACAGGTGACTCACTGACGATTCAGAATACTTGTGAATGCTCTATTGCAGTATTAGTCTAAAGAGCGTTCGGCGGTATCACACAGGTCTTGTCCGGACGATGCGAATGATCACGACTGGTCTGCCGAACGGCAGCCGGAATGACGAAAGGGAGAGATCATGGCACTTCTCAAGGGCAAGGGCGCGATGACCGGGGTCAACCTCATCGCGAAGGTCTACAAGAACAACGTCACCAAGGACGGCAAGACGGTGTACGCGGACGTCCAGGTGGACGCCCGTGATGCCCGTGGGCCGAAGCAGACGAATCTGCACCTGAAGTCGGAGCGCGTGAAGGAAGACGACGGCACGACGCGCTTCAACAACGGCGTGCCGTACTCCACCAGCCAGATGGAGGAGATCGCGAAGGCCGCGGGTCCGAACACCGAGCCGATCCTCGACAAGGACGGCAAGGCGGTCGGCACCCTCTACGGCTTCAAGGGCAATGTCATGCCCGCGACGCGAGGCAACGGCCTGGTGGTCAACACCAAGTCGGTCGGCCCCTCGGACTTCAAGGTCGACGGCACGACCCTGAACAACCAGTTCGCCTCGATGCGCGCGGCGCAGACCGCGGCCAAGGAGGCGCGGGCCCAGGCCGCCGCCGCTCCGGAGCAGACGACCGAGGCGGAGCAGACCGCCGAGGCTCGTGTCGACGAGCCGGCGGTCGGCTGAGGCCCGTCACGCGGTCCTGACGGAAGGACCCCTGGAGTGATCTCCAGGGGTCCTTTCTCATGGTGAGAATGGTGTCCCGCCACGAAGGTGTCCGCGCCGTCGGCGTGCACGGATCCTCAGTACATGTGCAGACCCACGAGCAGCCGCTTGAGCAGTCCGGCGCTCGCCATCGCGTGCAGCGGTCCGGGTCTGGTCCGGATGGCACGGCGGACCTCGTCCGGCAACGGCTCCAGCGGTGCCTGGGGTCCGGGGCCGGTGAACCCCAGCTCGGCATACACGATCTTCCCGCCCGTGGACGGCACGGAGAAACCCCATCGCAGGCTCAGGGCCTCCACCAGGAGCAGACCGCGCCCGCTCTCCGCGCCGGAGTGTGCGGCCTGTGCCCGCGGACACTCGGGGCTGCTGTCCCAGACCTCCAGGAAGAGCGTGTCTTCGTGGGCCCGGATCTGCACGGCGATCAGGCCGAGGTCCTCCAGCTCCGGGTAGGTCGGGTCTGCCATCGTCCCGGTCGCCTTCACGGCGTTCGTGACCAGCTCGGACAGGATCAGCACGGCGCTGTCCGTCAGTTCCCTCTCATCGCACCCCCAGGACCGGAGCGTGTGCGTCACGAACGCCCGTGAGCAGCTCACCGCGGACGGAACAGGTGCGAGATGCAGCCAGGCCGCGGTCAGCGACGGAGCCGCGCTCATCCGGGCTTCACCTCCCGACCACCGGACTCGGCCGACGCCGCACTCCCGGCGACCCACACCGGGTGACCGATCCGGCCCGCCAGGTCCTGACAGATGAACTGCGCGAGGTGCGGGTCCCGGTGAAGGTGCGTCAGCGTCGGCATCACGAGACCGGCCCGGGCCACGCGGCACGTCGCCCCGATCCGCGTCCACAGGCTCAGCCGCATCTCGGGGCGGGTCAGGACGAAGGTCTTCACCAGAAGGCTGCGTTGTCGTAACGCGAACCCCTGAAGCGCGTTGCGCATACGTACGACATCCGACGCGGACATGTGGGGCATGCGGTGTATGTAGCCGTAGACGAAGGTGGACAAGGTTCCTCCCTGGTTGGGGCGGAGCACACGGAACCGGTCCTGCGGCGGCGTCAGACGTCCGCAGCCAGGACGGAGTTCGGCCGATCCGCGTAGCGCAGCGCTACGCGTTGGGAGCACCCAGCATGAGCCGTGTCTGTCGCACATGCAACAGCATCATTCGCATCTGATGCATTCGCGATGCCGCTTGGTGTCCCGGCCCGGCATGGGCCAGACTCGGCGCAGACAATCTCCACGAGAGGAGCAGCCATGCCGCCGGCGCGGTCCGTACCGTCGGTCAGCCTCCGCCGTCTTGCAGGCCATCTGAGCAAGCTGCGGACGCAGGCCCGGTTGAGCCAGGAGGACGTCACGGAGAGGACAGGGATCAACCGGGCGACCCTGTACCGCATCGAAGCGGGCCGGTCCCGGCCCCAGAAGCGCACCCTGACCGCCCTGCTCGACCTGTACGGCCTCGACGGGCCCCGCAGGGACGAGATAGTGGAACTCGCGACGAACACCGACCAGCAGGACTGGCTGCGCCCCTACCACGCGGACCTGTCGGAGCAGTACACCGCGTACATCTCCTTCGAGTCCGAGGCCCGCGCGGTCCAGAACTTCGAGCCGGTGTTCATCCCGGGACTGCTCCAGACCGAGGACTACGCCCGCGCGGTCATCCGGGACATCTGGTCGGCGGCCTCGGCCGCGGACGTGGAGCAGCACGTCCGGGCGCGGATGGACCGTCAGAAACGCCTCGCCGGCGCGGACCCGCTGCGTCTGTCGGCCGTCATGAGCGAGGCCGCTCTGCGCCACCACGTCGGCGGCCCCTCGGTCATGGCCGAGCAGCTGCGGCATCTCCAGGCCGCGGCGGCCGCACCGCATATCGATGTCAGCGTGATCCCCTTCAGCGCCGGGGCCCATCCCGGGATGCTCGGTGCGTTCTCCGTCATGACCTTCCCGGACCACCCTGGGATCGCCTACCTCGACGGTCCGGCCGGAGATCTCTTCCTGGAGGCTGAGCCGGATCGGGTTCGGTACACCTCGATCTTCGAAAGTCTCCTGTCGATAGCCCTCGATCACGACGAATCCCGCGCGCTGATCGAGTCTTCCCTGCAACTGATATCTGAGGAGTGCTCAGTATGACCCGACCCGACCTCACCACCGCGACCTGGCAGAAGAGCTCCTACAGCAGCGCCCAGGGCCAGTGCGTCGAAGTGGCGGTGCTGCGGGACGCCGGCGTGGTCGCCGCGCGCGACAGCAAGAACCCGGGCGGCCCGGCCGTCGTCTTCACCTCGGGCGAGTGGGCGGCATTCGTCAACGGCGTGGCTCACGCGGAGCTGACCGCCTAGGCGGCCACCACGAGACCCAGGTCAGCCACGCGGTTCCCCGTTCCCGCCGGGAGCGGGAAACCGTCGTTTCCGGACCCGTGGCCTCTCCACCTCGGGTGGCGTCAGGCCAAAGAGGCGTCAGGCCGGAGAGCAGGCCGCCGAGGCCTGTGCAGCAACACCCGGAACACAGACAGAGCATGACTCGACAGAGCCCCGGAATGCATTCCGGGGCTCTGTCGCATCCTGTCTGACTCGCCCCCAATCCCTCTATCGAGTGTCATTCATGATAATGTTTTGACTGATCTATCAAATGATTCATAGGTTTGTCGAGAGGTATCCGCAGCATGTTCCAGGACGCACGTCTCCATGAGGGCTACCCGCTCCTGTCGACGCTGTCGGACCCGCTCAAGAAGGCCGGGCGGGAGATCATCGGCCGGGAACGCGAGAAGCTGCAGCTGCTGGCGTCGCTGAGCCGCGCGGAGCTGTGCAACGCGTTGCTGCTCGGGCCCGCGGGGTCGGGGAAGACGATGCTCGTCCAAGGGGCCATGGAGCAGGACGCCGAGCGCCTCTACCTGGAGGTGGACCTGGCGCGGATGGTCTCCGAGGCGGGCGACGGCAACCTCATGGCGGCGAAGCTCAAGGCCTTCTTCGACGAGGCCGAGCGTTTCGTGAACGCCGAGGGGCGCGAACTGGTGCTCTTCATCGACGAGTTCCATCAGATCGTCCAGCTCTCCGATGCCGCGGTCGAGGCGATCAAGCCTGTGCTCGCCGCATCGGGAACCCGGGGCATCCGCATCATCGCCGCGACGACGTACGAGGAGTTCCACCAGCACATCTCGCCGAACCAGCCGCTGGTCGAGCGCCTGCAGAGGATCAACCTCAGCCCCCCGGACCAGGAGACGACGATCCGGATCCTGCAGGGGATGGCCGAGCGATACGGGGTCGCCGACCAGTTCTACGACGATCACATTTTCCGCCAGATCTACGAGTACACCGAGCGCTACATGCCGGCCAGCGCGCAGCCGCGCAAGTCGATCCTCGTCCTGGACGGCATGGTGGGCTGGCACCGCCTGACGGGCCGGGCGATGGACCGGGAGCTGCTCGCCGACGTGCTCCAGGAGTCGCTGGGCGTCAACGTGGCGTTCCGAGTCGACGGGGCGAAGATCAAGGCGCAGCTGGACGAGAGGGTCTTCAGCCAGGACCTGGCCACGCGCGCCGTCGCTCGGCGGCTGCAGCTGTCGGTGGCGGATCTGCACGACTCGACGCGACCGATGGCGAGCATGCTCTTCACCGGCGCGAGCGGTGTTGGAAAGGCCACCACAGTGTCCACACGGATCCCGGTTTGGACGCCTGACGGTTCGGTTTCATGGAGGTCGGCGGGAGAGCTTCGGGTTGGCGATTACGTCTTCGCTCGCGACGGCCGTCCGGAGGAGGTGCTCGGGGTCTTCCCCCAGGGTGAGCAGGAAGTCTTCCGCGTGCACCTCGCTGATGGACGGCACCTGGATGTTTCTGGCGACCATCTCTGGTCCGTCCGTCCCACGAACCACAACTCGTCGGAAGGCAGCCGGTGGCGCACCTGGTCGACGCGGGAGATCCTGGAGCGTGGTGTGCTGATCGACAACAGCGCATCGAAGAACGGGCGTGGCACTCCTCGATACGCAATTCCGATGAACGAGCCGGTGCAGTGGCCTGAACGTGACTTTGAGATCGACCCGTACACCGTCGGTGCTCTGATCGGAGATGGGTGCCTCACGGGCCCGACCCTGGCTCTTTCGAGCAAGGATGAGTGGATCGTCGAGCGGGTTGCGGCTGGTGTCGGCGCAGCTGGGTATCAGCGCATGACTGATAAGAACTACAGCTGGCAGTTCCTCCTCGACCCTGAGCGGCATGCGACTGGCCCCACGCGTAAGTGGATGAAGACGCGACACGCGTTGACGGGTGCGGCTTCTCGGCTGATCGGTCACGATTCGTTTGGAAAGCGGATCCCTATGGAGTACCTGACGGCATCGATCGAACAGCGTTGGGAGCTTGTCCAGGGCCTGTTCGATACAGACGGCTCAATTGGCAGTCGTTCTTCAAGTAGTGGACGTCAGAACGTCACCTACGCGACCTCCAACAGCGGACTCGCTGACGACGTTCGACTTCTCCTTCTTTCGCTGGGGGTCGATGCCCGTGTTCGCGTCAATGTGCGACCCGGGTGGCCCAGTCGTGACGGCGGCGTGCGCTCCGAGCGCACGGAGTACACCGTGTACGCCGGCGTCGACAATGAGTTGAAGGAGATGTTCTTCTCGTTGCCCCGAAAGATCGAGCGGGCTCGGGAGGCTGCATCGCAGGTTCGCATCCGGACCAAGAGGCGCGACCAGGTTCCGATTCTTGCGATCGAGAAGCTCGACGCACACGAGGACATGGTGTGCATCTATGTCGCCGATCTCGAGCACCTCTATCAGGCTGGTGACTTCGTCGTCACGCACAACACCGAGCTCACGAAGCAGCTGGCGAAGCTGCTCTTCGGAGACGACCAGCGGCACCTGATCCGCTTCGACATGACCGAGTACGCGGAGGACAGTTCGCTTGCGAGCTTCCGCTCCGAGCTGACGAAACGGGTCTGGGACCTTTCGCACGCGGTGCTGCTGTTCGACGAGATCGAGAAGGCCTCGCCGCTGGTGACACGTGTCCTTCTGCAGGTGCTCGACGACGGCCGGCTCTCGGACGATCACAACCGCCAGGTCAGCTTCCTCAACACGTACATCGTGCTGACGACGAACGCGGGCTCGGAGATCTACCGGACGATCGCCCAGTACGCCTCGGACGACACGGGCTCGGGAAAACAGCTGGAGGCGTACAAGAAGCTCATCCGGCGCTCGATCTCGTCGACGACGGGAGACAACCGCTTCCCGCCCGAACTCCTGGGGCGTATCGACGCGATCATCCCGTTCCAGCCGCTGTCCCAGGCGACGCAGACGAAGATCGTCCGCAACAAGCTGAAGCAGATGGTCCAGGAGGTGCTGGTCAAGCACAACGTGCGGGTCGCGGTGGACCAGCGGGTGCTTCAGTACCTCGTCGAGGACAAGGGTGATACGGATTCCAACGCGGGTGGTGCGCGAACGGCCGTGGCGAAGATGACGGATGAGGTGACGACCGCGGTCGCGGCCTTCATCAACGAGAACCCGTCGGAGCGGCGGATCCGGGTCGATGTCGTCGGGGAGCTGGTCAGCGACGACAAGAAGCTGCTCGTCTCGGATGCGTACATCGAGGTGAGCGCGGTGCGCTGACCCGTGTTCTCGGCTCCGACTCGCCGAGAACATCACTCGACTCACTTTCGGAAACAAGTCAAAGACTTCTCAATCACCTCTCCTTGATGTTATTGAGAGGACGGCGATAGGCTACTCATATACCAGGCGAATTGTGTTTCATCATCGAAGGGATCGACAGCAATGGGCATTCTGGGAGCGACTGCGGGAGGCCGTAAGAAGGATCGGAAGAAGAAGCCGGACGAGCTTCTTTCCTCCGTGGTCAGAGAGACGGCGATCCCGGCGGCGGTCGAACTGCTGCGAGAGAACAGGACTTTCGCCTTCCCCAGCGGCACGGCGTGGGTCATGCTCGTGCTCTCCGCCGACGCCGTCGGCGGTCTGAGCAGGCGGCACGGCCGCGACGAGGCCAAGGGTTCGATCATCGAGCTCATCGACTCGGATCAGATCAGGACCGTGGCGACGGCCGAGATGCTGGAGGAGGAGGTCGTCGGCCTCATCCCCGACGAGGGCACCCTCGCGCGGATGGAGGAGTACTCGCTCCTGACGAATGCCGTGTACGCCTGGGCGGTCGTCTGGCAGAAGCCCGGCGGCGAACTGGTGGTCGATCTGGTCGCCGACGCGACGTTCGCCCAGGCACAGCGTGTGTCCTCGGGGGCCACGTCCCTGAAGGAGGCCGTCGGCGCACAGGTGTGGGCGGAGCACAGCGGTGTCGTCGAGGCGGAGTCCGCCGACGGCGCGGACACCGCGGGCCCGGACGCAGGGCTGGCCACGGACGCAGACACGGACACGGACACCGGCACGGCCGGTGGGCTCGACGATGACGACGAGGGCGACGAGATCTTCGATCCGATCCCCGGCGACGAGGACGATGTGCCGGAGTACACCGGCGACGAGCCGGTCTTCGAGGAGGCACCGGACGAATTCCTCTTCGACGACGGGACCGACGGTCCCGGCCCCGAGGACAGCACGGACACGGACGACTCCGGTACCGGGGTCACGGCCGCGGCCGCAGTCGAGGCCGAGACCGAGACCGAGCCGGCGTTCGACGAGACCGCGGGTTTCGAGGAGGTCGACGGGGACGAGACGGACGTCTACGGGGCCGACGGCCCGGAGACCTACCCCTCCGAGGACGGGGACGAGGTGCTGCTGGCCGACCAGGAGCAGGTGCGCGACGCCATCGCCCGCCGCTTCCTCTCCGAAGAACTCGATCTGGAGGTCCGCCTGGACGAGTTCAACGCGACGTTCGCGATCGGAGCCCCGGTCGTGCAGATCGCGGTGCCGCAGGGCGCGACCGAGTGGCTCGGCGACCAGGTGGCCCAGCTCAACCGGCAGGCGAACGCGGACCTCGCCCAACTGCGCCAGGCGCACGAGGACGAACTGCGCACGCTCTACGTGACCCTCATGTCGGCGCATGTGGAGCAGGTCATCCGCGACGTGGCCACCGACCGTGAGGGATCGCGCTACAAGGCGCTCAAGGACGGGGCCGAGCAGGCGCACCAGGACCGCCAGGGGCAGAAGGAACAGCGGATCAGGGAGGCCCGTGCCCGGATCGTCCAGGACCACGAGGCCCAGGCCAAGAAGCTGGCGGAACAGGCCGCGATCCAGGCGGAGATCCAGTACAAGGAGCGCAACCGCCCCAGGATGGAGCGGGAGCAGGCCGACGCGGTCGCCGAGATCGACCGGGTCATCGAGAACACGCGCTCGCACGACCTGCAGGAGATCCTGCGCGTGCGGCGCGCCGACGCGCAGCTGAAGATGCAGGTCGGCACGAGCCGGATCTTCGAGGTGCTGGCCGAGCGCCAGGCTGAGTTCCTGGCGGCCGAGGAGGAACGCCTGGGCCGGTGGAAGGACGAGATCCAGCGGATCGTGGGCGACAACCGGCAGGCCGACATCGCCCAGGCGAACGCTCTTGCCGAGCACCAGCGGACCGTGGACGAGGTCGGGATCCTGCGCCGCGAGCAGGAGGACCTGCTGGAGTCGCTGCGCAACGAGCACGCCGACCGGATCCGGCAGATGGAGGCGGAGTTCGAGCGCAATCGCCAGGACGCCATCGCGCAGATGCGGGCGCGCGACGCGGAATGGCAGCACCGTCTCGACCTGGAGCAGGAGCAGACCGACTCGGCCACCCAGCGCAACACCGATTTGCTCACGCAGATGGAGGCGCTGGAGACGACAATCGACCGCCGCTACCAGAAGACGATCCTGGACCTGAAGTCCGACCGCGATTCGTATTCGATTGCGATGGCCCGGGCCGCGGAGGTGCAGAAGCGGTCGAACACGGTCCTCATCACCCTCGTCGTCGCGCTCTCGCTGCTCTCTGGTGCGGCGGGATTCATCGGCGGGGCGGCATCGGGTCTGTTCGGCTGAGCAGACCGGATTTCAACAGGGTGATCCGACGGCGCATGGGCTCGTGCTCCATGCGCCGTCGGCGTCTGCGGATGCAGGCGCGGCAGGCGGGAACAACACGAGGCGCAGCGGGAAGCAGGAAATGAGATGGCTCTGAACAAGCGGAAGGCGTTGCGGCCGAAGGCGAGCAACTGGGACAAGATCTCGGCCCGGAGCGCGGGCGAGACCCTGAGGAACAGGAACGTCCACGACGACCAGCAGCTCGACCGGGGCAAGCTGGAGTCACCCAGGTCGGCGACCCCGGGCGTGGTCGTGGGAGTGGTCGCGGGGGTGATCGTGGCGATCGCGGCCTGGGTGCTGTATTCGGTCATCGCCGCGGCGGTGCTCTCGGTGGGTGCGGCCATGAGTAACGGTCTGACCGGCCCGGCGGGCAGTTCTCCGGCCTCGTACTACGTCGAGGAGACGACGACGGGTCAGGGCGGGGCGGTCGTGACCTGCTACCGCCCGGTGACCGAGGCGGGCACGCCGGAGGCCACCTCCCCGTGCTACGCCAGCACGGAAGAAGTGTCGGTCCCCGGCTGGTGGACGCCGGGCGGGCAGAACACGGCCGACGCTCCGGACGACGGCGGCCGGAACGCGGCGGACGGCATCAGCGTGGGCGACCAGCTGGTCTCCGTCTCGGCGTTCAAGCTCTTCCTCTCCCTGGGCTCGGGCCTGCTGGTCATGCTCGTGATCGGCACCTGGTCCGCGCGCCGGGTCGCCGCGGCGAACCTGATGCACGACACGAGCGACATCAACCAGCACCACGGCGACCAGCACATCGCGCTCCCGGAGGAGGTCCAGCAGAACTACGAGTGGTTCCCGGACGCCGGCGCGCATTCCGCGGTGCAGGTCAGCTCGATGATCAGCCACATGATGCTCCGCAAGAAGGGGCTGGGCACCGTCGAGGTCTCCCAGCGTGCGGAGAAGGACATCATCGACGAGCACGGCACCCTCCTCTACTACAAGGGCGAGGTCGTCGACGACGACGCGGGCCCGGTCACCAGGACTCTGCCGGTCATCGACGAGGAGTTCGGCGACGCGCTCTTCGAGGCCTCCGGCCTGCCGGACGACCCCGCCCTGCGCAAGAAGTACGACACGACGCAGATCCCGTACAACCCGGACGGCAAGAACCGGGACAAGCTGGGCCGGTACAAGACCGTGGCCGATCTGATCCGTGACGACTGGACGTTCCCGGCGTACGAGGTGCAGCGGCCGGCCGGTGCGTACATCGTCGATACGGCTCCGGTGAACACGATGGTGCTGGCGATCACCCGCGCAGGTAAGGGCCAGACGTATATCGAGCCCGTGCTGGACATGTGGAGCCGCGAGAAGAACCCCTCGAACATGGTCGTGAACGACCCGAAGGGTGAGCTGTTGGTGAAGAACTACATCCCGTTCGTCATGCGCGGGTACGAGCCGGTGCAGTTCAACCTCATCAACCCGATGAAGACGGACATCTACAACCCCCTGGGGATGGCGGCCGAGGCCGCGCGCGAGGGCAACTCGACGAAGTGCGCACTGTACATCGAGAACATCGGCGAGGTGTTCTTCCCCGTCAGCGGCGGCGAGGATCCGGTGTGGCCGAACTCGGCCAACAACGCCTTCAAGCGCGCGGCCTACGGCCTGATCGACTACTACCTGGAGGAGGAGCGTGAGCTGCGGGCGTACGCCGCGGCCACGGGCATGGACCCGGCGACGCTGGAGCAGCGGCTGGACGACATGTGGGGCAGGGTCACGCTCTACAACTGCTACCAGCTGTTCGTGCAGCTGACCTCGAAGAAGCTCAAGAACCCCGAGGCCGAGCTGGAGAAGCGCATCAAGGCCGGGGAGTTCGAGGACGACGAGGAGGCGCTGTTCGAGGAGCAGGAGAAGGCGGCGGCGCAGGCGTTCCTGTGGGAGGGCCAGGCGGAGGCGGACCTCCTGACGCTGTACTTCAACGCCACGCAGGCCCTCCCGCGGAACACGATGCGCACGATGGTCTCGAACGCGCACAACTCCCTGGTCGCGATGGCCGGAGCCGAGAAGATGCTGAGCTCCGTCTACGGCATCGCGATCACCGGCATGAGCTTCTTCACGGACCCGACGATCGCCACCCTCACCTCGGGTCGGCCGTCGCAGAACACGGACCTGGCCGGGTTGTCGTTCCCGCGCCGGCTGGGCGTGCGGTTCTCGCAGACCTATCTGAAGCGGGATCATCTCATCGGCCAGCAGGCCGTCTGGACGGCCTATGGCGACCCGATGTTCACGGAGGCCCTTGGCCCGGACTTCGACCACGAGGAGATCCTCGGCCGCGAGGGTTGGGCCAGGTACAACTTCAAGGGGATCTTCCCGGCCGACGAGGCGTGGATCAAGCTCGAGCTGGTCAACCCGCAGACCAAGATGCTCGTGCGGACCTTCTACTTCCACTTCCGCAAGGGCTATCAGCTCTCGCTCAACGGCCGGCACTACGTTATCGAGCCGGTGACGGGCAAGAAGATCGTCAAGAATGGTGTGCTGCGCGAGCTCCGCCCCGTCCGTGAGGGCGGGACGAAGGACGGGAAGATCCTGCGCTACGAACCGGCGGACACGACGTTCCCGGAGGACCGGCTCGATCTGACGGTCTCGGGGGCACCGGAGAAGGTCACCGGGGATTCCCGTGCGATCACGCAGACGATCGTGCACTACTCGGAGTCGCCCAAGGCGGTCTTCCTGGTCACCCCGCCGCACCTGACGAAGTACGCCCGGCTGCTCCTGATCTTGATTAAGCAGTTGGTCGATGTGAGCTTCGATCAGTCGTACATGACGAAGAGCAATCAGAAGCCGCTGTACCGCACCCGGTTCATGCTCGACGAGCTGGGCAACCTGCAGTCGGACGGCAAGGGGATCGCGGGCTTCGAGACGATGCTCTCCATCGGTCTCGGGCAGGAACAGCAGTTCACGATCATCCTTCAGACGCTTCAGCAGCTGCGGGATGTGTACGGCGAGAGCGTCGACAAGATCGTGCAGGGAAATGCGGCGGCTCTTCACACGCTGATCGCGACCCCCTCCGGATGGCAGCGGATGGGCGACACGAAGGTCGGCGACGAGATCCTGACGCCGTTCGGCACGCGCACGACGGTCACTGGCGTCTTCCCGAAGGGCGTGCGACCCGTCTATCGGGTCACCCTTCGCGACGGATCGTCGTCGGAGGTTTGCGAGCAGCACCTCTGGCAGGTCGAGCGGTGGAAGTCGGCCATCCGCTACCTCGGCGGTACCGACGAGCACGGCAAGCGTCGATACGTCGGCACTGGCCCCGACGGCCGCACCGCGGTGCGTGTCTCGGAGGTCATCGACACGATGGAGCTGAAGCGTCGCGTTGATGCCGGTAAGCAGGTTGATCTGCCCCGCATCGAGCCGCTCGTCTACGAAGGTTTCGACGCTCCGGTGGATCCGTACGTTCTGGGCGTGGTGCTCGGCGATGGTCACATCCGTAGCCGAGATGGCTTCGTTGTGATCTCGAAGCAGGATGCCTTCGTGGTCGACGAGCTTCGTCGACGCGGTCAGGAGGTCGCTGACTACGGTGTCGACAAGAACGGAATGCGCCGCTGGGGTCTTCCGGGCCTGGGAGCCAGACTGCGTGACCTCGGGCTGGCCGGTAAGCGCTCGTGGGAGAAGTCGATCCACGAGCAGTACCTCTACGGCACCGTCCAGCAGCGTCTCGACCTGCTTCGCGGGGTCATGGACACCGACGGGACGATCAGCGCCAAGGGTGAGATGGAGTTCAGCTCGGCCAGCCGCGAACTCGCCGAAGGCGTGCAGGCGCTCGTGCGGTCCCTCGGCGGCCGCGTCTCGGTCAACGTCAAGACCAACGTGATGTTCACGTCCCCCTGGCAGGAGGAGAAGAAGGCTGCCCGCGACGCGTACCGCGTCCAGAACATCCGCCTGCAGAAGCTCAACCCGTTCCTGCTCCCCCGGAAGGCAGAGCGGTGGGTCGAGCGCGACGACAACTCGGGCAACCGGGTCGTCAGCGTCGAGTACGTGCGTGACGAGGAGGTGCAGTGCATCAGCGTCGCCGACGAACGGCACCTTTACGTCATGGACGACTTCATGCCGACGCACAACACCAGCAACATCGTCTTCTTGAAGTCGACCGACGACTCGATGATCGAGACGCTGGAGAAGATGAGCGGCACGAGGCACCGCTCGTACATCAACTCGAAGAGCATCAGCCAGGACCTGGACAAGATCGTCGGCGGAAAGACCGAAGGTCGGGTCCAGTACACGATGCAGACCGAGAAGGAACCGCTGATCAGCTACAACGATATGAACTTCATCAGCGAGCGGAACAGCATCGTCTTCCGCGCCGGCGATGCTCCGGTGTGGAACCGCAACGAGACGATCCTGCCGATGTCGTGGCGCTTGTTCAAGAACAAGATCACGCATCCGGGGCACGACTACTCGCTGCAGACGATCCCGACGCTCTCCTCGGCGGGCGAATTCGACGTCCGGATGAACCAGCCCGACTTCCGCGCGATGCTGGACAAGCGCATGCGGCAGGCCTTTAGGGCGGAGGATGCCAAGAGGCTCTACCAGGAGACCTATGGATACCGGGATGTCGACATCGAGCGCCTGGACCCGGACGTGTACTCCGACGAGGTCATGGAGATCATCATCACGATGACCGCCCTGACCGAGGGCCGGGACCCGAACTCACCGGTCATGGTGGACCCGGAGGACTACGAGGCAGCCTCGGCGCTGTTCTCCGACGAACAGTTCCTGGAGAACGTCGAGGTCGTCTCCGAGATCGCCCGGGTCCAGGCGCAGCTCTCCGATAGGCAGCGCCTTGTCTACGCCGAGGGCCTGATCAGCATGGAGATGCTGGTCAATCCGGACGGATCGGCAAAGGTCAAGAGCCTGGACATCGAGATCAGCGAGGCGTACAAGTCGGCGCAGACCGAGCTGGAGCGCGATCACGAGCATTTCTCGGTCGGCGGTGACGGTGAGCTGTGCAGCGCGGACGGGTCGAAGACGTACATCAGTCACGTGCGTTCCGGCCGGTACGCGGAGGCGGCGCGCCGGCTCAACGGGTACATCGGCAAGGAGGATTCGCGGATGTACGCCGGGGAGGACGTCACCGAGGACGATGTGCGCTCGCTGTCGACCGTGACGGTCCATGCTGCGTTCTATCAGTACCTCGCTTCGCTGCCGAGCTGGGAGATCATCGCCGACGGTGCGTTCGACCGGGCGATGGCGATCGAGATGAAGTCGAAGTAGGGCTGTTCCTGGTGCGGGTGGCTCCGGGGTGTGCGGGACGGTCGTGTTCGGCACACCCCGGAGTCGTTGTGGCGGGTGCGGCCGCCGGGCTCAGAGGGTCTTCACCCAGCGGGTCTTGCCCGCGTCGTAGATGCGCACCAGGCCGTTCTGCTGGGCGGCGGTCCGCTCGGTCCAGGTCTCGTCCCAGACGAGGCTGTCGTCCTCCCGGAAGCGGCGGCGCTGGAACAGCTCCTTGGGAACGCGCCTCCATCCGGTGAGGTTGCCCGCGTAGCGGTAGTCCGGGGGCAGTTCGGCCTCCGCGGTGAAACCGCTCGTCCGGTACAGGCCGCCGTCGGAGACGTCGTGGCTGGAGAACGAGATCCAGCGCCGGACACTGATGCCTTCGGCACGCAGTGACCGCCCGGCGTGGGCGAGAAGCCGCGTGAAGCCCCCGGGGACGATCCCCAGGGTGGCGTACCGCTGGATCTCCCAGTCCTCGGCGGCCCGGCGCATCCGGGCGTTGTTCCGGGGAGAGCGGAGACCGAGCAGGGCGCGGATCTCCCGCTGGCCGTCACGGAGCGCGAACGTCCGCGTCAGCGTTGCCGGTCCCTGGATGTGGTGCGCCCCGAGAAACGCACGGGCCTCCTGGGCCGTGGCGGTGTCCGGCGACAGGGTGCGGGCGTAGACGGTCTCGGCGATGCGGGGGTCTGCGTCCGGGAGCACCTCGGTCAGTCGTCTCGTGACACCGAGCCGGTGCGCCAGCGCGCGCACGACGATGTCCGGCCGGTCGCGCCAGTCGTCCTCCCAGACATGCAGCAGATGCAGGCCCCGGGCCCGTGCGGCGGCGCTTTTCGCGGCGTGGTAACCCGGTTTCCTGCCCGCCTCGACGCTGTGCCAGTAGAGGCCGTTGAACTCGACGGCGAGGCCGAGACCGGGCACCACGATGTCGAGCTCCTGGCCGTTGTCGAGTGAGCCGCGGTGAGAGGTGAGAACGCGGTGTCCGGCGGCGAGCCGGCGTACGGCCTCGGCGAGCCGGTTCTCGGCCTGGCTGGGCAGCGGTCCGAAGCACCGGGGGCATCCGGTCGGATTCGGCCCGGTGAGGTGGTAGCAGGCCGCGGGCCACGTGTGTGCGGCGTTGTCCGGACAACGCCAGTGCAGGACCTGTTTGGACCCGGCGGTCACCGTGGCGGCGGCCGCCGGGTCCACGAGCATCGCGGCGATGTGCGGGTGGGTGGTCGCGAGGTCGTTGACACCGGGCTGGACGGTCTGGTTGGCGCAGACGGGGCAGAGGTTCCCGGTCACCCGGTTGTTGACCTGCGCGTCCCAGATGTGCCGGGGATCGGCCTGGCACCGCCATCGGACCTTCGTCACGCTCCCGGCGCTGACGGTCCGTCCTGTGCCGGGATCGGCAAGCTGTGCGGCTATGTCAGGGTGCGTGGTGGCCAGGTCGTTCACGCCGGGCTGCACACGGTGTCCGGAGCAGTACGGGCAGCCGGTGCCGTTCTTACTGCGGTCGACGAGGCGGGCGTTCCAGGTGTGTTCGGGGTCGACGGCGCAGCGCCACCGCATCTTCCGTGTGCTCCCCGCGCAGACGGTTCCGGCGGCCGACGGATCGGCAAGCTGTGCGGCCAGGTCAGGATGCGTGGTGGCCAGGTCGTTGACGCCCTGGATCACGAGCCGGTTGGCGCACACCGGACATCCCCGTCCGAGTACACGGTTGCCGGCGTGGGACGTCCATACGTGCCGGGGATCGGCGTTGCAGCGCCACTCGGCCTTGGTCTTGGATCCGGCGCTCAGGCGGGTGCCGAGTCCGTGATCGACGAGCTGTGCGGCGAGATCGGGGTGCGTGGTGGCCAGGTCGTTGACGCCCGGGATCACGAGCTTCCCGGCGCAGACGGGGCAGCCGACGCCGCTGACGCGGCTGTACACGGCGGCGGTCCACACGTGCCGGGGGTCGGTCTCGCAGCGCCATTCGGGCTTCTTGCCGCTTCCCGCTGTCAGTACGTCACCCAGAGCAGGGTCGACGAGTTGCCGGGCGAGAACTGGGTGGGAGATCCGGAGGCTACTCATGATGAGTCCATCATAGAACTCTGTCCGGACGGATGCGCGCGACTCAGAGAGCGCATCGAATCCTTTTGACTCACGTTTCGAATCATTCTTCATCATCTTTCGAATCATCGGGATAGGATCTATAGATATTGAGAAACCCGAGCGTCCGCAGGAGGCTGACAGAGATGAAAAAGGCGCATGGACTGCGTAGGTACTTCTATGAGTACGTGTTCTACAAGGCAGTCGGAGAAGCAAGAGAGCAGAGTGGGGAAATCATTCCGATCTCTCAGGCCAAGGCGATCCGTGCCCGGGTCGACGAGATTCTCGGTCAGCAGGGCACGGCTCTGGCCGACCCCCAGTTGGGTGTCACGGCCTGCCTGACCGCGATCGACCAGGCATTCGCCGAGAAGGTCCGCGACTACGAGCCGCAGTTCGGTGACCACACCTCAGGCAACGAGCGCTACCAGTCGCTGCAGCGGGAGTTCACGCGGGCGACGGGCGTCGGAGCGCAGGTCGACCCGCGCTCCGTCCGGCTGCCGGTCAGCCCCTACGACCCGGCCTGGTCCGAGCGCGCGACCGTGAAGCGCGCGGGAACGGACCTGCTCTACATCCCCGACGAGACGATCGCGCGCGTGGCCGGCGGCGAGGTCGAGACCCTCGCCGACCCCCGCCGCGGGAACATGAAGCTCTGGCGGCTCGACGACAACGGCGCGCCGTACGAGGCCGGCCGGGCCATGACGAACGACGACGCCGCGGGACTCACGGCGCTCATGGACAAGATGAGCCAGGAGGAATACGAGCAGGTCCGCGAGTGGGCCATCGACGGCGGCCGCGACCCCCAGACCGGCCGTATCGACCGCAACCGGTTCATGTCGCCGCGCGCCGTGGCGCGTTCGGTGGCGCTGCTCGACGAGCTCAAGGCCCAGGGCATCAGCTATGAGGTGATGCGCGACCGCGAACCGGGCCAGATCAAGGCGAGGCTGGCGGGGACCGGAATGGAGATCCGGCTGACCGACACGCTCCACGAGGAGTACGCCGGGACCCGGATCTACGACAACGGCACCGTCCTGCGCTACAGCACCAACCACCGGGTGCCCGGGGGGATCGCGGTGCCCTCCCCCACTCCCGAGGACGCCGTACGGCTGTTGCGCTTCGCACTGGGCCAGCGCATCGAGCGCGAGGACATGCCCGGACGGGCCGCCGGTGAGACCGGCACCACGCACCCGGAGCTCGGCCGCGGCCGCAAGATCCTCGACGTGCCCGACAGTTACCACCTCGACCGGGAGAGCATGTTCGCCGTGGCCGACTACGTGGCCCCCGGCGAGCAGAGGCCCCGCCCCGGATCGAAGATCATGCTCCGCCGCGACGCGAAGGACCGCTCGCTGCCCACCTTCTTCGTCGATGCCGAACCGGCCGAGGCCTACGTGAAGGCGGCCGTCGAGAGCGCGCGGGAGAACCTGCGCACGGCGCTCGGCGTCGAGGACCTCATCACCCACGCCGAGGCCGAGATCGCCCGCACCGAGGGACGCACCGACGAGATGGAGCTGCCGGAGTACGCCTCGGACCCTGAGATCGCGGCGATCCAGCGCTCCTACTGGGACGTGCTCACCGGGGCGCGCAGCGAACTGCTGCGCCCGGGAGCGACCGAGGAGATGTACCGGGACCGACTGGAGGAGATCGGCGAACTGCAGGCCGGGGAAGTGCCCGACCTGGGCAACCTCGTCTATGCCGGTACGCCCGCTGACAAGGTCCGGGCCCATGCCGACGACGTCCCCTTCGAGCTCATCGGCACCTGGGAGCCCGAGCCGCACGACATCGACGGCGAGTGGGTCGACCAGCGCTTCGACCCGAGCCGGGTCGCGAGGTACATGACCAGCCCGACCGGCCAGTGGTCGAACCTGGACAACCTGGCCTCGGCGCTGCGCCGCTGCGGGGTCTCCCCCGCCGAGATGATGGGCACCGGTTTCCAGACGACCCGGTTCAAGGACCGGATCGTGAGCTTCGACGAGACGAGCGCCCGGCCGGTCGCCGCGCACGAGTCGCCGTTCCTGCTCCGCATCGGCGACACCGTCCGTGAGAGCCTGGAGCGCAACGCGGCCCAGGTCACCGAGATCCTGATCGACGATCAGGGCGTCATCCGCTGGAGCGGCGAGAAGATGCGCCGCGACGGGAAGACCACGCCAGTCTCCGGCGAGATCGGCCAGGTCTTCGACGTCGGCGAGCACGGCGAGATCGCCACGAAGTTCGCCAGCGGCGAGAACGCACTCATCGTGCCGGGCTACGAGGCCTGCATCGCCGCGCAGACGCCGGGCGAGGCCCCGACCTCGGTCGAGGAGCGCACCATCCTGCGCGGCTACGAGCAGCTGATGCGCGAGCGGATCCAGTACCAGATCGCGAGCGACCTCGTCTCCGGGCGCAGCCACACCGGCGAGCCCGCCTCGCTGAACGGGGTCTACTCGCAGGTCTACGGCACCAAGCACCCCGTCGACTTCATCGAGCGCGCGACGAGCTACGAGGTGGACGAGGCCACGGGTGAGGTCATCGGCCGGTTGGACGAGTGGGCGGCCACGATCCTGCGCACCGAGGCGCGCCGGGTGCGCTACTCGAACGAGATCAAGCAGGGGTCGACGATCTACGCCGAGTACCGTTCGCAGCGCGACCGCACCGACCCGGCCGACGACACCCGTTTCGACGCCTGGCGTCTGACCGGCGGGCGGAACATGGCGGTGCTCACCGGCCGGGACGCGAACCGTGTCGACGTCCCCGGCGGCTACTTCGACCCGGTGATGACCGGCGGCGCGACCAACCAGGGCATCGTGCGCTACCTCACCGAGGACGCCCGGGTGCGTCCGGACGGGAGCATCGAGCCCGGCGACCCGGAGACGGTGACCGGCTCCCGTGCTCCGCTGATGAGCCGGCCGGAACTGGAGACGCTGCGCTACGACCCGTTCGACCGTCAGCAGATGACCGCCTCGACGATCATGCAGTCCTCCGAGGTCACCCGCCCCACGGGGACGGCCCTGATGACCTTCGGCGGCTGGACGGCCGACGACCCGATCGTGGTCAGCCGCGATTTCGCCGAGCGCCACCGGATCCGCGGTGCGGGCGGTCAGCTCCGCGACCTCGTCGTGGGCGACAAGCTCAGCGACCTGCACGGCAACAAGGGCGTGATCTCGCTCATTATCGACCGCGACATGGATCTGGATGAGGCCGAGGGGCAGGGGCTCCGCCAGGAGGTCGAGTGGTTCCGCGAGAACCCCAGCATGGACGTGGTGATGAGCCCGTTTTCGCTGATCTCTCGACGCAACGCCGGTTCGGCGCGAGAGCTGATGAGCGGCGAGACCGCAGAGCTTCGGGCCCCGGACGTCTCGGCGGAAGAGCGTCTTCAGGCTGCGATCCGAGGGGACGACGCGGCGACGCTGGATCGGTCGACTCCGGGTGGTCTGGGTCAGATGCGCTTCGCTGTCACGCACATGGCCGTCGACGAGAAGACGAAGATCTACGACGATGAGCAGGTGCGCGTCGGCCGGGGCCGCAAGGCGTCCTCGCAGCTCGCCTGGGCACTGCAGTCGCAGGACTGCCCGGCGATCATGCGGGAGTTCTACGGTCACAACTCCGGCGCGGAGTCGAACCTGCGGGAGTACCTGCTGGTGACGGGTCTGGACATGGACGCCGACCGTACGCTGCGGGTGATCGGCCAGGCCGAGGGTCTCGACGAGCGGCCGGAACGCCGGCTCATCCCGATGCCCGAGCTGCTGCGCACCCAGCCGCGCAAGAACGGCGGCTCGCCGGTCCTGAACACCGTGGCGATGCGCAAGAGCTTCGGCAGCCTCATCGGCGACCGCGGCGGTGACATGGAGCTGCCTTTCCCGCTGACGTACCCGACCGGCGAGCAGACCGAATCCGTCTCCGCGACGAGCTGGAAGCTCCCAGTGCTCTCCTCGCACCTGCGCAGCGGCCAGGAGTTCGACGACGGCACCTCGGTCACGCACGACTACACGCGCAGCTACCAGGACGTGTTCGTCGAGGCGTGCCGTTACCGGTACATGGCCGAACAGCTGGAGAACCAGAGCCTGTCCACCGACACGCGTGCGGAGGTGCGCCGGGGCATGAGCGAGTCCGTCTCCCGGGCGCAGCGGGCCTTCGAGGCGATCACGGCCGACGTGCAGCACCGTGTGCTCACGGGCAAGCACAACGTCTTCAAGACCGGGCTGATGTCCTCGCGGCTCTCGGACTCGGCCACGATGGTCTGGACGGCCGATCCCCGCCTCGACATCGACCAGATCGCTCTGAGCTCGGTCAAGGCCGGGCAGCTGGGGCTCGTCGAGGGCGATCACGCCCTGGTGTGGCGCGACCCCGTGCTGCGCGACGCCGGCGTGCGCTACATGCGCGTGGCGATCGACGACCGGCTCACGGGCGCGGCGATCAACCCGGTCATGGACAAGTCCTTCGACGGCGACTTCGACGGCGACGCGGTCGCTGTGGTGAAGCTGCACACCGAGGTGGCCAAGCGCGAGGCGATGGAGAAGCTCTCCGTGCCCGCGAACCTGCTGGACATGGGTGTGGTGAAGGGCGACGGGACGCACCCGCTGTCGATGCACGTCTCGCTCGACACCCAGGTTGCTGTCTCCCGCGACGAGGAGCTGGCCGACGAGGTGTTCCGCGCCGAGGTGGAGGCCAACCGCGTGCGGCGCGCCGGCATAACGGGCGAGGACACCCCGAAGGAGGTGCGCATCAACCAGGAGGTGGTCACCGAGCAGCTCAGCGACATCTACCGGCAGGCGCAGCGCACGGAGTTCGGCTCGGCGCTGGCCTTCTCCGGTCGTGAGGCGCACCTGGCCAGCGTGCGCAGCGTCTGTGTCGAGACCGGGGCGAAGGGCAACGAGGCGAAGCTCGCCGACTACGCGCGCAACCTCGGCGACGAGGCGGGCATCCCCGGCATCACGCAGCAGGACCAGGAGGCGTCGATGTTCGCCACGGCGATCAAGGCGCATGGCACCGGCCTTGGCGGATCTTTCTCACAGCGGGCGGTGCGTGCGCTGCGCGGCGAGGACCTCAAGGCCGTGCTCGAGGTGACCTACCCGGTGACGCAGTCGATCCTCCAGGCGAAGCACGACGCCGCCGAGGCGCGGCACAAGTACGCGATGCTCCAGGGCCCGGGCCGGGATCTCTGGCGCGGACGGAAGCTCGAACACGTCGGTCCCGGCCAGTGGCGGCCCGAGTTCGTCGACGGCGAGCCCGTCCAGGCCACGGTCGAGGAGTGGGAGGAGCAGTTCGTCGACTTCTACACCTCGAAGGAGGGCTTCGGCGTCGACGTCAACCCCGACTACGTCGCCCGCGTGGCGCGCGCCCTGGAGGACCTGGCGACCGGGCTCATCCGCAACCTCGAAGAGGACCCGTCGCTGGCGGGCACCGTGATGGACCGGATGGCCTACGGCGGCGACTTCGACACGCTCGTGCAGGCGGCCAAGAACCGCGAGAGCGTCTACGACGGTGAGAAGAACGCCCAGTTCGCCTCGGCCGGGACCCGGAAGGCCCGGACGGAGACGGCCCGCACGCTGGAGGACCTGGACAGGCACGGTCTGGACGCCCCGGAGGCGGAGATCGCGGTCGACGTCTCGGTGGTCAAGCGCGACGTGATCGCCGAGACCGCGGACGGGGCACGGGCGCGGGGTGCGCACCGGCGTTCGGCCCACGCGGTCGGTGTGGGTGGCCGACGAAAGGTCTACGTGCCGAGCTTCGACACCGACGAACAGCAGGCCGACGGCGACTACGGGATGGGGGCCTGAGATGGCACGGGACACGGAGCGCGGAGCCGGGCCGGAGAACGGAGGACGGGCGGCGAAGGTCCTGCCCGTCGCCGACGACCCTGCACGGGATGACCGCGGTGGTCGGCGGCGCACCGAGGACCAGCAGCGGAACATCTACGCCGAATGGCGGCCCAGGAGCGAGCGCGAGGAGGAGATCGTGGACGCCGAGATCGTCGACGAGACCGGTCCGCAGGGTCCGGGAGAGAACTGGGAGCGACTGCGGGATCGTGCGCGGGAGTTCTTCGGCGCGAAGACCAAGGCGTGGATGGACGACCGGAGCAGACGGCGCAGCGCCGACGAAGAGCGTGCCGCCGCCGACGGCGACGGCCTGGACGAGCGCGAGCTGTTGCTCAAGCTGCGGGCGGAGACCAGGCTGGCCGGTGAGAAGTACATGCAGTCGCTGCGGGATTCGAAGCTGCTCGTGCCCGGCTTCAGCGACGACCAGGCCCGCGGCCGGGAGTTCGACGTCATGCACAGCGTCTACATGCAGATGATGCTGCAGAGCTGTCTGCGCCCGCTCACGCGGGGGGTGAACTCTAGCTCGGTCATCCAGGCCGTGGGCATGATGGTCGCGATGCGGATGCTCTCCCCCGACTTCCGGGAGGAGATGGGCAGCTATCTGCAGCCGCTCAACGACAAGATCCGGGAGCGCATCGACGCCCGGACGAGGTCGGTGCGGTCGTTCGCCCAGGACCAGGCCGACCGGCGCAACCGCGTGGTGGAGATGGGCACGGCGGCACGGCTGAAGCGGAACCCCGGCCTGGCCGACGACGAGACGTTCCTGGCGGGCCGGGAGAGCAGGAAGACCGACCGCACCTCGTTCGTGTCGAGGAAGTGGCAGCGCCGGATGGAGGATCTCGAACACCGCGAGCGCGGCCACCGGGAGATGTTCACCCCTCAGTCGGCGGCGATGACCGAGGTAGCGCTCATGGAGAACGCCTTCTGGAGGATGCGCGACCCGCAGAACGACAGCAACGAGATCTACGCCAGCTACCGGGCGATGCGCAAACGGCTGCGGGACCAGATCAGGGAAGACGGCCTGGACCGGCAGGACGTGGTCACGTGCGCGCGGATGATCATCGGCGAACGGATGGAGTCCGAGCCGGAGCTGCGTCTGATGTTCAACGGCATGGCACAGGGCCGGGTCGTCAAGGCTCCCCCGCACGCGGAACAGATCGCGGGCACCGACCGGGTGCGCATGACCTGGACCGGGGAGTTCGACGACCATCTCGGTGTCCGGATCCCCGACAGCGGTATGTTCACGCTGCGCCGCCCGATGGATGCCGACACGCATCAGGCGCAGCTGGGCGAGACGATGGCCAAGTCCATGCTCGACGCGATCGAGCGGGGCGACCAAGAGGCCTACGCGGACAGCGTCATAGGCTATCTCGTCGGATTCGCCGCGAGCAAGCAGGGCCTGGACACGAGCCTGCTGTCCGAGGTCCTCCAGCAGCGTATGGACCAGTCGGAGGTCATGCTCGCGAGCATGGACATCGACGGACTGTCGCCGGAGAAGCAGCGGGAGGTCTACTCCAACGCGGTCACGGACGCGATGGAGGAGGTCGGCAGGCAGCACCCTGGCGTCGAGCAGTACCTGAAGCAGGCCTTCGGCACGGACTGGCAGGCGACGTTGCAGAACGCCGTCAACGACCCGGCCCGTTTCGTCCGTGAGCAGCAGGCGAGGCCCACCGTCTACCAGGCGGGTCCCGGGCAGCCGCCCCAGCAGGGTGCCGGATTCGACTGGGGTTGGTCGTCCAGCCAGGCCGGTCCCGACAGCGACGAGTACCAGCCGGCCTGACCGAGAGCCTGACCAAGAAGAAGCAGGAGCAGGAGGAGCGAGCATGAGCAATGGCCAGTACGCCGAGCAGCAGCCGCGCTACGGATCGCGTTTCGCGCAGATGTTCGGCTACGTGACGCCCGAGGACCGCGGACGCTGGGAGCAGCAGCGAGCGCAGAACAGTAAGCGCGTGAGCGCGCTCAAGCAGGGCGCGAAGTCGACGGGCGGCGCAATGATGGAGTTCGGGCAGCGCAACATGGACTCGAAGCTCGCCGCGGCGCACCGCGTGGCGCAGCAGCAGCAGTTCGACGAGTCCCACGACAAGATCGTGACCAAGCGGCGGGACCCGAAGACCAGGTCGATCATCGAGACGGTCGACTACGAGCACAAGGACGGCCGACAGGAGATCGAGCCGGACTTCGAGTTGTAGTCGGATAGGCACGAACAGGCCACTCAGTGACTTATTGAAAAATCACTGAGTCGGATAGACTGATTTTCAAGCAAGAAATGCGGAGAAGAACGATAGGGCAAGGTGCAGGCATGGAAACGGCGGAGCACTCGCGCGTCAGTAAGCGCGAATTCATCTCGCGAGTCGCTGTGCGCAGCGGTCTGCCGGTCAAGGTCGTGGGAGCGGTGTACACGGCACTGTTCAGCGAGCTGAGGTGTGCGGTCGGCGACGGGGAGACGGTGGTGCTCACCGGTTTCGGCCGTTTCTACCGGCAAGCCCACAAGGGACACAAGGTCCGCTTCGGCAAGCAGGACGTGGGCGACTATCCGGTGCTGAAGTTCTCGGCCTCACGGAGCGTCAACCGCCGCCTGGAGAAGGAGGGCGGTACGGGCGGGAATCCGGAGCCGGAACGGGACCGGGAACGGGAGGCCGTGTCATAGACGGCAGCGAGCACACAGAAAACAGAGAACCCCGGAGATGCTGATGCATCTCCGGGGTTCTCTGTGTCTGCTGCCTGTGGGGCTGTTCAGTTGTCGGTGAGGGCCAGGATGATCACCAGCATGATGACGGGTGCGAGGAGTACGCCCGCTCCGGCCAGGAGATGGTCCCAGCCCAGAGGCGAGCTGAGCCAGGCGACGAGCCCGTTCCACAGTCCGGCGACGAAGTCCGCGATCCGGGCGAAGAATCCGGTGGGCCAGCCGATGACCACGGCGGCGGAGATTCCGCCGGCCAGACAGAGACCGATGACGACGCGGGTGTTCTTGAGTACGGACATGGCGACCTCCTCTACTTCCGGTCTTCGAAGATCAGGTAGTACAGGCCGATGTGCGGGATGACGATGACGGCCAGCGCGGTCCACGCCCGACGGGGGTCCTCGACGACCCAGTCGACAGCGGCCTTCACGGGCTCGGCGTACACGAGCAGCGGGGCGAGGATGTCGGTCCGGAAGATCACATGGAAGATGCCGTAGGCGATCCCCAGGAATACCGTCAGCCCGAGCAGACGGCGCACGATCAGTGATGTCCGGGGACTCAGGCCCCGGCGGGGTTCCTGTGCGCGGGACGACAGGTCACCGCTTTGCGTTTCCGGCAGCGGATTTGTCTCACCTTCGCACATCGCCTTGCCCCGCCCTTATCGAGTCACCACTCAATTCATTCTATGAGAAATCACTCGATGACGAAGAGAAATGCGAGTGACACGTCATTCGTACTGGACGTCAGCCCTGGACTCGGAAGATGCGGAGAGATCCGTCCAGCGCTGCCGGAGAGGGAGGCGGGAACCGGCGATCGGTTCGGGCTGGGCGGCGAGTTCGGCCAGGGTGACGCCGATGGGCCGGCCGAGCCGCTGTCCGGCGATGTGGTAGGCGGCACCGTTCGCCCGCTCACCGATCGCGACGACCTCGCGCAGCGGCGTGCCGCGGGGGGCCTCAGGGAGTGTCTCCCGCCATACGACACGGTGCGAGGGCCTGTTGACCGGGTCGGCTCCCACGTAGGTGGTCTCGCAGTCCGACAGGTCGGGGTAGCTCGGCATGTACGTAAGGGGGTGCGTGCCCCGTGCGCCGTTCTTGATCCCCAGGAGGGCGTTCATCGTCACCGTGACGAGACGCCGGGCCTCGCTGCCCGGCGGGGTGCGCTGGGCCAGAGCATGGAGACGTTCGACGTCCTGCCTGGCCTCCGGCGGCAGATAGAAGCGGGCGGGACGGTCATTCCTCAGCACGAGGCTCACCGTCCCGGGCCCGGTGCGCATCGGCCCAGGCCTTGCCGACCGGACCGAGACTCTCGGCCCAGTCGTAGAAGTCGTCGTCGGACTCGATCGCCTGGCCGGCCTCCTCGCCCCGGCCGCGCCGGGCGTCGGACTCGGCGACGCGGCGGGAGAGTTCGGCCTGGAAGGCGTTCTCGTCGCGGACGTACGCCGCGTGGTCGTACTTCATGAGCCGCACAAGAGCGGCGAAGGGCACGATGGCGGCCTCGGGCTTGTTGTCGTCGCCGAAGATCAGAGGCTCGGCCTCGCCACGGCGGAAACGCTGCAGCAGGGCACTCAGCTCCTGGTTCCGGATCCGGCCGGTCTCGGTGACGTTGACAGAGAACGTCGGGAGGTTCTCGCTGGGAGCGGGCGTGTTGTCGTTCGTCATGATTTCAGTCTATTCATGGGTAAATGACCTGTCATCGGTTCACACATGACCGCGGTCATCGGGTCGGAAGGCGTATTGGCTGATGGTTCATCCAGCCTTTTGTGGCGGGACAGGCGCGGGAGGGCTGGTCGCACCATCTCCTGTCATCGCAGGGTGTGCTCGTGTACGCCCGGCAACGGGTGTCCTGAGAAAGAAGAGAAGGCCCGTGCACATGCACAGGCCTTCTCTCCAAAAGTCAGGGGCCGGCACTGCGTGCCGTGGCAGTCCCCGGTGCGGCTACACCCAGACACTCCGCTGGTCGCCCCAGCCCCAGCTGCCGAACACGCGTCCGCCATAGGCACCCGCCTGCACGTACACGCGCCCGTCCGAGCCCAGAGGGCCCGTCCTCGTGAACGACCCCTTGTATTCATCTTCGGGGCAGGAGCCCGACACGTACCGCCAGCTTTCGGCACTGGAACCGAAGGCCAGACTCCACTCCTGACTCGGCCCCACAACGTGGCGGCAGGTGGCCTCCACGATGGCCTTCAGTTCGTACTGATCGCCATGCCGGGTGACCGTGCCGGAGACGTACACCTGGTAGTTGTTGGCCGTGAAAATGCCACCGTCGTACCGGTACTCGACCAGAAACTCCTGTGGACCGGCGGCGGTCGCAGGACTGCCACCGCTCAGCGTCATCATCATTGCCGCCACCGCGCAGAGCAGGAACCGAAAGGCGTTCCGTAAGGCTCGTTTCGACGTGGTGCGGCTGACGTGTTCCGACATGCGTCCCCTCCTGAGTTCGTGCCGTGACACGCGCCCCGTCGAAGCGGGCCCGAGTCCGGCGACGATCGACGGGAAGACTTTAACTACACGTGACTGGGGCTTAGGCCACTTGTTCACGTCTCGCACCGGTTTGCGGCGGGTTTCGGTCAATGCCGCGATCGGTATCGGCGGCCGGCACAGCAGACGGGCATCTGAAGGTCGTAGCTGTGGAAGCCGACGGCCTATCAGGCAATCATCCGTCAGGCGAGCTTGAATACCTGCGAGAGAATTGAGGTGAGGAACTGGATGTTCTCGTTGACCCACTCCCAGGCATTTTGGCCTGTTCGCTCAACACGAGGTTGCACAGACACCGTGCGTGCATCGTGAACGATGTCAGGGCGGGCCTCTCTAGTCCTCCTCGCCATCGACATCGGTGCCGATTTGGCTGGCCAGGAAGTTGTCGTCGAGAGGGTCGAAGCCGGTCTCGGCGGTGTAGTACTCGTAGTACTCGACCGGGTCGACGCCACCGGGATGCTTGCGGACAGCGCCGATCAGGTCGGCGATCTGGGTGAGCTTGTCGCAACCGGACCAGTCGGGATTGGTGCCGAGGTGCAGGGCGATGGCATCCACGATGTCCGTGTCCGTCACCGCGCCGGTGCTGCCGTTGGCGCGCGACAGCGGCTTGTTGTAGTCCGGGACGAAACCCATCGCCTGGAGCACGCTGTGGGGCAGGCAGTAGGCGTTCCGGATCGCACAGGCGGCCTCGGTGGGCGGGTCACCCGGGGAGACACCCCCGGAGATGTAGAGCCGGTACCCGGCCACGATGATCTCGTTGACCTCGTCGTCGTCCGGGCCGAGGGCTTCTTCGAGGTCATCGATCAGCCTGCGTCCGTACAGCCGGAGGATCCCGAGGGACGGCCGGCCGTCCGGGCCGAGATGCTGCTCGGGGTCGAAGTCGACGTCGAGGACGTCCTCGATCTGCCACTCGGGGTCGTCGAGGTCGAACGTCGCATTGTCGGTGATCTCGCCGACCAGCTGGCGGCCGTGGTCGAAGTCGATCGGTGCGGTGCGGTAGGCGGGAACGGCGATGACAGCGGTGAACATGGTCACGCTCATGATGGGGTCTCTCCCTGTGCGGTGCGGATGTGCGGTGGGGTGGGCGTGCTGCGCTGTTGTTCAGCGGCGCGTTCTGGTCCGGGGCCGGGTCAGCTTGTCGAGCACAGCGGTCTCGTGCGCGTGGCGGGCGTTCTGCTCGTCCCGGATCCGGGCCTGCGTGTCTTCATGGATCTGGTCTGCGACCAGCTCGAGGGCGGCGTCGAAGACGCCTTCGTACGCGGCATCGGCGAGCAGACTGAGGGCGTCGCGGCCCCGCACGGCAGGAAGGCTGTCGCAGACCAGCCCGTAGGGGTGGACGACTCCGGCCCCCGGACACTGGGAGAAGGCTTTCTCGGCCCGGTCCAGGCTCAGCGTGAGGCGATAGCCGCTGAAAAGGCCCAACACAACGCACACCACGAGAAGGCCGATATACGCGAAGACAGCACCCTCGCCCGTGATCCCGGCGAACGACGTGATCGGGTCGAAGCGCAGCAGGACCCAGAACACCAGAAGCCCGATGAAGCCCAGAACGCCCGCCACGATCACGGTGTCGTGGACCGCAGAAGCGATCCGCGCCCGACGCTGGGCGCGCAGAGCACCCCGGCCGGTCTCGTCGTCGGGAATGAACCAGGTGTCTCCGTCCCTCGGTTCGGTCAGCGGCCGGCGGCCGATCAGAAAGTAGGCAGGCCGGTCGAGATGATGCGTGGCCGCGATGGTCTGAATGATCTTCATGGTCTTCCCTTTGTGCTCAGTGGCTCCTGGAGCAGCCGGTCAGTACCTTCTGCGCCGCCGGGCCAGTCGCCAGCGATAGAGCGCCGACGGGATCCGGTTCGACTTGCGGGTGTTGTGCCGACGGCACAGCACCTGTCCGTTCCAGAGCTCGGTGGGCCCTCCCCGGCTCCAGGGCACTATGTGGTCGGCCTCCAGCCCGTCTGTCCTGCGGCAGCGTCGCCAGAGGGGGTGCTTGTGCTCGCAGCGGTACCCGGACCGGGCGAGGAGGGCTCGCTTCTGTTGCCAGGTGAACAGCCGCTGCGGATCGCGCCGATGGCGTCTGCGAGCCAGGCCGGCCAGGAGCAGGAGCGAGCCCGACAGCGCGATGAGCAGGCAGGCTAGGACCAGGACGTCGTTCATGGGCGGTGCTCTCTGCTGTTGTGCACCGAGGAACACAACGCCCCCGGAATCACAGGGGGGGCGACTCCAGGGGCGTTGTGCTGTGGCGGCGATCAGTGCAGCGGGTTGCTGACGTCGATCAGCCCTCGGGCGATCGCAAGAATCCCGTCCCAGCCCACGGTCTCGGGATCGTCGGTGAGCCGGCGAGCCTCGGTTCCCTGCGCAAGGTAGAGATGCCGGGCATCGTCGTAGACCTCGACCATGGCGTACGGATCGTCGGCTTCGTCGTCGAGGACGGACACGGTGAGACCGGGCACGAGGCCGGAATCCCGCAGAGCCTCGACGACCTTCTTCACGGTGCTCACCAGGTCGCCCCTCTGGGAGAGCGGCCTCCGGTCCCCCTCGTAAAGGTCCCGCTCGATCAGCGGGGGCTCATCCGGGGTGAGCGGGTGCGGTCTCGTGATGGCGGCGGTGATCTCCTCGTCCCAATACGAGAAGCCCGGGTGCAGCTCCTCGACGGAGATGACCCGGCGGTTGCCGTGCCGCGGCGTCACGAACATCGACCTGTAGAGGGCGTCGTGGACGGATTCGGCTTCGAGCACGGTCAGCAGACGTGCTGTGTCGGCCGGGGGCCTGGCACCACGGGCTTCGCGGCTGGTCGCCTCCTGGTCGATCTCGGAGATGATGCGGTACTCGGGCATGGGCGGAATCCTTCTCAGGCATTGGAAGTCGGAGGGTCCGGCGGGCTCTTGCGAGCGGTCTACTCCCGCTCGTCGCGCAGCCGGTCGACGCGGAACGCGATCAGGCTCCCGACGATGCACAGCGCCAGGCACACGACGAGGGCAACCAGCAGCCACGTACGGAGTGCGGGGAGCAGCAGGGCACCGAGCAGCCAGACCGGCCCCCAGAGGTACACGCTTTGCGCGATGCCCACCCAGCGGCCGGGCCGGCCGTTGCTGTCGATGTTCTGCACGCCGACGAACAGGAACAGGATCAGTCCCAGCGCGTAGGCGGTGAGTCCCAGAACGATGTCGTGAACAGGGATCGTGCTGAACGCTGTCATGCGGGCCCGCCTTCCGTTGAAGGGGTCGCGAGTTCGTGCGTCATGTCTCTCTCCTCTCTCATTCGGCGTAGGCTTGGTGGAACTCAGGGGTGTTCATCGCGGCCGAGCTCGACGAGATCATCGAGATACTCGTCGAGCTCGGCCTGCGACATGGCTCGGGGATCCGGGCGATCAGCCACGAGACCACTGGGCTTTCTGCTCGCGGCGTGTGAGCGCGCGCTCGGCCGCGGCCATCTCCTGATCGACGATCCGATCGAACTCGGAGCGGGTGTGCTCGTCGCCGTGCTCGCGGATCAGCTCGGTGAGCTCACGGATGGTCTCCGGCAGCTCTTCCCGTGCCTGAGGCGACGCCATGATGAGCTTCCGGGCCGCGAGTGCTTCTCTGGCCTCCGCGGCATCGGGTACGCCGTAGTCGAGGAAGCTGACGTCGATGACGGGACGGGCCGGACGGTTCTGCACCCGGCCGTCGCGGACATAGACGTAAGTGTCGTTCGCGTTGTGCTTCTTCACGTGCTCCTGGTACAGGCGCACGCCGAGGTCGATGCAGTAGCACGTGAGCAGGAAGTGGAAGTCGTACTCGCGGATCCCACTCCCAGATGTCGGAGCCGACGAGGTCTTCGTGGTTCGACAGCCTGCTGCGCGCCTCGTTGGCGGACCCAGCGTGCCACTCGGCGTCCTGAAGGACCCCTTCGCGACGTTCGGCAGGCGACTGCCGCGGGATGTCGATGTCGGCGAGCTCGTGATAGCCGTGGTTCTTGATCAGGACATCGAGCTGACCGTCGTCGAGGCCGTCGGTGCTCCACAGGTTTCCGAGCGTCTGCCGGGCGTTAGCCTGGGCTGCCCGGACGTGCGTGGTGAGCGTGGACTCCGACCACGATTCGTTCATCTCGGCGGCCTTCCAGTGCGCGTCGAGCAGCGCCTGGGAAGCCGCCTCGTCGAGGCCGCGGAGCTTGTGCAACTGCTTCACCAGATCGAGCTGGCGATCGCGGAAGGCGTCGGCCTCGGTGCCGAGCTCTTCGCTTTCTTCGAAGTGTTCGCGCACCAGCGGCAGGAACAGATCCGGGTCGTACTTCTTCACCTCGGTCGAACGGTCGCCGCAGAGCTTCTCGGCCCAGTAGCGCACGTCGATCGACGGCGCGCCGTCGGAGTAGTAGCCGTGGTTCTTCCCGGCGAAGGAGAAGAAGTCGATCATGTCCTCGAGGCGCGTGAACATGTAGCCGTCGGCGACGTCGCCGCTGGTGGCGAGGTGACCCGGCCACGTGGTGATGTCCCAGGACCACATGCGGGTGCCCGGGGCCTGGACGCGCAGGTGGCGGTACAGACCGTCCTCGTGCAGGACGACGAGCTGATGGTGCGTGGTCTGCTCGACGAATGTCGCGTAGGCCCTCGCGTACGGGTTGGTCGACTTGGTCATGACGGCTGCGCTGCGCTTTCTTCGGTGGACGGGTGGGGTGCCGCGAACGACGCGGCGCGTACGACGGCATGACGGAACAGGGGCCCCCGTTCCACGGAGACCCCTGTCCTGTTGTTGTGTGCGGGCCCATTTGGCCGGCAGGTTCTGTGCTGTCCGGACACCACGGGGACGGTGCCCGGGACGGCGGTTCTCAGAAGTTGATCGACTCCTTCTGTGGACGGCGCAGTGTGATCGAGACAGCCTCGAACGAGCGCTCGGGCTGCTCCTCCTTCTGCTCCTCGTCGCGGATGTCGGTGAGCTGGAAGGAACCTGCGGACAGGACGTAGCCGTCCTTGGCGGGGCGGGCGTCGCGCATGCGGAAGCCCAGCTCGACACCCTGCTCCCAGTCGGAGATCGACTGCGGGGTGTCGTGGTCGAAGAGGTCGATGAATCCCTTGATGACGTCGGTGCTGCCGTCGGCCCAGGAGATGCTGACCCGAACGGTGTCGTGGCCGGGGGAGGTGGTGCGCTTGATGTTGAGGTCGGAGATCGCCCTGGCGAAGCTCTCCCCCAGTCCCAGTTCGAAGGCGATCGCCCGCAGGTGGTCGAAGTTGATGTCGTACTTCCGGGAGAAGTCGACGACTTCCTCGATTTCCTTCTCGGCCGCTCCGGGCACCTGGTCGCGCAGGTACGTGGCGACCGTCTCGGCGTCGGGGTACGTGAAGCGCATGTGGTAGTGGAACCGCCCCGGACGGTTGATCATGTAGTCGCTGACCCGGTGCAGCTGGTTGACCGAGAGCACGTAGAGGCGCTGGGTGGTGCTCAGTCCGTCGAACAGGCTCAGGAACTGGTCCTGCGGGTTGCCGTCTTCCCTGATGTCGAAGACCTTCTCGAACTCGTCGAAGACGACGAGGCACTCCCCCAGTTCATGGAGGAACGAGGCGAGGCCGGGGGTCGAGTGCCGCACGAGCACCGTGGGCAGGCCCAGCTTGTCGCGGGCGCTCTCGGCGAGCATGCGGATCATGAGGCTCTTGCCCATGCCCTTGTCGCCGGACAGGATGACGCCCAGCGAGCGGTCCATGGCCTGATAGCTGCGCACGATGCGCTCGACCCGCGCGGCGTGGTCGCCGTAGACGGTTTCCTCGCCGGGAGCGAGCGGCTCAGCGCGGTGAAGGCTGTAGCCGCCCGTCTTCGAGAATGCGATGGTGTAGGTGGCCACCGGGAGGTGGTCGAAGGTCTGCACGGAGTCGTCGTAGAGGCGGAACGCACCGCCGGAGGCGACGATCGTGGACGCGGGCATGAAGGATCTCCCTTTCGCAGGAGTACGTGGGCTGTACGGCTGTGAGGGTGTAAGGGCGTGCGGCTGTGAGGCTGTTCGGGACCGCGACAGGCCCAGGGGCCGGAGGACCGTCAGCGGGACGCGGACCGGTAGATACCGGTCGTCTCGTCGAGTACGGACTCGCTGAGGGTCACGGTGGCCGGCATGAGAAAGGTCGTCACCAGCGCGGCCAGGCGCTGTTCGTCGGAGAGCACGATCGCGGGGATGTGACCGGGCTCAGCGAAGAAGTGCTCGGCGCGCTCGATCAGGCTGGCGGTGCGGGACTCGCGGTCCGGGAATTGCTCGACGACGGTCTGGTCCGGCCCGTACTGGGTGCTGACGGAGTAGAGCACCGCAGGGGCCGCGCTCTTCTTCCTGGTGGTGCTCACGTAGATCTGGATGCCCCAGAGACGGCAGAGCTTGGCGACTTCGTCGAGGACGGAGTCGGGTGCGCTGGTCCAGTGCTCCGTGCGGCTCTCGTACAGCCCGTGGACCTGTGCTGCACGGGTGGCGTCGATGACACCGGCGAAGGTGTCCGCGCTGGTCAGAAGCTCGATGCACATGCGCAGCCGGAACTGGGGGTTCTCGTAGTGGTCGTGGAAGGCGATCCGGTCGCCGTTGCAGATGATCAGGTCGTAGGTCGTCTCCGGCGTGGGCTCGTCGGGAGCGTTCCGCAGGGTGCCGCTGGTGTTCATGGAGTGCTCCTTCCGGGCTGGACCGGTGGGTCGTGGACAGGTTGAGAAGATACGGTCACGGGGTTCTCGTCTCGTTGCCGGGGAGAGCGAGAACCCCGTGACCGCGGTGGGGCGACCGCTTGTCAGACGGTCTGGACGACCCGGTCGGGGTCATCGGTGGTGATGTCACCGTCGGTGTCGTCGTCCAGGAGGTCCGGGTCGATACCCTTGGCGCGCAAGGCGTTCCTCTTGTCCCGTTCGGTCAGAGCATTCACGATCTGCTCGTAGCTGCTCTGGATCGGCGGGTTCTTCACCGTGCCGTAGGCGAGCACGTACTGGCTGCCCATGGCCCGGGTGAAGGCGACGTAGAACATGCGCTTCGCGTCCTGGGACATCTTCGTGTCCTCCTTGTAGAGGACGACGCAGTTGTCGAACTCGAGACCCTTGGCACCGTGGATCGTCGAGACGATCAGGTTGGCCTTGGACTCGAGGTTCTTCTTCTTTCGCTCCTGGTTGCGCTGCTTGTTGACGTTCAGCTTCTGCTGATTGCGCCGGATCTCGAAATTCAGCAGGTTGTCACGGAGCCGCGTGAAGAACGTCGCGTGCTGCAGGGTCCCCTGGTTGCACAGGGCGACCCAGCCGTTGATCACGGCGCTGTTCTCGATCCACCACTCGGAGATGGTGCGCAGGATCGCCTTCGAGACGTTGGCGTTCCCGGCGTTCTTCGTCAGCTTGTCCATGTTGTCCTTGATCCCCTGGGAGACCACGAACGCGGCGTTGGCAGGCTGTACCTGGAGGACGTCGTTCCAGAAGTTTTTAATGTACTTCGAGAAGATGTCCGTGGCGTAGACGTGCTCGCTCACGAGCGAGGCGACGTGCTGGCTGGGGTACACCTGCTCCAGCACCTGCTGGAGCAGCGCGACCTCGCGGCGCGAGTAGGCCAGGAAGGCCACCTGCTCACCCCGGTCGAGGCAGGCCTGTACGTACTGCGGAATGACCACGTTGCGCACGAGCGGCTGCAGGTCCTGCGTGACGAAGTTGCCCAGCCGGGGCAGCTCCTGGTATTCCAGCGTGACCTTCTCCTGGAAGGAGTCGGCCGTCGGCATCGCGAGCGAGTTCGCCTGCAGCTGGATGTTCGCGAACTGGTTGGTCTCCAGACCGCCCAGCACCACGTTCGCGAAGTCCAGGATCTCCTGGTTCGACCTGTAGTTCGTCATGAGCCGGAAGGTCGAGAACACCCCGGAGCCTTCCAATGTGTTCAGCGCCTTCGGGTTCGCCGAGCGGAACTCGTACAGCGTCTGGCTGGCGTCGCCGACGATGAACAGGCTCTGCGCGTGCTTGGTGATGTACTTCAGCACGTAGATGAACTCGAAGACCGAGTTGTCCTGGACCTCGTCGATGATCAGGTACTTGCTCTGCACGTGCGCCGGCTCGGCCATGTCGTCGATCCGCTGGTAGCAGATGATGATCTGCAGCTCCAGCGAGGTCTGCTGGATGTGGTCGAGCAGCGCGATGACCTCGTCGAAGTGGTTTTCGACGAAGGTGTTGAGCGCCGTGAACGCACCGATCTTGTTCTGGTCGACCTCCAGCAGGCGGTGCCGGAACGTGGCCGCGAACTGGCTGTTCGGGTAGAAGATGTCGATCGAGTTGATGATCGTGTCGATGGTCGAGACCTGGTGGGTCGGGTGGTTCATCGAGTAGATGTCGATGATCATCCTGGCGATCGTCATCGAGCCGACCGAGGGGTTCTTCTCCGTGATGTTGTCGGCGGCGGCGTTCGTGAAGCTCAGCACCGTGATGTCGCTTGCCGGCACCCCGCAGGCTTCGAGGTACTTGATGCGTTCCAGGATCACCGTGGACTTGCCGGTGCCCGCGCCCGCCTGGGTCATCACCAGCGGCTCGTGCGTGCACACGGCATTCAGCTGCTGGCTGGACAGATGCGTCGGCGGCGCGTACGTGCTCACCGGCTGGACCGGTGTCACCAGCTGAGGCTTCATCTGCTCCAGGTGGGACAGAGTGAAGTTCATCAGCAGGTTGAGGTTCTGCTTCGACAGTTTCGTGGCGATCGGCGCGGAGAAGGTCGCATCGAGCTGCTGGTGGATCCGGCGGTAGGCCTCCAGCGGGACGTTGTAGTTCTCCAGGTAGCGCAGCTGCACGGCGAGCATGTTGAGCTGCTCCTCCGTCGGGCTGGCGGGCATGTCCTGGATGTACTGGCAGACCTCGTCCGCGATCGCCTCGGAGTCCCAGATCTGGGCCAGGCGCGTGATGCGCTCATAGACCGGGTACTGGTTCATCCACTCGTCGAGCTCGTCGCTGAGGTTGGAGGCCGTCAGTCCGGTGGAACGGAGCGAGCCCTCGATGAAGTCGCGGGCGTTGTCCATCGGGCTGGTGCTCCAGTCCAGGACCGCGGCGGCGTCGTGGTTGCCGTATCCGACTGACAACGAGACGCCGATCGCGCGCTCGGGCTCGGCAAGCCCCTTCCTGAAGAAGAACAGCTCCATCCGGTACTGGACGACCAGGTCACGGGTGGACTTGGCTCCGGACCTGTCCTCGTAGAGCATGATCCCCTGCGGGGTCATGTCGAAGACGACGTCCCAGTCGTTGTGCGGGCTGGCGGAGGCGTCGACCGCGAACCGGTCGTCCACGTGCGGCACCGGCAGACTGAACGACCCGCCCGAGAGCAGCGCGCGGCGCGTGATCGGCGCGAGGGGAATCGCCGTGGTCGTGATGTCGTGATGGGTCGAGCTCTGCTTGAGCTCGATGTCCTGGTCGGCGGCATAGGCGGTGTTGGTGGCGGTGTTGACCGGACGCAGAGCTTCGTTGAGCAGGCCGGTCTTCTTGCCGCTGCCGGTGAGCTTCGAGGAGAAGAACTTCGGGTCGACGACCTTCGTGGCCGCTACGGCGGCGGCCGAGAGGTCGATGTTGTCGAGCAGCATGGGTTCGATGGGCATGGTGTTGTCTTTCGTCAAACGGTTCGATAGGCAGGCCGAGAGAAGAGAATTTCTTAATAGGAGTCAGTCATCAGTCTGACAGGAATCGAGTGGTCTCTTTAATTCCCATTGACAGGCATTCGGGATATGCGGGTACAGGTGTGGGCACGGGAGGGCTCTCGTCAGCCGACGAGCCCCCCGTGCCTCTCTCAACCCACCCGTCAGGGGCCGTGAGGCCCCTGAGTCCGGGGTCCGTGGCGTATGTGACACACCCCCGGACACCGCGCGCTACCCAGACGCGCGGTCGTCTGTCGGCGGCACTCAGCCCTCGGGCGTGAGCCGGCCGGGATCCGTGAGCGCCGCGTTCCACGGGTCGGCGGCGACAAGGGCTCCTTGCGCATCGGTCTCGAACAGGCCGACCATGAGTCCCAGCGACCGGCACTCGTCGGCATCTCGCGAGAGAGCCGCGAGATTTGATCGGGCGTCCGCGGCGAGGTCAGCAGTGGTCTTTTTCGGCACGGAGATGGCGGTCATGGTGTCTTCCTCTCTCCCGCAAGAAACGGGGAACGCGGAGACACCCCGGGCGGACGGACGAATATCGGTCTGTCCGCCCGGGGTGTCCCTGCGGTGTTGCTGCTGCGGCGTCAGGCCGTAGCCGGGTCCTCGGCATCGGGTCCGGGCTCGTCCTCGCCCTCGGGGCGGGAGTCGGCACCGGCTGACGCCGTGGTGCCCCCTGCGGCCTGGGCGGCGAGCAGGCGGTCCTCGATCCAGGTGCGCACGGCCTTGCCCGCCGGCCGCGCACCCTGGGAGTCCATGAAGGCGGTCTCCGCGATCGTCCGCAGCTCGTCGTCGGGCATCGACACGGGAAGCGTCTGCGCCAGGCGTGGCTTGCTCTCCAGGATCCGGTCACGCTGCCGGCTGTAGTCGGCGGCGGTGATCGCCCGGAACGTCGGCTCGTCGATCGGGTTGAAGCCGATCACGAGGGAGAACCGGCCCAGCAACTCGGCGTCGAAGAAATTCGACAGCTCTTTCGCCAGGCTGCGGGTCGAGACCTTCTCTGGTGCAGAGCCGAATCCGACAGGCTTGTGGCTGAGGGCCTCCCGTGCGGCGTTGGTCGTGCAGATCACGAGCGCCTTCGAGAAGTCCAGCAGCTTGCCGTGGGAGTTGCGGATGTAGCCCTCGTCGAATGCGGCGAGGAACAGCCGCTGTACCGCCTTGTCGGCCTTCTCGAACTCGTCGAGGAGGACCACCCGATGCGGATTCGACTCCAGGGTGTCGAACGGGAGCTCCTGGTTGGAGTCCGATCCGACGTAGCCCGGAGGTGCACCGACGATCTTCGCCGTGTCCGAGGGCCGGTGGAACTCGGTCATGTTGAGGATGATCGGCTCGGTGCCGGTCATCTGCTCGGCGATGATCTTCGCGGCCTCGGTCTTGCCGACGCCCGACGCGCCCGCGAGCATCCACGTGGTGGGCGTCTTCGCCGGGAAGAGAGCCAGCTCCCGTCGTGCGAGACGATCCACGAACGTGTCGAGCACGTCGTCCTGCCCGCGCAGGCGGTCCAGGAGGGTGGCCCGCAGCGTGGCGATGTCGAACTCCGGGCGCTGCGCGTTGCCGGTCATGAGGCGCTTGGCCACGTCCAGAACACGGTTCTCGGTGAGCGGTACCTGTGCGATCGAGCCGAGGAACTGAGCCAGTGACGTGTCGCCGGCGTTCTCGGCCTGGACGATGAGCCGCTTCTGCTCCAGCACCCGGTCGGCCATCGCCCGGTCCAACAGGGTGATGGCGTTGTCCGGACGGTGCTGGCCGGCACGCGCGTACTCGTCAGCGATCTTGACGGTTGCGCTCAGGACCTGGTCGGAAACCGACACCTGGTACCGGTAGTGCGCCGCGAGACCGGGCCGTACGGTGGTGAGCACCTCTCGGGTCTGCTCGGCAGTGAGCTCGTCGACGATGAGCTGGGTGAACCGCCGCGCGAAGGCGGGGTCCTCGTCGAAGGCCCTCGACTCGTTGGACGTGGTCGCGCCGATCACGGACATCTCGCCGCGCGCGAGCGCGGGCTTGAGGATCTGTGAGATCTTGCGCCCGGTCGCGTCCCCGTGGGTACCCGAACCGCCGGTGATCTGGTGGATCTCGTCCATGAACAGGATGACTTTGTTCTTCGGGTCGGAGGCGTACTCGACGATCGCCTTCATCTTTTCCTCGAGGGACCCGACGATGCCGGTCCCGGCGATGATGTTGGTGATCGGCAGCTCGTAGATCGTGTAGTCCCTGAGCTGGTCCGGGATGAGGGTGTCACCCAGAGCGATGCGCCGGGCGATGTCCTCGACGATCTTGCTCTTGCCCACGCCGGCGGAGCCCTTCAGCAGGACGTTCGGCTTGTTCTTGCTGATCAGCACCGACAAGACCTGCTCGATGAGCGTGTCGCGGAACTTCGTCGGGCTGGCGTTGCTGAACTTCGCGTTGTAGTCGACGAGCAGCTCTTTCACGGCGTCCTCGTCGGTGCCGCCGACGCCGAGGCCCATGGGCGGGAAGTGCGGAGGAAGACCGCCGGACGGGCCGGAGCCGTTGTTCTTGTCGTCGGAGCCGGAGCCCGACGTGAAATTGGACAGGCCCATATGGTCCTCCTGTGGTGATGGGGTGATGGGTGCGGGCCCGCCGGATGTCTGCCGGTGAGCGTCTGGGATGTCATGACGCTTCGGCAGGGAGGCCGGAGAGCGTCCCGTCGGGCGGGATGTACGGTCCGGCGGTGGGCGTGAGCGTGGGTTGGGGCTGAGGCTGAGGCCGTTCGAGAAGAGCGGCAAGCTCTCTGACTTCGGCCAGCGCCGTGCGGAGATCGGCGATGATGTCGGCCACGATGTCCGCCGGGGGCCGATGCTGTTCCAGTTCCTGGACGAGCCGGTCCCGGCATCGGCGGTTCACCCGGCGTGACGGCACACCGGGGGGCGGAGAAGCGGAAAGGAAGCGGAGAGGAAGCGGAGAGGAAGCGGAGAGAGAGCGAGAACACCAGGAGCGGTGCCGTGAGGAGAGTTGGGCGGCACCGCTCCTGGTGTTCTCCGGGGCCGGGAGGCCGCCGGGTGTTCAGATCAGATGATCATGCCCAGCAGCTTCTGGCGGATACTCGGATCGATGTGCTGCATCGAATCCGCGTAGGTCTCGGCGGACCGGACCATGTAGTCCCAGTCCATGGCCGAGCACGGGGCGTAGTACAGGTTCCTGGGGTGGTCCACACGGGCCGCGGGCGGGGGCCACTCGAAGTCCGTGATCATCAGCGACAGCCGGCGCTTGCGCACCGGTGAGGCGTTGATGTAGTCCCACACCTGTTTGAACTCCGTGGCACCACTGACCTTGGGGACCTTCCGGAACTCCTTCCAGATCTGCCGCATCGACTTGTTCTCCACACGCAGCAGCGTCTCCTGCGAGAGGAGGTGGCTGAAGCTGTTGAAGTACAGGTTGACGTTGAGCTTCTTGGCGATCCGGATCAGCATCATCACCGCCTCCTGGTAGTTCTCCTCGGAGATCGACCCGGAGGTGTCGATGTAGATGTGCAGATCGGGCATGTAGCTCACCGAGGTGATCCGGCCGGGCTTGTTGAAGTCGTCCGGATTACGGCGGTTCGCCTTGAGGAAGGTCGCCTTCGTCGTGCGGAAGATGTTCTGCGACTGGTTGACCTTGCCCATGCGCTTCAGCACCCGGGTGATGTCCTTGAGCAGGTCCAGCTTCGTGGGCGGGGCCTTGCGGAACTTCACCACGGCCGAGCGGCTGCCGGGACGGCCGTGCTGCGGGCCGGACGCCATGGCGGCGGCCCTTGCCGCCGCACGGGGCAGGCTCGTGAGCTTCGACAGCGCGGTGTGGGAGATCACCTTCACCGGCGAGGTCAGTGACTGGTTGATGAGGTTCCACTCCCCCGTCACCGTCGCGGCGGTGGCCCGGGCATGCGCCTCGACGTTGACGAGGACGAGCGAACGCGGGCAGAACAACTCGCCGACGGCGAACGGCAGCACGCCGACGTCGACCGGCACCGCGAAATGCCCGGAGGTGGCCTGCGACTGCTGGTGCTTGACGTAGGACATCAGCATGTGGATGAGCAGACGGGCGAACGAGAACTCGTCGTTGCCGTCGGTGTCGTCCTGGCGCAGCAGCAGCGACTCCGTGAGCCCCTTGAGGGACAGGCCCGCGAAGTCGTTCAGCAGCCGGATACTGTCCGGCGGCAGAGCCGGTGCCATGGTCTGCACCTGTTGGGTCAGCCAGACCTTGAAGCTGTCGAACGCGGCCGACGACTGGAACCAGAACCCCAGCGTGTCGGGGTGGTAGGCGTAGGCGAGCGCGACGAAGAACTGGCTGGGCTCCCCGATACCGGCGAGGAGCTCCTTGGCGGCGGGGATGACGGCGTTGGTCGCGTGGTACAGGACGTTCGGCGACGGTGCGGGCAGGCCGTGCTTGCTGCCGGCCTGGGCGGCGAAGAGCTCGCCCACCGGGAGAGTGGTGTTCTGGTCGAAGTGCACCAGCGTCTGCCCGAGGAGCTCCTTGACGGTCTTCTCGGCGCTGGTGTCCACCGTGTCGCCGAGGCAGCGCACGACCAGGTCCTGGATGTCGCCGGTCATGTCCTGGCCGTGGCCGTCGAGGATGCTCGCCGGGGCGGCCGGGTTCAGCGGTTCCAGCAGAGGATCCACGAGGATCTGCCGGATCGCGGGCATGGGGTCGTAGTCGCCGGTGCACGAGATCGTGTGCAGCGCGTCGAGCACTGCCGGCTTCTGGTTCGTGACGGTGATCGTCATGTCGTGGTCTCCTTCTGCGGTCTGAGGCGACTGGTCAGTCACCGGGGATGGCGGGGGACGCTCCAGGACGGAGCCTTAGAGCGTCCCCCGCCCGCCGGTGCCCGGTCGGTCAGAGGAAGGCGGACAGCACCGGCTTCGCCGCGTTGACGACCGGCGTGTCGAGCTGGAGGAAGGACTCCAGGTTCTGCCGGTCGATCTGCCCGTTGGTCACCATCTCGATGAGCGTGCGGGTGTGCGGCGGCTCGATCTGCTTGGCGGCATGGGCCAGCTGCTCGATGAGACGCGAGTTGTCGTCGCTCTCCTTGAGCGCGTACAGCAGCGAACCGGAGATCTCGTTGTTGGTGAGACCCGCGATCTCCGTGGTGAGATCGGTGACGGTCCGCGCCTTCTTGAGACTCGTGTAGCAGTTCGGCTTCGGGACGTTCACCCGGTTCTGCTGCTGGCCGCCGGAGTTCGACGCGAGGTCCTCGGCGATGACGCCCACCAGCTGCGCGGTGAACATCGTGTCCCCGGTGAATGCCTCGATGGCCTCGTTGAGCAGCGAGGTCTCGCGCCCGGCGATCTGGACCTGGGTCGCGAGGTACTTCCCCAGCTCCTGACGGTCGGCGGTGTTGAGCCACCGGGACACGTTGTCGATGGTGCGCGGCGTCGTGAGCTGGTTCATCTCCTCGCCGCCGTCGAACAGCTCAGCCATGGTGACGTTGCCGTCGTCGTCATCGTCCTTGCCGTCGGCGACGATGGCGTGGGGCGTCGACTTCTGGAAGACGAGAGCCGGGTGCTGGGTGAGGACCTTCTTCACCCACGGGTTCATGTCGTCCAGGATGGAGACCAGGGTGGCTGCATCGGGCTCCACGTGGAAGATCGTGAAGCGCGACAGGCTCGCCTCATCGAGCGTGGTGACGGTGCCCTTGTCGTTGCCCGCGACGATGAGGCGGACGTTGTCCGGCAGCTCGATGTGGCCCATGCGGCGCAGGGTCACCAGGGTGAGGGCTCCGGAGGTCACGTCGGACGTGGTCCTGTTGATCTCGTCCAGGAACAGCAGCGGCCACTCCCGCGGGTTGTCCAGGGCGTAGTCGATGCACTCCTGGATGACCTGGTGCGGGTAGAACACCTGCTTGTAGCTCTGGGTGCCGTCGGCCTTCTCGTAGGGCACCAGGCGCGCACCGGTGAGGTCGGCCTTGTCGGCCAGCTGGTTGCACGGCAGGACGAAGGCCTTGGTGCCCATGCTGTAGGCCAGCGCCTCGACGAACGAGCTCTTGCCGATGCCCGGCTCACCCATGAGCGCGGGGGTCGCGCCGACTTCGAGGGACTGCCGGACAAGAGTCGTCAGGGTGTCAGTGAACTTCATGATGATGTCTTTCTGGTCGTGGGCGAGCTGGGTGAGCTGAGCAGGAAAAAGGAAGGGAGGGGAGAAGAAGAGAGAAGAAACGGCTCTCGCTGCACCGCACCCGGTGCGAGAACACGGGACACACGGGACACGAGAGCCCGATCACGGGATCCGGTACTCGTGCCGGTGCCAGTGGCGGTGTAGCCCCCGTTGCACACCGCCACCCGATCGCGCTCCGCGCGATCCAGCCCGTCCCCCTCGCCGTCACGTCGGCAGCAGCCCGCCCAAGGCCCGGGGGATCAGAAATCGCGTTGTGCATACACGTCGGACGCCTCGCGTTCCGCGACGAGCGCCGCGGCACGGTCGAGCAGGAACGGCCGGCCGTTGCGACGCTCGTTGTGCTTCGGACGGGCCGGCAGGACCTCCAGTGCGGCCTGGTGGAGCAGCCAGGCCCGGTCTCCGGTGGAGTACTGCATGCCGAAGGTGCCGTAGGTCTGCAGGGGTGCCTGCATCCAGTGGTAGAGGGTGCCGAGGACGGAGAACTCCCAGCGCGAGAGGTCGTGTTCGAAGTCCTCGGGGAGTTTCAGGCGATCGCGGGCACCGTTCAGGGTCTGCTCGACGATCCTGTCCGCGTACGGGATGTCGGGCATGGAACCGTCCGTGCTGACGGCGGCCGCGGTGGCCGTGCTTTCGCGAGCCTTCGTGGCCAGGCCGGCGTAGAGCTCTTCGACGGAGGCGATCTGCGCCGGTCTGGCCACCGCGGCGACATGGCCGACGATGCGGTCCGGGACCGGGTTCCTGGTGAAGGTCACCCAGTGGTCGAACAGGATCTCGTACCAGCCGTGCTCCTCACGCAACACCCGCTTGCCCGCGGCGACCGGGAAGTCGTGCAGGTTCGCAGGGGCCGGCGCGACGAGGTGGAACCCCAGGCCGGACATGGACAGCTCTGAGTAGACGATGCCCGGCAGTCGCAGCAGGTCCGTGGCCACCGCCGGGGGGCAGTCGGGTTCGATGTCGATGACGATCAGGCCATCGGTCTGGGCCTGTAGGTAGAACGCCGCGTTGGCCGCGTGCGGCAGCGCGGCGGTGAGCTCGTCGAGGGTGAGCAGGCAGGTCGCGTCCAGGGCGAACGCCCCGCGCAGTGGACCGGTGTGGCGGCAGCCCGGATTGCATCCGTCGATCAGATGACGGACATCGATCGGGGCCTTCCGGCCCGGCTCTTCGCCGTCGGAACCGAGTTCGCCGAGCCGGCCGGAGATGGTCCACCGACAGGCGGCCGCCAGAGCGCGGATCGCAGCGTTGTCGTAGAAGGCGGGGAACCAGGTCCGGGGGTCGGCGGTCATCGTCAGGCGCACACTTTCGGTCGGAGGGCAGGGGGCGGAGAAAGACGAGACCCCCGCACTGCACAGAGGTCAGTACGGGGGTCTCGTCTGTGGTGGGGGAAGGCTGGATCAGCCCTGGTAGGTGATCCCGGCCTGCTGGTCGCCCGCCTGCTGGTCCCCCGCACCGCCGTTCTGGCCGTTCCAGGGGCTCGGGGAGGCAGGAGCGGCGACGGGCGCGCCCACGGCCGAACCGGCGTTCTTCAGCTTCTCGTTCTCCGCCTTCAGACGGGCGAGCTGCGCTTCGAGCGACTCGGTCTGAGCCGGGGCCGGGGCCGGGGCCTGGGGCTGTGCCGGGGCCTGGGGCTGTGCCGGGGCCGGAGCCACCGCGGAGGGAGCCACCGCCGTGGGAGCGACGGCCGTGGGGGCCGCCGCCACGGGAGCCACGGCCGGGGCCGTGGGCTGCGGGGCCGGGAAGGGGAGCCCGTCCTGCATCTCGGTGCCGACTGGCCCCGTCGCAGCGGCAGCACCGGCGGCACCGGCGGTCGTGTCGCCCGCCGGGGCCTGCATCGCGGTCGGCGGCGTGTTGAACACGATGCCGCGCGCGGCGAGTTCGCTGGTGGCGACGCTGCCGGCGTTGTAGTAACGCGGCTCCTCGTTGACGATCACCTGGTCGAGGGCCAGGCCGCGGTTGGCGAAGTTCTTCGGCTTGTAGACGCGCAGCACGAGCGTCACGTTGAGGCCCTGGGCGAGCTCGCGGCCGCTGGTGTCCTGGTCGAAGGTGCCGTCGCCCTTGTTGGAGGGGATGGCGATAATCGGCAGGGTCGTCCCCTTCGAGTCGATCGAGTAGTTCGGACCGGACTGCGGGTTCTTCTGCGAGGGGTAGCGGCGCTCGGAGACGAAGGCCTCCTCAGGCGTCGGGTTCGCCGGATCGGCGAAGACGACCTCGGCCTCGGTGAGGGTCGCGGTGGTGTGCGGCTTGCCCACGGGGCTCATGCCGTTCTGGATCTTGCGCTGGTCGCTGGCTTCGAGCTCAGCCCCCTCGATGGGCCGGGTGAGACGCGCGTAGGCGAGCTTTCCCTGGATGAGGATGTGGGAGCCCTCGGTGAGCTGACTGGCGGAGACGGAGTAGTTGGCCATGGTGATGCTGTTCTTTCTGTCGGGGTCTTTCAGTGGTCTGTCGCGATCTCTCGCCTCGTCTCGGAATGGCTGTCGCTACCTTTCATTCTAACAATGCTGACTGAGCTATGAATATAATGTTGATAGGTAGGTGAGTGATGCGAGACATCATTCGCAGAGGAGAGGCGACAGGAATGGGGAATACGATTCAGAGGACCGAGGGAACCGGAGCCGGCGAGGTCGGACCCCTGGGATACGGCCGCGGTCCGGTGATCGCGGCCGGGCTGATGGTCTGCGGTGCGCTCCTCTTCGCGGGCTGGGGCATGACGCAGATGCTGATGGCGGATCACGCCGCAGCCGCGGTGGCACCGGCGGAAGAGGATGGCACCGTCACGGTGCCGGACAAGAACGGCAATGGGATTCCCGATGCCTTCGAGGGCGGTCACACCGAAGGTGACAGCAAGGAGGGCGATCCGGGCAAGCCCGTCGAGCCCGGAGGCGAGACAGGCCGTCAGGAAGAGCCCCGTGTACGGATCTATACCGTCCAGCGGGGCGACACCCTTTCCGCGATTTCCGGCGAGACCGGTGTACCGGTCGGCCACCTCGTGGAGGAGAACAGGATTCAGGATCCGGATTTCATCTACACCGGTTCGTCATTGTTCATTCCGCCTGTGGGGTGAGCAATGACGATGTCCCCGCGAGGACCTTCGACACCCTGGTCATCTCGTTGATGACCAGGGTGTCGTTCTTCCCATCGCGAACCGTCACCCGGGACCGGCGTGAGCCGGTCCACGGCCCCGGCCCCGTCCTCTGTTCCCCCGCTACGGCAGAACACCGCACGCGGGACGTTCGCCCCGGACGGCAACAGGAACAGACCCCGCCATGGCATATGCCGAGCGGGGTCTGTGTTCGTTTCTGCGCCTGGGCCTGAACCTGGGACATGGCGGCACGGCAACAGCAGGATCTTCAGGCCGCCCCGGACGACGTGGGCCCGTCGGTGTCGTCCTCGTCATCGACCTCACCGGTTTCCTCATCAAGGGGCTGTCCGTTCAGGAAGCCGCGTACCTGGCCGCTGGCCATCATGTCGGCCAGATGCGCCAGGAGCACTTCGCGCTGAGTGTTCCGGCGGTCGGCGATGGGGTCGTGTTCTCGCAGGACCCGCATGTCGATGACCCACCCGTCCTCACGCGCGACGGCCCGGTCGAGATCGGATCCCCTGGGAATCCTCATGCGCGTGAAATCGTGGTCGAACTCGGGTGTGACGTCGAGGCGATGATGAGTGGGGTCGTCGACATAGAGGGTGTCGCCGCCGATGCGCCGGCCTCGCTGGTCGAAGGCCGTGAGGGAGACCCGGTCGGCTCGTGAGGTGTTCTCCACGTGCACGGCCATGACGGCCTCATCGGCGAGGAAGCCGGTGAGGCTGAGGCGCTCATACACCCGAGACCTGGCCTCATATGACCACATGAGCCTCCGCGCTTCGTCGAACCCGCGGAACTCGTCGGATGTGGGGTGAGGGCGGATCATCGGTGCACTCCTTCACATGCAAGATCGGGGAGGTTTGCAATGTCAGGGGCATATCGGCTATGGCGCATGCCCCGAGGCGGCGGACCTCACCCGTTCTTCGTCACCGGTCTGGTAGTCCGTGACCAGTTCGCACGACGCTGACGAGCACCGGCGTTTGCTATTCACCGAATCTGTTTGCACCAGGTCCTCAATGCGGATCTTTCTGGCATCGAGTCCGCTGCCGCCCACTGATACGGCAGTACGCACGTCCGGCGAGTTCTTCAGGTGTCCTATGGTCATGTGGTTTGCCCCGTTATCCCGGGGCTGAGGTCAGGAAGAGCTTGTTCCGCTGATATCGCGGCGCGGACCGCTGGCTTCCCTGACTCAGGTGACGTGCGTCAGCACGCTGCTGAGAGCCCCGTAGTTTCCCTCTGTCGGCTGGTGACGACTCCCCCGGGAGTCATCACCCAAGCCCTTCCTTGCATCAGCAACGATATGCATATGCGATGGCCGACGCCATTACCTCACTGCACAAACCGGGCGGTTGGATGTTTCGGATCTGCACCTGACGACCGCTCAACAACGCAGGTGTGCACCTGTCGCATGAGACACGTACCGAAGGTGCACATCTCGGGCGGCATGTGCGACCATCCGGAGCCTGACCAGCCTCGCTCAGAAAGTTTCATCAAGACCGTTCAGTCGGTTATTGATGGCTGGGTTCAATCGATGCAGAGCGCACCAAGTTCCGTACACTGTTCACTATTTACGCGGGCGAACGCGCAAGGCAACGGGCGGTCGACTGCTCTGAATCTGCGCCTGGGTCAGGCCACAACGCGGCTGAGGTGATTCTCAAAAAGGCCAGGATTGCCTGAAGCAACGTCCAGAGAGATCTGGAGGTCGCGCACGCCGGAGAGAGTGGACAGGTCTCGTTGCATGTGGTTCTCAAGAGCACGCAGATGGGCGCGCACCGTTACCTCGGAGAGTCCGAGTGCGCGGGCCGCAGGTTCAACGTGTGCGTCAAACGCGAGCCAGGCACGTGCCGTTGCCAGAAGGTCGCGCCGATCTGCCCGGGCGGGTCGAACCAACGCCTGCGCCCACGTCTGCACCTGAGGGGTGGCCAGGAGGTGTGCCAATGCGGGGGTTTCCGTGCCTGTGAGCTCGGCCGGAACAGGCATCTCTCTCTGCGTGACCACTTCCAGCGCGAGAGCGACGGTGATCCGATCGGCTATACGTCCGAAATCCATGCGGAGAAGGTCAGCCGCCGTGCGAACGCGGCGCATGACGGTGTTGCGGTGCAAGTGAAGCAGGCGAGCGGCCACCGTATACGGATAAGTCAGAGCAGCCGGGAGTGTCTCGCGCATCGACTCCCACTGCGCCCCGTCTTGCATCAGCGGGCTCAGCAGATGACGGGCCCAGCGCTGCGCCTCCACCTGAGGAAGAAGGCTGACGAGGTCGGAAGCATGAACTGACAGAACCACAGGTTCTGGCTGCAGTGCGGCAAAGCTCTGTGCGGCCATTGCCTCGTGAAGGGCGTCGGCGAGGAGCGTCACCGAGTAGACACCGCTGCCGCCCAGCGACGACCGAGGCCCAAATGTGCCGACCAGGTGGGCGAGCTCGGCAGAAATAGCGGCCCCGTTGTCTTCTTCAGAACGGACCGGATGCACGATCAGGACCCTTCGTGCATTCCTTGGGTCAGGAGCGATGAGGACCTGATCACCAATGGCTGAACTACAGCGGCTCACAGCGGAATCACGATGCGCCTGCTCGGTTTCTATAACGAAGACACGAGCAGTGTCTGGTTCCATCAGCCCGGGAACCATGTTAGCCATGACACGGCGGGCCTTTGCCACCTCACCATCCAAAAGCAGCTCAAGAGCCGCGCTCCGTGCTGCCTTGGAAGCATCGGAGGCCGCCCGGTACTCACGGTGCGCCTGATCTACGAGACCCAGGAGCTTTGCCGCATGGCGCAGTAGTTGCAGGTCCGCCTCAGTGAATGCGGCGTTGCGAGCCACGGCGAGTACGGTATCCACTGCTGAGGTCGGGGACAGCGAAATGAGTTGGGTGTGCGGCCCGGAGGGAGCATCGGTTGGGCCGGCGTCAATGGACTGCTGGATGACGGCTTGCGCGAGCTGCTCGGCGGCAGTGGCCGGCGAGGCCGCGAGGATCCGCTGTGGCTCACTGACCAGGACTTGAGCGTCCAGAACTTGAGCGAGCCAGTCCGCAATCCGCTGGACAGCCCGGGAGTCGGACAGTTGGGCAGGCAATTCCTTGACGAGTGAGCTGAGTTGGGAGGCCCGACGCTCGGCAAGCCTGAGCCGGACCTGCTGGACCTCTTCGTGCATGCCTTCCCACTTCTCGGCAGGCGCACTCGTGGTCAGAAGCAGGACGCCCAGGCGCTTGGCCTGATCTATAACAGACCGGGGAAACGGCTGCCGCGCGCCGGAACCAACGCTGACGACAAGCCCCGGACTCCCCTTCCGGCGCATGAACTGAAGCAATCGTTCCAGCTCCGCCATGATGCGGCCCTGGAGTCGGAAAGGCACCGCACCGATGACCAGGACGAGAGAGCCGTCAGGCAGGTCCCCGGGGATGCCGTCGTCCAGCAACTGCTCAGGAGCCAGGGTGAACACCCCTATGATCTCCTTGGCCTGGGCATGCTTCGGCTTGTCCCATACGAACGCCAGTCCGAGTTCAGGCTTGTCGGTGGGCAGCGAGCCCAGTGTCAGCATCGAACACTCCTCGGGCTGTCCAGGCAAAGTCATGAATGCACCCAGAGAACTGGCGGCCTGTCTAGGGCAACAGGCACGTGATAACCGGTCTGGGCAGCACTGTCGTCGACTTCACCTTCAGCTCTCCCCCCTACCGGCGCAGCACCTGACCTGAAGACGCGACCCCCGGGTCAAGCGGCATGCGCCCCGCCCCAGTTCGCGCACCATCGTCCTTCCACGGCCAGGGGGGCTTTCACGCCGAGCTTTCGGCACACATCCCGCTGAGCAGCGGATTCGTCCTCATCGTGATCCTGCCTTGCGCACATGAACGTGTCAACTAAAGTAAACAGAAACGAGTTCCCGACAGAGCGAGAGACTGGTACATGGCCGTGTGCAGTCATCAGCAGGGTGGCGTCCAAGCCATGTCCGGCAGCTCCCGCCCGTGGTGAGCAGCAACCGCCGATCCTTGGCGGAGAAGCTCAAGGCCCTCATGGCCGGGTGCGGCGTTCCCGACGGCCGGACACACACATCGCGATCGCTGTCAGCGTCCGTCAACGCACTGCCAGATGAGTACCCCTCCGTTTCAAACACGGCCGTCTTTCATCTGGCCAAGGGCTCTCAGGACAATCCGACCGTCAACACGGTCATGGCCCTGTGCAGAGCTTTGGACATCCCGCCCGCCCACCTGCTGCCGCATGAGAGCTATGACGATCTTGAGGCCCTGACCGCCTTCGAGGATCCTCTCGCGCGCCGTTTCCTTGTACTACTCAAGGGACTTCCGCGCGGTGAACTGCAGGAACTCATCAAGGAATTGGAGCGACGTCGGGCCGACCTTGGCCTACAGCAGGCCACCGACAGCGACGCCTCCAAGTCACAGGGCAGACGTCAGCGCCGACGGAGTAAGGACGAGGCCGCGCGCTATGCGGCTGACGCACTGGAGGGGCTATAAGTGGACGGCATAGTCTTCGGAACGTGCACCGTGGCCGGCGTGCTGGTCTCAGCTCTCTGCATACGGAGAGCTGTGGGTAATGCACGTGTCTCTACATGGGCCATCGCCATCGCTTTCGTAGTTTGCACATTCGGTGTCCTGTGCGCGGTCCCCGTAGTTGCCAGTGCGATGGAGGAAATAACAGGTATAGCCAATGTGGGCAAACTGGTAGCACATGTCTGCGCGATATTGTGGTGCGCCGCTCTGCAGATCACGATGGTGGACCTGGCCTACCGGCCTGAGTACCTGAAGGCTGCAATGTACCAGCGCGGCTTTGCCGCGCTGGTGGAACTGGCAATCATGGTGCCGCTCTTCCTGACCACGAACCGTTCGGAGACCCAGTTCACCACAGCCTACGTTGATGACCCCAGGGTCGCTGCATACCTGCTGGCCTACCTCTCGTACGTATTGGTCACCTGTGGCGAGCTCGCTTTCATGTGCGGCAGAACAGCGCGACGCAACTGGGGGACCCGACCCTGGAGCGGTGCGGGTTTCACCCTTTCCTCAATCGCCGCTTTTCTGGGCATGATGTACTCAATTTCCAAGGGTTCGTACATCATCTTCTACATTCTGGGTGATCCGTGGCCGCTGAAGACCGAGGAGGTCGTAAGCCCCATGCTGAGCGGGCTGGCCGTGCTGGCCCTCTTTGCAGGCCTGACGCTTCCCATGATTGGCTCCGTACGTGAGCGTCTTCGCCAGAAGAGGGCCGCGATCGCCGGTTGACGGCCCGTAATCGCGATCACGACGAAGGCCCCGGAGGTCTTGGATTCAAGGGTCGTCGCAACACCACTTGGTTTCAGGTGGTGAGTAGATCACGTAGACGCTCGGCTGGGGTATCCCAGCCGAGCGTCTTGCGTGGGCGGCCGTTGAGTTCCTGGGCGACGTGTTCGAGGTCTTCGGGGCTATGGACGCTCAGGTCGGTGCCTTTCGGGAAGTACTGCCGCAGCAGCCCGTTCGTGTTCTCGTTGGAGCCGCGCTGCCAGGGCGAGGCCGGGTCGCAGAAGTAGACGGGCATGCCGGTGGCCATGCTGAACTGCTTGTGGCGTGCCATCTCGCTGCCCTGGTCCCAGGTGAGGGAGCCGCGCAGGTGGGCGGGCAGGGTCTGGATCGTGGTGACGAGGCCGTCGCGGACGGTTTCGGCGTCGTGGGCTCCGTCCGGGAGGTGGACCAGCATGGTGTAACGGGTGCTCCGTTCGACCAGGGTGGCGATCGCGGAGCGCCCGCCCGCGCCGATGATCAGGTCGCCTTCCCAGTGACCGGGCATGGCCCGGTCCTCAATGTCGGTGGGGCGGTCGCTGATCATCACCATCGGGTCGATGAACCGGGGAGTGCGCCGCTCGGGGTCCCGGCGTGGTTTGCGGCGGGTCCGGCCGGACCGGACGGCCGCCTGCACTTCCCGTTTCAGGCCGCCACGGGCCTGGAAATACAGCGCCTGGTAGATCGTTTCCACGCTCGCCCGCATGCTCTCGTCGTCGGGATGCTCCACGGTCAGAGCGTGGCAGATCTGCTCCGGTGACCACCTCCTGCGCAGTCCGTCCTGGACGAAGCGGCGCAACGGTCCCTCGCGCAGCAGCTTGCGGTCCCTGGGCCGGGGTCTGCGCGCGGCGGCAGCGGCCCGATGGGCCGCGTAGGGCTGGTAGCCCTCGCTGCCGGAGTTCGCGTCGATCTCCCGCTTGATTGTGCTCGCCGGCCGCCCCAGTGCCCGCCCGATGGCCCGCAACGACCGGCCCAGCGCGCGGAGATCACGGATCTTCTCGCGCTCGGCCAGTGTCAGAAACCGCGGGTGAAGCTGCTTCTCCAGGGCTGTCAGGCCCACCGGTGGCGTAGTCACACCGGACATCGTGACGGTCCCCGCCGCGTAGTCGACACGGCGCCCGTCCGGATAGGTGCGCGAAGAGCGGGTCTTCCTGACACCCCAGTCCCAGTCCTTGGCCGTGCGCTCGTTCACGCCGGCCTGCCGGGCCGCCCGGGCGACGCCCTGGGCCCGCAGGCGCTCGTACTCGTCGCGCCCGGGATGCCTGCGCGGCATGCGCACCGAGGACCGTCCGGCCTTCCGGGCCCAGCCGAAGGCAGTGTTCCGGTTCACCCCCAGCTCCCGGGCCACCACGGTCACGTTCCCCACCGCATCCAGCCGCGCAAGGAAACGCTCCCTCAATCCGGCAAGATCAGCACGCTCAACGCCCACGGTCCTCGCAACTCCCACAGATCGCGGGTGTTGCGAAGACCGTTAGAACCCAAGCTGCCGAGGTCCTGGCCGATACGGCAACGGCCCCGGCAGAACGGTCATGAGTGGACTCGCGTCACGGACTCCTTCTCGGTGACGGGGAGCCTGCGCTGCCCTCTGACCGGGATCTCGTGCCGGTGCAGGACGACCGCGGGGACGTCGATCCCGCACGTGCCGCAGGTGAACACGTGGTCCTCCCACGGCTTTTCGCAGCAGAAGCACACATCCCCGTCGAATTGTGGTGTCGTGAGCATGACAACGCGTTGCGGGTTTCCGCGGAACTCCACGGCCGCGAAGTCGTGCGGGAACATCGCGGCGGCCTGACGGGCGTTCTCCTCCCCGATGAATTCCGGGTGGGAGAGTCCCCACTTCTTCAGCTCGGTGGCGACGTTCTTCGCCAGGGCATGTGGCAGTTCGTAGGCGTCGCGTACGTACCGGGCCAGCGCGGTCTCGGACGGGGACTTCCTCCCGAGAACCAGCCACCTGCCACATGCGGTGCACCGCTCGTCGGGGATCGTCCCGTGTTCGCCGCCCGACAGACCGGTCAGCTCGGTACGGGCCATCTCCTTCGTCACGGCCTTCGGGAAGTCACCGGAATCGTAGGAGTGCTCGTCGTCGACGCTCACCCCGATCCGCTCGGCGGCCCGCCGGATCGCCTCCTCGTGCGTCTTGCCGCGCTGTATCACGATGCCGTTCACCCGCATGCTCGTGATTGTGCAGGACGGGCACAGGACTTCGGCCTGGTAGCTGTAACCCACCACCTCGTTCATCGTCAGTCCCACGGGGTCTCCCTCGTGATCTGCACTCGGCGTTCCACCTTGTCGACGTTGACCCGCCCCATCGTGCGGCGCTCGATGTCCTCGACCGCACGGGCGATTGCTTCTGGGGTGTCGAGAGTGACCTCGGTACCCGAGTTCACGCCGTAGCTGTAGTGGATGCGCGCCTGCTCGACTCTCTCCCACTCCGGATCGACCTGTACGGTACGGCGAGCAAGCAGCACGCGAATGTCCTCGACAGGGACAGGGATCGTCGTTCCGTCGTTCTCGCTCAGGTTGCGCGTGTAGTCGCTCATCCCCGCACCTCCCCTCGCTCGATGCGGTGCATGTCCGGCGTGCAGCCGTCCATCACTGCGCCGCTCCTCGCTCGATGCGGCCGGCCTCAGCCCGGAGCCATCCGTCAGGCGTGGGACCCCCCGGAACTCGAACCACCTCGGCCACGTAGCGATCTGCCATGTCCCGCAGCGCTTCCGCCTTCGCGGCACGCAGAGCATCCACGGGGGCGGAATCGAGGGTGGTGACGATGAACGAGTCATCACCAAGGACGCCGACTGACTTCAGGTGATCCACTTCGGCCCGCAACCGCCCGATCACGGCCAAGGCGGCGTCGCGGTCGGCGGCGGCCTCAGCCAGTGCGTCCAGGACGGTCTTCGCGTCGCTGAAGCACGTCACCCCGGGGCCGGGGAAGTAGGGCTTCCACCCGCTGCTGTCAGCCCACTCGCGCAGCCGTTTCGCAGCCTTGTTCACGTCACTCATGTGCTTTTCCGTTCTCGCCGAAGAGCATCTTGAACAGCTCGTCGGGCGACAGTTCGGGGATGGGCGGGGTGTGCTCCGGGCACAGGAAGACGTAGTGGCCGTCGTCCTGTTCCACCCAATCGTGGGTCGTCCCGACGCCGCAGTCACGGCAGAACTGGCCGAGCTGCTCACCGGTGAAGATCCGGCTGCTGAACGTGCCGCAGTGCTTGCAGAAGCCGGCCCCGTTCTTGTAGCCGCGCGGCTCCCACTCGTGCCCGGCATTCTCCGCAGCACGCTCGGGCGTGCAGTTCAGTGCGAACTGATATTGCTTCCAGCAGCTGTCCTCACACGCCTCGGGCGTCTCGCCCTCGCCGCGGATGAACGCCGCACCGGGGGGATAGACCTCCATGAACAGCGTTGCGTAGCCAGGCTTTCCGGGTGTGTGCGAGAGCACGACACCATGTCCCGCGGAGACCACGGTCTCCTCAGGCCACAGGTGACGTGCCAGGTACGGGCCGATGCTCCGGAAGTCGATCGTGGTGCCGATGTCCTCGCCGGTGATGATCGCCTTCATCGTCTCTCCTTGGTGTTCTCGGTCGTGCCCGTGTGCTGCGTGACGGTGCCTGTGCGGCGGCTCAGAGCCAACGGATCGCGCTCAGGCCCCTGGCTTGCTGTTCATGGCCGACATGACCTTGAGCATCTGGCGCTTCTCGGCCTCGATCCGCTGCAGGTCGATGCCGAAGAAGTCGGCGAGCACCTGCTGGATGCTTCTGCCGACGGGCACGAGCTGCGGATCGCGGTAGCCGTCGATCGCCGTGTACTCGGCCAGGACGTACGGGCTCTCGTCGAGAAACCGGCCGATGACCTCGGCCTCGTCGAGAACAGCGGCCTGCTTGGCGTGCTCGCGGTACAGCTCGGTGGTCTTCTGGTCGGTCATGGCTGGTTCTCTGTTTCGTTCGTGATGCGGCGGATGCCCGCCAGGCGGTCCGTGACCGCCTGCTCGAAGCCGTTGGCAGTCGGGCGGTAGTACTGCGAGCCGAGAACCTCGGCGGGCAGGTACTGCTGGGCGACGACGCCGTGCTCGTGGTCGTGCGGGTACAGGTACCCGGCTCCGTGTCCCAGGGCCTTCGCACCGGGGTAGTGAGCGTCCCGGAGGTGCATGGGCACGCTGCCGGTCCGGCCGCGCCGGACGTCGGCCAGCGCCTGGTCGATGCCCCGGATGATCGCCGGCGACTTCGGTGCCGTGGTGATCGCCACGGCGGCCTGGGCGAGGTTGATGCGTGCCTCGGGCATGCCGATCAACTGCACGGCCTGGGCCGCGGCGACCGCGATGCCCAGCACCGAAGGATCCGCCATGCCGACGTCCTCGCTCGCGTGCACGACGAGGCGGCGGGCGATGAACCGCGGGTCCTCCCCCGCCTCGATCATCCGGGCCAGCCAGTGCAGTGTTGCGTCCGGGTCGCTGCCCCTCATGCTCTTGATGAACGCCGAGACGACGTCGTAGTGCTGATCGCCGTCACGGTCGTAGCGCTGCAGTGCGGCCCCGGTGACCTGCCGGACGGTCTCCGGCGTGATCTCGGCGGCCCCGGCCGCAAGCACCGTCTCGGCGCAGGTCTCAAGCCGGCCGAGCGCCTGGCGGGTGTCGCCCGAGGCGAGCTCTGCGATGACGCCGAGCGTCTCCCGGTCCGCCGACACGGCTCCGCCCAGACCTTCGGGCGCGTCGATGGCGCGCTCCAGCAGGCCGACGATGTCATCGGCGTCGAGAGGCCGCAGGCCCATGAGGACCGACCGCGACACCAGGGCGGAGTTCACCGCGAAGCTGGGGTTCTCCGTGGTCGCGCCGATCAGGGCGATGAGCCCCTTCTCGACGACCGGCAGCAGGATGTCCTGCTGGGCCTTGGAGAAGCGGTGGATCTCGTCCAGGAACAGCACCGTGCCGGTGCCGTCGGCGTCCAGGCGCTTCTCGGCGGCGGCGATCTCGGCGCGTACCTCCCTGACGCCGGCGGACGTCGCGGACAGCTCCACGAAAGCCTGGCTCGTCTGCTGGGCAATCACCTGCGCGATCGAGGTCTTGCCCGTTCCAGGAGGCCCGTACAGCAGCACGGAAGTCCGCGACGTCCCCGCGGCGAGCAGCTCCAACGGCGAACCCGGGAAGACCAGATGGCCCTGCCCGACCATCTGGTCGAGACTGGTCGGCCGCATGCGGGCGGCCAGTGGTCGGTTGGCGATCATGGTCTACTCTTCCTTCGGGGTGAGGCGGTCGATCTCGGCCTGGATCCGGGCCTCCTCGTACTGCGCGGCCGCGGTGGCTGCCTTGGCGGTTTCGAGGCGCGCGTGAGCCTCACGGAGCAGCTGCTCGTTGGTGAGCGCCTCGACGACGCGGACGGCATCCGTCACCGGCTTCGCCGCATACGCATTCACGCGCACCGCGATGCTCAGGTAGATGTCGTCGTGCTGGGAGCTGTAGTGCTGATTGCGAGGCCTCCCGAAGAGATCGACGGTCTCCTCGTCCTTGCGGGTGTAGATCCAGCCGGCCGCAGTAGTGGCGGCGATGACGCTGCAGTCCGCGACGGCCGCCTGGATGGCAGCGAGCACGGGCTCGACGAGGTGCGCTGCTGTGCTGCCTTCGGGTGCGTACGACGGCAGCTGGTCAGGGTAGAGGTTCCGGGCTTCAACGCGGGAGTGCATGGTCGCTCCTTCTGCTGTGCGGTCGACGGTCGTGACCGTGGTCTTACCGACACCGAGAGGGCTCTAGAGGGCTCCTCCGGAGGCGGTCGGATCCGACGTGTCCGGCAGGGGGTGGCCGACGCAGTCAGCGTGAGCTGTCATGACTGGTGCGGTCCGTGAGGTGTTGCCCGTTGAGGGCGGTGTCGGCGAAGACAGCGAGTCCGACGGTCTGGTCGGCCTGGTAGATGCGGGTTTCGGTGTTGGCGCGGTTGATCGCGTCCTGGACGGGGTCATCGCTGCGCGGGGTGTAGACAGTGGCGAACACCGAATCGTCGAGGACGGAGACGTCGAGGATGTCCTGGCCATCTCCGGTGGACATGCCGGCCGCCAGCTTCGTCGCGGGCAGAGAGTAGAAGACCGTGGTCTCTTCGGTCATGATGCGGATCTTCTCCTTGGCTCGGATGCGTGAGGCAGCTCAGGATGTGCGCCGTCGGTCGAGGAGTTGGACTCTGATGCGGTGGATGGCAGTAGCGGCATCGTCGTGACCGCCGGGTGGGTGGTCAGGCGTGCTCGGCTGCCCAGGCCGGGAGCCAGCGGTCGATCCACGTGTCGACATCGACGCCCGGGAGCACGAACGTCGGCAGTCGTAGCGGATCGACCGCTGGCTCTCAGTCGGCCACGCTTTTTTGAGCGGCCATGGGGTCGCTTCTGGCTGGCGGTCAGCGAGCCCGGCGGTAGACGGGCTGGCCGAGGCTGTTCAGCCCCGCGAAGTCGACCGGTGCGCCGAACGCGCAGCGGGCGGTACTCGACGCCAGAGCAGGCGGAGTGCCAACCGGCAGCACGAAGCGCCGGCCCGAGTCGATGAACAGCCCTTCGGCAAGAGCTCTGCGACCTGCTCCAGAGTCACGCCGAGGGCGGTCTCGGTCTCGGTGAGTGCGTGCTTCATGCTGCCGGTCATGGATCAGTTCCTTGCTATCTGGCGGCCGCGCTGGACGTCGCCCTCGGTGTAGGTGAGCAGCTCGGCGGTGATGATGTGCTGCATCGCGTAGTGGTACGGGGCGCGCCAGATGACCTTGACCCAGCCGGCCGCTCTCAGGGCCTCGGCGAGGGTCTTGTCACCGCCGGACCCGGCGAAGAACGCGCTGTCCGCGTCGAAGCTGCGTGCACCGTTGCGGTTCATCTCGGCGACGATCTCGGTGTAGGCGGGATCCAGGAGGATCGCGCGCACCTCGTCGAAGGTGCTGGGGTGCGTGGTCCGGATGCGGTCGAGCTGGTGACTGATCTGGGGCCAGAAGCCCGTGGGAACGGTGCTCTTGGCCGGTGTCTCATGCATCATGCTGGGCCTCTTCTGTTGGACGGGACATGGTCACGGTCGTGGTCGTGGTCTTCGCGAAGTGCAGACCTCGCGCGCGGACATCGGGCACAGGGAGCCCTGCCGGGCCCTGGATCAGCCGGTGGACTGCGCCAGCTCTGTCTCTTGTGTGCGGCGGTTGCTGGCGTTGCTGGCGTTGCTGGCGTTGCTGGCGAGGACCCTGTACACGGTCTTGTCGGAAACGCGGAGCGCGGCGGCGATGGAAAGGACGTCGACCCCGTCCTCGGCCATGGCCACGATGGTCTCGTTGCGCCGGTTCCTCTGCCTTTGGGCACGGGTCAGCGACGCGGCGGCCGGACGGCTGTTCCTGAGACGGTTGCGCTCCAGGGCGGACAGACCGCCCCAGATGCCGAACTTCTCACCGGCGGCCAGTGCGTAGGCCAGGCATTGGGCCCGCACGTCGCAGCTGTCGCAGACGCTCTTCGCCTCGGCATTGCTGCTGCCCTTCTCGGGAAAGAAGAGCTCCGGATCCGTCTGTGCGCAGAGGGCGTTCGCCCGCCAGCTCTCATCGAGATCTGACTTGGCCATGTCTGCGTTCTCAGAGGGCGGGATCGATGTCGGCATGGTCGAGAATCCGCTCCAGCCAGAGCGGCCCCTTCGGGTCGTCGGGCTCGTAGGCGTCGGTCACGTCGGAAAAGGGCGGCGCGATCACGGAAGGTCCACTCCTTTCAGGAGGTTCATCGCCGGTGGTCGGCGTCGATGCAGAGGGAGTTGATGCGGGGGAAAGGTGAGTTGACGACGCTGTTCTCGGGAACGCACGCGTGTGGGGCGGCTCGGCCGCCCCTGTGTCGGTCAGTTGCCAGCCAGAAGACGTGCCAACGCGGCCTCCCGCTGTATGACGAATTCCAGGGCGTCGGATTCACCACCGTATGGAACAGCCTCGGCAGTCCGCCGGAGAAAGCTCTCGACCGGCTGGCGACGAGCCGTCAGGGTCGCGCTCTTGTCGTCGACACTGAGACTGATGACGATGGCGGATAGCTCCGGATCAGGGATGATCTGTATGTCGCCCTCGCCTGTCGGGCGGGAGAGACCGTCACGGATCAGGTCCCGGCCCATGTACCAGACGATCGGGTCACCCTCTGTGCCGTTCTGGAACGTCACACGCACGGCATACGGGTCCTGCTGTGAGTAGTGAAGGAACGCGTCGACGGGAATGTAGACGTACGACTGCGGCAGGTGAAGCCTCATTGTGCAGGCCGCCGTGACAGGCCTCTGCACCTCAGCGTTCATGGAAGTGAGTCTCCTCGGTGACGGCTGCCGCTGATGCTCTGATCTCAGGGCTGCTGGATTGCGGAGTCAGCACAGGGCAGCGCTTACGGGCCGGACCTTCGTGGGGGGTGTTGTGTTTCTGCTTCGCTCAGGCGTCGAGCAGTACGCAGACGGGACACTCGGGTGCCCCTGGCGGTGCGAAGTGCCGCATGGTGTGGCCGCACAGGCAGCCGTGGGGTGTGCGGTCGGACACGTGCAGGTAGGTGTCCTCCCGCCCGCGGATCTGGCTGCGGGCATCGGTGATCTCACCGGGCTCGGCGAAGGTGATGCTGGTGACGCCCGTGGGGGCGAGGTTTTTCGCGGTGGCACTCTTGAGCGCCGTCGCCTCCGGAGTGTCATCGTCGCCCCGGGCCGGTCGGCCCGGTGTTGTGCTGAGTCGAGCCTGGATCGGTGTTCTCGCGGGTCCTGCCGGAGGAGAAATCCTTCATCGGGCTGTGGCTCCTGTGTTGTGGGCGGCGAATCTCAGTGCTTCGTGGCTCTCGTAGCAGGTCCGAGAGCACAGAAGCCCTGGGGAACCGTGTTCCCCAGGGCTTCTCGTTGCCTCATGTCGTCGTCCGGGGCGGCTGTGCCGCCCGTTCTGTATGACTGGCGCCCAGGTCAGGGCCGGGACGGGTCAGGGAAAGAGGTGCGCGTACCGCTCGTCGCTCAGGTCGATCACAACGCTCCGGCCGTGCTCGCCGACGACGGTGAAGACGCAGCACTCCTCGTTGGGCGGCCGGCCATCGTCGCGGCCGAAGTGCTCCCGCCAGGTATCCAGGGCGGCCTGGGCAGGGGTGACATCCTCATCGCTGTCGACCTTCCACTGCACGAGGGAGGAACCGGGAACGACAGTGTCGGGGTCGAGGCCGTCGGCGCTGGCACCGGACGGTTCGTCGTCCGTGCGGTGCTCGGGCACACTGGCGGCAAGGATCAGCTCGACGAGCCGCTCGTCGTTGGCGGGCCCGCTGTGGGAGGTGAACTTCTCACCCTCGCCGGGCCGGTACGCGACTCCGTCGGAGAACCATCCCGCGGCCGTGCACACGGCGTTGCGCTGGCTCGGGGTGAAGTAGCCGGTGGAGCCGACGGAAACCTCGGCGATGTCGTCGAAGACGATCGCGCGGTGGCTCTTTGCGGCGACCGCGGCACGAGCGCGTGAACGGAAGTCGGTGTTCTTCTCGCGGTGGGGGATCTGCGTCACTGGTCATTGCCCTATTCGTCGTCGGGATCCCTCAGGACGTTGCCGATCGCGGCAAGGCCGTCGGACAGCGACCAAGTGATCGGTCTGGTTCGTAGGAGCTGGGTCTCGTCGTATGCGGCAGCAAGGCCGCCATGGTCGGTGACAACGTTGTATTCCGTGAGCCACACGGTGAACCACGGCTCGGCCGGAGCACCCATCCGAGCACTCGAGTTGGATCCCGGTACCACGCCCGGGCCCAGCTTCTGGGGCGATGACCGATAGTGGTCCTGTCGCCCCGCGATCATCGGGCAGGCCCGCACCGTGTAGGCCGAGCACCATGGATGAAGTGCAGGCTCGCTCGAACGCTTCCTCCGCAGATCGGACAGCCGCATCATCAGGACGAGGCGTTCCTGTAGAGCTTCGCCGCAGACCCCGCAGAGCCTGTTCACCAGCGCGCGCTGTACTCGGTGGTGATCCACCGATCCGAACAGATATCTGCCATCTGCCATCTGCGGAGTGACCCATGGGACCACGAGTCCCGCAACGACAGGGCGGTGTTGCAGAGCAGCGGGGATCCGAGCCTGGTCATCGCTCACGGATGTGACCTCACTTCTTCGTTGCTCTTGATTTCCCCGGCTGGTTTCTCCGTGGGCTTGATCACCGGTCATCGCTTCCGTTGTCGAGGCCGAGATTCCGAGCCAGTCGCGCGATGGCGTTACGTCGCAGCTCGTCATAAGCCGCCCAGAAGTTGTCGTCAGCGCTCTCGCGAATGGCCCGGTTGATCTCGTCGTCGTCGAGATTCGCGATCAGCTCGGCGTTGACGCGGGTGAGGTCGTGCGATTCCGGGGCGTCTTCCAGCTCAGCACGCACGGACTCGGCGTCGATGTGGATGCCCTCTTCTTGGAGAGGGATGGTTTTCGACTCGAACTCGGCCATGGTCAGCTCATCCCGGTGGTGCGGGCAGCCGCGAGGGCGGCCCTGGCACGGGTGAGCGTCTCGTCGATCTTCTGGGCCTGCTCGCGGTACGCGGCCGCATCGTCCACGTCGCTCTCTTCGGCGGACGGGATGATGTAGTCGTAAAGCTCGGTCGCCCACTTCTGGGAGGCGTCGATCAGCGTCACGAGGTCCGCGGGGGTCAGGGCAGTGGTCGAACCGCCGAGCTTCAGAGCCTCGGCGACCAGAGCTGTGAGGCCTGCCTCGTAGGTCCAGCCGGTGGTGACTCCGTCACCCAGCTCCCAGGCGAAGGCCTGGAGGGCCGGCTCGATGCCGGGCTCGTCGATCTCGCCGACGCCGCGTTCGATGCCCTTCTCGCTGAGAAGCCGAGCAGCGGCTGCCTCGGCGATCGATGCCGCCATCTGATCGGTGGTCGTCATGGGTCAGTGCTCCTGGTTCTTCTGCTGGTCGCGGATCGCCTGGCGCTCGCGCTCGCGGCGGGTGCCCTTCCTCGGCTTCGGGGTGTGCCGCTGCGCGGCACTGGACTTCCCCAGCTCGCGCATCCAGTGCGCCTGTTCGGGGTTGGCCGTGGGACGGAAGCCCTCGGTGGACTTGCGCGATCTCTTCCGGGGCTTCCCTCTGCCCATCTGGGGTTTCCTCTCGGGTATTTCGCGGGACCCGTCTCAGCCCTCGATGCGATGCGAACTGACCGGAGGCTCTCCGGTCGTGGTCGAATACACGACCGGTTCGTCGTCGTCCTTGCCCGGACAGGCGTCGAGGCCCGGATAGACACCGACGTCGAGCCAGTTCACGTCGCAGCGCACGCAGCGCCCGGCGACGTAGACGTGGGGGTCGACGACGTACTCGCTTTCCTCGGGGTCGTCGACGACATCGACGTAGTGGCTACGTCCTAGCTGCTCATCGATGGCACGAGCCCGGTCGTCGTGGCGAGACGGGTGAGCGTCGTGCTTGGTCGTCGCCGGGCAGCAGAGACAGCTCAGCATCGACGGGTGTCGGTTCGGGTGCCCGCCGGCCTGGTCACGGTCGTCGTGGGACATCAGGACTCTCCGTTCTCGGCGATCTGTCGGATCGCAGCATGGTGCAGCGTCAGCAGCCGCGGCGGGATCGGTGCGAGCACGGCCCAGCAGGTGGGGTTGAGCTGGTCTTGCTCCCATAGCGGTGCAAGGGATGCGAGCCCGTCGATCTGCCAGATGTCGTTGCGGGAGGCGTCGCCGTGCGCGTAGCGACCGGCGAGAGCCTCGTCGAGGTCCGACACGTAGACGGCCGCCTGCTGGCTCGGCGGAACGAAGCGCACATAGCGTCCGAGACGCGGGTCTCGGATGTCCAGGCCGACGGCCAGGATGGAGCCGCGGTTCGACCGCGGGCTGACGTGGAACACCGTGTCCGATAGGTCGCGCCGGATCGCGCTCTGGAACAGCACCCGGTAGTCGAGACCGGGGTCCTGCTCGCTGAGGCGCAGCATCTGCTCCGCGACGACAGGATCGAGCTCCCGGCACGAGACCTTGAATCGGATGTGGTCGCGCGTGCGCTCGGCGTCCGTGTGTCCGGTGCGGCTGAACGACCGGGCTTCGGCCTCGGTGTCGAACCACTCGGTGCGCCGGCGGATCTCGCCGCCCCACTCACGGGTCTCGTGCTCCCCGACCCATTCGCCGGTGGTGTGATCTGCGTACGGCTGGGTGGGGCTCATGGGGCACTCGGTCTCTCTGGGACGTGTCTGGTCGGGCTGGGGACAGCCAGGCTGCTCAGCCGCGGTCGAGGATCGCCCGGGCCCTGGTCACGACCAGCTGCAGCACCTCGTCGGGGATCCGGTGCACGGGACCGAGGTCTCGTGTGCGCGTGCCGAGGCCGGGGATGAGCGGGGGCCGCGTGACCGCGCCGCCGTGCTCGCTGCTCAGGTACGCCCTGCTGGCGGACTCGGCGGCGGAGATCGCACGGATCATCGGCGGCGAAGCCTTCATCAGCTCCGCGGACACCGCGTTGGTCAGGATCCGGTGCAGTCGCTCGTCCGGGCTCACGAACCGGTTCACGTCGATCTCGGCGCGATCGAGGTAATCGAACACGGCGTCGATCGAGCGGGACAGCTGCCACATGGGAAGCCCGGCGAAGCTGCCGTCCTCGTCGAGCACGGCGTTCCAGTCCTCCTGGCGCTGCCGCCATTCTTCGACGGCGACGTCTTCGGGCTGGTCGGACTGATTCTGGTAGTGGTAGTCCGTGAACAGGCCCGTCTTCTCCAGGGCTCCCGCATAGGTGTCGCCGCTGTAGAACGGATACACCAGCACGCGGCCGGACGAGGCCTTGCCGAAGACGATCGAGAACCGGAGCGGATCGTTGAAGGCCGAGTGGTGCCCGAGCTTCCGTTGCTGCTCGGCCCAGTGCACCCCCGCTGTGGTGAACAGCGAGAGGCTGCCGGAATCGCCGGACTCGCGGGCGACGTCGTCGACGACCCGTGCGACTTCCTGGGCAACGATCCTGTCGGCTTCGGAGGCGAAGGTCTTCTTCACGGCCGCCGAGACTGTGGCGACGACGTCGAACAGGGATGTGCCGGGATCGACCAGCCGGAGTCCGTCGTACAGCTTCGTGCTCATGGGTCTCTTCGTCTCTCTCGGTCAGCCGTCGCCGTACTGGCCATGTGGTCGCAGTGGCAGCTGAGAATCGATCGGGGTGAACAGGAAGCCCCCGAGAGCTGGGGGGCTCTCGGGGGCCGGTGCCGACGCGAGGAATCGAACCTCGGACCTGCTGGTTTTAAGGCAGCTGCTCTTCCAACTGAGCTACGACGGTGGGATCCGCGGATCCGGGCTCGTGATCTGAACCCGGACCCGCGGGATGGCGGCGGTGCGATGCCGCCGGATCGTCCGGCCTCACGCCCGCAGCAGGCGCACACCGGCATGGTGACGACCGGGCAGGACCTGCTGCCCGTCTGCGATTCAGCTTGTACCCGGGTCGGCTGCGCCGACCCCGCCGCACTCCTTCGTGTCCCGTCGCACCGGGACACCCCGACGCTCAGGACTTGTGCATGCGGTCACGCAGCGCCGCGAGCTCGGTAGCGATGGCCGCCCGTGTCCTGACGCGTGTGTCGAGACTGCGGATCAGACGATCGAGCTCGGCAACGATCTCGGCACCGTTCGGCGGCATCGTGTTCTTGCTCAGCTCCGCACCGTCGACGGCCTGGATCGTCTGCTCGACGAGCGCCTTCCACCTCCGGAGCTCGTCACGCTGGCTGATCCGCTCCTTGTACCGCGCGAGGTGCGCGTTGCAGCAGCTGTCGAGCGCGCCCGGTTCGTCCTTGTCGTGGCGGTACGACAACAGGTAGTTCTCGGTCTCGCCGAGCTTGTCGTAGAGCGCGCCGACGACGGTGTGGCGTTGCTCCTCGGTGAGGGTGACGGCAACGGTGAGTTCGGTCATGACGGGGTTCTGCTTCCTTCGTTCGGGGCATCGTGCGGGATGGTCCGGTCGAGCACGAGTACTTCGTCGAGCAGACGGACACGCCCGACGGTTCGACGACAGCCCGCCGCGTCACGGGTGTGTGTATACGGGCTGCATCTCGACGACTGCTCCGTCCGGGCCGCCGGGGATACGCTCGATCCGGCCGTCCTCGTGCTGGATCTTCTCCGACGCCCACGGTCTCGTGCGGTCGAAGGCCCGCCGTGCGAGCCTCTTGCGGCGACCGGTGAGGTTCTCGAACCGGAGGGTGTCGTCCCACATCTGTGCGACGGCCAGCGACGTGAACCACCCGCCCTCAGGGACTCTGCGTGTGACGTACGGAAGGCGGCGTGCCTGGATGCCGATGCGGATCGTCCGGGCGTGCCGGGCTCTGATCGTGGCCATGACGCCTCAGACCTTCCTGGACGTGACGATGAACGCGACACCGTCGTCGTGCACCCACTGGGTGACGACATGCAGCGACAGCCGCGCCAGATGCCGGCGGATCGCCGTGATCTCGTCATCGGTGATCTCCCACAGCCGCGCACCGGAGTCGGGGCGGTAGGGCGCGCGGGCGTAGATGTTGATCCGGGCGACGGTCGAGCAGAAGCACACGCTGGGCGGCAGCTCCAGGCCGGCGGCGCGGTCCTGGTTCCGGGGGTGGCCGAGGTGGTCTCCGTAGCTGAGATCCCCGTGGACGATCCGGGCGATCTCCTCGATGCCCCGGACGTGCTCGGCCGTCGGATATGCGGGCCGGCGGTCGATCAGCAGCTGGGCGTACTGGTCGCAGAGCTGCCGGTTCTTCCGGGAGAACGCCGACTTCTCGGCGTCGTGCTCGCGGTTCTGTGTGTTGATGACGTCGCGCAGGTCCGCGATCTCGCGGGTGTCATATGCGGTCGTGCCGTAGATGTGGGTCATGTCGTGGTTCCTTGTTCTGGCGTCAGGCGTACTCGTCGGCCTCCGTGGGGATTCGCGCCTGTTGCGGGCGTGAAGTCGGTCTACGGCTTGCGGGTCCTGGGCTGCGTGCGCTCGTCCAGGGCGATCACGGCAGCGCGGGTGTTATCGGGTCCGTCCTCGACGAGGTCGCACAGGTAGTGCCCGGCGAGGAGGCCGAGGGTGTCCTCCAGGCCGTAGTCGGAGATATAGGCCTGTGCGCTTCCGCCGAAGCCGCCGACCTGGTAGACGTGATCTCCCTCCGCGGTGTCCTCCAGGCGGCGGATCATGAGCCGGCGGGCCGGCTCGTCGACGAGGAGGGAGACCTTCATCGACGGAAGGTTCGCCGGCCACCGTGCGGATCCGGATCCTGGGGTGGGCTCCAGCCAGTCGCGGGTCGCGGCCGACAGTGTGATCGTAGATCTGCTGTTGTCGGCGTGGAACACCGCGATCTTGGCCGGTCCGTGTCTCCGGCCAGGCTGGCGGCCGTTGCGGCGAACGAGTTCGAAACCCATGGCTTTTCCTTTCCGGCGGCTCGGCCGTTGTGATCGTTCTGGCTGTCAGCGACCGCGGGCCTGGCACCCTGTCCTCAGCCCTTGGCCGGTTCGGTGATCGTGTCGCCCAGGCCGCCGATCAGCAGGTCATCGGTCATCCGCCTCGTGCTCGGGGACGATGCCCTGGGTGCACAGCCGCACGAGGGCCATGAGCATGTCCATGCGGTGACCGCCCCAGTGGACGGTCTTGCGACCCAGCTCGACGACGATCACCGGGGCCTGCAGGTAGCCGAGGTCCTCGGTGACGTAGCGGTGGTTCTCGTCACCGGCCTCCAGATCGATCTTGGTGTAGTCGATGCCGTGGCGGTCGAAGAGCTTCATCGCCGTCCCGCAGTTGGGGCATTCGTGCGGGCCGAAGATCTTGATCTCCGGCACGGAGTGCGTGGTCTTCGGAATGTCCTGGCTCGTCGTGGTCATACGGAATCCTTCGGTGTGTTGTTGGTTCGGTGGTGGGCCCGGCGGTGGTGGTGTCGGCTCAGTTCGGAGACATGTCCGGCGCATCCGAGCGCCCAGAACCTCGCATCGTCATCGCGGCCTGCCGCCCGCGCCTGAGCCCGGCGCACCGCGGCGGTGGTGGCGTCGGCGTCGATGGGCAGCCGGTGGCGGATGATCAGCGCGAGCGTGACGTCGAGCGTCACGGCGCGCTCGCGGGCGGCTCTGTCGGCGGCGAGACGCTGTGCCCGTGGGGTGTTCTCCTCGTGGTGGTGCTCTTCGTACGACCGCCGGGATTCGAGGAGGGTCCCGAGGATTTCAGGGACAAGGCTCTCGGCCGTGATCGGGTGGGCGGTCTGCTGGGGGGACATGCGGGGTCTTTCTTCCGGGCCCGGGGCTCGGGATGAGGTGTTCTGGTGGATGGTGCGGAATGGTGTCTACTCGGCGGCGGTTTCGCGTCCGAGGTACTCGCGCAGCGAAGGCGCGTCTTCACCCGGGAGCTGGATGCTGTCGAGGACGCTGTGGAGCCCCTCGTCGTCGATCCGCGCGCTTTCGTGGTCGACCACGGCGGTGGCGAGCCGGACGAGCAGGCTCTCGACCAGGGCAGCCCGGTTCTCGTCGGCGAGACGGAGCTCCTCAAGGTCGATCAGGCGCTTCTCGCAGAGCGCCTTGAGGTACCGGGCACGCGTGCGCCACTCGTGGAGCTCGACAAGCCTGGTGCGGGCGTCGGCCTGGTATTCGTTCAGTCGGTGGATCTCGGCCTGGTCCTGCCAGTAGGCGAGTTGCCGGTCGATGCTGTGCACCGTGGTCTTGAGCCAGTGGCTGGCCTGGTTGATGCCGTGGGGCGTGGAGACCAGCTCCTCCCAGACATCCTGGCTCTTCAGAGAGCTGCGCATGAGGAGGTTGAACTCGCTGTCGCCGTTCACGGGCCGGGTGGTTGTCACGGTCGTCATGCCGGGTCCTACCCTTCGGTCATGTCTGTCGGATGGGAATCGTCCGCCCGGTGCTCTGGGTCCTCGGCGGCCTGGCGGTAGAGCGTGTAGAAGCGCTGGAGATGGTCGAACTGCAGCCAGTAGCCGCTGCCGTGATACTCGACGTGATGCACCTGGCCGTGGCGTTGCCAGACCCGGCTCAACGGGATGTTCTCGGCGGTGGCGGGTGCGGCCGGTGCCAGGTGCAGCAGTTGCTCGACGACGGCCGCGGTGGATCCGCCGATGGAGTCAGCCTTGTCGACGATCTCCTCGTAGTGCTCTCCGGTGACGTGGGCGACGAGTTCGACCAGAGGGTCGGTACCGGTACGGGGGGTGGTGCTCACGGATTCGGTTCCTCCTGGGGATCTCCGGTGCATACGGGGAACCGGGCCTGCCCGCCGGACTCATGCCGGAGCACGTGTTATCGCCGAGGCCCCAACCCGGGAGGGACGAGGCAGACCGGCGGGCAGTCCCGGTTCTGTCACCCCTCCCGGGTCGGCCCCGCCGACCCCTGCCGCACCCTGCTGATCCCTGCTCCGAGACCAGTGCCCGCGTGGCGCGGTGCGGCGGGCAAGGGGGGCAAGGGGTGGGGCAAAGGAGCGCACCTGGCGAGTCACTCACCGGCGAGAGATGCGAAGTGCTCCTCCCACTGCGCGAACGTCCGCCCATTGAGCTTCAGGGTGTTGACGGCGGCCGCGGCGAGGCGCAGCGCGTCTTCTCGGGTGTGCCGGAACCGGGCGAGCCAGTCGTCGTCGCGGGACGAGGGCCGCGGCTCCCACTCCCAGGTGCCGTCGGCGGACAGGCAGTCGCCGCAGTGGTCGAGCACCGCCCAGCGGTCAGCGCCGGTCTCCGGATCTGTGCCGCGCCAGGTGATGCGGAGCACGAAGTGCTCTTTGCCGTCAGCATCGGAGTCGGCATAGCCCTTCGGCAGGATCCGGTACTCCGAGGGGACAATGACGGCGTCGCCGAACACCCGCTCCATACGAGAGCGCTCGTCCGCGAGAGCATCAGCCACGGCGGACTTCTCATGCTGCCCGATGACCTCGGTGGTCAGCTCGGGGTACATCGACTGCTCGTTCTCGTCGACGAAGTACAGGCGCATGGACTCTGCGCCCGCTCGGACGCCGCGTTCGAAGTCGGTCGGGTCGGACATGAGGCTCTCCATTCACGGTGTGGGCGGGTGCGGCTCGCCGATTCGAGCTTCGACGTAGAGCACCGCACTACTGAGGTCGACGGTCGGGGGCTGGTACGGGGCGATCATGTGCCGCTCGCGTCCGTTGCCGCCTTGGCAGTGCTCGTACGTGCACCACTCGGGTCGTTCGATCGGCTTGAACATCCTGTCGAGGAGCGTCGGCGTGGTGCCGAACGGATACAGGTGCGTATTACCGGCGATCCCCCAGAAGGACAGCATCCGGCCGGAGAACTTCGGGAAGGACGGCAGGAGAAGCTCGATCAGTGCGGCGTATGCCGGATCATGCTCTTCGTCCCGGGCGTCCGGCACCTGAACGTCGATCGTCAGCTGCGACGTTTCGTCGTGCGTGCTGAGCGTCGCCCCCCGAAGCTCGGCGATGAGACGACCGTCGCTGCTTCGACTGCCGGGGCGGTCCACCTGGTAGACGCTGACGTCCCAGGGACCCTCACCGTCGGCGACGGTGAACAGTTCGGTGTCGATGCGCTGCAGACCGTATGTCTGCGCGCCCGAATGCCATGCGTATCCGGCGTCGACGAGTTCGCGGACAGCATCGGCGAGACGCTCGTCCGGGGTGAACTCGGGGTCGAGCCTGTACTCGGGCCGGAGGGCGTACTGGGACATCCGGGGTGCGGCCTGGTCGAACCAGTCGCGGTCGAGCGTCAAGGTGCCGGAGAGGCTGCGACGCGAGTAGAGCAGCTGCGCGTCCTCGGAGAGAGCGGAGAGCGGCAGAACGGGGAACGTCATGACTGGTCCTTCGTGGAGGGTGCCCTCCCAGATGGCAGCTGCGGCGTCCGGCCGTATCTTCATCGTCAGGCTCCTTCGGTGAGGTCGGGTGCGTCGTCGAGCGCACTGGCGTGGGGGTTGGTCACCAGCACCGTGGCGACGAACACAGCGAGTACGGCGATCTGGTCGTAGAAGCGCGCGGTCTCCTTGCAGATCTCGACGATCTGCTCTCGGGTGCACGTGATCCGCACGGGGATGTTGCGCTCGGTGTAGGTCTCGCCGGTGGCGGGGTTCTCCCAGGTGCCACGGACCGGCTGGACGAGCGTGAGCCCGCCGGCAATCCGGGTGACAAGAGCGTCCCACTGCCGGTGGTGCCTGACCGTGAACGGCCGACCGGAGTTCGACACCGTCGGCACGAGGATCTCCCACAGCGGCGTCGATGCCGTGTCCTCGACGGTCATGTCGGTGAGGATCGACTTCGGTTTCATCAGGTGTGGGAACGGTCTCAGCGGCATGACTCGGATCTCTTTCTGTGGGCTGCGGCGTGCCGCAGCCTGGCCGTCCACCCGCCGAGTACGTGCGCGGGCGTGTACCAGGTGTCGAAGGTCTCCCGCGTAAGTGTGTCCCGGCGGTGGACCGCCGCGGGCACGTGCAGGAGTGCCAGGTGGATGTAGGCCATGTGCACGGCTTGCGGGGCTATGTCCTCCGCCGTCACGTGCAGCTGCGTCTGGTAGTTGAAGCCGTTCCGGCAGAGTTCCTGTGTCAGGGCGATGACGTATGAAGCTGCGCCGCAGGTCGGTTCGTAGAACCGGGTAAAACCCCGCTCCTTGCTCTCGTCGGCTACCGTCGCGGCCGTCATGGCGGCAGTCAGGCGGCTGACGTCATAGGGCGAGTAGAACTGGCCGAGATGCTTGTTGCCCAGCTCCAGCTCCATGTAGAGGCGGCCGAGTACGTCGCCGGGATCCTCCCCCCATCGCCTCTACGACGAGGGCGAGCGCCTCGGCGAAGCGGTCCAGCTGCTCACGCGTGTACCGCCCGGCCGTGAGGAGATACTGCTCCTCGCGTCGGGCACGGCCCGCGCGGTCGACGGCGTTGCGGATCGCGAGGGCAGCCATCTCGACGAAGTCCTCGAAGACGTCAGCGATCCGCCGGGCACCGGTGTTGGCGGTGAGGAGGCTCACGATCCGGTGGTAGTGGGTCATGTCGCATGCTTTTCTCGGGTGACCGGGTGATCCGGTGATGTCGAGTACGGGGAGCCGCGACGGCCCGGCTGCCGGAATGCAGCCGGGCCGTCGTCGACCGGAAGGGGAGAGGGGATTCAGATGCGCTCGGAGACCCAGAGGCCCTTGAGGTCGTCCTGGATCTCCTCCTCCAGAGCGGCCAGCAGCATGTCCTCACCGGAAACGGCGTTGATGAGGGTGTCCTGGACCCGCTGTTTGTCGGCGAGCACACCGGGGATGCGCTCGTCCTGGGTGCCCTTGGCGATGAGCCGGTAGATGATCACCGGCCGCTGCTGACCGGGGCGGTGGAGACGGCCGTTGGTCTGCATGTAGTGCTCAAGCGAGAACGGCAGCGTGTACCAGATCATCGTCGAGCCGCCGTGCTGCAGATTCAGACCGTGTCCGGCCGCGGCCGGATGCAGCAGCATCACGGGGATCTGCCCGGCGTTCCACCGGCGGACCATGTCACGCGAGCCGTCGAACGCCTGCGCGTCGATGCCGGCCTTCTTGAAGCGCGCGAGCAGCTGCTCCTTGTCCGACTTGAAGTGGTAGGCGAGCAGCACCGGTGCGCCGCCGTTGTTGCGCACCAGGTACTCGGCCATCTCGAGCTTCTTGTCGTGGATGACCTCGTACTGGCCCTTCGTGCTCGGGTCGTCGGGGTCGGCCGTGTAGAGCGTGCCCGAGGCGAACTGCATGAGCTTCGACACCAACACTGCCTGGTTCTCCGCGACAATCGACTCGACGCTCTGCGTGAGCCGGCCGTCCTCGTCGAGGTAGGTCTTCACCACGTCGAGGACGAGATCGCGCTTGAACTCCTTGTAGGACTGCATCAGGTCCGGCGGGAGCGTGACGTTGACGTCCTGGATGGTCAGCGGGGGCAGGACCAGCGTGGTGTTCTCCGCACTCATCACCAGGTGCGCGATGGCCTGATGGATCTCTTCCTCGGCGTTGGGCGTGGGGATCCACTTCGCCGGTGTGTTGGTGCCGGGCACCATCTTCGGGATGAACCACCGGTTGCGGAACGCCGTGATGTCCTTGCCCAGCGCCTGGCCCTGGTCGAGCAAGTGGATCTGGCTCCACAGGTCGTGCAACCCATTGGGGGCGGGCGTGCCGGTCAGTTCGATGAGCCTGGTGATCGCCGGGCGCACGGTCTTGAGGGCTTTGAAGCGCTCGGAGGAGTGCGACTTGAAGCCCTGGGACTCGTCGATGATCACCGTCTGGAACGGCCAGATGATGGTGGGCTGTCCGTTGATCTCCTGGACGGGCATCTGGTCGACGAGACCACCCTGGCAGCGCGCGCAGCCCTCGCCGGAGCAGACGCGGCAGTCTTGGGTCTCCCGTGCGACGAGTCCAGCCGCCAGCAGCGCGCGGATGCCGTCGAGCATCCGCTTCTTCGATGCCGGCTTGTTCTTCCGAGCGAGGCTCGGGATCAGCCGGGCATGGAACACGGTCTCGTCCTGGGTGAGCGGGCCGGAGGTGCGCAGCAGGTCGAGGATCGCTACGGCGTCCTCGGACGGCGCGGGCCCATGCGTCATCGTCGCGACGAGGACGTTCTCCGGGTTGGACGGCTGGGTGAGCAGCTCCTGGTTGATGAAGTACATCGTGGGCGGGTCGGAGAAGACTTCCCGGAAGCGTGCCAGGCGCTTCTCCTTGGAGAGCTGCCTGTCGTTCTCGTTGACGATGAGCGACTTCGTGCGGATCGGGAAGCCCCACTTCTCGATCTCGTCGAGCCACGTCGAGCGCGCGATCGCGACCGGGGCGACGACGAGGATGTGCCCGATCGGGCGCACCGTCTGCAGCACCGCGAGGGTGCTGAGCGTCTTCATGCCGCCCACGGGGACCCATGCGCCCGCGAAAGGCCGGTCGACCAGGAAGTCGTGGATCTGCTGCTGGTGCGGCAGCAGCGTGACGGGTCCGGGGTGGGCCGTTGTCTGGTGAGGTGCGGGGATCGTGGTCATGGTGCGCGGCCTCCTCTCGTGGGTCGTCTGCGGTCTGGTCCCGGGTCCTGGTCCGGGGCCGGGTCAGGCGTTCATGGCCTCCTGGACCAGCGCGAGACGGGCCTGTGCCTCGTCAGCACGCCTCGACTCCTTCGCGAGCTGGGCTTCGAGCTCGGCGACCCTGCCCTGGAGCAGGGTGATCTGCGGGTCCTCGCCGAGGGCGGCGCGTATGCGGCGCAGGACCTCTTCGGGGCTGTCGACGACCGGTGTCTTGGTGGGCTGGGTGGCTGCGGGCACGTCGGGCTCTGCCTTCTGCCCGGGACCGGGCCTCGTGGTCGGCCGGTTGGTCCGGTGCACCCGGAGGTGCGACCCGAGGGCAGCCGGTGAGCGGCAGGTTCTTCCGCAGACCGGGCAGACGTGCTCCGCGGGATCCGGAACAGCTTCAGCCGGACCCGGAGTCGCCCCCGCCGGCGCTTGCGCCGGGATCGATACGGTCACGGCCGCGACAGCAGTCGCGGACTTGGTCTCAGCCTCAACCTCGGACTCGGACTTGGTCCCGGTCCCGGTCCCGGTCTCGGTCTCGGTCTCGACGATGTCAAACGTCGGCTGGTCGTCCGGGCCGATGACGGCATCGAGCAGCTGATCCGCGGACAGCCCCGACGCCAGTTCGTCGAACCACCGGGAGAACGCCGCACCGTACTCGACGAAGGCCTGGGCCACGGTGATCCGTCGCGGGCTGTGCGGTACCCGCGGTGCCCGGCTGGATGCTTCAGGCTGCCCGGTACGGCGGTGCTCAGCCATCAGCCGGCGCACGTCTGCCCGGGTGTTCTGGGCAGAGCGGTTGGAGGAGGTCATGCTGCGCGGTACCGCCGCGGATCCCCCGGTATTGTTTCGCAGGATGCAGTGCCCCTTGGACGAGACACGGCCGAGATACCCGATCGCCATCGACTCGAGGATGAGGTCCCGGGCCTCCTGGTCGAAAGCCGCCAAGTCACTGCGGGTCAGACGCCGCAGATCCGCGGGCTGGGTGGCGTTGGTCCTGCTCACGCGCTTACTCATCGCGCCGGATCCTGTGCACGGTCGTTGCCGACGGCGGTGCGTCTTTGCCCGATGGCGTAGGCGGTGCTCTCGGCGGCAAGCAGGTTGAAGACGACGGCGGCCGCGTGGTCCTCGTCAGTCTCACCGGTCAGCCACTGCATGAAGTGGCGGAAGGCGCTGGCCTTCATGCGGTCCAGCTCTGCCTGCGAGTCCGCCTTCTCCCAGTTGCGTTCACCTCTGGTCGAGATGGTCAGTGCGGGACATCCAGGCAAGTGCTGCCCAGCGTCTTTCTCACCTTCGGAGCAAGTGCACTCTCCGTACCTGGTGTACTTCTCAGCTCCGCTGGTCATAAGCGCGGCACAGCACGTGAGCAACTGCTCGTCGTACGGCACGTTCTCAGGCACGATCAGGTCGAACCGGGGCCTGCCTGTGGCGGGTTGGCTCAGCATGCCGGAGGCGTACTGGTCGCGGCGGCCGGGGTCCTTGGTCTCGTACGGAGTCGTGTTCTCGTACGGGGTGGTATCGAAGGCTGTGACGGTCATGCTGTTTCTCTCTGCTCCCGGCCGCGGCCTTGGCCGCGGGCCAGGAGGTCGATCAATGCGTCGACGCTGGGCCTGTCGTCGACGACGTAGACCTTGGCCCCGAACCGGCGCAGCTTGGCGTGGACCGCGCGCTGCCGGGGCTCGAGGTCTCCGCCCGGGCGCTTGACCTCGACGAAGACGGTTCCGGAGTACGAGACGACGATGCGGTCGGGCACTCCCCCGCGCGCCGGCGAGGTGAACTTCATGCAGAGCAGGCCGTTTCGGCGGCACTGCAGCAGCAGGTAGCGCTCGATCGGGTTCTCGCGCTCGGGGGAGTGCCCAGGCATCGCGGTCAGCTCTCCTCGGCGGCTTCCAGGAAGCCGGGGAGGAAGGTGTCGTCCTCGATGTAGGGGGCGACGGCGTCGGGGTCGTCGGCGAAGCTCGGGTCATCGGGATCGACTGCGACCCACTTCTTGGCGGCGTTGCCGAAACGGGAGACGCCCTTCTCGTCATGAAGGGCGACGAGACCTTGGTGCGCGAGCTCCTTGAGACGGGTGCGGATCCCGGACTCCGAGGAGCGTGGGGTGTCCGGCTCCATGACGACCTTCATGTTGTACGCGGCGATGAGCTCGTCGTGGGTGAGCGGCTCGTTCTCCCGGACGAGGTCGAGGACGACGGGGCGGACACGGGACGCACCCAGGGTGGCCTTCACGGTAGTGGCGTAGGAGGTGTCGGAGTCGTCGGTGCGGACGGGCAGTGCGGACGGGGACATGGTGACCTCTCGATCTCTTTTCAGAAATGAGTCAGACTCATCTCTGTACTCAATTATGACGTGAATTGATACGCCTGCTAGAAGCCACCCGTAATGAGTCGACTGATCTGCCAGGGTCCTTTCGAGTCGTTGACTCGAATGCTGGCCGGTGCCAAGCCGTGCGCCTGTTGCCGGGCCGTGTCTCCACGACACGGCCCGGCAACAGGTGTGCTTCAAGCGGAGTTGCGCCAGTTCTTGGTGAACGTCTCGCCGAGCATCTGGGTGTAGGTGGCGAGGTCGAGCGCCTCGACGAGCTGCCGGATCCGCCTCTCGGGCAGCTCGTGCAGGTCGTCGTTGACGACGACCATCGACCATGAGGGGTCGATAGCGTTGATCCGCCGGATGACGACGTCCTGGTCGTCGGGCAGCAGGGCGAGGCCGTCGGAGGAACTGGCCTCCGCGCGGGACCTGGCCCAGCCGTGGTGACGCAGGATCTCCAGGGCGACAGGATCGCGCCGGACACCGGCCGCCCCGCTCTCGCGGCGCTTGGCCTGGCTGGCGGGCGTCACCTTCCACGCACCGGCGTTGTGCAGGCTCACGGCACCGTAGGTGCCGTCCCGGACGACGAAGACCCGGTTGACCATCTGCAGTGCACGCGGGTCGACCAGCACCGCATCGGTGTCCTCGTCGTCGTCACCGGTCCCGTTCGCCACCGGCTCGGCGGCGAACGGATAGGTGATCGAACTCCGCGACGCCGCAATGACGTTCTGGAACAGCAGCAGCGTCCTGACCGGGTCGGCGGGGAAGACCGCCTCTTCGATCACCTTCCGGCCCAGCTGCGGGTCGAAGGGCTCGGCGAGAGCGGCTTCTCCCCTGCTCGCCACCGTCTGCAGGTAGCGGGCCAGAGCGAAATCGATCACCGCGGGGTGTGCCAGCGACTTCGTCGGACTCGGGCCCGTGTGGCAGGCCAGCGTCCCGCCGGAAGCACTGAGGATCGCGCTGTCGGCGAGGGTCCGGCCCGCTTCAGGTGCGGGGGCGGCCAGTTCGAGCCGGTTGTTCGAGTCCTTGCTGATGAGGTACATCAGCTCCGGCTCGATGTCGACCCCGATCAGCGCGGCCTGCTCGGCGAGCACGCGGTTGTTGGCCGCCTCGTCGAAACCGTTCCCGCCGTCGACGACCGAGTACAGACCATCGGTGTTGGTGCTGATGATCCGCGCGCCGGCCAGCGTCTGAGCCTGCCCGATCCGCCAGCTGAAGAGCTGGCCGAGGACGCGCATCGAGATGATGCGGTTGTTCATCCGGATCGGCGTGCGGTGAGCCGCGTCGCCCGCGCCCGAGGCCGAGTTGAGGATCAGCTTCGTGCCGTTGCGCAGCGTGTTCAGCCGCGTCTTCTCCTCCGCGGAGATGCCGGGCTGCTTCATCTCGAAGCCGTAGCGCTCCTTGTCGAAGAAGATCTTCGTGTAGCGGTCCTCACCCAGCTCCGGGTTGTAGAACGCGCGCATGTTGCGCAGCAGGTTCGGGTAGTAGCTGGTGAAGTCCTCGTGGATCACCAGCCCCGCCGAGGTGCGGGCGTACTTCGGGTGCAGCTTGGTCGAACCATCCTCCTTCCCGGTGAACAACGACGGAGCCTTCTTCGCCGGCTCGTCGCGGTACGCGGCCTTGGCCGCCGTGGTGTTGGCGAGCACGACCCTGCCCTCCAGCACAGTGCCGTCGGCCAGACGCACGTGCAGGGCCTCGGCCTCGGGCCGCTGCGTGCGCAGCAGATCAGCGGGGTCCGGGAGCTGCTCCTGCGCGCGCGCGAGCTGCTCGGCCTGCACCGGATCGTCCTTCTTCGCCTTGCGGTACTTCACCTTCTCCGGATCGGAGCCGATGAGCACCAGGCGCTTGTCGACGGACGTGCCGTCGGGCAGCGTCAGCAGGTTGTGCTGACGCTTCGCCTCGGCGACGAAGTCCTTCGCATCGGGGAAGGCAATCCTCGCGCGCGTGAGCATCATGTCCTGCTCGACATACTCGATCTGCTCGGTCACGAAGACCGACATGTCGACCTCCGCACCGTGGATGCCACCGGTCGAGAACGTCGCGAAGCACGACGAGGGCGAGCCGTCCGCGTTGAAGTACGGCACGTTGTTCGGCGTCTTCGGAATCTCGCGCAGCGACCTCGCCGGGAGGCCGAACAGCTCGCGGTACTCCGCGGAGTCGTTGAAGTTCTGCCCCTCGATGGCCCGGTAGTAGTCCACCACCTGCATGAACTGCCGGTGTGCCTCGCGCTGAGCCAGTGTCGCTCCGGGGTGCGTCTGCGGATCGGGCGCGACGTTCTCTTCGAAGAACCGCACGCACTGGTCGAGCACGTTGACTTGGGCGACGCCGGTCTCCTTCGCCACTTCGGCATCGGGGTACAGGAACGACACCGCCTCGATGTCGTTGAGAGCCGTGTACGGCGCGAGGATCCGGCCCACGAACTTCGCCGAGGACGAGTCGATCGCGAGCCGGTCCCGGCGCACGGTTCCGTTCTTGGCGTAGACGCACTCGCTGTACTGCGTGAGCAGACCGGCCTTCAGGTCGAAGTTGTTCGCGTAGGCCGGGTGCTGGAACAGCCGGGCCAGGCCCACGCAGTCAGCCACGTTGTAGGCCAGCAGCTCGTAGAGGTCCTCGACCGCGGTGATGGCCGTGTCGTGGCTGAGCTTCTCGGACTCCTTGATCTGGCGGCCGAGCATGCCGAGCAGGCGCTTGAGCCCCACCTTGAACTGGGCCTCGTTGAGCCGGGCGACATCGAGGTGACGGCCGGACTGCAGCATCGCGCGGCGGATCCTGGCGGCGGGGCCGTCCCAGCCGAGGTAGCCGGGCATGTACTCGATGTGCTGCTCGCTGAAGAGCTTGTCGTTGTGGTCGCGAAGGGTGCGTGCCGTCGTCGGCTGGAACAGCCTCGACGAGGCGGGGTTCGGGAACACCTCGTTGAGGTAGAGCGCGAGCATCGTCGTGTCGTAGTTCATCGAGTTGTAGCCGGCCAGGAACGGATGGAGCATCGGGTCGTACCCGGGATCCGTGTCGCACACCGGACGCAGGGTCGCCGGGTAGTTCCCCGTATCGGCCAGGTCGCAGACCTGCTCCACGTTGGACAGACCCATCAGCTCGGCGAGGCGGAGGCTGCCCCGCTCTCCGTTCAGGTTCCAGAGCTGGACGCGCACTGCGGCCAGGCCGGGGATGGAGTCCACCACGGTCCGGTAGAGCGCCTGCGGGTCGACGGCGTCGGCCAGGGTCCGGTCGTCGGCCAGGAAGAAGATCTCCAGGTCGTCCACGGCCCGGCCGGGACGCGGCGTGTAGGCGCAGAGACTGAAGACGTTCGCCAGCGACTCGATGTCGTAGAAGGTGAACGATGCCGAGGCGGCGGTGACGGGTCTGAGGGGCATGTTGGAGCTCTTTCGGTCGTGCTGGCCTTCACAGCCGGCGCGGGGGTTGTCGGGGGGATCCGCGCGGTTCCTCCTGGCGGTCGTACGGGGTGACGGGGTGTGCCGGGACTCTCAGTCCTGCTCCTCGTCTCCGGGGATTGCTGCGTGCCGTAGCAAACCGCGGTAGTTGGCCTGCAGAGCCGGCTGCGACTTCTTCAGGGGGTCCGAGCCGCTGTAGTGGGGGTTCATCCACTTCTTGAGGTCGTACTCGGCGATGAGCGGCTCGGGGTCGTCCATCATGTGGCCGTGCCGGATCTTGCGGTTCTTGTCCGGGCAGTGCCACAACGGGTCGTCGCGGACGATGGCGACCAGGTCGGTGACGAACTGCTTGTTCGAGACGGGGCTGCCGGACGGCGAGACGTCGGCGAACCAGGACTTGTACAGGTCGTAGGCGAAGGTGAAGGGCACCAGGTCCCATACCAGCCGCTCGCGGAACTCCTCCCAGAAGGCGCGGACGGGGTCGTTGGCCTCCTTGTACTCGGCCAGCACCTGCTTGGTCGCCACGGGCTCGGAGAGCTCGTAGTAGCAGCCCGGGTCAGCGGCACCCGCCTGGTTGAGCACGTACCACAGGGTGTACTCCAGGACCTCGCGACGCTGGAGGTAGTCGTCCTTGATGTACTTGCGCTCCATGCCGGTGAAGCTCTTGTGGAACGGCACGAACAGCTGCCTGCGGTAGAAGCTCTCGCTCTTGTCCTTGACGCGGGGGAACTCGTTCAGGCACTGGACCATGAAGCCCCAGAACTGGTAAGCCACCGGCATCCGGTACTTCCGGTTGATCTGGATGACGTCATTGGTGACGATCGCCTTCAGGTTGGCCGCCTTGTCGATGAAGGTGCCCACGTCGTTCTCGTCGACGATGATCGCGCTGGCGCGTACGAGCGGCTCCAGGGCGAAGTCCTTGCCGAAGTCGCTCAGCGGGATCGACGTGTGCGAGCGCGGTCCGCACAGGTTGCGCATCAACGAGCACAAGGTCCCCTTGCCGTTGTTGCCCTGCTCGGAGTAGAACCAGGCGGTCTTGCCCCAGGAGACGTGCGGCCGGATGATCGCGCCGATGATCTCCCAGAGCAGCTGGGGGATTCCCTCGTCGTCGGAGAGGTCGTCGACCCAGGACACGATGTCCCAGGTGGTGCCGTCGACCGGATGAACGATGACCGGGTTGCCGGGATCGTCGACGTAGTCGACGTAGCACTTCGCCAGGAAGACCAGGTCGGGGTGGAAGGGGTGCAGGCTCTTGGCCTCGAAGTGGAACTCCGTGCCGGCGATCGTGATATCGATGCTGTGGCGGCCGTAGTAGAAGACACCGTTGTTCACGGCGATCAGGTCGCGGTGTGCCAGCTGGTGCCGGCGCGGGCTGTCCTCACGCAGGACGGCCATCACCTCGGCGAACTCCTTGAGCGTCAGCTGGGTGTTGTACATGCGCGCCGTGGTGCGGATGTCGTCCTCACTGGTCGTGTACGTGCCGCGTGCGGGGCCTGTGGCCTGGTACATCGCCAGCAGGTCGTACTCACGGTCGGTGTCCTTGGTGCTGGGCGAGATGCGGATGACGTGGTGCAGACGCAGCAGGATCTGCGCCACCTGCCAGTAGGTCAGCGTGCGCACGAGGAGCAGCTTTTCCGTGGCCACCTTGGTCTTGGCGTTCTCCGACTTGCAGACCGCGTTCACGATCGCGAGGAGTTCCTTCTCGAGGACGCGAGCCGTCGGCGGATCGTCGACGTCGATGGCATCGAGATACGCCCGGGTGGAATACGTGATGACCTCGTTGATGGGCGCAATGCCCATGTGCTGCGAAAAGTGGTCCAGGACGCCGTTGAGAGCGTCGGCCAGAGCGTTGGTGCGCGCTGCGCCGGAGCCGGTTGCGGATGCTGCCGTGGGGGTGTCAGGAGTCATGCTGCTGCTGTCTTTCTCGATCGCGTCCGAGCCCCTGCCAGCGATAAGTGGGAAGCCGATTGGTCTCGTAATCGAATAGGAACGTGATCTCAACCCTAGGGCATTCGAGTGATTATTCGCAACGAGTCGAGTGATTTCTTATTCATGACTGACTCGTGGCCTGACAGGAGCCCGGAAAAGCGCTCGACAGAGACCACGAGGAGCCATGGGCAGGGGTCCGTCTGTGTGCGGCAGACGTCGGCATCCGCAACCGGCCCATTTCCGCACGGCCGCAATCGGGAGCGTGCGGCCAGAGGTGAGAACCAGTGACTCCGGGGGCGGATGCCCCGCGGAGTCACTGGTCTCTCGCACTCGGCCACGCACCCGCGGGCGGCGTAAGCCGACCGACGCCTTCTGGCCGGGCCCCGCCTTCTGGTCGGGTTCGGGGAGTTCTTCTGACCGGCCACCCGGCAGCAGCAGAGCCGGATCCGGCTCCACCGGATCCCGGGATATCCCCGGGGGGTATCAGGGGTGTGTACCACGAAACGTGGTACACACTTTTCCCCTGGTCAGAGGAGGAATTCCCAGAGCCCGACGGCGATTTGTACCACGTAGATTTTCTACGTGGTACACACGTTTCCCCTGGTCAGGCGGACTTTATATACCCCCTGCACCACTTGTACCACCAAAAAAAGACCTAATACACGCGCAGGGGGGATATAAGAGCAGACTGGTGACCTGCGGGGCGGAGGGGGGTCCGTACCGGTTCTCTCACGCGCATATAAACGGTCGGAAAAACGTGGTACACGTGGTACATAGCCGAAAAATGCTCGTTTACCAGGCAAAACCCTGTACCACGTCCGTGTCGCTACGTGGTACACCCCCTCTCGCCATCGACGTCCGGGGCCATCATTTCCCCAGGTCAGAGGCAAGATCCGAGGTGTACCACGTCTCGTGGTACACCTCGTGGTACACCCTGGTGGTCATCAGTCCTGCGCCTCCCCCGGACGACCAAGGGCGTCGCGTGTCGCGCCGACTTCCACTCAGAAGCCCTGGGCGGCCTCTGGACGCGTCCGAATCGTCTCCAGGGCCCTGGATGTCACCCGCGGGGTTTTCCGGCGCCCTGAGGCCCTGTCAGGGCCTCAGGGCGGATCAGACACGGTGTCAGAAACCGGCGTTGCTGCGATGAAAGGAGAAAGCGGCAGCGCTCTCACCATCGGCGGGACGGGGCACTGCCGCTTTCGTCACTTCGGCTGCCGGACGTACTCCGCGGGCGACGAGAAGACCTGTGTCTTCTTCACGGCCGTGGTCTCACCGGTGTGCGGATCGGCGACATAGCCTTGCTGCCCTGGGGAGAGCGGTACGACCCGGCCGTCCGGGCTCACGAATCCCAGAGGCGTGGAGCGTCCTGTCGCGGGATCCGTCTCATATGCCAGCGGCCAGCCGGCCGCTGCGGCCTCCGCCGCATCGCGTCCGGTCTCTGTCGGCGTCGGGGCGGCGACGGGAACGGCACCTGCGGCCATCCATAAGACAGCGGTCGTCGCCACGATGTGATGTACGAACTTCATGAGGGCCTCGCCTCTCAGAGCTGGGAAAGGCCCCAAGCATAGGGGTCGAATCAGGTGGCCATACTGCGGCGCAAGGACGTGTCTGCCGGACAGGTAGGTGATGGTTCAGACAGGGCCGAAAAAGACCTCTTTGTGCGATACGCAATCCGACTTATCAGGCATTCGAGTCGTATTGCACATGATGACTCACGACTGCTATCGTGAATATCGGTGGTAGGCGCTGTCATCACCAGAAGCTGTTGCACAGGAACGTGAAAACAGAGAGGCCGGAGAGCATCCCCGTGGGAAGGGATCTCTCCGGCCTCTCTGCATCTTGTGATGAATGCGAGACGGTCACGGTACGGAGCGGGTCAGCGGAAGGCGACTGCGCTCGGGTCTCGCCGGTATCCCGCATAGGGGGATTCGGGTCTGCGGCTACGAGCCCGCGCCGGCGTCTCGACGGCGTAGAGGATCTCGTAGGTGATCGAGATGTTGTTGTTGCAGTAGATGATTCCCTCGGTCTTCTTCATCGCGATCTTGCGGTAACCGCTGACGTCCTCAACCCGGGCGAAGAACCGCGCGAGCAGTGCGTTCATACGCTGGCGCGCGTGGTCGGCCGTGAGACCGCTGGTCGTCAGGGTGTGGACGTGAACATGACCTCGATCCAGGGTGAGGGACTCACCGGTGTCGAAATCGCCGCTGAACTTGGCGCTGCGGATGTCGGAGCGGCCGGGATGGACGAGCTGTCCCTGGGCGTCGTAGATGCAGGGGCTGACGATGGCCATGGTGGGTTCCTCTCCTTCCTTCACGAGTATGTCTGAACGTTTTCCTTCAGACATTCCCCCGGTGACCGGATCACCCCGGTCACCCGAGAGCAGCCCCCGGGAGGGGCCCTCGGCTCAGAAGCCGAGCGGTCCCGCCCGGAGGGCACCATCGTCCTTCCCCGGATGATGAGCCCGGCCGCTCACGCGGTCCGGGGCTCGTCCGTCTCACCTTCTCCCCCGGCCCGGTCAGGACCGGGGGCCACGTCGCCGTCGCCGGTCCTGACCGGTGATCTTCTGGTAGAGCACGAGTGCGCACCCGAGAAACGCAGCGGTCAGCAGCATCGCGGAGACCGGGTTGGCGAAACCCGCCAGGGCCGGGGCGGGAACGGCCGTCGCCGCGAGGTTGAAGCCCAGGTGCACGAGGACGCAGGGCCAGAGCGCGCGGGTGCGCTCGTAGACCAGGGCCAGCAGCACCGCCAGGGGCAGAGTCGAAGCGGCCTGGACGGCGTTGCCGTGCAGGACACTGAAGGTCGCGGCGGTGACCAGCACCGAGGCGATGACTCCGGTCCTGCGGCGCAGCAGCGGATAGAGCAGCCCCCGGACGAGCATCTCCTCGGCGACCGGCGCTACGACCAGCGTGAGCAGCAGTACGGTGGCGGGCTCGGCGGCCTGTCTGGCTTCCTGGGACTGGTCGAAGCCGTTGGAACCGGCGACCGAGTACAGCCAGAGCACCGCGGCCTGGCTGGCGAGGAACGCCAGGGCGAGCCCGCCGAGGACGAGCCACATGAACCGGGGCGTCCCCGACCCCGGAAGAGGGCCGGGCTCGTACGCGGTCCAGCGCGGCCGGAGCAGGCGCATCGCACCGACGAGCACGGTCACGGCCACGCCGAGCACGGCGGTCCCGAGGACCGGTTCGCCGACCGCGGTCACGACGGCTGTGCCGAGGCCGAGGTAGGCCGTGACGACGGCGGCGGGCAGGCTGACGCACCACACGATCGTGAAGAGCCGGGTCTGGGTCAGGGCAGTCGCCATGTCGGCTCCTCCTCCGGGGTCAGGCAGATGCGGTGATCTGCTCCTCGATGACGGCCTGCACGCGGTCCTCGCCGCGGAAGGTGTTCAGCTGCAGCTTCGCGGTGAAGCGCAGCGTGCCCGTCCGGGTCCGGCTGGCGGATCTCACGATCCGCGCGATCTCCGGCTCCTTCTCCTCGGCGACGTTCCACCACAGGCACGACAGCCCGGAGCGGGTGATGAGCCTGAGGTGCTTCTTGCACAGGCGGCAGACGCGGTAGCCGCGGGCGTTGGTCATCATGTTGGCCTCGGTGCGCTCGTGTTCGCAGTCGGCGTCGGAGCCGATGCGGTCCACGCGCAGACCGAGGGGTTCCAGCGCGATCTGGACGACCGGCTCGGGGAAGCCGTGACCGAAGGGCCGCAGGCCCTCGACCCGGCGGACGAACTCCGCCAGCGGCTGAAGGTCGTCGAGTCCGGCGTCGCAGTCGGCGTCCGGGCCGAGCACGATGTCGGCCCGGAACTCGCCAGCGGCGGTCGTGTCGTGCAGCAGCGTCCCGGTCTGCAGTGCGTCGACGAGCATGTCGAGCAGTTCGGCCCGGTCGGCCTTCACGCCGCACGCCTGCTGGTGGCCGATGGCCCGGAGTCCGGCATACGGCTCCAGCGCGTCGATGATGTCGAACCACGCCGGCGCGCGACCGGAGCCGCTGACGGAGTCGTCCGGACCGGAGGGCCGGTTGACGACGACGAGCGGGTGTCCGTGACGCTCCATCATCCGGTTGGCCAGCAGCCCGTACATGCCCGGGTAGGCGTCCGAGAAGTACACCCAGGGGGCCAGCGGCTGGTCGCCCTCGTCGAGTTCGGCCAGGTGGAGCTCGATGAGCTGCTTGCGCTTCTCGTTGTATCCGATGACCTTGTGCGCGGCCTCCAGCATCGTGTCCTGGTCGGGGGCGGTGAAGACCTCGAAGCAGGGTGCGAGCGGATCGCCGGTGCGGCGCGGGCTGTTCATCGCCGGGGCGACGTAGAAGCCGTAGAAGCCCTCGTCGATGCTGTCGATGTCGCGGACCTTGCCCGCCTGGCCGAAGGCCTTCAGCAAGGTCGCGAAGCCGTCGAAGGCCCGGACGAAGACGGGGTGGTTCGGGTCGATGCTCAGAACCTGCATCAGGGTCGACTTCTGGATGTCGATCGCGTCCGGGTCGGGGTCGAAGCCCCAGGGCACCGGAATCGTCCGGGGGGCGGGCGAGTACAGCAGCCGTGCGACGGAGAGCGAGTCGCGCACCAGCTGCCGGTTCTCGTACAGCACCGGCATCACATCGCTGACCGTGCCCAGGCCGGCGAAGAGCCTGAGCAGGCGCACTTCCCAGAGCTTGCCGGGCTGGTGGACACGGGTGTACGCCTCGAGAACCTGGTAGAGCACGTGCGCGCCGCAGATCCCGGGGTGGGCGTAGGTCTCGTCGATCCTGCACGGGTTGACGGTGATGTCGGCGGTGGAGCCGGGTTCGAGCTCCTGGTGGTGATCTGTGACGAGCGTGGTCCACCCCCGGGCCCGTGCGGCGGCGATGCCGCGGTGGGAGTTCACCCCGCCGTCGCAGGTGAGCAGGACCCGGGTGTCGGGGAAGCGCTGGGCGATCTCGTCGATGTCCTCGGGGGTGAGGTCGTGACCCCGGCGGTAGTCGGGCAGGTGCAGCTCGACGTCGAAGCCGAGTTCGGAGAGCCCGGCGTAGCCGAGGATTCCGGACGAGATGCCGTCCATGTCGAAGTCCGGAGCGATGGTGACCTTCGCGCCCGCGGTACGGGCGTCTTCGAGGGCCTCGACCATCTCGGCCAGGCCCAGGAGCTCGTCGTGCTCGTCGGACTCGATGGCCTGGAGGTACTCGTCGGTCCAGCCGCGGCGCTGGCACATCAGGGCGAAGAGGTCGATCCCCTCGTCGGTGAGCGGGTGATCTCCAACGGTCTGAAGCGTGGTCATGGCTGGGGGACCTCTCGATCGCGTGGGTGATGGTTCAGCAAGTGGCGAGAAGGACACCCACTGGCACTGCGATTCTAGCATTGCGATCTTCGTTTCATGCTCATATAGCAGCATCTCCGAGGTGTCGGCGTATCTCTCGACAGGCAGGTCGGTGAGTCGTGTTGAGAGGCTTCTCGACAGGTGTCGAGATGAGCTACCCTCCGAGGTATGGCGACTGAATTCGTTAGCGTGATCAAGTCGGACCTGACTGGGGAGAGAGACGCAGCCACAGTCACCTTTGGACTGGAGGGTGAGTGGTACGAGATCGATCTGACCGACAAGGAGAAGGCGAAGCTCCGGGACATCCTGAAGCCCTATGTGGGCAAGGGCCGGAAATCGAAGAGGAAGCCGAGAAAACTGGATGTTCGTGAGACAACACCTGAGGAGCGGGTGAAGATCCGCGACTGGGCCCAGGAGGAGGGCCTGGACGTCTCCGAGTTCGGCATGATCCCGAAGCACATCGTGGACGCCTACGACGAGGCTCACGGCAATGTGCACGCCGAGGCGAGCAAGAAAAGGGAAGCCTCAGAGGCTGTCTCCGATCTGCTCGCGTCTGACAGGATCCGGGCCTGGGGGAAGGAGCAGGGTTTCGAATTCGCCGATTTCGGCAGGCTCCCGAAGAAAATCGTGGAGGCCTACCGTGAGGCGCACGGCATCGAGCAAGACGAGTAGCCGCCAGGGGCTGAGTGCCTCTGGGCATCCTCTCGATCCCCGTCTCGAATCATCTCTCCGGCCGGGAACGGCTCAGAAATGAAGAGCCCCGCAGCACGAGGCTGCAGGGCTCTTCGTGCGTCCGGAGTCAGGCTGTCAGCGTCAGCCCGGAGGGGAAGACGTCGACCGTCTCGATCCCCACGGAGAGCGCCTCGGCGCGGCAGTGGACCGTGCCGTGTGAGAAGTGCCCGGGGACACGGGGCGCGAGCTGCTGATGGTGCGACATCCGGCAGCCCGGTTTCCGGCACAGGTCCAGGAACGCGGCGCACAGCACTCTGCTGCCCTGTTGGCGCAGCGAAACCGCGAGCTCGACCATCTGCACGTTGCGCACGAGTCCGGCCTTGCGTCCATGCGTGCCCCAGTCGGCGGCCATTCCCTGCACCTCGAAGCCGGCTCCTCGCCAGAGCCGTTCGGCCATGGCGTCCGCACCGTCGGGACAGTGTCCGGAGACCAGCAGCGGCCGGGTGACCGTCTCGGGTCCCCAGGTGCGCCAGGCCGTGTTGAACGTGGTGCGCATGGCGTTCTCCTCGTTCCAGGTGCGCGCCCCGGTGATCAGCAGGACATGCGAGTACGGGCCGGTCACATTGGGTCTCTCTTTCCGGAAATGATTCCGCCATTGATTCTTCGTCGCGGGCGACAGATCACCGCACGGCGTCCGCTGGCTTGTCGGCATCGACACCACCCAGGCCGACATCCCCGGACCGGAGATGGAGCACGACGCTGATCTCGTCGTCAGAGCACTGAGGATCCACGTGGATGACGTGGCCGCCGTCGGCTCGCCGCTCCACATGCATGACGCAGACGATGCTCCCTTGGTCGTCTTCGAAGTCGACCTTGCCGAAGTCCTCGGCGGGGGTTGCCTTGGTCACGGTGGTGCCGTAGGGGATCCAGGGCTTCGGCTCGCACCGCGCCCCGGTGTCGTAGGGCGAGATCTTCGACCGTGGTCCGTACGCGGACTCGGTCTGGGTCTCGTTCTTCCGCTGCGTCATGGCAGTGCCTCTTCGTTCTTCCGGGTGCAGATGTCGGGCAGTCGGGCACCGAGCGCGGACCCCTCCATGAGGCCGCGGGGGCCCGGTGTCCGGCTCCGCACCCGTGCCAGCTCCGCTGGCTGACGGCCCGTGGATCACGCTTCTGGATCCGCTCTGGATGGGTCGCGCAGCGACCCGGTCGCCGGGCCGGCTTCTTCGGACGAGCCGGGCGCGCAGCGCCGGGCGATCCACCGCCGTCTCGTTCTCGGCCGCGGGCTGGCCACCTGTGGACAACTGCGGCGTCGCGGCGGTGGGTGTTCCTCTCTCAAGCGCAGCGCTGGGCATGGCCGGAGGGAGCGCCAGCGACCGACGGTCCGTGCGAGCGGAGCGAGCGGTGGAACCTGTCGGCTATGCCGACCAACAGCGTCTCGGAGCGCAGCGGAGAGGCCGAGCGGAGCGAGGGTCCGCAGGACCGCTGTTGCCAGGTTCCCTTATGCCCTTTTCCTTCTTGCCGTCCCATTACTCCGTTCCACGGCTGGAGCGTTAGCGGAGGCCTGGAACATCAGGCGAAACGGCTCGCACCCTCTTGACCCGTACCCCTCCCCCTTTCCCGCGCAGCGGGGGTACGGGTCGTGTCGTTTCTCCTGGTCTCTGCACACTTTTGGGGTACTGCCCTTTTGCCGTCCGTGGCAACGCCGTACCTCTGGGCTTCATCGCCTCGTGAGGAACGATCGAGGCAGGGGGTACGGGTCTGCTCCCGTTGTCGTCGGGCTGCGCAGCGGCCCGGTCTCGGCACCTCGTCGCAGCATGCTGCCGCAGGCGTCGCAGCCGTCGCCGCCGACGGCGGATCTCCTCTCCCGCGACTGTGTCGCTCAGGCTGTGGATAACCCTGTTGTCGCGGTACTGCTGCAGGTGGTCGCGGCAACTTGTTGCGGCAGCCGTTCTCGCACCGTCGCGTCGTGCTGGCTGTGCTGGTTCCGGCTCTGTCTCTGGCTCCGGTACGGTGCTGTGTCGCCGGGTCGCCGGGGCGCTGCCTCCGTCGCAGCGTAGCCGTGCCAGCATTTCGTACAGGCGCCCGAGGCGGGTGCTTCTCCGGTTTCCTCGTGGGGGCACCCGGGCACCCGTTCTAGCCCCGGGCTGTGCTCGGTGTCGCGCCCGCGCGACGTCCGGGGCGCTCTCTCGTGGGCGCATCGGAAAAAGAAGATCCCGGGCGGACCCTCACGCGCGGCTCGTGTCGTGTTGTGCTGCACTGCGCTGCGCCGTGTTGTGTTGTCCGTCACCGGCTGACAGGCCGTCACGAGGTTTTCGGGACAGGCTCCTTCCGCATCGAGCGGCTGTGCGCGGGGCTGTTCTGCTCTCCGCTCCCCCGGCCGCTTCTTCTCTCGTTGCGCACGCTGGTGGCTCTGCTCGCCGGCGTCGGGTGCTGCTGCCCGACGGGCCGGTTCACGCTGTCCCCCTGGGAAGCCCGGAGCACGGCTCGGCGGCACTCGGTAGTACTCGGTGGCACTCAAGTGGGGCCGGATTCACGGGACTGATCGTGGTGTCCGCATGGACAGATCACGTCTGCGTGTGGTCGATACGAGACCAGGAAAAGCCCAGGAAAAGGCGCGAGTGAGTCCAGACAGGCTATTTCTTTCGTCGTGAGAGGTCACTGGTTTGATTCGGGGCTCGTATCGATCTGCCTCGGGGCTCTTGCTGGTCCCGCCTGAGCCCGAGACGAGACCCGTGGTGTGCGTGGCCTCTTCAAGGTCTCCTGCCGGGCTGCCGGTTGTGACCCTTCGGCCTACCAACAGACCAGCGGAAGCCCAGGGTTGACCGTGGCCTTCCGCTGGCGCAGTGCCTGTCCGGGGCAGGCCTGGGGCCGGTCCGGGTCGAGACCAGCAAGAGCCCCGTGCCTTCTGGCGCGCTGGACTCTTCCGGGTCCTGCCGGGGGCGGCAACGAGACCACTGCGGGCCGATGCCCTATGACAGCGACTCTGACTCGTTTTTTGAGTGGTCTTTCAGTGGTCTTCTTTAATCCTTGCGAGAGACCAGCAAAAGGCCATACGATAGCGAGAAAGAAACGACTCAGAGAGACCACTCCGAAAAGAGTGGGCCAGCAGACACGAGACACGAGAGCAGACACGCAGGACAGGAAGAGAGGGTCGGTCCGAGATGACGGAAGGCGTCCGTATTCACACCGGTGTCCACACCGCCGCCCGGCGAGGAGGAGGTGGGGACCATGCCGAAGCAGCCTGAGCCGCGCCGTCTGCGCTGGAGCGTCCCGCAGGCGGACACGTCGACGAACCAGTGGCTCGATCTGCAGCACGACATCTCGCGCTCGTTGCAGCTCCTGATCCGGGAGTCGATCCAGCGCGACGGCTATATCGACGTCGTGAACCGGCCCGTCGAGCAGCTGCCGCGCCGCGGCCGGCCTCCGCAGAGCGGGTCGGAGCCCGACACCGACGAGCAGCGCAGCCCGCTCGCCGACGAACACACCGTCGAGCACCAGACCAGCCAGACCAGCGAGACGAGCCAGAACAGCGCAGCCGAAACCCGCGCCTCGGATCGCGACGACGCAGCGGACCGGCGGGCGGCGGCCGCTCCTGAGGGGAACCCCACGTCGGCCCGCGAGGCTGGCGGCCCGAGCACCGGATCCCGTTCCCCGTCGTCGGGCGGCGGGCCCATGGACATGGACGCGATCTTCGGCAATCGCCGCTGATCCGCCGCTGCTGATCCCCTGACACACGTTCACGAACGAAGGAAGCAACAGCATGAGCACGGACACCATCCACCTCACCGGCGGGATCGACGTCGGCAACGGGTACGTCAAGGGCGTCATCCGCAACGAGAACACCGCGGCCGTCGACGAGGTCGATCTGCCCAGCGCGGTGATTGCCACGCCCCGCCAGTCGCCGAAGGTGCCGCTCGATGACCAGACGGCCGCCGAGGTCATGGCGGACACGGACCTCGACTTCTACAACCGCCTGGACGCGTCGCTGACGACGCCGCTCATCGGGGACAGCGACCGCAGGATCTTCGGCCGCTCGGCGCTGTCGGTGCGCGGCTCGAAGTTCACCGAGTTCGAGGTCCACGACGGCCACGGCAGCAAGGCCGACCAGAACCTCAGCAAGATCCTCGTGCTCGGCGTGCTCGCGGCCAAGGCGCTGCGCGACCACGTGCGCGAGCACGGCGCGCTGCCGGACCACGAGCTGCGGGTCAAGGCGCGCCTGGGTCTCGCTCTGCCGATCTCGGAGTTCGTGGCGCGCCGCCACGCTTACGCCGCAGAGTTCACCGGGATCCTCGGCTCGGCCGACCCGACGGTGCACCTGGTGACGATCAAGAACTTCTCGACGCCGGTCTCGGTGCGCATCGAGATCCTCGACGTGCAGGTCATCGCCGAGGGCGCGTCCGCGCAGTACGCGATCGGCGACAAGGGCGAGCCCCTGGCCGAGGCCCTGCTGGCGGACCTGCGCTCGCGCGAGCCCGGGGTGCTGGAGGGCGTGACGGCCGCCGACCTGGTCGCCGTGAAGAACACGATCGGCATCGACGTCGGCGAGGGCACGGTCAACTTCCCCGTCTTCACCGACGGCCGGTTCAACCCGGAGGCGGCGTCCACGCTCGACATGGGCTACGGCACGGTGCTGGCCAACGCCATGGACCGCCTCGATGAGGCGGACCTGCGCTTCACCAGCCGCAAGCAGCTCGCGGACTTCCTGCAGAGCACCCCGTCGGCGTTGCAGCGCGGCCGCCACCAGCGCGCGCAGGCCCTCGTCGAGCCGGACATCAAGTACCTCGTCGAGGCGATCGGCCAGTCCTTCGACGAGGTGCTCGCCGCCTCCGGTGAGAGCACCGAGGCCGTCTACGTCTACGGCGGCGGCTCGGGCCCGATCAAGGATCTGCTCTACCCGGCGCTCCTGGCGATCGCCGGTGACGTCCCGGTGCTCTACCTCGATGCCTCGTACTCACGGCACCTGAACCGCGAGGGCCTGTACATCGCCGCGCGCGCTGTCGCCGAGCAGGAGTCGGGCGGGCGTGGTGCCGCGGCCTGACGCAGGGGTGCACCGCCGGCCCTCAGGGGGTCGGCGGTGCACCCATGCCCTGAGCAAGAACGGAGGCGCGTGATGGCGCACGAGCAGGAGATCCGCGTCGGCCAGGTCTGGCGCAGGAAGAAGAACGGCAGGCACATCCGGATCGTGCGCGAGCGTGCGGGCCTCCACGGACCTTCGGACGACTGGGCCTGGGAGGGCGAGGACTACAGGGGCAGGGGTGTGAGCTACGGCTCGTACATCCGCCGCGACTGCGAACCGGTGAAGGAGGCGAGCTGATCATGGCCGCACCCGTCAACTACACGACGCGGATCGACGCCACGCAGACCGTCGCCGAGATGCAGGCTCTGCTGGCGCGCCACGGCGCACGCCGGATCTCGGTCGACTACGGAACGAGCGGCGTGCCCGCGGCGCTCGACTTCATGCTGGAGACGCCCCACGGCATGCGGTCGTTCTCGCTCCCGGTCGACGCCGGGCGCATGAAGCGGCTCCTGGAGAAGGAAGAGCAGGTAGGCCGCCTCAAGACCGGCTCGAAGAGCGAGCGCACGAGCCTGGAGCAGGCCGAGCGCGTCGCCTGGCGGGTCATGAAGACCTGGCTCGAAGCGCAGCTCGCGCTCGTGGCCGCCGAGCTGGTCGACCTGGACCAGGCGATGTTTTCTTATCTCCAGGTCGGCCCCGCCGGCGAGACGCTCTACGAGGTCTACCGCACGCGCGAGAACCTGGCGCTGACCGATGGCACGAACCGAAAGCGCGGCTCGTGATGCTGCCCGAAGCGCCTGAGCGGGCCGAGGCGCTGCGTGACGAGTTCCTGAGCGTGGGCATCCCCGCGGAACATGTCGCGCCGAGCGCGTTCGTGAGCCAGCAAGCGGTCATCGTGCAGACGGGCACGGTTCCGCCGACGGTGCACATCGCCGTGGACGAGGGCTACCGCTGGCAGGTCTCCGGCCGCACGAACAGCCACAGCCACGGCCACGACCTGCCGCGGCGCACTTCGGCCAGCGACGTCGTCGAGCTCGTGGCGCTCTGTGTCGCCGGGCAGTGTGCGAACGTCCCGGTGCTGCAGGTGAGCAGGATCCCCGGCGGCTCGACCACCGGTGCAGCCGAGAGGAAGGCCCGGGCATGACGGACTCGACGACACCGGCGCTGAGCGCCCGCATCACCGGATGGATCCGCGCGCACCCGAAGACGGTGTTCGTGCTGCGCCATGTGGGCGTGTACGGGCTGGCCATCATCTGGGCGCTGGTCAAGGCGACGCTCATCGCGGTTCTCGTCGGGGTCATCGCCTCCGTGGCGCAGCTGGTGATCATCGCGACGGCGTATCAGGCGCTCATGCCCGAGAAGTCCGTCGACGACATCGTCGAGCCGTCGGCGGGCCCGGTGATCTTCGTGGCTGCGATCGCCTGGATCGTCGCCGTGCTGTCCCATGCCTGGCACGCCGGCCGCGGCGTCAGGCGGTTCAGCGTGCGGACGCTGTACGGGTCGACCGAGTACGCCGAGTGGCGCAACGCCACTTCGCGGGCCCGTGAGCTCGTCGCGCAGGCCGTCGTCACACGGTCGTCGGGAATCCCGGTGCACAGCATCACGCTGCCCCCGGGCGGCATCGGCCACGTGAACTACAGCTACTTCTCGTCGCGTCCCGACACCTGGCGCGAGCGCATGGTCGCCGCCTGCGCGCTCTCGATTGCGGGCGACGCGCTGCACCAGGACCACGCGGTGCTCGATTGGGCAATCGTGAACGACGCGACGGCGGAGGCTCCAGCGGGTTTCACTCGGGACGAGATCATCCGCGAAGCCGCGCTCGCCGTCGCCGATGCTCTGCGCAATGCCGACGGCGACGTCCGTGAGCCGATCGAACGCGAGCTGCGCTACGTCGGCCGCATCGACGGCGGGCGGCTGGAAGGGCTGCTGACCGAGGCAGGCGTCCCGGCACTCTCGACGCAGGATCAGACCGTCATGTCCGCGCAGGCGAGTGCGATTCCGGAATTCCGGAACGAGAAGACCCCGCCGATGAGCACATGCTCACCGGCGGGGTCTCCTCAAAAAAAGAACGATTCGACAGGAGCCACAGAATCTATTCGATTCGCCTCTCAACATGCCAGGATAGAAGCATATGAGAGGTTTTCGTCGTCTTGTCGATCAGCGCGACGAATGCCCGAAGAGGAACAGGAGAGACCATGGCACGGCGACTCAGGAGCATGTTCGACGACGAACTCGACAGCACGATCGATTCCCTGGCCGAGGATCTGAGCAGCGTCTCCCCCCTGGCCCAGGCGCTCGACGACGCGACGGCCGCCCACATGCCTGCGACCGTCGCGGAGCGGCAGCTGGCGGAGTACCGGGCTTGGCGTGAGCAGCGCGACGCGGAGGCGCGGCGATGAGCGGGCGGCAGGTCGAGCAGGTCATCGAGGTCACCGTCATGGAGGGCCGCGATGAGGCGTCGCTCCATCCTCGGAAGGGCTGGCTCGGCGTGGGCCACGACGAGCGCGGCGGACTCTTCGGCGAGGTCATGCACGCCGACATCGGCATGCCGACCTTCACGCAGCGCTGCTACCGCGTGGACGAGTACTTCGAAGACGGCTTCGCCGCGCAGGCCGCCGGGCAAGACCTCGTTCTCGACGCCGGCACGAGCCGGAACATGGTCGTTGTCCCGGCCCCCGAGATGCAGCGCGCCCTGACGACGCTGCGCAAGCCCGTCGCGGCTCTGGCTCCGGGCGATCACGTGACGGTGCTGCGCAATTCTGAACACCCCGCGTACAAAGACCAGGTCGAAGGCGAGTACGGCACGGACTACGTCCTCCGCGACGACTTCCAGCCTCTGGTGGCGCACAACGTCGCGCTCACCGAGCGGATGAACTCCAGCGTCCGGGGTGCGAACGGCTTCTGGTACGACCAGGAGGGCAAGCAGGTGGGTTCCGAGGCGACGATGGTCGTCTCGGAGCAGTCGGTCAGCGGCGCGCACCTCCCGGTGGCTCTCCCTTCAGAGCCCGTCACGCCCGAGCCCGCGACCACGGATCGCTTCGACCAGGCGACCGTGGCGCTCGGCGAGCAGATCACGGCCTACGAGGGCGTCGTCTCGCAGTGGAACCCCCACAACGAGAAGATGCGGCCGCGCATCGAGGAAGGCCGGCGTCTCATCGACAGCGCCCAGACCGACCTGGATCACTTCGGCTACCTGGGCAGGCGGTTCCCCGAGATCCCCCTCATCGACGCGGCCGAGGTCGCCCGACGTCGTGAGCGCGTCGCCGAGTACCTCGAGCGCTCCTCTGCCGAGCTGTCCGCGGGCATGGACGTCATCGGCGTGCAGCTGCCCGTTCAGCCGATAGCACCGAGCGCTGAGCACATTGCTCGGCTGGCGGAGCTGAAGCGCGCTCCGTCGCGCTTCGAGCAGCCAGTCTCCGAGCACAAGACCAACACCGGGGCGTCCTTCGCATGATGACCGTTCTGCTGTACGTCCTCGGCGTGCTGATCTTCCTCGTGGCGCTGTTCGTCTCGATCGCTCTGCACGAGCTCGGGCACCTCTCCTACGCGAAGAAGTTCGGCTGCCGGGTGAGCCATTACATGGTCGGCTTCGGGCCGACCGTCTGGTCGCGTACGAAGGGCGACACCGAGTACGGCATCAAGCTGATCCCGCTCGGCGGCTACGTGAAGATCATCGGGATGTTCCCGCCGGAGACCGACCGGGAGCACAGCCTCGCCGTCGGCGAGGCTGTGCCTGAGCAGGGGCAGCGCCAGGCAGGCCAGGCAGCAGAGTCTGCGCCGGCAGGGGACACGGCGATGAGCAGCCTGGAGGCCGCGGCGGTGTCCCCGGCAGAGGGGACCGGTCAGGCCGCCGGGCAGAAACCGATGCTCCGGCTGCGTAAATCCAACACGGGCCTGTTCGCGCAGATGGTGTCGCAGACCCGGGCCGCGGAGTTCGAGCTTGTCGAACCCGGCGACGCCGACCGGCTGTTCTGCAAGCTCCCGCCGACGAAGAAGATCCTCGTCATGCTCGCCGGGCCCGCCGTGAACATCGCGATCGCGTTCGCCTGCTTCTGCGCGGTGTTCGGCCTGTACGGCATCCACGAGACAGCACCGACGGGCTCCACCGTCGTCAGCTAAGTCTCCGACTGCGTGATCCCCGAGTCGGAGAACAGGACTGTGTGCCAGGAGGGCGACGCGCTCTCCCCCGCCCGGGCCGCGGGCCTGGAGCCCGGAGACGAGATCGTCTCGTTCAACGGCCAGCGGGTCAGCAGCTGGGACCAGCTCTCGGACCGCATCCACGGCAACCTCGACGGCGCGATGGCCCTGGAGGTGATCCGCGACGGCGAACGGGTCGTTCTGCAGCAGGCCCACACGGTGGCCATGGAGCGCGACCTCTCCGCCGAAGGCACGGCCCAGCGCCGGCTCGTCGGCTTCCTCGGCGTCCGGCCCGAGTCGCACGAGGTGGTGACCCGCCTCGACCCGTTCTCCACCCTGCTGCACATGGGCGAGATGACCGCGCACGCGGTGTCCTCCGTCGTCGATCTTCCGGGCCGTGTGCTGAACGTCGCCCTGGCCATCACCGGGCAGGAGCAGCGCAGGCAGGACGGGCCCATGTCCGTCATCGGCGGGTCCCGCCTGGCGGGAGAAGTCGCGGCATCCCGGGCCGCGGGTCTCGACGTCGGCGGCAAGGCTGCGCTGTTGGGCATGGTCGTCGGCTCGTTCAACCTCTTCATCGGGGTGTTCAACCTGATCCCACTGCTGCCGCTCGACGGCGGCCACATCGCAGGGGCCGCGTGGGAGGGCGCACGGCGACGGCTGGCCCGGCTGCTGCGCGTCCCGACCCCGGTCACGTCAACGTCGCCCGGCAGCTGCCGGTCGCCTACAGCTCGGCTTCGCGCTGCTGTCGATGAGCGTGGTGCTCATGGTCGGCGACCTCGTGGTGCCACTCTCATCTGGCCTGTGACAGCCCTCGACCAGACCACTCAGAGACCACGGAAAGACCAGCACCTGACCAGAACGACCCGCACCAGACCCCATCAGGCTCGCACGAGACCAGCAACAGCCCAGCGACCAACCAGCAACAGCCCACGAACAGCCCCCGGAAGGAAACAGCACCATGACCGACCACGACGAGACCCATAACAGCCCCGAGAAGGACCAGCATGAGACCGAAAAGAAGCCACGGGGTGTGGTCGCTCGGCTCAAGCGGCTGTACGAGGACCGGCCCGCGGTCTTCGCCGTGCTGGTCATCGGTGCCTCGGCACTGGTCCTCCTGCTCGGCGGACTCGTCCTCGGCGAGTCCGGCTTCGCCGTCTATCTCTCGCCGGACTGAACGGCTCGGGCCGAGACGAAAAAAGAGACCTCCCCGGCGCAGCACAGGGCTGCGTGGGGAGGTCTCATCAGTGTGCGCACGCGATGGGGCCGGGCGCACGGACAGGAAGGCGAGCGCGGGGGCGGGAAGACGCCGAAGGCAGAGACGGCGGATCAGACCGCCTCGCAGGCGTAGCCGTCGCCGTAGCTCACGTGACGGATGGTGTGCTCGGAGGTCCAATGCTGGTCCCCGTGACCGGGCTCGGGGTTCTCGCAGTAGTAGCCGCTGTCACGGTGGGAGCACGACGGCAGCGGGTACGCCAGCGGGTGCGCGACCTGACAGAGTGGCGAGAGCGTGGCCTTCTGGGTGTTCGTGCTCGTTGTCATCGTTGCTGTCACCTCTCACCTCTCACCTCTCAATTCGCTGTTGTGGCCTTCACGCCGCGGCCGCGCCTTTTGCGGCCGTGGGCCGGGGCTCGCGGGTGCGCGCTGGATCAGACCACCCACTCATCGGCCGCCTCGTCGAAGTAGGCGACGTCCGCGTACCAGGGCGCGACGCGTCGCGGGTCAGGGTGCGGCGGCTCGTGCGAGTCTCGCGAGGCGTTCCAGGACGCGGCGGGCGTGGTCGATTTCGTCGGACGTGTAGCCGACCGTGATCCCTGCGAAGAGTCCGACACCAGCCTGACGCCGCCAGAACTCGGGGTTCTGATCGAAGTCGCGGAGCCATTCGGCATACTCGCCGCGTCCGTCGTCGATCTGGCGGAAGTGGGCAAGGAGCGTGTTTGTCGGGTTGTGCTGCTTGACGGGCTGGACCACAGAATCGGTCATATCGTTTCGTGCGTCCTGTGCCATGGTCATGCGTTCTGCTCCCTCGGTTCATGGTGGTACGTGCCGCCGATCAACCCGGCCTTGATGGGCGCGGCCAGCGTGTGCGGATCGTGGTTGATCTGGGCGCGGCGTTCTCGCCTGCGATCAGACCACCCACTCATCGGCCACTTCGTCGAAGTAGGCGACGTCCGCGTACCAGGGCGCGCGCCGGCTGATCTCGGTGATCACGTCCTGAGGGGGCACGCGCGTCGCACCCGCCAGTGCGTGGCTCCAGGGCGCGGCGGGGAGCGCGGGCCGGGAGAGGTGGAGCTGCCGGGAGACCGGGGCCCCGGTGCTGTGATGCGACGTGGAACCTTCGACGGCGTACCCGTTGTTCAGCGCGTGGAAGGTGTATCCGCAACGCGCCGACTCGACATACCGGTCGAGCTTCCGGGTGATGCTCCAGCCGTTGCGCACGGCGGTGATCAGCAGGTCGGCATCCCCGAGGTCACCGAGCGGGGCTTCCGCCTCTTCCGGTCGCGGACGGGCGATCCACTGCTGGATCCCCTCCGCATCGAGATAGTCCTGGCCGATGCCGACGAACGCCGTCGGTCCGTTGCCGACCTGGGCGCTCACCATGAGGTGGTTGCCTTCATCCGGCAGCCCGGCCTGCGCCAGCAGCACCTCCTCGACGCGGTGCAGATGCATGATCCATCCGATGGGAGCGGGAAAGTCCGCACCCAGGCCCTCGAAGCCGAGAAAGACCTCGTCGATGCCGCCGCTGCGCAGGGCCTCTTCGGCGAGCCCCACCAGTGCAGCGGGGATCTTCCGGTCGATGTCTGCACCAGTGGGCATCACTCCCCCTCTCCGATTGCCGCGAGCGGTTCGCGGGCGGCTCGATAGATCGGCGTCCTCGGCTGCTTCCACTCGTCCACCTCGTCCAGCGCTTGGCGCAGTTCCTCGGCGCAACCCTGGACGTGCAGTGCGTGATTCGCGGCGATGGTGGCCGGGGTCATGGTGTCGCGGCGGGTCTCGGCCCATTCGGACAGGGGGAGGTGCTCGGGCGAGGGGGCGGGGAGGTTGCGCTCTGCGCGGGTGAACGCGCGGGCGGTTTCGGGGTAGGTCATGCGTTCTGCTCCTTTGTTGCCCAGCGGGCAGGTCCGGTCTTGACTCGCCGGGTGCGCCCGCTCATCGGACCGCCTGCTCCGGCTCGGGCACCCGGAACTCGCCGACGGTGCCGCGGTGGCCGCAGCCGCCCCGGCGCTCGTAGCACTGGATCGGGTCTTCGTCCATGAAGCCGTCCTCGTCGTCGATGACACGACCCGGGAAATGGTCGTTCTCCGGCTGCGTGCAGCTCATGAAGCCGATCCCGTCGTCGAACATGACGACGTTCATCGTCATCTGCACGACGAAGGCGGTCTCGCTGAGGCATTCCGGGCACCGGATGCCCGCGAGGTTCTGGGTGTTCGTGCTCATGGCGATCTCCTCGTCAGGTCGTAAGTGGTGTTTTCCAGCGGCGACGTGTTCTTCAGCGGCGAATCCGGATCGGCTGTGTCGATCTGGTTGTCTCCGGCTGGAAGAGAAAGACCCCGCCGCACAGAGCACAGCGCTCCGTACGGCGGGGTCGTGATCATTCTCAGGTCCGGGCGACGTCGTGCTCGGCCGCCAGGGCGTCGAGGTTCTTCGCGAGCTCGTGCATGTCCGCCGCGGCGGCCGCCCGAACGATGCCGGGCTGGTCCGGGAGGCTGACGGTGCTCAGTGCCGTCGCGACCTCCCGCACGACCGGGAGGTACTTGCCGAGCATCCGGAGCATGCGGTCGTCCTTGCCGTGGCCGAACTGGTGCCGGATCGAACCGGCGTTGTCCTTCAGGTCGCTGGCCTTGATCAGCACGGCCGCGGACCCCGACCACGCCAGCTCGGTGACATGAGTCTGGTAGGCCTCTGCGCCCGTAACAGCATCACCCTCGGCCGGGTTGGTGACCCGCATGACGTACCCGGCCAGCACCGGGCCGTAGAGCCGGGACAGACACTGGACCGGGCTGTCGCCGGGCCGGCCGAACATCGCGATCAGCTCGTCGGCGCAGTCTTCGACGACGTCGTGCAGCAGGGCGGCGGCGACCAGGAACGGATCGCGGACGCCCCAGCGGATGAGCCGGAGCGCCACCCGCAGTGGGTGCTCGATGTACGGCACCCGGGGCAGGCCGCCGCGGACGAAGCGCGCCTGGTTCCTGTGCAGGTACGACGCCATCGTGGCGGCCGAGGTGATCAGTTCGGACGACACGGGCATCACGCGCTGCGTCTCGCGGTCGAGTTCGAACACCAGCATGGCCAGGTCCATCTGCTTGAGAGGAACGCGCGGGAAGACGGTGGACAGGACGCTCATGGCGGTCACCCCTCATCGGTTCAGAGATCAGTAGTCGAAGGTCTCCCGGCGCTGCCTCGCAGCGCGCTCTGCTTCATCTGCCTGCGGCAAAGAAGAGACCCCGACACCGGAGCGAGAAGCTCCAGACGCCGGGGTCAGGGCTGTGCAAGGGCGGCCTTCACGCTTTCGAGGTCCTGGACTGCCCAGGTGTACGTGTCGTAGCCGTGGTCTGCGGCCTATGAGGTTCGTACCTCCTTGTCAGAACTCGGCGAGCAGGATGCCCGCCAGCGCATTGCCGGCGAGGTTCTCGGCGAGAGTGCCTGCGAATGCCGCCTCGCGCTGGGTCATCTCGGGGTTGAACCGCCCGTAGCGGCGCAAGTCTGAGAGGTTCTGGGCGAGGCGCACGGCGTGCCGACGGCGTTTGAAGTCCCCAAAGCAGAACGCCTTGATGGTGCGGCGGTACTTGCGCGCGACATCGTCACCGGCGACCAGCAGTGTGTCGAGGTGCGAGCGGAAGCGAGCATCGCGCCAGAGCTTGCGATGCGAGAAAGCAGCCTCGACGCTCTGGTGCGAGCCGGCCAGGACGTGTTCGAGGAACGCGGTCCAGCCGATCTGGACGACGTCGAGCCCGTCTCGCACGGTGTGGCTGGCGCGAGGACGGCGGGAGTCCGTGACGATGAGCCAGTCCTCGTCGCTGCTATCGGTCTGGAACCCGTAGAGCCGCGATCCGTGCGGCGTGGCGAAGATGATCTCGCCATGGATCCGCGGCAGGGCCTCGGAAGAGGGCAGTCGGCCGGTCAAGGCAGCCTCCTCACGAGGTCGTGGATGGTGTCGAGATGCGCCGGTGTGAGTCCGTGCTGGAACTCCGGCGGGGAGACGCTGTGCTGCGCGGGATCAGCTGTGCGACGAGGACGAATCGTCCTGCGATTGCAACTGGTGGCATACGGCGGCCCGCTGCTGGTGGGCCTCGATCAGGGTCTGGCCGATGTCCGAGAGCGCGCGGTGCGCGCCGAACGGCGCTGCGGTCTTGTTCGCGGCCTTGGGTAGCTCGACCTCTGGCGCGTAGAGCGCCAGGGTCTCGCGGAAGCCGGAGACGTCGATCATCCGGTGCGAGAGCAGGCTGGCCAGCTTCGGCATCTGCAGCTCGATCATGTACAGGTCGAGGCGGCAACTGGAGCCCAGGATGATGCCCGGCTCGCCGGAGGGCGTTCCTACTCCCTGCCCGAAGAGCCAGGTGGCGGCCTCCTCGTCGACGTCGGCGAGAGTGAGCGACGACGCGCGCACCTCGTCTAGCAGTCCGTTCGAGGTGTGCATCTCCCGGACGTAGTCGTTCATCCGGGCGAGCTTCGCCTCGGATGCATGCACAACGCGGGATCCGAAGGAGGAGATCAGCTTGAGGTCGCGGTCGACCAGGAGCATGGCGAATTCGAGGATCGCGTCGTCGGCCGGGTGCAGTCCGGTGGTCTCGAGATCGATGGGGACGGGATGCTGGGACATGACGGTCTCTCTCTGCCGACGATCGGCGGTTGTTTCTGACACGTCAACGACATCAGACCGGACATGCTCACCGCTTAGTGGTCGCCTTCGGAAGTCCTTCGGGGGCTGACTGCAGAGTCGGTGTGGTGCCTGGTGTCCCGACTTGCCGGATCGCCTATGAGTCTTTCCGAAGGCCGAGTGGCGTCGAGGTTGATGTCGTGGACTTCTCCGCGGGCGTCGCGGCAGACTCCTCGGCATGGTGCAGCTGCGCGTTCTCACGAAAAGCGACTGGTCGTTGTGGCGGGAGGTTCGCCTTGCCGCGCTGGGCGAGGCACCGCAGGCGTTCAAGGCTCGGCTTGCGGACTGGCACAGCGGCGGAGAGGAGCGGTGGCGTGAGCGCTTGGAGATGCCCGACGCCTACAACATCGTTGCGTTGCTGGGTGGGCGAACGGTCGCGTTGGCCAGCGGCCTTCCTGGAGACAGCGGCGTATGCGAGCTGAGGTCGGTGTGGGTCAGTCCCCAGGCGCGGGGGCGCGGCGTCGGAGACCGGTTGATAGCGGCAGTCGAAAGGTGGGCCCTGCAGTCGGGTGCTGCGACGCTGAAACTCGCGGTGATCCCGGGCAACGAGTCGGCCATCGCGCTGTATCAGCGAAACGGCTTCATCATCGCGGAAGAGCTCGGAGACCTTTTGGCCGATGGTGTGACCAGGGAACGGGTGATGATGAAGGCGCTTCGCTGACGAGATGGCACGCGAACTCGGCGGATCATTCCGCCTGCTTGCGTGGCCGTAGGACGCCTTCAGACGTTTAGATCGGTGAGGTAGAGGCTGCAGGCGCAGTCGAGTGCGTCTGCAGGGGTACCCGTGGCGCTGCCGCTGGGCAGCAGGGAGTCCTCGTAGCGGTCACCGCTGGCGTGGTAGAGGGCGAAGCCCCACCTGCCACCGCGACATACCCACCCCAACACCGACCTGACCAAGCACTACTAGGTGGACGTCTGATCTGAGTCCTGGTGAGATCACCCCGTCGATGTCGTGTCAGGATGCTTGGGTGGGCGGAGTGTGGTTCATGCTGCGCAGCGCCATGAGGAGCTCGCCGAGCATGTTTGTGCCGGGCACGCCGGCGTGACGCGGGCAGGTGCAGTCGCCCCAGAACTGGTCGTGCCAGTGGTTCGTCTCGACGAGACGGAGTGCACCGGTCGCGACGAGCTTCTGAGCCATCGGGGTGTGCGGCGCGAACTTCGCCCGCAGCACGGTCTGCATCGCGAGCACACGCCCGCCGGTGTCCCAGTCAGGACGGAGCGTGACCCGGCGGCCGCGCTTCTTGGACTCCCCCGGCGTCGGGGCGGCGAGCACGTGCGCGCGCTCGTCAGGGTCGAGCGTCTTCAGCGCGTTGAACGCGTGCTCACCGGAGCCCACAGTCTCGCCGAGGATCGGGACGTGGAACGGCTCTGCGTGGTAGTTCGACAGGAACGCGAGGTCATCGCGGAACATCGGCTCGGGCATGGTCAGATCCGATCTCTGGAGTGTTCGACGAGCAGCTCGACCAGGTCGAGGTGCTGCTGGAAGACGGCGGCCTTCTGCGGGTCGTTGTCGACGATCGCGACGTCGACGTTGGCGGCGAGGAACTCACGGAGTTCCCTGATCTTCGTCTCGGTCGGTTTTGCCTCTACGGGCACGATCTTGTAGGTGCGGTTGGTCATGATGCGGCGCTCCTCGATTTCCAGTGGGCTGGGCAGGGATCAGAACGGCACGGGGCCGGTTGCATCACGCTGCAGCTCGAAGATGTCGATCTTCTTGCCGCGAGCCAGCTCAGCTCCGGGGATCGACAGCCGGTGGCCGCCGACGGGGTAGCTCGGGTGGGTGCTGGCGACGACGATGCAGTCCCACCAGCCGGAGTGCCGGCGGCGAGGCAGCGGCGCAGTGTCCTCCTCGCCCTCGGGGCGGGAGTCGGCGTGGTACTTGAATGGCACGACGACGACGCGGTGCGGCTCGTCGTACAGGCCCATCTCGGCCCACGGCAGCTCGATGACGAGGTCTTCGGGCCAGCCTTCGATGGTGATCGGCAATTGCGACAGCGCATGAGCCTTCGAGCCCTCCGGGGCCTGCGCGAGACGCTCGCGCTCCTGCTCGGCGTTCTCGACGAGCCCGATCTTCTTCAGGAACGACAGGTAGTTCTCCTCGGAGATCGACCCGGAGGTGTCGATGTGGGCGGATCGGACATGTAGCTCATACATGATGGGCTCCCCTCGCTCGCCGGACTCCGGCGGATGGTCTGGTGTCGACAAGACCTCCGGCCCAGCTGCGCTGGGCCCTGCGAAAAAGGGCTCTCCTGCCGTATGTGTGGGCGCTCTGACCTGGCCGGATACGTGAAACACGCCGTTCCCTGCGAAGCTTGAGGTCTCTAGTCACAAGCTCAC
>NZ_JBIUBU010000019.1:0-154923 GCF_044548345.1 Streptomyces sp. NPDC052042 | reverse complement strand
GCGTCGACGTGCTCTGGGCGATGCTCCGTGACGGAAGGCTGTTCACCTCCGCCCCACCGGTCACACAGGCGGCTTGACACGATCATTGAGATTCCTTCGACATGCGTGGGCCCCTTCGACGCGTTCGGCGGCGGTGGGCGAGCGTTTCCCGCTCTGTCATCGATCTTCCGGCCGTCTCCGGGCCTGTACGGTCGACGGACCGGCTCGAACCGGCTCGCGGAACGGCCGACGGCCCCATCAGCCGATCGGTTGATGCGGCCGTGGCCATCCGGGGTGACCATGGGTGTGTCCGTGCAGGTCAGCACGGCCGTCGTCAACGACGACAGCGAGCAACGACGGTGAGCAGCGAGGGGTACGAGGTGGCGGAGCACCGGACCCGGCCGACACCCGGCCTCGCCGGCGGGCGGAGCGCGGAGACGGCCGAGACCACGCAGGCGGCCGAGACCTCGAAGGCCACACGGACCGCAGAAACCGCACCGACCACAGGGGACACACGGGCCGCAGAAGCCTCGGAAGCCGCAGAGAAGCACACCGCAACCGAAGGCGATGCCCTCGACGCGGCCGACTCCGGCACGGACGGGTCCGGCGCGAACGGATCCGTCCCGGACGGCCTCGGCGTGGACGGTTCCGGCGACCCTGACGCCCGTTGGCTCATGCTCCTGATGCACGCCGCATTCTTCATGCTCCTCGGCGCCTCGCTGACCCGCTTCCTGCTGCGGCACCCCGGCGAGGCCCGCACCCCGTGGATCATCGCGCTGTCCGTCGCCCTGGCCGCGCTGTACGTGCTCGGGCCGGTGCTCGGTTCGCGTCCGACGCCGCGCAGCCTCGCGTGGCTGGGGGTGCTGGTCACCGTGTGGATGGCGGTGGTCGTCCTCGCGCCGAGCTTCGCATGGTGCGCGGTCCCACTGTTCTACACCGGGCTGCGGATCCTCCCGCCGCGCGCCGCGCTCGCGCTCGTCACGCTGCTCACCCTCCTCGTCGTCGCCGCGCAAGTACGGCTGGCCGGTGGCTTCGACCCGTACCTGGTGGTGGCCCCGCCCGCGGTCGCGGCGGTCGCGACGGCCGTCTTCGTACACATGCAACGGCAGGCCGTACGCCAGCGCGAGCTGGCCGAGCGCCAGCGGGAGCTGATCGACGACCTGCTGCGCACCCGCCGCGAGCTGGCCGCCACCGAACGCCGTGAGGGCGCCCTCGCGGAACGCCAGCGGCTCTCGATGGAGATCCACGACACCCTCGCCCAGGGCCTATCCAGTCAGCAGATGCTGCTCCAGGCCGCCGACCGCGTCTGGGACGCCGACCCGGAGACCGCACGTCGCCACGTCCGCACGGCGACGGGCATCGCGGAACGCGACCTCGCCGAAGCCCGCCGCTTCGTTCACGACCTGGCACCGGCCGATCTCGCGGAGGGCGGCGGACTGGAAGCGGCCCTGTACGCACTGGCCGCCCGCGAGACGGCACAGGCACAGGGGCGGATCACCGTCCGCTGCCATGTGGAGGGCGAACCGCACTCCGCGCTGCCGGACCGTCTGCAGTCCGCGCTGCTGCGCATCGCCCAGGGGGCCCTGGCCAATGTGAAGGAACACGCGCACGCGACCGAGGCCGCCCTGACGCTGACCCGCCTCGACGACCGGATCGTCCTGGACATCGCCGACAACGGGCGGGGCTTCAGCCCGGCCGAGCAGACCGGGCCCACAGGTCGCATCGGCCGCACCGGGGGCGTACGTGGCCACGGGCTGCCCGCGATGCGGGCCAGGCTGCGCCAGCTCGGCGGCACGCTGACGATCGAGTCGGCGCCAGGTGAGGGTACGGTGCTGTCCGCCGTCGTGCCCCTCTCACCGGCGCCCGCGCCCCCGGTCTCCCCGCCCGATCCCGCCCCGGAGGACCTCGCATGAACGCGACGCCACCGCCCGTACGCATCCTGCTCTGCGACGACCACGTGGTGGTACGCGCCGGACTGCTCGCCCTCCTCGGCAGCGAACCGGACATCAAGGTGGTCGGCGAGGCGGGCAGCGGTGAGGAGGCCGTCGCTCTGGCCGCCAAGCTCACCCCGGACGTCGTCCTGATGGACCTTCAGCTGGGCGAGGGCATCGACGGGGTCGAGGCCACCCGACGAATCTCCGCCACGGGCGTCCATGTGCTGGTCCTGACCACGTACGACACGGACGCCGACATCACGCGGGCCATCGAGGCGGGTGCCACCGGCTATCTGCTGAAGGCCGAACGCCCGGAGGAGCTCTTCGCCGCGATCCGCTCGGCCGCCCAGGGCCGCACCACGCTCTCCCCGCCCGTGGCCAGCCGCGTCATGGCCCGGATGCGCCGCCCCGGGCCCACCCTCACCGACCGAGAACTGGACATCCTGGCCCAGCTCTCCCACGGCCTGGGCAACCGGGAGATCGCCCGCGCCCTGTTCATCAGCGAGGCCACGGTCAAGACCCATCTGGGCCGCATCTACGACAAACTCGGCGTCGACACCCGCGCGGGCGCCGTGGCCGTGGCGAAGGAACAGCGGCTGCTCCAGTAGCCCGGTCCGGCCGAGAGCCGGCGACCGGGGCCGGAAGAGGATGCCCAGTGCCCGGCAGGCACTGGTGAACAGCGTCGGATTCTCCCGGCAGTTCCGATGTGCTGCACTTCATCACTTCATCACTTCATGGCTTCATGGCTTCATGAGGTGGGCCGACGATGCGCAGAAGACCATGCGTCCGGCATCCGCCCAATCCCGAGGTCACCCATGCGTCGCCTGCTCGGAGGCGTTCACGGTCATGGCGTTGACGGGTCCGGGAGCATGACACCATCGAACCGTGCTCGACATCGGCTACTCCCTCTCCCGACGCTTTCCCGATCCCCCGCAGACCGACTACCGCCGCGCGGACGTCCACGCCCTGCGGCACGATCTGTTCTCCGGGGACGTCTACCTCGCCGACACCGAGGCCGACCGCGAACTGTCCACAGCCTGGGGATGGGTGCCGGTGCTCGACTTCGCATGGGCCCTGTGTGACATCGTCGAGCAGCTCGACCAAGACCCGCGCGGCAGCCGTTCGCACCAGCGGCAGTTGGCCGAGCTGGACTTCACCGAATCGTCCGACCGGATGTTCTTCGAGCGCCGCTTCGGCTGGGTGGACATCGAGGCCGACTGGATGTCCGGCGACGAACCCCCGCTCACCTTCAACCACGCGCTGCTGCGTCGTGAGGCCCGCGATTTCCTGCACGACTTGATCGCGGACCTCTCCGACATGCACGAAGGCCTCGCCGACAACCCCGCCGTCTGGGACCTTCAGGCCCGCTTCCCCCGCATCTGACTCATTCGAGACATCTGCCAACAACTGGCCCGTCCACCTCAACCGCTGCGAGCCCCTGCTCAACCGCTGCGAGCCCCTGGACCCGGCCCACCGGCTTCTGCCGACCGGGCCCACCTCCCCGGATTCGGCCGACCGGGCCCGCCTCCACCGGCTTCGGTCGGCCAAACCCGCCCACCGGCTCCGGAACGGACCCGACCGATCCGATCCGCCCACTGGCGTGCCCTCCCCCTGTCGGATGGGCCGAACCGAACCGCTCGGGTCCCGCGACGGGCTATGCCTCCACCCGCACCCCGATCTGTGCCGCGAACGCCGGTGCCAGCTCCATCAGCTGCGCCGGGCTGATCACCGCACCGGACAGCCGCTCCACCCCCCGGGCGATGTCCAGTTCCGCGACCGTCCTCAGGTCCACCGACTCCATCCGCACAGAGCTGAAGTCGGCACGCTTCAGCACGCAGTCGCGGAACTCCACCCGCACCAGGTGCGCCTCGGCGAAATCCGGCTCGGAGAGCACACAGCCCTCGAACACCACATCCTTCAGCCGCGCCTTCCGCAGATTCAGGTAGTCGATCTTCCCGCCACGCACCAACACCCGTTCCAGTGCGGCACCGTGCAACTGCACCCCGCCGAGCCGGGCGTCCGTCACCTCCACATCACGCAACGACGCCCCCGCGAGGTCGGTGCCGACCCCCCGTACGCCTCTCAGCACCGAGTCCATGAAGCGGGCACTGACCAGGTCCGTACGGTCCAGATCGCAGCCCTCCAGCGCGCAGTCCATGAACCGCGCGCCCGGTCCCGTTCCGTCCGCGAGGTCCGTCCCGTCGAAGCACAGACCGTCGTAGTCCCCGTCCGGCTCCAGCCCATTCCCGTCGTACGGAACCAACGATGGCAGCCGTACCTCCGGCCGCAGCGCCGCCGCGACGGCGTCCTTCTTCCTGCTGATGCGTGCCATGCCCTCATCGTGGACCATCCCACCGACAACCACCGGTACCAGGCCGAGGTCGGGGGCCGGGGCCGGGGCCAGGGCAGGCGCCCTGGCCGACGCCGTGACCGGATCGCGCCGGGGGGTGGCGGGTGGCGGCGGACCACGCCGGGTCCCGGCCATGACCGGACCGAACCGCGGCCTACTGCACGGCGAGCTTGGCGAGCGCCTCGTCCGTCAGCCGGTACACCGTCCACTCGTCCTGCGGGCGCGCCCCCAACGACTCGTAGAACGCGATGGACGGGGCGTTCCAGTTCAGAACCGACCACTCCAGACGCTCGTAGCCGCGCTCCGCGCAGACCCGCGCCAGCTCCGTGAGCAGCGCCTTCCCGTGCCCGCCGCCACGCCGCTCCGGCCGTACGTACAGGTCCTCCAGGTAGATGCCGCACACCCCGCGCCAGGTGGAGAAGTTCAGGAACCAGAGCGCGAATCCGACGGCCTCGCCGTCGTCGTCCGACTCGGCGATGTGGGCATACGCGGCGGGCCGCTCGCCGAACAGCGCCTCGTGCAGTTGCTCCTCTGTGGCCTTCGCCTCGTGCGGGGCCTTCTCGTACTCGGCCAGCTCACGGATCATGGCGTGGATGACGGGGATGTCTGCGGGGGCAGCGGTACGAATCATGGGGGCAGCGTAAACGCGGCGGCCGGTAGGGCGCCGACCCGTCTCACCGGAAGCCCATGACGGCCGGCTTCCGCAGAGGCCCGCGGCCGATCAGGACCCGCCCCATCAAAACCCGAACCCGATCCGCGCCCCGCCCCGCCAGAGCCCGCACCCCGCCCGGACCGCGCGCCGTCAGAACCCGCCCTTCACTGAGCAGGAACCCCGCCGCGTCATCCGCGCCCCAGCAGCACCCGGGCGATCTCGACCTGCTCCGGATCCAACCGCCGCTCCCCCTCCGAGACGGCCCACAGTCCGTTCTGCAACAACCGGCCCAGCGTCCAGGCCCGCGCCCGCTCCCTCTCCCGGTCCAGGCCCAACGCCTCCGTCAGCAGGTCGAACCGCCACCGCACGGCCCCCGCGTCGAACCTGTTCACCAGCGCCGGAAGCAGCTCGAACCCCGGATCGCCGATCAGCGGCTTCGGGTCGATGGCCACCCAGCGCTCGTCGGGCGCCCAGCGCTCACCGGCCACCCGGCGTCCGTGGGGCGCCCAGCGACCGATGGCTCCCCACCGGCCCGGATCCACGTCCCGGACCCGCCCCAGGCCCCGGCCCGTCCGCGAAGCCCGGCCCGTCCCGCCCGCCTCGCGCACCCCGCCCGCCTCGCACACCTCGCGCGCCAGCACGTTCCCGTAGTGCAGATCCCAGTGCAGCATCCGGTCCCCGGGCTCCCCCGCGACCTCGCGCAGCGCCGCCGCGCAGTCGGCCAGCAGCCGTCGTTCGGCCTCGTCCGACAGCGCCTCCGCCGCGCCCGGCGCCTCCTCCAGCAGCCGCGCCACGACGTCCCCGAGCCTCCGCAGCCCGCACCCCGGCGGAGCCGGTACGGACGACAGTCGGGCCAGCAGTCCCGCCAGCACCCGGACCGCCTCCCGCTCGTCCGCCATCTCCGCCAGCGAACGGCCACCGTCCAGCCGTTCCAGCAGCATCGTCCCCGTCGCCGGGTCGTGGTCCAGGAGTTCCACGGCCCCCGCGTCCGCCTCGCCCCACACCCGCAGCGCGACGGGCTCCCCCGCCGTCTCCTCGTCCACCGGCTGGAGCTTCAGCACCGCCCGCCGGCCGTCCGCCTCCCGCACCACCGGAAGCACCAGCGCGCACATCCCGTGAAAGGCCGCACCGTCCCGCCGCAGCCCCCACCGCTCCAGGAACCCGGCCGCCCGCCGCGGCAACGCGGCGATGAAGGCCCGCCCGGTCTCCCCGTTGTACTTGGACTGGGTGGCGATCAGCTCATCCGGAATGTCGATCACGCGAACGACCGTAGCGCCATGCGTCAATCGGATATGGCCCCCAGCAGCCCCGCCCCGCCCACCCGGCCACGCAGCACCGCCGGTTCGTGGCTGCGCGACGTCGGCTCGTGGATCCGCAGCGCGCCCGGCACCTACGTCTGGCTGGCCGCCCTCTTCGTCACCACCGTGATCATCCACCAGATGTCCCCGGCCTTCGAAGAGGAGTTCCTGCGCCAGCGCTCCACCAACATCCACGAGCTCTCCCAGGATCCCGTGCGCGTCCTGATCGCCAGTGCCTTCTGGATCGACAACGGCCGATGGGCGCCGTACGTGGTCCTCTACACCATCTTCCACGCCCGCGCCGAACGCTGGCTCGGCACCCTGCGCTGGCTCGCCGTGGCCGCCGCGGCCCACGTCCTGGCCACCCTCGTCAGCGAGGGAGTACTGGCCTGGGCCATCCGGCACGGGCACGTGGCGCCTGCCGCCGCCAACACGCTCGACGTCGGGGTCAGTTACGCGCTCGCGGGGGTCATCGCCGTCCTCACCTACCGAGTCCCGGCGCCCTGGCGGCCGGTCTACCCCTTCGCCGTCCTCGTCTTCTACGGCATTCCGCTCGTCACCGGCCCCGGCTTCACCGACCTGGGGCACTTCGCCGCCGTGCTCATCGGCCTCGCCTGCCGTCCGCTGATCCGCTCCCGGCTCCACCCGGGCGGAAGGCCCGACTCCCGGCCGGGGAAAGCAGCCCGGTCGCGTTCGCGATCCGGCCAGAGGCCCCGGTCACGGTTCCGGTCGGGCGAAGCGCCCCGTTCACGGCCCGGAAAGACGCCCCGCGGCCGGGCCCCGCACAGGACGGGAACACCTCCGGCGCAGTAACGTCCGCCCAGGCGAAAGCCGGAAACCCCCCACGCACCACAGCCTTCACACCGGACGAAGCAGGGACAGCAGGGACAACATGAGCACCGTCAGCACCGTAAACGGCGGCATATCCTTCTGGTACGCGGACCGGGGCACCCCGCTCGCCCGGGAACCCCTCCCCGGCGACGGCACCGCCGACGTCTGCATCGTGGGCGGCGGATACACCGGCCTCTGGACCGCCTACTACCTCAAGAAGGCCGTCCCCTTCCTCAACATCACCGTCCTCGAAGCCACGTTCTGCGGCTACGGCGCCTCCGGACGCAACGGCGGCTGGCTCTACAACGGCATCGCCGGGCGCGACCGCTACGCGAAGCTCCACGGCCACGAGGCCGCCGTCCGGCTCCAGCAGGCGATGAACGACACCGTGGCCGAGGTCGTGCGCGTCGCCTCCGAGGAGGGCATCGACGCCGACATCCATCAGGGCGGGGTCCTCGAAGTCGCGTACACCCCCGCACAGTTGGCCCGGCTGAAGGACTTCCACTCCGTGGAGATCGCCTTCGGCGAGACCGACCGCGTGCTGCGCGGCGCCCGGGAGACCGCGGAGCGCGTCAATGTCACCGGAGCCGTCGGTTCCACCTGGACCCCGCACGGCGCGCGGCTGCACCCGGTCAGGCTCGTCACGGGCCTGGCCGCGACCGTCGAGGCGCTCGGCGTCACCATCCACGAGTCGACACCCGTCACCGCCATCGAGCCCAAGCACGCCCGTACCCCGTACGGCACCGTCCGCGCCCCGTACATCCTGCGGTGCACGGAGGGGTTCACCGCGAACCTCAAGGGCCACAAGCGCACCTGGCTCCCCATGAACTCCTCGATGATCGCCACGGAACCGCTGCCCCGGTCCGTCTGGGACGCCATCGGCTGGGAAGGCCGCGAAACCCTCGGCGACATGGCCCACGCCTACATGTACGCCCAGCGCACCGCCGACGATCGCATCGCACTCGGCGGGCGCGGTGTGCCGTACCGCTACGGCTCGGCCACCGACAACGACGGCCGCACCCAGCCCGCCACCATCGAGGCGCTCCGCGACATCCTCGTCCGCCTCTTCCCGGTCGCCGCGGGCGTCCGCGTCGACCACGCCTGGTCCGGTGTCCTCGGCGTCCCGCGCGACTGGTGTGCCACCGTCACGCTCGACCGCTCCACCGGCCTCGGCTGGGCCGGCGGTTATGTGGGCTCCGGGGTCGCCACCACGAACCTGGCCGCCCGCACCTTGCGCGACCTGATCCAGCAGGACTCCGGCCAGTCCGGTCCCACGGAACTGACCACCCTGCCCTGGGTGGGGCACAAGGTCCGCAAGTGGGAACCGGAACCCTTCCGCTGGCTCGGCGTCCATGGCATGTACGCCGCCTATCGCGCCGCCGACCGCCGCGAACTCACCTCTCCCCGCCCAGGCACCGACCCCATCGCGAAGGCCGCGGACCGACTGGCCGGACGCCGCTGAGCACCGGATGACGCCTCTGATACACCGGGTGACGCCGCGCATGCCGGGCGGTGAGGTGCCGGACGAACGAGGCGGAACGAACGGGCCGGACGAGCGAGGCGGAAACGCGCATGCGGAACGAACGGGCACCCGCCCTCAGACAGCGGATGCCCGTAGCACCGCACGCGGTCGGCCGGGGCAAGAGCCCCGGCATCAGGTCCGGCTGGTGCAGATCGCGTTGTACGGCCGGCCGGGGCTCGGGAACAGCTCGATGGGGTTGTCGGTCCCCGACGGGCACTCCTTGGACGTCTTCGTCAGGTCGAGCACCTTGAACACGCCACTGCCCCCGCTGCCGCAGGGCACTTCCTTGGCCTCTTCGTTCACGCAGTCGCCCTTCACCAACTGACCGCCACCCGCCCCGGCGTCACCGGGGTGATCACCGGACAGGTTCCGACCGCAGACGGTCTTGCTGGGAATGCCGGTAGCGGACTTGCTCGAACCGAAGGAGATCTTCACCGAGATGATCACGTCCGTCCCGGCCGGGCACTGGATCGAGTTGGCGAAAATGGCACCGTCCTTGATCTCAAGGGCCTTGATCGTCGCCTGGGGGTCGTCGCAGTCCAGGGCCTGGAAGGCGTCCTTCGACTCCTTCGTGTCGGGCCCGGCGCAGTCGCCGACCTTCCATTCCTTGGCCTTGCGGCTGTCGCCCGAGGCCGCGTCGTCCAGGGCCTCCTTGCTGCACGCCGTACCGGCCCCAAGGACGAGCGCGACGACCAACGCCGCCTTCGAGCAGTCCAGGAGAGCCCTGCGAGGACCGCGTCGCCGCACAGGAACGCCGCCTTCCGGTCCGCTGCTCAGGGATCGGGGGTTGCCGGGGACTCTCATGCCGCTCCTTGGATTTCGGGTACATGGCGTAGCCCGCGCGGCAGTTGTCATGACCGCGTGGTGGCTCACCGGGCGTGAGGACGACATAAGCGCTCGCCACGGTTCCTGCCTTGTCCGGAAGACTGGGCTTCACGCACAGACTCCGCGCACGGGCTTCACACACGGAGAAACCGCAGGCGCCACACGCGGCTTCACGCGCGCACGGCTTCACGCACGGGCCTTTCGCACGGAAGATCGCGGGGCTCACGCACGGGGAAACAAGGGAACGAGGGGGCACATGGCGACCTGGGGACTGGTCATGGAGACAACAGTGGGCGCGGCGGAGCGCAAGCACACCGAGGCGTACGTGCTGGCGCACATGACGGGGACACGCGAGGAGGCCCTGCTGGAGCTGGAGCGGCGTGCGCGGAACCATACGCCGACGCATCCCTGGAGCCAGAAGCGGCGTCGGCTCTTCCGGAAGGAAGACGGTTTCCTCCTGGTCATCGACGGCGCCTGGCAGTCGTTCAGTACCCGGTTCACGCTGGCGGAGCTCCTGGAGGACAGCGCCGCCCGCAAGCCGGATCCCGAGCCGGAACCTGAGCCGGAACCCGAACCCACGCCGGAGCCGGAGGCCGAGGCCGCCGACGCGCCACCCGCCCCGGCGCGCGAGCGACGAGGCACATGGCGAAACGGGCGGCAGCCTGCGAAGCCTCCCGCGGAAGAGGCGGAGGAGTACATGGAACGGTACGCGGACGGGGTGCCGGTACGACCGGCCTGGATGGACCGCACCGACCTGCCGTAACAGCCGTCGCCGTCCCCCGACGGCCGACCACCACCCGAATCAGCCGAACCGACCCGAGCGGACGCAACAGCCGAATCAACCGGACCGACCGGAGCAGACGGACCAACCAACGGACGGGTCAGCTGAACGCGGGCTGGATCGGCCGAATCCGCCCGTTGCCCCGATCGGACGCACCCGGCCCCTGCCGCGCTGCCGCGAACCGGGCGACGATCGAGGATGTACGGGAGGCACGCACGGCGAACACGCGCCGCGCGTGCCGGTGACGGCGCTCACCGCGACCGCGCCCCCCGACCGCCGGCCCCGGCGGTGCCCGGCCGTCACGCCACGACCGTGAGATGAGAACCGATGCGCCGTCCGCCGTACCCTTGCGGGGTACGTCCGGTACGGCCGGGACGGCCCCAGGAGGCGGTCATGGAGTTCGACGTAACGGTGGAGATCCCCCGGGGCTCCCGCAACAAGTACGAGATGGACCACGAACTGCACCGCATCCGCCTGGACCGGATGCTGTTCACGTCCACGAAGTACCCGGCCGACTACGGCTACATCGAAGGGACACTGGGCCGCGACGGCGATCCGCTCGACGCGCTCGTGCTGGTCGGCGACCCGACGTTCCCCGGCTGTTCCATCGAGTGCCGGGCCGTCGGCATGTACATCATGCGCGATGAGAAGGGCCCCGACGAGAAGGTCCTGTGCGTACCGGCCCACGATCCGCGGTACTCCGACGTGCAGGACATCGACGACATCCCCACCTTCGACACCTTGGAGATCACCCACTTCTTCGAGGTCTACAAGGACCTCGAACCCGGCAAGTCCGTCGAGGGATCCCACTGGGAGGGGCGGGACTCGGCGTACGCGGAGATCGAGGCGTCCCGCGAACGCGCCCGAGCCCGGACCCGAGCCCGAACCCGACTCGCCGAGAGCGAGTAGCGAGTAGCGAGAACCCGGATGCGAAGGCGAACAAGCGCGGGGACGGGACACGGGACCAACAACGACGAGTCCGGAACACGGGGCCGACAAGGGCAAGGGCAGGGCACGGGGCCTACGAGCCCTCACCGCCTCCCGGCGGTAACGGGGCCACGGGGTACGGCGAAGTCCGTGAGCACCGCCGCCCCGGACGCGAGCCCGGCCCCGATGCCGGGCGCGCCCCACGCACCCGGCACCGCCAAAACCGCGAACGCGGAAGTCGGGAACTTGCCCCGGGCCCGTGCGAGCGCCTCCTCGTCCCCGCCACCGGCCAGGGACAGGACGAGTTCCTGCACTCCGGGCTGATGACCGATCAACAGCACCGTCCGACCGGGCTCCGAGCCGCCGCGCACGACGACGTCACGCAGCACATGCAGGAGGGCTGACGCGCTCGCCTCGTACACCCTCGGCTCGAACACCACGTCCGGTTCCGCGGCGACCAGTTCCGCCGCGACCAGGTGCCAGGTCTCGCGGGCACGTCGCGCGGTCGAGCAGATGACCAGATCGGGGACGTACCCCGCCTCGTACAGCCGGCGTCCGGCCGCCGGGGCGTCGCGGCGGCCCCGGCCCGCCAGCGGACGTTCGTGATCGGGAACCCCGTCCGGCCAGGCCGACTTCGCGTGCCGCAGCACGATCAGCCGGCCGCCGTCCTCGGGACCGCGCCCGGACTCCGCTGCCGTATCGCTCACCTCGGTCACTCCGGCCACCTCGGCAACTCCGTCGGCTCGAACCCTTCCGGTCCCCCCGATCACTCCAGGCATCCGGTGAGCCGGAGATAGGCGTGGCGGGCGTCGGACACCAGCTGGTCGGCCTCCCTGCGACCACCGCACCCGGTCACCCGGTACACCGCTCCCGGCGAGAGCCGGCCGAGCGCCGTCGCCCACACGTCGGGTTCCGCGTGCCAACGGCCCAGATCCGCGGCGTCGACCAGATCGACGAAGGGCTCGGCCTCGGCGACGCACAGCACCTCGTCCACATCACGACGGCCGTCGTTCAGATGCAGCAACGCCACCGGCCAGGCCGTCACCTCGTCGCCCGGCCGGGCCGGCTCCGGCATCAGAACCATGGTCCGGACGGCCCGCCCGTCCGGGGCCAGGGTGTCTTCGACACTTCCCTGCCCCACGGGCCAGCCGCGGACACCACCGCTCGGGCCCGACACCGACGGCACACCGGACCCGTCCCCAGCAGCCCGGACAGCCCGCGCGCCCCCAGCACCCGCCGTGTCCGGAGCATCCGATACGCCCGGAGCGCTCGGAACACCGGACGCCGGACGATCGCACTCGTCGACGGAGGACTTGCCGATGGCGGAACCGATGGTCGACTCGACCTCGACGGTGATGCGTGACACCACTGCCCACCTCCCGCGACACCGGGCGACCGGCTCGTACGGAAGCCACCCGCGCCACAACGGCGCGGTTCCGGCGAGCCTCGTCGCCGGACGAATTCCAGTGTCCCGCGCCTGTGCGTGCGGAACAACCACTCGACACCCGCCCGCTCCGGGCCGTACCGGGCGGGTGCAGACAGGTGCACGGGGACGCTGCCGCCGGATACGCCAGGAGAACCGCGGCGGCGCCCGGTACGCTGGTCCGAGCGGTGTTTCCGACGGTGATCCCGTGGCCCCTGTGGTTCCACGGCCGGCTCCGTGATCACTGGGTCGTCCCGGCACCGCACGGCGGTGGGGCCCGCCGTACCCGAACCGCGGCGACGACGCCGCCAACGGTCCCTACTTGCGACGCGCACCGTACGTTCCCGTGCCCGGCGAGTAGGAGACACGCGTGGAAGAGCCCCGGACCCCCATGCTGAACGACCCCGTCGACCCAGCTGTCGACCTCCGCGTACCCGACGGCCGACGCACGGTCCCACACCTGTCGGGGCAGGCCCCGGTGATCGCCGCCGTGGCGGTCGGCGGTGGGATCGGGGCGGCGGCACGGTACGGGGCCTCGTTGCTGTGGCCCACGGCGGCCGGCGCGTTCCCGTGGACGACCCTGACCGTCAACGCGGTCGGCTGCGCGGTGATCGGTGTCTTCATGGTGGTGATCACCGACGTCTGGGCGGCCCACCGGCTGGTGCGCCCCTTCTTCGGCACGGGCGTCCTCGGCGGCTTCACCACCTTCTCCACCTACGCCGTCGACATCCAGCGCCTGGTGGACGGACGAGAGGTCCGCACCGGCCTGGCCTACCTGGCCCTCACCCCGGTCGTCGCGCTGACCGCCGTCTGGCTCGCGGTCGCGCTGACGCGCCGCGTCATCTCCTGGAGGCAGCCATGAGGCTCACCGGTTCCGCACTGCGCGTCACCGTCTTCGTCGGCGAGATGGACAGGTGGCACCACAAGCCCGTGTACACCGAGATCGTCCACCGGGCCCGCGAGGCCGGCCTGGCCGGTGCCTCCGTCTTCCGGGGTATCGAGGGGTTCGGCGCCTCCTCCCTGATCCACACGGTCCGGCTGCTGTCCCTGAGCGAGGACCTGCCGGTCGCCGTCGTGATCGTCGACACCGAGGAGCGGATCCGGGCCTTCCTGCCGCAACTCGACGAACTCGTCGCCCAGGGCCTGGTCGTCCTCGACGACTGCGAGGTCATCCGCTACACCGGCCGCGAACACGCGGAGCGCGACAAGACCCGCCGCGCCAAGCCCCGCCACGGCAGGAGCCACCACGACACGGCCCACCGCGAGGAGCCCCGCCACGACGAGACCGAGCCCGACAAGGAGGAACGGTGAACTGGCTGCTCGTGATCGGGGGCGCCATGGTCGGAGCCCCGCTGCGCTATCTCACCGACCGTACGGTCCAGTCCCGGCACGACAGCCTCTTCCCGTGGGGCACTTTCACCGTCAACGTCGTCGGCAGCCTGATCCTGGGGCTGGTCACCGGCGCGGTCGCCGCCGGGGCGGCCTCCTCCGGGACCCAGCTAGTGCTCGGCGCCGGCCTGTGCGGGGCACTGACGACGTACTCAACCTTCTCCTACGAGACGCTGCGCCTGGTCGAGGACGGGGCCCGCTTCTACGCGGCGGCCAACGTCCTGGCGAGCGTGACCGCCGGCCTCGGAGCCGCGTTCACCGGCGCGGCCCTCGCCCATGCCCTCTGGGGCTGACACACAGCCTCCGGGCCCTCCGCTCCCGGTCGGCACCTCTGCGGCTACCGGTCGGCCGTCGGCCGACCTGCACCGCACGACAAGAGGCCCGGGCCGGAAAAGGAGTCCGGCCCGGCCCCTACTGAGACTGGAACCGAGACCACGTGCACCCTGGCCGCCCCCACCCGGCTCCGGCGCCGCCTCCGCTGAACCGCAGAACCCCAGGTCAGAGTGAGAACAACGGGCCCCAGCCGCTGGCGAGCTGGCGGCGCCAGGACCGGTACTTCGTCTCCAGTCCGACCAGGCGGCCCTTCAACTCGCTCGTGGCATCCGGCCGCCCCACCGCGTCCGCCCACGCGGTCAGGTCGGCGGCTGACGGGGTCTGCTTGCCGTTCTCCAGGCGGGATACCTTGGAGCGCTGCCAACCCCGCCGCGTGGCCAGGCTCTTGCCGTTCAGCCCGGCCTCAGTGCGCAGTTCCCGAAGTCGCGTGCCAAGGAAACTCGGGCGGTCTGGAAATCGGTGCTCACACGGTGGAACGTACCTGCCCGGCGAAGTCGGCGGTACGGGTGGCGTGCTGCCAAGCGGTGTCTCGGGCCTGACAGGCCGCCACGACCTCGGCGGGGTCTTCGCTGACGATGACGCCAAGAGTGGTGTCGTGCTCGTCGAAGACGAACCGCACCAGGGTGCGGGAGTCAAAAAGCCAGAAGTCCCAGTCGGGCAGCCCGAAACGTGGGGCGTCGGCGCGGCTGAGATTGCGGATGTCCTCGCCTGCGGCGACGTTAGCGGGGTCGTCGGGGTCGTCCTGCTCGGCCAGGGCGCGGGCGTCGGCGGCGACGGCATCGGCGCGCTTGTGGCGGCGGACTCGGCGTCGGCGAGCTGCTGCGGGGTCACGGACGGGTCGCCGTTCTCGACCGCGGTCCGGAGGTCGGCGGCGGCCTGCTCGGCGGCCTTGGGCGGGCCGGGGCAGCAGCCCCGCTCCCGACAGCCATGCCACCTGAATGGCGCAACATGACGTGCCGCCCACATGAGCGAAGATCAAGCTGGCTAGTGCCCAACCGAGGCAATCCGTGAAAGGGGAACCAAATGCGCATTCGACGAATCCTCACCGCCGCCATCGCCACGGCAGCCCTCGCCGGACTCGGCCTCACAGGCGCCGCCACCGCACAGGGTGCCCCATCCGCCGTCAGCCCGTCTCAGTGCAGGGAGGGCGGCGGGGAGCCCCGGATCGACTTGCCGGGCAACCCCTGCGTGGGCGGTAAATACGACGGCCAGGCGGTCGACTAAACCCCCACAAGGCGCCCCGCAGCCACGCGCCGCGGGGCGCTCCCGCGCGAGCGTAGCCGGGAGAGTCGCAGGGACTGCGCCGACCCGTCGGACACCCCCTAACCACGGGCGCCCCTCGGCAGACGAGCTTCCGGGCGAGGCTGTCGAGAGTCTGCTGTTCACGTGCGAGGGCAGCGCGGTGCCGAGCGGACGATCTACGGCACGGTCAGGCGTCGCTCATGATGGCGGCCGGTGTCGAACTCTCGGTGGTGTCGAAGCGGCTTGGTCACTCTTCGATCAGCATCACGAACGACACCTACTCGCACCTGCTCGGCGGCGTCGGTCGGGACGCGGCGGAGCGTGCGTCGTCCCTCGTACCGCGCCGACGGCGTGCCCCGGAACACCTCCGGCGGACCAGCGTGACCACTCGGTGACCACCCCGACCGCCGGATCACCTTCCAAAGTGGGGCCGGAAGCGACGGAACCCCCGCTGACCTGCATCAACGGGGGTTCCCATGTGAGCCCCCTGTCGGATTCGAACCGACGACCTACGCATTACAAGGGCCCGCGAGATCATCCTGGCTGGTGCCGCCCGGTGCCACAGAGTCCCGTTTCCACTGATCAGAAGCTTGCGGCCTCGATCACCGTGACGTCTGATCCACCCCAGTACCGCCCGGTCCGCTCACGCAGTGCTCACGCCATACGCAGCACGTCCGCTCCAACCAACGTGGACACCGACCTCGTCTTCACCCAGGAGGACGGCTCCTGGGTGCATCCCGGCAAGGTAACCGACCTCTTCGAGCGCCTCGTCGCCGCCCCCCGCAGGTCGGCCCGCCGGCATCGACATCAAGATCGTGTCGGACACACTCGGGCACAGCGACACCCGGATCAGGCGCGACATCTACCAGAACGTGCTCCCCCACGTCGGCAAGAGAGCCGCCGAGGCCACCGCCGAGCTGATGCCTCTCCAGCGCAAGGCCGAGCAGGAGGAGCAGATCCGCAAGGCCGCCAAGAAGGCGAAGCCAAGCGGAAGAAGGCCAAGGCCAGGAGGGGGCGCGAAGAAGGGCTAACAGCTCCTCCGCCCACGCAAGCCGTCCCACGACCTCCGGGCCGTGTGCCCTGTCATGCCCCGAGAAGCCGAAAAGGCCGGATCAGATCTGGTCTGACCTGGCCTTACTCGGAGCCGCCTTCGGGATTCGAACCCGAGACGCCCGTGGCGTCACCTAGTTCTCACATCTGAGCGGGTGTGATCGCGGTCCAGCACACGACATGGATGTCTTCCAGATCGATCGCAGGCCGGAGTGGCGGCGGCTCGGGCGGGATCAGCCCATACCGATCCGCGATCTCCATGAGTGCCTGAATCTTCTCTGTGGCAGTGAAGTCCGCGCTCATGAGGCCATTTCGAACCTCACGTTGGACGCGGACCGCGTAAGGAGCGTTGAGACGGGCAGCAAGCGTGTCCTGGGCATCTCCGAGGAACTGGCCATAATTTCTTACGAACGCGGCGGCCTCACGCATGACTCTGGGAACCTGAGGCTCAAAGTTGGCGGGATCTGCCTGGAAGTTCCAGCGCTCCTTTATGTGCTGTTGGGCGGCGGCCCACGCATCAAACGCTGCGGAGTACATCTGCTCGGTAAGCACCGCGGGGGTGCTGTCCATCTGAGGGTCGGCGTGGGCGAGGCAGGCGAGGGTATCGTCGACGACCACCGCATCGCCGTCTGGGCCGCCCTGGAGGGTCAGGTCTGTGTTGAGGGGAACGTACCGGTACCAGGGCTTGTGGTGATCTCCGATACGGGCGCAGAACACGAAGCCGGGGCTGGCTCCGTCGCGGTGAAAGCCCGTACCGGACCCCCATGGCAGATCCAGGGCCCGGTTCTTGGTGGCGGCGCTCTGGAAGGCGTTCGCCAGCCGCCGTCGGTACTCCTCGCCAGAGAGCGCCGCGTTGCCTCCGTCGTTGAAGAGGGCTGCCTCCTCGTGCCGGATCTGCTCGATCCGTTCGCGGGTCTCGGCGATGTTGCGCTCCACCGGGTCCATACCGGGGAGAACCTCGCCGACTCCGACGGACGCGGCGGCCTGCTTCAGCTTGCGCTGGAGCCGTTCTTCCAGGCGGAGGATCTCGTCGAGATCCTTGTCGGGAAAAAACGCCCGCATGAAGATCTCTTGGTGGGGGGAGCCGATGCGGTCGATGCGGCCGTGCCGCTGCACGAGCCTCATCGGGTTCCAGGGCAGGTCGTAGTTGATGATGTGACGAGCCTGCTGGAGGTTGACGCCCTCGGCGAGGACGTCTGTGGTCACGATGAGGTCGTACGCGTCGTCCTCGACGCCGGTACCGGCGGTCCGAGGAGCGAACCCGCTGATGATGTCGGACCGGTGATCGCGATCTGGGCCCGACACCGTGGCCATGCGGCCACGGTAGGCGGCCAGCCGCGGATCACCGTCAAGCGCGGCGTGGAGGGCACGGTCGAGATAGGCGGCGGTGTCGGCGAAGTAGGTGAACACTAGGACCTTCCGCTTGTCCCGCGTGTCCTCCTGGCCGATCCCCTCCGTGGCGGCGTCCTTCGCAATCGCCGCCAGTTCCTCGACGAGGGCCGCGACCTTCGGATCGTTGCCCGTTCGCACGGCGCGTACGCGGGTGCGAAACGCTTCCAGCAGGCTCAGGTCCGCTCGGACTGCCTTCCGCAGGGCGAGCACGTTGAAGTCCGCAGCATCCGCCACCGTCTCCATGTCGTCCTCGTCCAGTGAGGCGAGCCAGTCCTCAACATCCTCGGGCGCGAGTCCGGCCCACTCCCGCAAGGGGTCGCCGGTCAAGACCAGCCCGGAGTCCAAGGCACGGAGGAAGGCTTCGTGCGAGGCGATCATCTTGGTGCCGGTCTGTTCGAATGCGTAGGACGACGACTCGAACCGTTTGAGGAGATTGGAGCGCAGCAACCCGGCGTTCTGCGCCTCGTACGCCTCGGTCTCCCCCTCCAGGCGGAAGCGCGAGGGAACATAGCGGGCCATGGTGAGGACTGCACCGGGCTCGGTCAGGATGACTCCAGCCGCCGACGCGGCATCCAGGGCGTCATCCGGAACCCCTGCGCCGAGCGCGATGGCCAGATCGTCGAACACCCCGGGCAGAACCTCGTCGAGGTTGTAGTCGACCCTGACGACCCGGCAGGCAGGGAAGCGGATCTCCTGCGGGACGCCGCCGATCACGACCCTGTCCCCGACGTAGTGGTTCTTGACGAAGCGTCTGGTACGGCGAACGGCTATCTCGTCGAGCACGTCGAACAAGTGCTCCGGCGAAAGGTCGTCCGGGTTCATCGCCATAGCGCTCTGGAAGTACTGACGCAGGCTGGGGATACCCACATCGCTGAATGCGGCATCGTTGGGCGTGAAGTACGCGATGAGACTGTAGAGGTCTTCCAGGCTATTGTTCACTGGCGTCGCAGTAAGCAGCACCAGGTCCTTGGGAACCGGTCCGGCGAGAACCTGGCGCAGCGCATCGGCGCGCTTCGTCTTGCTGTTGCGCATCGCGTGCGCCTCGTCCACGACCACCATGGCGTATTCGTCCAGCGCCTGAAGGTGAGCGGTACGAGCGCCGGCGTCCTCGATGCCGACGACCAGTTGCTCGTATGACCGCACATCGGCTCGCAGGTTCTTCTCCCGCAGGAAAGGTATCCATGTGGAATCCCGGAGTGTCGCCGGGGCAATAATCAGCACCTTCTGGCGGCGGTCGAACACGGCCTCGTGGATCAACTCTCCGGCAAGGTAGGTCTTGCCGAGACCGACCTCGTCAGCGATCAGGACACCCTTGCGGCGCGCGAGGATACGGCGGGCGCGCCACACCCCGTCCGCCTGGAAGGCGGTCAGGCCGAGCTGGGACGTGGCCCTGCTCTCTTCCTCCAGGTCCGCGCCATACAGCTCGAACAACATCCGCAGGAACACGTCCCACGGTTGATGCGGGGACCAGCGCGCCTCATACAAAGCGGCCAGGTCGTAAGGGGCAGAGGCTTCCCAGTGTTCGTTGAACCAGTCGGTCACCAGTCGCACCGTGCCCGGCTGGTACTGGCCGAGGTTGAGCTCCTTGTTCTTGGCCAAACCGGCGTAAGTGAAATTCGAGGACCCGACAATCACTCCAGTAGCGTCGGTCTCCACGATGAAGGCTTTGCCGTGCAGGAAACCCTCTTCAAACCTGCGCACCTCGACGTTCGGATGTTCGCGCAGCCAGGCGACTAGGCGGCGGGCCTGCTCATCGGCCTCGGGGGTGAACCCCACGAGGTCTCGATCCTCCTCCAGTGATCTGCGGTGCCCTTCCAGGGCGCGGACAACCTCCGGCGACCGGCTGCGCCGCCGTCGGCGCGGGGCCTGCCCCAGGGCGCGCACACGGGCCCGGTCCGCGTCCGGCAGCGGTTCGGCACCGAGTAGCAGCCGCACGCCTCTAGCCTTCTCCAACTCGTCGGCGAGCAGGTCGAACCCGCCCGGGTTGAAGTAGGCGGTCGCGATCGCCAGACGCGGAGGAGTCCTCAGCCGTGTACGCAGGCCCCCGAGGAGGGTGGTAATCGCGTCCGCGACCCGCTCCCCTCCGGTGCGATTGGTCGCAAACTCGGGCCGGTAACCCGAACTGGACTCGGTCACGCCCCCACCTTGGCCTTCCAGTGGTCGTAGTGGGTCAGGACCGCGGCCAGGCGCTCGCGGCAGTCCCAGGTCCGGTGGAACGTGGCGAAGACATGGGCTACCTGATCGCGGTCGAGCCCGTAGAGCAGCGCCACGACAGCGTCGAGTTCAGCAATCAGATCGTTCTTGTCCGCCTCGTCGGTGACGGATCCCACCGGAACGTCAACCTGGGCGGCCCAGTCGGTGTACCGGCCGTCCACGGCCGCCAACCGCCCGGCGATCTGCTCAACTCGGTTGCGCAGTAGGGAAGTCGGCTCGGGCCGGGGTATGGGCAAGCCGTTGAGGATGTGGAAGTTCAGATGGGTCTCGACGATGGTGCGGGCGATCCAGTCCAGCGGAATGCTGGACAGAACGCCGAGGAGGTACGCCTCGTCCCGCTCGTTCCCCCGAGGGAAGAGCAGATACGGCGCTTGGTTCGTGGCCACCACGTTCCCCGGAACAAGTGAGACCCGCACCGTACGACTGTCGTTCGAGCGGGTGATGTCGCGCAGCATGATGCGCGGACGCAGACAGGGCAGCGTCGTGGCGTCCCGGATGACAGCCGGGGCGAACTCCGCAAACGGGGAGCGGGAATGGCGCGCCTGACGCGTGCGTCGGGAACGCAACTCGCCGGTGACATGGGCGGGGTCGGCCCAGCCGTAATAGGTGCCGGTGTCCGGAGTCCACAGATCGAAAGAGGCTCCCTTGTACACAGGCCAGCCGGAAGGGCGGGACAGGTCTACGGAAAAGTGCCCCTTCTTCTTGTCAGTGGTCGCATGGAACTCGGTGGCGGGTCGGACACGCCACGTACCGCTCGTCTCGTCCAGGCGTGGCTGCTGGCGCATAGTGGCGAAGATGCCTAGCGCGGCGGCGTCCGGGATAGCGGGGAAAGCCGCTCCCTCCGACCAGGAGAGAAAGCTGCGGGTAGGAACCTCGACTCCGTCTTCTCCGGCATATGCCCGATACTCGGTCAGCGATGCGAACGGGCCACTCATCCGCAGGCCGCCCGAATGGCCTACACCCTTGCGGATGCCGAGGAGGCCGATCGTGTACTGCGGATGTATCTCGTCGAAGATCCACTGCCTCGTGTTGCGCAGCAAGGTCACGTCACTGAAAGTGCCCTCCAGCAAGATCGTCTCGCGCCACTCGGCGCTCCCCGCAGCACTCAGAGCGCTGCGGGGCAAGACCACGCCAACGGCACCGTCCGTGCGCAGGGCTTGCCAGAGCCGCCAGGTGAACGCCTTATAGAGGTCCGGATCCCCCTTGCCGATGCCGGGGAATGGCCCACGCAGAAGTGCCCGGCGCATCACTGCCGCAGCCGCGACCTCGGCCTCGTATTCCGCGACAAGATCCGGTCGATCGCCCTCCAGATCCCTGATCTTCTCCTGTTGCGCCTTCGCGGGAAGACTCTTCAGACCCGGCATCCGCAACGCCCAGAATCCCAGCTTCTCTACAGTGACCTCTTCCCACGGGGGGTTTCCCAGTAGGACGTCGAAGCCCGGCCTATCTCGGAGAAACACCTCGGGAAAGAGGACCGGAAAGTGCGCGGCCTTAAGGTGGCGCATCCCCTCCCGCACGCCGTCCTCGTCGGCCGCACGGACTGCCTCCTGCGGGGTGGGCATCCTGTCGATGAGTCCGAGCCGGATGGCGGCGGCCGCATCGAACAGGGCGGTGGCGCCTTCAGCGGCCCTCGTTGCCTCGGCATGGGCCTCCTTCGCTTCTTTCACTTCCTGCTTGTTCGCCTCACTGGTACGGGCGACGCGCAGCAGCAGGTCACGAGCCGGAGCGAGCTGCTCCGTGACCTGCTCCGCGAAGAGGCTGATGGTTCCGCTGCCGGTCTGCGGATCGAAGATCTCTATGACCTCTTCAACGGTGGCGATACCGGTCAGGCTGTTCCCGACGACGAGGCCGTGATCGAGGGTGCTCATCGGCAGGCCAGGTACGAAGGTGTGGATCCAGATGGCCAGGCGCGCGAGTTCCACCGCCATGAGATTGAGGTCGAGGCCGTAGATACAGCGGCGGGCGATCTGCCGCCGCAGGAGCGCGGACGGCTCGATCTCGATGTCCGGGGCACTCGTGCCCAGTGCGGCCCTGGCCGCCTCCGCAAGGCGGAGCAGCTCGTCGCTGACGGCCGAGATCGGATGAAGGGTGAGGAAGGTAGAGAACTGATCCTCGATCCGGTCGATGGCGGCGACCAGGAAGTGCCCCGACCCCATCGCCAGATCGGCGACGCGAAAGTCGAAGAACACCTCGGCCGCTGCGGCCTCGTCCCCGACATCCAGCAGAGCCTTGACCCTGGCTAGGTGCTGGGTGAGCACCGGCGTCAAAGCGTTGTCCAGCAGATGATCGACCGCGAAGGCTTTGGTGAAGTAGGAGCCGGTGGACTTACGTGCACCGGAAGCGTTGTGGAAGTAGATCTCGCCCGCGGCTACGGCGGTCTCGTCAGGCTTCTTGGCCGGGACATACGCTTCCGTCTTCGGGTCGACTGCGAGCGGGTCGGGCGCGATCGAGAGGGAGGACTCCAGCAGCCCCTCGTAGATGGTTCCGAACTCCCTGACGGACAGGGAACGGAAGTCCACGGGGCCGACCGTGCCGTCCTCGCCGGTGTCTATGAGCAGTGCGCGGAGTGCAGGCCCGATCTCATGGTTGGTCAGCCGCAGATCCGCGATGATCCGGCCTGACGGGTGCGCGTCATCGGAAGCGAAGAGTCCACCGTTGTAGGCCGGGACACCCCATTCGGTGTTGCCCTCATCGATGGCTCGCCAGACGGTGAGCAGGTCGTCCCACCGGTCTGTCGCGACAGTGTCGAAGTCCTGCTCCGGCTTCTCGGCGAATTCCCGCGCGAGGGTCTTGAGCGCTTTCGCGGTATAGCGGGGATTGCGCAGGTAGGGCAGCAGGCCGCGGTCCTCGGCATACGCGGTGAACAAGAGACGGAACAGGATGATCAACGTGCGGTGATAGGCATCGGCGAGCTCGGCCTCGCTCGCAGCTCTACCATGGCGAGCGACCGCGGTGGCCAGCTTCGGAACAACGTCTTTGTACACGCGCTCCCGAAGCCGCCTCCCCAGTGCTGCGGCGTGGTCGGCGGAGGTGGCAAGGATCTGAAGAACACTGCCGTCCTTGGTCAGCGCATCGGCAGAGAACAGCAGGGGCAAGTAGCCTGCATCGGCTTCGGAGAGGAGTGCGAGGTCGATTTCGGCGAAGGTCTCGGCCTGGCCCTTGCGGCCGACCCCGATATCAGGGTTGGCCGAGTAGAGGCGAATCTGGGTGTCTCGAGTGATCACCAGCCATGGCAGTCCCTGCTCCTTCGCTATGGCCAGGCCCAACGCCACAGGTGAGACCGCGCCGAGGCGGATGGCAGGTCTGTCGAACATCTCCTGTTCGTCCAGGAGGACACCCACGGCCCGCCGGTCACTGCCAGCCGAGAGGACCACCGCAGAGGATCCGAGCGGGGTGGTGGAGTAGCCAAGACCGCTAATGAGGTCAGCGGCGCGCCGTCGCAGAAGCGGCACTCCCCTTGCCTGTGCCGACGCCCAGTCGGCTCGGGTGGGGACGCCGTGGCGCAGTTCGTGAGACGCAAACAGACCGGAGTTAAACAGGCCGGCCACCAGCTGATCCTTGAGCCCGGCCAGCAAGCGATGCAGGGTGCGTTCCGCGTTTGCCGGGTCAGGGGCATTCAACGCGGCGGTGCAGATGCGCTCTACCTGGTCAAGATTCAGGTCGTGGACGACGGCGGGGTCGTCCTTCGTTCCACAGACGGCCGCCTTCCAGGCGCCCTCAACGAGGTAGCCGACGACGAGGACGACAGGGGCGGCGCGGCGCTTCCAGCGCAGGGCCCACAAGCGTCGTACGTCGTCGACACGGGGCCGGGTGGTCGCTGAGGCGACGGCCACTTCGAAGGCTTGGGGGCCGTCGGCGATGAGGACTCGCTCGGTGGCCAGTGATGCCGGTGCCTCGGCCTGATTCCAGGAGATCTCGCGGGCTTCTGCCTCGCAGAGGAACTCTTCGATGCCTTCTTGACTCACCGCTATCCCCCCATGACACTCCCTCAGACAGCCTAGAGGCAGCGACATTTATGTTGCGACTATCCGTAGATCAGATCTTACTCATCGCCCACAACTGTGCCTTTGAGACAGTCAGACACCAGATTCATTCGATACGGGAATGACGATGGGCAACGCCCCGAAGCGGTGATCACGCCGTGTGACGCAGCCGCCGAGGCCCAGAGAGAAGGGGTGAGCTGTCTGGTCGCTGCAGCAGCGCCCAGGGACTTACGGCCTACGAGAGCCTGCAAGATGACCCGAGCAGGGTTGGACGGTCCCTCTCGTTTCGGCTGATCAGGACCGTGCAATCTGGATCGACATCACGCCTGGTCCATCCTGGCGCCACCCCGTCGCCTCACACACCGCAGCGGGCAGCCCAGCCTGGTGTGTTCGTGGCACCTTCAGGGCAAGAAGCCCAGCATGGCTGATCTGATCACGGTGTGGGCGACACACCTAGCGGAAACCGAACTCAGCACTGCGCTTCCCCGGAGGTGGGCGCATACGCGAGGAGTGACCACGCGCGCGACTGAGGTTGGGCAACTCCTCGGCAAAGATGCCAACTTGCTCGTCGCTGCCGCCACGCTGCACGACGTTGGCTACGCACCTCGGCTGGCCGTGACGGGGTTCCACCCGCTGGACGGGGCCCGGTTCCTCCGTGACGAGCACGGGGCTGACGAGCGGCTGGTGCGGTTGGTCGCGAACCACTCGTTCGCGCTCTTGGAGGCCGAGGAGCGCGGGCTCAGAGAGGAGCTGGTGGCGGAATTCCCCTTGCTGGAGGAACCGCTGCTGGTGGACGCGCTCGTGTACTGCGACATGACGACCACGCCCGACGGCGACCGGACCACCGCTGAGGAGCGTGTCGCGGAGATCCTTAGCCGCTACGGGGATGAAAGCGTGATCGGGCGGTTCATCCGTCGAGCGGCGCCGGAGATCGTCGGAACCGTGGGACGGGTGGAAGCGGCGCTGGCGGCTCAGCCCAGGTAGGGGTAGGTGCCGGCGAGGTAGTCACCGATTTGCTGGCGCATGCTGGGGTGGATGTCGTACTGGTCCAGGTCGGATGGCCGGACGTAACGGACGCCGTCAGCTTCGTCGTTGATGGTGGGCTCGCCGCCCACTGGGCGTCCGATGTACGTGTTCTCGTACTGCTGGCGGATCTCGCCGTCGGTGTAGGCCACGATGTGGTTGGGGTTTGTGTAGACCCCGAGGAAGCCGGTGATCTCGGCGATGATGCCGGTCTCTTCCAGGCATTCGCGCACCGCGCACTGTGCCGCCGTCTCACCGATGTCCTGGGCGCCACCAGGCAGGGCCCATTGGCCCGTGTCTCGACGACGCTGAAGCAGGATGGCGCCGTCGTCGTCGACAACGAGCAGGTTATTGGCAGGAATGAGCGTGTTCGCCTTGGGGGCTTTGGGATCGTTGTAGTACTCAGTCCTGCCCATGTGACGAGGGCCCTTCCTGGTCTGGCGTCCAGGGCCTCGCGGTGGCCCAGACAGCTTCGAAGCTCTGAGCGTAGTTGTCGAACCACCCTGCAGCGTCAACTCGCTTGAGATGGAGCAGAGGGTTGGCGCTGGCCGGCTGACCCCAGACATGCGGGTTGACCAGCAGGTCGTCGTCGTAGCGGAACAGGGATGTGTAAAGCGTGGTGTCGTGCAGCCTGACCTCGCAGCCTGTCTCGGACAGTAAGGGCCGGTAGTAGGTCAGGGAGGCGCGGATCTTGGCGGCGAGTGTGTCGCCGATGCCTTCTTCGCGGCCGCGGATGGCCGCTGCCTGGCCGTTCGAGTCGCCGAAGCAGAGCCGTACTTGAACGCCGTCTGTAGCGCGCTCGGCGAGCATCTTGGCGACGTGGGGGTTGGACTGGGCGAAGAACGTGCCGGAGAAGACGAGAACGTCGATCTGCTCCTGGGCTCCCTTCAGCAGCGAGAGCCACATGTCACGGGGAACACTGGCCCGGTTCTGGTAGGTCCCGACGAGCTCCAAGCCTGACCCGACACCGGGCTGTCCGGCATTCGGCGCTGAGGCTGGGGTTGGGGCTGGCCAGAGGAACAGTTCCTCCACCCGTAAGTGCTGGGCAGCGCGGAATCGGTGGCGCGGATGGGGAACGCGCCCGCCGAGCCAGCGACTGACGGTCTTCGGGTCTACCTCGCAGAGCTCAGCGAGTGACTCTGGCGAGAGGCCGCGCTGGGCGAGTACGGAGTGCAGTCGCTCGTTCACAGACGCCATACAAGCCGAGGTGGTCAGAAGCGGGCAAGGACGTTACGGGACGTTCCTCAGAAGCCGGAGCTTCGATCAAGGTACTTACGCTGGTCGTATGGAGCTCATCGTCCTGTGGGACATCGACCACACGCTCATCGAGAACGCCGGGGTCAGTAAGGAGATCTACGCCGCCGCCTTTACGGCGCTGGCGGGAACCGCTCCGATCGAACCCGCGCGGACGGAGGGCCGTACGGATCGTCTGATCATGCGTGACATGTTCCAGCGGAACGGTCTGGCCGAGCCGGACTGGGCGGCTGTCGAGGCTGCTCTTGCCAGTGCCGGGGAGGAACGCCTCCACGATCTCAGCGTGCGCGGGATGGCGCTGCCGGGCGTGCGTGACGTCTTGAAGGCAGCCTCGGTACACGAGGGCTGGGTGTCCTCGGTTCTCACCGGCAACATTGCGGCCAACGCCCGCGTGAAGGTATCGGCCTTCGGGCTGGACCCCCTCCTCGACCTGTCTGTTGGCGCTTATGGAGCTGATGCTCTCCAGCGTCCTGGGTTGGTAGCTGTTGCCCGGGAGCGTGCCCAACGCCTCCGAGGTGTGTCGGATGACGTGCCTGTCGTGCTTGTAGGAGATACCCCGAGGGATGTCGAGGCCGCGCTCGCCACGAACTCTGGGATCATTGCGGTCGCTTCTGGCGTCCACAGCGCCGAAGAATTGAGGGTGGCCGGCGCGCGGGTAGTGCTACCGAACCTGACGGACACTGCGCATGTTCTCGGGGTCCTGGAGACCTTCGCGGCCCACTGAAAACGTCCCAGGACGTCCCCAGGGCGTCCGAATACGCGGTGATGCTGTCCGTACTCGTTCCGCCAGCATCAGGTCTCCCACCAGGCAACTGCCCGAAGGAGACCCACGTGATCGGGGAAGTCACCGGGATCCGCAGGATCCGGATGCTGTACCTGCAGCTGCTGTACCGCTGCAACTTCGAGTGTCTGCACTGCTTCCATGGCAAGAGGCTCAAGCACGCCGATGCCTTCACGGCAGACGAGGCCGTCAACCTCCTCACGCTCATGCGTGACCAGTACGACACCGAGGCCGTCACCCTGCTGGGCGGCGAGCCGTTCGTCTACAAGGACCTCGCCTACGTCGTCCGGTACGCCAAGCAGGAACTGGGCATGCAGGTCGAGATCTGCACCAACGGCTATCGGATCGAGCGCCGACTTACCGAGATCGCCCCCTACCTGGACCTGCTGCGGGTATCGCTGGAGGGCATCGGCTCGACCAACGACCACGTCCGCAAGTTCGGGAGCTACCAGAGTGCGCTGAGCGCCCTCGACATCGCCCGGGGACTCGGTGTCCGCACCGGTGCGACCCTGACGGTCACCTCTCGCAACATCGGCGAGGTGGTCCCGCTTGCCCGCACCCTCCAGAACTACGGGGCAGAGCAGTTGAAGCTTCACTGCCTCCGACCGGTCGGCAACGCAGCAGACCACCCCGAGCTCCTCATCACCGATTCCGGTGCCTACATCCGCCTGCGGGAACAGCTCCAGATAGCCGACCTGACCATCGAAGTGATCGTCGACGAGGACTTGTCCGAGAACGGCGCCCCGGAGATTTGCGCTCCTGCAGGTGGCCTGACACAGATCGATCGGATCGAGGCCGACCCGCGCGGCGCACTCACCATGTCCTGCAAGGCCGTCGGCAAGGACTCCCACGCTTTCTGGTACGACAAGCTCGCTGACCACATCGACCACCGGCCATCCGCCACCGACGAACTCACGCTCGCGGTACCGGACGTCGTGTACGGCCGTGTCTGACGCCCCGCTGTTCGAGAGCCTCGAAGGACTTCGCGGCACCGGCAAGTCGACCATCGCGCCGATGCTGGCAGCAGCCCGTGAAGCCGTTCTGGTCCCGACCGTGCCGCTCTTCTACCAGCCTCTGCGGCGTGAGGTGGACCTGCGGGGGAATGCCGAGGCCAGGATGTGCTTCTACCTGTCCGCGCTGTTCACCGCGGCCGATGAGATACGGCGCCACCTGTCCTCGGGCACCCCGGTCGTCGTGGAGAGCTACTTCGCTCGTTGCCTCGCCACCCACCGCGCTCTCGGCGTTCGTCTCGGGGTCAGTCTGCCGCCCGACCTGCCGCAGCCCGTGACCTACCAGCTGACGTGCGGCGAAGACGAGCGTCGGCGTCGGCTCGCCGAGCGGACCAAGCCGGTCTCCCGCTGGGACACCCTCGCCGAAGGCTCAGGCGACCGGGTCACCGGTGCCTATGCCCAGTTCCCGATGCACCGCGTGGACACCACACACCTGCACCCCGACGGGGTCCTCCAGGCGATCCTCGCCACCGACACGCAAGGAGCCCATCACCGTGCAAACGCAGAGCCTGTGGGAGCACACCCTCACCTTCTTTCCCCAGTTCCTTGCCGCGCTGAAGGAGCATGCCACCTCTGACGCCACTGTCGCGGTCATCGGCGCGAGCGACGGCAAGTTCATCCTGCCGCTGGCCGCCGCCGGCTACCGAGTGATCGCCGTAGAACGCGACCCCCTTGCTCTTCACGGTGGTGAGGTCACCCTCCCGGGTGGCAACCGGGCCCACGCGATGGGTCTCATCGACCGGCTCAAGCTCGAATCGCTGTACGACCGAGTGCAGGTCGTGGAGGAGGACTTCCTTCAATCAGAGCCTTCGGACATGCCCTGCGCTGCCATCTGGACGAGCTGCTCGTGGCATTACAGTGCCAACCACCATCGCCCGCTCGCCGAGTTCATCACCCGCATGCAGTCGTCCGTACGCCAGGAAGGGCTGTTCGGCGCGGAGTTCATGATGCCTGTCACCCAACGCCAGCACCTCATCGAGCACTACACGTCCCCCGAGAAGCTAAGGCGTCACTTCATCGGCGACTGGGACGTTCTGCTGACCCTGCGAACGAATGAGTTCGCCGAGCGAGCCCACATCGGCCAACTCCAGGACCACACCCACCGGATGGGCCTGCTCCTCGCGGCCCGCACCCCCTCGTAGCGCAAAGGAAAAGCCCATGAAGCACGAGTACGAGGCCAAGTTCCTCGCCATCGACGTCGCCGGCCTTCAGGCCAAGCTGACCACTCTGGGCGCCGCCCAAGCGTTCCCGCGCACCCTTCTCACCCGCAAGATCTTCGAGAACGACGCTCTCGAAGGAGGTTCCTGGGTGCGGCTGCGCGACGAGGGCACCCGATCGACGCTGACACTCAAGCAGGTCACCGACGCCACCACGATCGACGGCACCACCGAGATCGAAACCGAGGTCACGGACCTGCACGCCATGGCCGAGATCCTCCGCAGCCTCGGCATGCGCGAGGTCCGGTACCAGGAGAACTACCGCGAGGAGTGGAGCCTCGGCGAGGTCGCCTTCGACTTCGACACCTGGCCGGACCTCCCCACCTTTGTCGAGATCGAAGGACCTGATGAGGCATCGGTCCGACAGGCAGCCGCACTGCTCGAACTCGACTACTCCGAAGCCCGGTTCGGCAGCGTTGATGAGATCTACAAGAGCGAAGCCGGCCGCGACATCTTGGCCGAACCCACCCTCCTCTTCGCGGACGCCGACAAGAGTGAGGCAGCCCCAGTGGCTGCCCATGGCCACTGACCTTGAGGGCTGACCTGTGCTTATGGAACTGGCCGTACCACACCGGGTGATACCCGGGATCGCCGAGTTCGCTCGCGGTGGTCTGCCCGCACCGGCAGGTACCGACGACGGCAACCACTGGATCGACGGACTCTGCTGGCTCTACTGCGGGCAGAAGTGGACCCGTGTCCTGTGGATCGGTCCCGTGAGCGTGGCCGGTGCCCAAGCCGCGATGTACGCCTGCGGCCCCTGCATTCGGGCACTTCAGGAACAGGTCTGGCAATCCATCCTTCTCAACGATGATCCGGCTCGTTCGACGAGGCCCAGGATCCCCACTCAGGCAGAGCCAGCTGGCGGACGTCGGGCGGGGAAGCATCGAGCGCGAAGCGGAATCTTGCGCCGCGGATAAGCCTGCTTGGTCGGGGCGGTCACCGCGACCCTCCGCAGCGATGGCTCTGCGCGAACGCCGTACCAACCAGCCGCAGGGGACGGTCACCCAACGGGTCTCCGTCCCCTGCGGCTGTGCCGACTTCTATCGGCGGCGGGGCTGCTGGCGCTTGTCTGTGGGCGAGCCCGTTGCTGCGTGTTTTGGCGTTCGGTTCTGCTGGACGGGGGCTCCTGCGGTCGTGGTGGTACGCAGCCGGGCCGCTTCAGCTCGACGATTGCGTACAGGGTTGCGGCTGGTGTACTGGATACGGGTGATCAGGACGCGGGCGGGTTGACGTGCGGTGGTCAGTTCACGCTGAGCGGCTGCTTCTTGGAGAAGCTGGTGGGGTTTGTGGCCGCGTGCTTCGGCGTCGACGAGGACGGTGGCGAGAGCGGGCCAGCCGGGGTCGGTGAGGATCCGGTCGGCCTGTTCGGGGACGGCGGCGCGTACGTCGCCGGCCAGGGTCCGACGAGTCTCGTCCTTCGGGCGGCGGGCTTCGAGCTCGGTCAGTACAGGGGTGAGGGCGTGGTCGGCTGCTGCCTGGAGATGCCGGAGGGCCTGCCGGGCGGAGTCGGCCTGGTGAGCGTTGCCTTTGGCGTCGTGCCAGCGTCCGGCAAGGATGGCGGCCCAGACCATGGCAGCGACGAGGGCGGCAAGGGTGCCGTCGGGGCCGGTGGCGGTGTTGGCGATGTCGCGGGCCGCTGCCCGCAGAGCGTGGGCAGCTCGGTCTTCGGACCGGATTTGGGAGCGCTCGGCGCGGGCGAATGCCTTGCTGGCCGCTTGTAGCTGGACACGCAGGTCCGCAGGAGATTTCTCGGCAGTGGCTTGTATGAGTTCGCCGAGGGCGGTGATCTGGGCCTGGGCCAGCGCGTCACCCCTGTCACCGGTACTAGCGTCGGCCAGGTGGGTGTGGAAGGTGTCGAGGGCTTCGGTTGCCTGCTGCCAAGGGGTACTGGGCCGCTCGCGACGGGCTGTGGGGTGCTCCTCCGGCCCGCTGCATTCCAGGCGCGCTTTCAGTTTGGGCAGGGTGAGATCGGGGGCGATCTTCCCGCCGGGGTGGAAGATTTGCTCGCCGTCCTTGTTCAGGTCGCCCGGCCGGCCGACCGCGTAGCCCAGGAGGTCGCCTGAGGGTCCGCGACGGGGCTTGACCAGGATGTCGTCGACTTCGAGGTAGGCGACGAGTTCCTCGACGCTGCTCGCGTGGGGGATGGCGGCGCGGATGCGATCTCGGAGCCATTCGCGGCTGGTCTGTTCCCAGCCGAGGCGTTCGGCTTTGTGCATCTCAGCCTGGTTGGGGCGGCGTCCGGCGGTGCGGTCACCCTTCTTTAGCTGGCGTAGACCGTAGTCCTCCTCGATCCGGCGGCATGCGTCGCCGACGCGGATGCCGCTGTCGTGGAGCTTGGGGCGGCGTCCGTCTTCGCGGACGGTGGTCGCGAGGATGTGGATGTGGTCGTCGGCATGGCGTACGGCGATCCAGCGGCAGCCCAGGTCATCGCCAGGTGGTGCGATGCCGGCGGCTTCAACGATGCGCTGGGCGATGTCGGCCCACTCGTTGTCGGAGAGGTGACGGTCCTCGGGGGCCGTGCGGACGGGACAGTGCCAGACGTGGTCGGTGACCTTCTTACCGAATTCGCTGTTGCGGAGCCGGACGGGCTCGTCGAGCTGGCGGGCGAGTTGGGTGAGGGTGGCGTTCTCGTCACGGCCGGGGTCCGGCATGCCGAGCATCGCGAAGCCGGCCACGATGTGCGGGTCGGTGTGCTCGTCGTGGCGGCCGGGGCCGTAGAGGTAGGCGAGCAGGCCACGGCTGTTGGACCCGGCCGGTTTAATGGCGGCGATCACGCGGCCTGATCCTTCCTGGGGTCGGCGGGTTCGCGCAGGGCCTCGGCGATCAGTTCCAGCAGGCGGTGGAGCTCGTCGAGGCGGTGGCGGATGTCGGGCGGGGTGAGGTCGCTGTTCAGCGTGCGGGCGATCTGGTTGATGTTGATGCCGATGCGGTTGAGCTCGCGCAGTGCCTGGGCGCGGAACATGTGGGTACGGCGGCGGTCCTCGGACAGCGGCAGGTTGGCGGTGAACCGGCCGGTGATGAAGGCGAGGACGATGTCGGCGGCGAAGCCGGATTCCCCTTTGTAGCCGTGCTCGGCGGCAGCCTCCTGGAGGGCGGCTTGCTCGTCGCCGGTGAATCGCAGCGGGCCGATACGGACGGTGCGCTTGGTGCCGGTGAAACGGCGAATCGCCGGCTGGATGCTCTGTACTCGCTCGCCTGCTGGGGGCTCGGTGGCGGGTGCGGGGTGGAGGATCTGCTGCTGGACGGTGTGGAGCTCGTCCTGGTCGGGGCCGCCCTCGGTTCCGACCTCCCGGCCCGGCGCCCCCTGGCGCCGGTCCGTCTCCGCCACCCCCGGGGCGGAAATCCCCGAGGACCGGCCTTGAGTCGGACTCGGGGTACTACTGGCTCCGCCCGGGGCCGCCTTTCCGAACGCCTGCCGCAGACGTCCCATCAGCGACGTGGACTTCACCCGGGGCAACGGCTCGTCGGGGACGTGGTCGGAGTGGTGTGGAGCGTGTGTCACGGGCGGTTCTCCGGAGATGCGTGAGGGACAGGTCGACTGCCGGGGACGGAATGGCAGAGTTCTGGCGGCCGCCTGCCCGTCCACAGCTGTGGACGGGCAGGCGGCGAGCGGGACGGTGACCGGCTGGCCTGGGTGACCGGATGGGGTTCCGGTCACCCCGTGTGGATTCCGGTCAGCCGTGCCCCGGACCGGTTCCGGCGGCGGCTTCGATCTCGGGCCGGAGGATCTCCATCACCTCGGTCTGCCGATCACTCCCGATCGTCAATTCGCTGCCCTTGACGGCCTTCCGAAGCAGGGACCGGCTGAGCGTGCCGTGCTCCGCGAGGGCGGTCCGGCCGATCTCCACGAGTTCTGCGACCGTGGCCTTGGCCGGACGGCCGCCGCGCGGCACCCTCTCTGGAACCTGGCCGGACCGTTCCGGTGGCGGAGCGGATGAGGCCGTCGATGGGGCGGCGGGATCCCCGGAGGCGGTGTCCGGGTGGTGTGCGGGTTGGTCGACGAGCTGGTGGATCTGCCGCATCAGGACGCCGAAGGCGAGCAGTGCGGCCGTCGGGGGAACCGCGGCGACCACGTAGTCGAGCACGGGCACCCTTCCGGCGTGGCCTGTGCCGCTGACCCCGGCCACGTTGAGCGCGATGGAGCCCACCGAACCGACGGCCGTAAGAGCGATGGACCACCCATCGGTCACCCGACGCAGTCCAGCGCGGAGCATCAGGAGTTCGCCCGCGACGATGAACGCGTCCAAGGTCGCGGGCCATGCCCATTGACGGGTCGGCGAGCCGCCCAGCCCGTGCTGCCCGGCAACCTCGGCGAGGTGCGCGTACGACAGCCAGAACCCACCGGCCGTGAGGCCCACGATGACCAGACCGGCTGCGACGAGCGCGTACCGCTCGGCAGCCTGCTTGGTCATCAACGGTCCTTCATGGCGGAGGTCGTCCGGGCGGGGCGGTGTGGAGAGGTCGGTCAAGCGGGGTTCTCCTCGGGTGGTGGTGGTGATCCGTCTTGGCCGTCTTGCCGTTGCAACCGCAGGTCAGGGCTGGTACGGCGGGGCCATGGCCTGCCGTTGCAGCCGCCGTCCGGAGGCGTTTACCGGCCTGCTCGGCCGGGACGGCATGGCTGTGGCGTGCCGTCCCGGCGGGCAGGGCTCTGCCCTGTGGCGATACGGCGGGGACGCCTGGGACGGCAGAAGACGGCAGTGGGCGATGTCCGGGCGGTGGCAGCGCGCTCGTCGTGATCGCGTTGCCGTCCCCGTCCCGGTTTCCGTCTTGCGTCCATGCCTTCCGACCTGCGGGATTACGGCAGGGACGGCAAGGACGGCAGTGCCGGGGGTGTGGGCCTCAGCCCGTGGAGACAGGGCCCACCGGGTGGATGGTGGGGCAGTAGCGCCGCCACTCTTCGAGGAAGTCGTTGCGCGTGTAGCCCTTGCGCTGGGTTCCGTCGGCAAGCCGGACGTTGCCGGGCTTGATACTGAACTCGCGCAGCATGTCCGCGAGGTTGCGGGCACTCAGCCCGCCTCGTCCCCACTCGGCCCAGGGCGCTTCGGCGTTCTGGCGGAGTCGGTGGAGGAGTTCTTCGGTGGGAAGGCTGTCCGGCTCCCGCTGGTCGGCGAAGACCCGGCGGATGTCGGCGAGGATGCGTGCTCCGCCCGGCCGCTCCACCTCCGCCTCGGCCTCCGCGGTCACCATCCGGGCGCATGCCGTGCGGGCCAGGCGGGGCCAGCAACCGGCGGCGAGGTCGGCGATGATGACCAGCGGCTCCCAAGTGTCGGCAGCCCGGTCCTCCACCGGCATGCCCGGCTCCAGTTCCGCTGCCTCCTCCAGCAGCGGCCTGGCCCAAGCAGCGATCCGGTCCCGCAGATCGTGCAGGGCGGGGATGTCACGGCGGGACCGGAACGGCTTGACCCGCTCCCCCTCCGCGCGGCGGCGCATCCGGATCACCACGGCCCGGTCCATGATCGTGTCGGGCAGATCACCGATCCCCGCGAGCGCGGCCATGGCGAAGGTGGCGAACCGGTGCGGCGTGTGGTCGTTTCCCACGACCCGGGTGACGTACCGGTTGCGCTGATGGCCAGCGTTGAGCAGGCCACGCATCTCCTCGTTCTTCTCCGCCTGCTTCGGGGTGCCGAAGATGGTGTCCGCCTCGTCCACCAGGAGCGTGGGCGGCTCCTCGGTGATCGACCGGAAGATCGCGGCCGGGGTGGTGTTGATGGTGAGCATCGGCTCGTGGACCGTCTCGGTGAGCACGTCGAGCAGCCGAGACTTCCCGCATCGCTTCGCCGGCCCCACCACCGCCAGACGCGGCGCGTGCTGCCACGCGGGCTGCAGATGCGTCGCCGCCACCCACAACGTGACCGCGTCCAGCGCCTCCGGCGAGGGCAGGATCACGAACCTGGCTATCTGCGCACGAAGTTCGTCCAGCAGTTCCGCTCCGGCGGTCGGCTCCGGATCCGGCACCACCTCCCCCACGGGCTCGCCGGCCGAAGCGGCGCTTAGCACACCGTCGTTGACGGACGCGGGGACTTCCCCAGTGCTGTGGCCTGACCGACCGGGGATGGCGACCGGGGGCCAGGAAGGCTTGTCCGGGGAGGAATAGGGCTCAGCTCCCGTATGTTGCACGGTGCAGCTCCTCGTCTGGCGGTGGCGAGCTTGCGCGCCCTTGCCGCCGGGTCGGTTCTTGACGGAACGTTCGGGGTTGCTCGGGCCTCCGGCGTTGCGCCGCCGGGGGCCCGCTCCCTTCTCGCGGGCACCAGGTGATCGCGAGGGAACACGGACCGTACGTCCACGCCTGCCAACAGTCCAGCGTTTCTGTGTCAGCTCAGCGCAGAACTGTTTGCTACGCTCCCGACCCTTCATGCCGCCAGCCCCAGCAGTGCCAGCAGATCGGCGGTCACGACCCGGTAGGCATTGCCGAGCCGCAGCACCCTGCACGGGTACGCGTCCCGCTTCGCTAGCTCATAGCCCTTGCTCCGCCCAAGCCCCAGAGCGCGGTTACTGGTTTCCAGGTCAACAGCGACGGGGAGAGCCAGCAACTCCTCCCTGCTCATTCCCTTCGAGCCCTTCGACTGCTCGTTCGTCGCGCCTTCACGCATACAAGTGCGCCCCTTCGGTACAGCCCTCGGCGAACGCGTCCATCACGTCCGGCTCCAGGCGTCTACCAACCAGCATCCTCAAGCTAATGTGTCTACATGACACAACACGGTGTGGATCCTGATGAGGACGACGTTCCCGAGTGGGCAGACCGGATCAAGGCCAACGTGGCCGGCGAAGTCCGGCGCAGAAGGAAGGAGATGGGATGGAGCGCGCAGGATCTGGCCGACCAGTGCAAGCAGTTGGGGCACCCCATCCCGCGCAACGTGATCGCCAACATGGAGTCCGGTCGCCGGGCCAACCTCCCCCTAGTGGACGTGATGGTCCTGGCAGCCGCACTGGAGACGTACCCGGTCTGCCTGATCTTCCCGGTCGGCTACGTCGATCAGACCCAGGAACTCCCGTTCCAGGACCTGGTGCCGACCTGGGACGCCCTGCGCCGCTTCACCGGCGAGCAGGAAGTACCCATGCACGACGCGGGCCTGGTCCCCGACTTCGAACTCCACTCCAGCCTCGTGCGTACCGCCCTGGCCGCCCTCGACGAGGAGGAACGGGCGCGGTTCGCGGCCAGGACGGCAACGAACCGCGCTCAGCAGGAAGAAGCCGAGAGGAAGCGGACCAAGTACGCCGACGAGGTCATCTCCGCGAAGTACAACCTCCGCCACCTCCGCCGCGACCTGCGCGACGAGGGAGCTACGCCCCCCGACCTGCCTCCCACACTGGGCGACGTCGACCCGCCCGAAACCGATACCGACACCACCATGGAGGACCGCCTTTGAAGGGCTCTACCTACCGCCGCTGTTCCTGCCGCGATCCGAAGACCGGCAAGGAACTCGGCTCCTCCTGCCCGAAGCGCAATAGCAGGAACCACTGCACGTACTCCATACGCCAGGAGCTGCCACCCCGCGAGGACGGCAGCCGACGATCGTTCGCCCGCGGCGGGTACAGCAGCCTCAAGGCCGCCCAGGCCAACCTCGACCACGTACGCGCCCTCATGGGGCTCGCCGAGTCCGACGACCTCGAAGGCGTCCAGCTGATCGCGGAGATGCTGACCGAGATCAGCGGCGAGAAGCTGCCCCTACCCGATGTGGAGGAGACTCGGCGGCGACTGAAGGCCGGCCAGGACCTCGTCGGCAGCCTCACCGTGGCCGAGTGGCTGGACCGGTGGCTCGCCGGTAAACGCATCCGGAAGTCGGGCATCAGCCGCTACGAGACCGACGTCCGCGTTCACCTCAAGGCCCACATCGGCGACCGCCGCCTCGACCGGCTGCGCGTGAGCCACCTCAGCGAGATGTTCACCGCCATCACCGACGCCAACGCCGAACTCCTGGAGCAGAACGCCCAGCGACGCGCGGCGGTCAAGGAGTTGGCGACCGTGCCGTGGAAGGGCGCGGCGAATCGGGCGCGCCGCAAGGCGATGAAGGCGGCGATCGACGCGATGCCGCCCTTCCGCCGCGTCACCGGACCGTCCACGCGCCAGCACATCAAGGCCACGCTCCGCGCCGCCCTGAACGACGCGATCGGCCAGCAGATCATCACGTTCAACCCAGCGGCCCACGTCGAGATCGACCCGGTCCGCAAGCCGAAGGCCCTGGTGTGGACGGACGAGCGGGTCGCCCGGTGGGAGCAGACCGGCGAGAAGCCCTCCCCCGTCATGGTCTGGACTCCGGAACAGACTGGCGCCTTCCTCGACTTCGTCGCCGCCGACCGGCTGTACGCCATGTGGCACCTGATCGCCTTCCGCGGCCTGCGACGCGGCGAGGCATGCGGGCAGCCGTGGTCGGAGACCAACCTCGACCGGCACGCGCTCACGGTTACCGGTCAGCTCGTGCAGGACGGCTGGGAGGTCCAGTCGTCCGAACCGAAGACGGACAGCGGCTTCCGCGTCGTGGCATTGGACGACGACACGGTCGGCGTCCTGGAGCGGCACCGGAAGCAGCAGGAGGCCGACCGCGCGGAGTGGGGCTCGGCCTGGGTGAACACCGGGCTCGTCTTCACCCAGGAGGACGGCTCGTGGCTCCACCCAGGCAAGGTCACCGACCTCTTCGAGCGCCTCGTCGCGGCCTCCGGTCTCCCGCCGATCCGGCTGCACGACCTCCGCCACGGAGCCGCGACACTCATGCTCGCCGCCGGCATCGACGTGAAGATCGTGTCGGACACGCTCGGGCACAGCGACACCCGCATCACCCGGGACATCTACCAGAGTGTCCTCCCCCACGTCGGCAAGAGCGCCGCCGAGGCCACGGCCAAGTTGGTCCCACTCCAGCGCAAGTCAGAGGCCGAAGAGGCCGCATGCAAGGCGGAGAAGGCCCGGAAGAAGGCCGAGCGCGCCAAGAAGGCCCAGGCCGAGGCCAAGAAGAAGACCCGGCGAAAGAACCGCAAGAAGTAGGGCCAAGGCCCCTCCGCTCACGCATCGCTCACGCAAGCAATCCCACGGCACCCCGGCCGTGTGACGCGTCATGCCCCGAGCAACAGAAAACCCCAGGTCACGGGTTACGTGACCTGGGGTTCCGCCGGAGCCCCCTGTCGGATTCGAACCGACGACCTACGCATTACAAGTTGTCGGATCTTGTTCCGTGGCCGTCCGTGGTCATCCATTGTTCGCCTGTTTCCGCAGGTCATCAGGCACAGCGGACAGAGGCACACCGCCTCGGACGTCCACGGATTCAGCGACAAACGAGACCGCAACTGAGACCCGTACTGCGAGGAAACATCGCGCCCGGCGACCATCACCGGATTGGCCGGAGCACGGCGGGCACACAACGCTCCCTCGCAGCACCTACCGCTTCTTGCGGATACGGCGCTTCTTCTCTTTGGCTTCTTTCTCCTTGCGCTGTGCGACCCCGTAGGCGGACCAGGGACCCTGGTGCTTCGCGCAACGAGAGGTGCCGATCACCGCAAGGTTGCGGCACGCCTTACCGGCTTTGGTGCGAGCGCCACACCTGGACTGAGACGCCATTGCCTGCCCTTCATGAGTCCACGAACTCCAGACCCGGGGCAGGTTTCCACTGAGCACTACGCGAGGGGAGGCGCATCCGCGAGACACGGAAGCACGCCCGGGATCACCCACACCAGCCCCCTCCGATGGGTAGGCGGGGGCTGGTGTGCCAAGCTGTAAAGACCACCCTAGGGAAGTGAGGAGTAATGGCGGAAAACGCCAGGGACATCGCCGACGTACTGCGGAAACGCATTCGCTCCGGCGAACTGGCTCCCGGCGTGCGACTGCCCGGCGAGCCTGCCCTAGTGAAGTCGTACGGGGTAGCCAAGGAGACCGCGCGCCGGGCCCTGATGCTGCTCGTAAGCGAAGGACTCGCAGTGCGCCGTAAGGGAAGCGGCACGTACGTCCGGGAATTCCAGCCGATCCGTCGGGTCGCGAACCGACGACTCGCGCAAGAGGGGTGGGGCACAGGGCGATCGATCTGGAGTTCTGACGTGGGCGAGCGCCCCATGCAGGTCACAGATCTTCGCGTGTACGAAGCTCCGGCCCCGTCCGACGTGGCGCGCGCCCTGGACCTGGCGGAGGGAACTCCCGTCATAGTGCGAGACCGGCTGTTCACGGTTGAAGGCGAGCCGGTACAGGCGGCCGTCTCCTATCTGCCGGCCGAGCTCGTTCGCCAGTCAGCCATCGCCCAGGAAGACACCGGACCGGGCGGAACGTACGCGCGGCTGGCCGAGCTCGGCGCCAAACCCGTTCGGTTCATCGAGGAGCTGCGGTCACGCATGCCCAGCCAGGAGGAGTCCGAGCGGCTGCGTCTGGCCGACGGGACTCCTGTCGTCGAGATCTATCGGACAGCGCTCACGGACCAGGACAGGCCGGTTGAGGTGAACCGGATGCTGCTGGACGCCGGAGCGTACGTCATGGAGTACCACATCACCGGCTGACGCAACTCGCGCACAACCCCGAAGGGCCCGCTTCTGCGGGTCCTTTTTTCATGTCCGCTTGACCTCCCTAGGGAGGAACGCTTTAAATATCCCTAGGGAGGTTCACGAGCCCGGGGCCCGCAAGGGCTCCTTCGCCGTGGCCAGACCGAGCGGGAGCAAGCGCACTTGTGGCTCGCTTCCGCAAGCAGAGGGCGGGGACGCTGCAATCCCGCTAAAGGCCAGGTGGAACAGGGCTTCGGCCCGTACTGGCGAGGTGGCCCGGCGACCGCGAGCAACGGCCGGAGGGTGGGGGCGAGGCCCCCTTTGCAGTGCTCTATCCCCGTTGCTCGACACCAAGGAGGTCCCGATGTTCCGACGAAGACTTCAGGCGCCGCCCCCGCTGGACCGGCGAGGCGGCCACGCCTACCGCGTCACCTGACTTCCGCAGCCGATTGGCTGCGGCCGGTTGCCTCCCCTGCCCGTCCGGCCCCTTCGCGGGGCACGTACGGGCAGGGCTGGGGGAGCTGGAGAGTCCGGCCCCGCAAACGGCCGCGCCCCCGGAGCTGCAACTCCGGGGGCGCATCTGGGCCGTCTCAGACAAGGAGAAAACGACCCAATGAAGAACATCGTTGCTGGTCACGTGGCCGTTACGGCCACCGAGTTCACGGAACTGGCCCTGGGTATCGACCTGGAGCTCTTCACCGGCCCGGCCGCCGAGTCCGCCCAGGAGCGGGCGGCCCGCCTGGACGTCGCCCGCGAGGTGCTCGCGGAGCTTCGCGAGTCCGCCCCGGAGGTCGCGACGTACGCGGCGTCGCTGCTCCGCACCCTCCCGATGGTGCCCCGCCCGGCCGGCCGGGCCCAGCGCCGCGCGGTTCCCCGCCCGGCCGCCGCCGTCGCGACCGGTTCGGCGGTGGCAGCATGAGCACGCCGACGATGAGCACGATGTCCGCTGCGGTTGCGGTTCTCGCATCGCTGACGGAGAAGTTCCCCGACCTGCCCGCCCCCGAGGCGCAGATCTCCCGGCACTACCGCACGCGGGTCGAGCTGTCGTTCTACGACGACCTGGGCACGTTCGAGGCATGGCGGTCCGCCCTGGGCATCGACCCCGCGCAGGTGCGTCTGGCGGCACAGTCCGGCACCGGTCCCTCGATGTGGCTGTGCGTGGACGTGGTAGTCGACGCGGTCGACGTTCAGCTGGTCGGCTACGGGCACGTCCCGGCGGGCTGCTCCGGGGACGGTGCCGAGCCGATCGTGCCCGCAGCGGGGGTGGTGTGATGCTGCGCCTGATCACCGCTCGCCGCTTGGCCGCTCTCAACGCCGCACGCGATGCCCTGCGCGCCGAGCTGGAGGCCGCCCGCGCTGAGGCCGACAAGGCGGTGGAACGGGAGATGGCCACGCAGCTCGCGCTGCGCGCGGACCTAGACCGAGCCGCCGCCCGTGCCGACACCGCCGAATGGGAACGGGACGTGGCCCGCGCCGACGCCGACCGGCTGCGCGCCGAAGCAGCCAAGCGCTCAGCTTCTTCGGAGGTGGCCTGATGAAAACGCGACGAACCCTGAGCACTGCACAGAGGGCCGTTCTGGCCGCTGCGTTCGTGCCGATGCTGGCTACCGGCGTCGCCGGTGGCGTGGGCACGTACAGCAACATCCGTGGCGCGTACGGGAAGGGGACGGCACTGGGCGCGGTGGCGGCCGGTGAGGGCACGACCGCTGTTCTGGCGCTGGTGCTGCTCGGCCTGACGATGCTGGGCCAGTCCTCGCCCCGAGTCGTCCGGGTCGGGCTGTGGGCCCTGCCGGCCGCCGCGTCCGTCATGGCGGCCATGGCCGGTCCGGACGCGGGCCGCACCGTGATCTACGCCGTGACTCCGATGGGCATGTGTGTGTCGGCGGAGGGCATGGCGTTCCTGGCCCGCCGGATCGTCGTCCACACCGACGGCCGGGATGCCGAGGCGGAGGCCAGGGCCGCGGCGGTGGTCCAGGCGCTGGCCTATCACCGGGCCGTCGCCGCCAACCACCCCGACGAGAAGGAGCGGGAGAAGGCGGATAAGCGGTCGTGGAAGCTGGCCCGCCGGGTCGGTGCCACGGACGCGACCCTGGCCCCGCGTCTGCTGGAGGTCCAGCGGGACCGCGTCGCTGACGGAGCCGACGCCGCACTGGGCGCGATGTTCGCCGTCACGCCCGCCGTCACGGCCGTCACGGCCCCCGTGACGCCCGCCCCAGTCCCCGTGACGCCGCCTCTCCCGGCTGGCAACGTTCAACCAGAGCTGGAGCCCGGTCGACCGGACCACGGCGACACCGAACCGCAGGTCATCCCCCTGACGCCGCCAGCAGAACCCGCCCCGGTCGCGGACGTTCCGGAGCCCGTCACGCCCGTGACGCCGCCTGTGACGGAAAGCGTGACGCCCGTGACGGAAAGCGTGACGGATGACGAGTCCGACAACACCGATGACGAGACCGTCACGGCCTCGGGCGGTGCCGCGATGCTGGAGGAGATCGCGGCCGTGGCGGGCGTGACCACGCCCGCGCCGGGCGACCGGCTGACCGACGAACAGCTCGACGTGGTGCTGCGGCACCTGCGGTACTCCGATGACCCGCCCCTGTCCTACCGCCAGGCCGTCACGGCCTTCCGTGACGCCGGATACGTCGGCGGGGAACAGCGCGTACGCAAGGCGTGGGGGCAGCTGATGTCCCACGAAGAGGCCGACGCCGCCGAGGGTACGGCCGGGGCCAGTGAGAGCGAGAAGGACCAGTAGTCCGGCACCACCAGTGACGGCCAGCCCCGGCGAGGGGGTGGCCGTTGCTGCGACTGCCGGAAGTCGACACGAGCACCGCAGACCCGGCGAGCAGCCGGTGAGTGACCCGGCCCGTGGGCACGTCCCGCGACCGGCGAGCAGATCCGCTAGCAGACCCGGTGAGCGCCGCCCGCCCGGCGTGCCAGCAGTCGAGCACGCAACTACCGCTGACACAGGAGCCCTCATGAAGCTCACTCCGCACAGCAGCCCGGCCGAGCCTGCCGATCTCCTGATCCGCATGCGCAACCAGGCAGGTTCCGTGGTCACTATCACCACCAGTCCGAAGTACCGGGCGCCCGAGGCTGCCCGCGCCGAGTGCAGTAGGTGCGGCGTCATGGCCTACTCCGAGAAAGGGCTCACTGCCTGGGCTGAAACACATGCTGCCCAGTGCAGGGCCGCCTGATGGGCGCGCTGCCCGTCTACCGGTGGCGCCTCGCCCCCGAGGGACTGGCGACCCGCCGACAGCTCCGGGCCATGGGCCTGCGGCCCGGCGGACAAGACGTCGCCGCCCAGCTCGAACGCCCAAGGCACCACCGCGGGCCGCTGGTCGCGTACCTGTACCGGGTCGACCTGGCCCGGCCGGTGCGGCCGATGACCCCGGCGTCTGTGCCCGGTCTGCCGGCGGGATGCCGGGTACTGCATCCCCCGCTCGCTCGGCATGTGCGTGCCCTGCCACGGCAACCCCACGGTTTCCACTCGCGCCGCCGAGGAGGCGTCCTGTGTTCGCTGACATCGCGTTCCTGCTCTACGTCGGCCACTTGATCGCGGACTACCCGCTGCAGACGGACCACCAGGCCGGGCACAAGGCCCTGCAGGGCGTGGCCGGGTGGCGGGCGAACCTCGCGCACGCCGCTACGCACGTCGTGGTCTGCGCGACCCTGCTCGTTCTCGGCGCGACGGTGCTCGGCTGGTCTCTTCCGGCCCTTCCCGCCCTGGCCGCGCTCCTGTGGATCGGTGTCACGCACGCGGTGATTGACCGGCGCTGGCCGGTCGCGGCCTGGATGCGTCTGGCCCGCCAGAGCTCCTGGGCCGCCAACGGCGGTGCCGCGCATGTCGATCAGACCGCTCACATCGCCGCTCTCGTCGTCGCGGCTCTCTGTCTCTCTGCCTGAAAAGGGGATCACCATGGCAACCACCCACACCAACGTTCCCCCGCAGTCCGGGGCGAACGGCTCACAGACCAAGTCGGACAAGGCGTACAACAAGAACTTCGGGGCGACGTTCTCCCCGGGGCTGACGGTCACGGTGAACGCGGGCAACAAGACCAACTCCGCCCCTGCCCAGGGCTTTAACGGCGGGGGGAGCGGGGGTGGTCGCGGCTCGCACACGCTGCCGGAGCCGTTCTTCACGTCCCCGGCCGACATCCGCGAGTACTGCAACCACCTGCGGGCGGTGGGGATTTCGCTGTCCTTCGAGGTCGCGATGGGGGCGGAGATCCTGCAAGCGACCCTGGCCACGGTCCCGGACCCGGAGGGCAAGGCGTTCGGGTCCAAGCTCCGGGCCCGGAAGGTCGCGCGGAAGCTGAAGAAGTCCGCCGAGGCGCTGAAGGACGCGGCGACCAACGCGGCTGCGACGTACGCGGCGTTCCAGCAGGAGTACGAGGAGGAGATCAACCGAGTCCGTCACCGTGCCCGGCGCCCTCAGGCCCGGCGCATGGACTGGGCCAACCAGTAAGGAGGCGCTGACATGAGCGACAAGAACCCTGAGCGTCAGCACGAAGACCAGCTCAACGGCGCCTCCTCCGCGAAGGGTGTGGGCGCGTACCTGATGCACCGGGCCAAGCCGCACCTGCCGCCGTGGGTCGCTGTGCTGGGGCTCGGCGCGGCCGGTGCCGGTGCTCACCTGGCGTGGGCGGACTCGGCGGCGGCCGGGGTCGGTCTGACCCTGTCCACCGTGGTGCTGACCGGGGCGACCTGGTGGGCCGGTCGGGAGACCGGCCCGCAGCGCCGTCTCCACTCGGCTATCACCGTGGCGGCCGGGTCTGCGTGGCTGACCGGTGCTGCCCTGGCCGGACCGCTCGCCGGTCCCCTGCCGGACGCGTACTTGATGGGCGGGCCGGTGCTGGCCCTGTCGTGGAACATCCGCATGGTCATGCGCCGCAACCCCGACCAGGCCGGGCAGTCCATGGACAAGGGGCTGTTGGAGAAGGTCGGTCTGGCCAAGGCGAAGATCGGCCGGACCGAGGTCGAGGCGAACCGTGTCACGGCCCGTCTGGCACTGGAGGCCGGGGAACAGACCAACGACGACGTGGCCAAGAGCCTGCCGCGGATCGCGTCCGCGCTGGACCTGCCGTCCACGGCCGTGCGCTACCTGCCGGATCCGGAGTCGGCCCGGCGCGGGGAGCTGGTGATCGTGCCCAGGGACATGCTGGCCGACGCGGTCCGGTGGGAGGAGGACGGTCCGTCCCTGCCCGGCGGGTCGATCACGGATCCGCTGGTGCTCGGCGTCTACGACGACGGGGCGCCACTGATGCTGTGGCTGCCCGGCGACAAGGAAGCGGGCCGTAACGCCACCCACGTGCTGATCGCGGGCATGACCGGCGCGGGCAAGGGCGACGGCGCACTCAACCTTATGACTGAGATCCTCAGCCGCACCGACGTCGTGATGTGGCTGTCGGACCCGAAGGGGTTCCAGGACTTCCGGCCCCTGCTCCCGGCGATCGACTGGGCCGTCGAGGGTGGGTCGGACACCGAGGTCATGGTCGAAGCGGTCAAGGCCGTCATCCCCGCCCGCACGGCCTGGCTCGGGGCGCACTCCTACCGCCAGTGGGAAGCCGCCGCCGCACGCAAGCAGACCGACCCGAAGCACTCCTGCCGCAAGGACAACACCGCGTGCGGCTGTGACGGTCTGCCGTTCCACGTCGCGTGGTTCGAGGAGGCCGGGGTGTCCCTCGGGCTGCTGGGCGACGACGCGTTCAACTCGATCGCGAACCTTGCCCGGTCGGCCGGTATGGCGCTGATCGTCTCGCTTCAGCGCCCGAGTCACGACCAGATCAGCACCACCACCCGTGACGCGCTTGGCGCCCGGCTGTGTTTCGGTGTCCCGAACCCGACCGCCGCCGGGTTCATGCTCCCGGACTCCGTCATCGACGCCGGCGCGGCCCCGGACCGCTGGTCCAACCGCCGCCCCGGCTACTGCTACCTCGTCACCCCCGGCATCCCGGAGGAGCGCTACAGCAGCCCCGGCCGCACCCGGTGGTTCACCGACACCGCGATCTCGCTCATGGAGACCGTCGCCCAGTGGCACGCCCGCAACGGCGCCACGGTCGACCCGGTGACGGAGAAGGCCGCCGCACAGGTCGCGGGCACCGCCTACACCCAGCGCCGCACCACCGCCGATCCGGCCGGTGCCGGTCCCGTGCCCGAGGGAGACGAAGACATGGAAACCGGCCCGATGATCGACCCCGAAGACGCGGGCATCGACCCGGAACGGGATCTCCCCGAGGCGCAGCCGGGCGACGAGGCGCCGATGTTCGGGGACCTCGGCGGGCGCAAGCCGTCCCCGGAGGAAGCCCGCGAGCTGTTCGGCCAGGCGCTGGCCGAGTTCGAGGCCGCCGGGCGGATGGTCGTCGGCCCGAAGGACTTCTACGACTGGTGCGAACGCAACAGCCTGTCCCGCCCGTGGGTGTCGGCCCGGCTCAAGGAAGCCGCCCTCGACGGCCGCCTGGAGGCGACCTCGAAGACCGGCCGGTGGCGGATCGTCCCCGCCCTCGCGACCGCCTGACACGCCCTGACACGTCAGACCCCCGTGACACCCAAACCCCTAGGCGGGAGCGGGCGTCACGGGTGTCTGACACCGAGCCTGACACCCCGTGACACCCGCACGTGACACCCCTCTCGCACACGGCCGCCCCGACGCCGTCGGGGCGGCCCTCGCACTCACGGAGGCACCCCGTGAACACCCCTCCCAGACCCCGCCAGGTCACAACCGAGGACCTCCTCGCCGCCCTCGTCCCGGACTCCCCGGCCGGGGCCACACCCACCCCGACCCCCTGCCCCCCGCTCCGGGCGACCGCCACGCGACCAGCGATCCTCCCGGCGGACATCCCGCCCGGCGTCGACTGGGTCACCCTCCCTAACGGGGGCCGCACCCTGGCGTACACCCAGTCCGCCACCCCGCCCGCGATTCCCGTTACGCCCGCGCAGCCGATCCCCGCATGGGCAAAGACCACCGCCCTCCTCGCACCCACCGTCGGCGCCGGCATCGGCGCCGCCGGCATCGGACTCTCCTACGCCGCCCCGGGACTCATCGCTATGACCCACGTCCTGTGGTCCGCCGCCGCCCTCGTTGTCGCGGCTGTCATCGCCGTCCCCGTCTTGTTCCGCACCGCCTGCCGCGCCACGGGCAGAGGCGGCGGAACGCAGACGACGACGCGCATCACGCAGAACATCACCGCGACCGGATTGTTCGGCCGCGCCAACGGGACCATCAACAGCCTCTAAGGCACCGGAAAACCGACGAAGCTTCGCGGGCACGATCCCACCGCTATACACCGAACCACCGTATGCCTGGGCGACGTCTTCGCGCGTTGTGATCAGGCCCGGAACCAGGTCAAGAGTCGTCATCCCTCGAACGTAAACGCCCCCACTGACAACAGGGGCTAGAGCCAGAGATCCACAAGGGCGGCCCCCGTCTCGCCAAAGTCCGGGGCCGCCCTCGCCTACCAGCGCTTCTCACAAAACTGGAGACACCCAGCATGACCCATCCGACACCGATCCGGCGAGACGGCCGTCATCTCGCCACCGCTCTGCACCTCGCGGCGGGCAACGTGCCGGTGCTGCCGCTGCGGGCGGGGAAGGGCCCGTTCGGTAACTGCCCCGACTGCGCCGGCAACGCGTGCGGCGGCCGACCGAACATGAAGAACCCCGGCCCCTGCCAGTGCCCGCGGCCATGCCACGCCTGGGCCGCCGCTACCACCGACCCGCACGTTCTCGTCTCGCCCGCATGGGCGACCTCCTGGCGCGACGCGGGAATCGTCGGGTACCACCCTGGCGGCGCCAGGGTCACCGTCGTCGACCTCGACAACACCGACGCCATCGCCTGGGCCCGCCGGGAACTGCCCGCCACCCGGACCGTGCCCACCACGCGTGGGGAGCACTGGATCTACCGGGGTGCCATGCGCTCGGTGAACGGTGTCCGTGAGGGTGTCGACCTCAAGTCCACGATGGCCTACGCCCGGTGGCTCGGCCCCGGAACCGGCACCATGACCGCGCTGCCGGACGCTGTACGCGCGCTGCTCGTCAAGGAGCCGTCACCGGTCCAGCCCGCACCGCGCGCAGTGGCGGTGTCCGCGCTGGCCGGTGGTGGGGACTGCCCCCACCGCACCCCCGTCTACCTGGAGCGCGGCATCGCGATGGCGGAGCAGCGCATCACCGAGGCCACCAGCGCGATCCACACCACGGTGTACGCCACGTTCCTCGCCGTGCTGTCCACCCACGGCCGGTGCGGCTGCCTCACCGAGGCGCACATGGACCGCCTGTTCACGGCCGCGCAGGTCAAGGGCGAGTCCCCCCGGCACTGCGCGGTCGCCTGGTCCAACGCCCGCACCGCGCTGGGGATGTGAGCCGTGTCCGAGGACGAGAAGACCCCGGCCCGCGAAGTCATCACCGACTACGCGCAGGCCCATTTCAGGTACTTCCGCACCATCGACGGAGCCGTCTACGCCCAGCGCAACGGCCACCCCGTCGCCCGCCCCATCCGCTCCCAGGGCACGACCGGTAGCCACCGCCAGGAACTCATGGTCGGCCTGTTCAAGGACGGGCTCGGCGTCTTCAACGGAACCGCCTTGAAGGAGGCACTCGACTTGATCGAAGCACTCGCGCTCACCGAGGACGTCCAGCCCGTCCACATTCGCGTCGCCCCCGGCTTCGACGGCGCGACCTGGCTCGACCTGGGCCGCGACGACGGCAAGTCCGTCCGCATCCACCCCACCGGCTGGGACATCCTCACCCCCGACCCCCGCGAGGTCTGCTGGCGCCGCACCCAGCTCACCGGCGAACTCCCCCTCCCGGCCAAGGACACCGACGGCAAGGGCATCGACCTGCTGATGCGGCTGTGCAACTTCACCGACGCCCGCGCCGAGAGCCTCGCCCTGGCCTGGCTGATCGGCTGCCTCGGCCCCGACGTGCCGGTCCCCGCCCCCTTCCTCACCGGCCCGCAGGGCGCGGGCAAGTCCACCGCAGGCAAGATGCTCGTCCGGATCATCGAGGGCATGAGCGGCGACCTCCGCCGGGCCCCGAAGGACGAGGAGAACCTGATCACGGCCGTGGCCGCCGGATGGGTCACCGGCCTGGACAACCTCTCCCACCTCGGCCCGGACCTGTCCGACCTCATGTGCTGCATCGTCACCGGCGCCGAGAACATCAAGCGCGCCCTGTTCACCGACGGCGACGTCGTCCGCGCCCGCTACCGCCGGCCGATGCTGCTGACCGGCATTGACGTCGGCGTCATCCGCCCCGACCTTGCTGAACGCCTCCTCCCCCTCCGCCTGGAACGCCCCCGGGTGCGACGGACCGAGGCGGAGCTGTGGGCCGACTTCGCCAGGGACCTGCCTGTGATCCTCGGGTCCGTGCTCGACCTGGCCGTCAAGGTCCGCGCGACCGAGGCCGACATCCCCACCGACCTGCGCATGGCCGACTTCGCCCACCTGTGCGCGCAGCTCGACGCCGCCGCCAGCATGGGCGCGCTGGACGCCTACCGCGCCAGCCTGGACGACCTCAACGACGACGTCATCGAAGGCGACCTCCTCGCCCAGACCGTCCTCAAGCACGCCGCTGACATCGACCCGGGCGTGGAGGTCCGGATGACCTCCGCCGAGTGGCTGCACGGCCTCACCCAGCTCTACACCGGCGAGGACTTCCGTCCCCTGCCCAAGGGGTGGCCCACCACCGGCAAGGTCCTCTCCGACCGCCTCAAGCGCCTCCAGCCCGTCCTGGCCGCCCGAGGCGTCCTTGTCGACTGGGGCCGCACCAAGGCCGCCCGCTACATCGAAATGACCCGGCCCAAGCCCCCGCAGGACGAACAGGGCCAGGCGTTCTAGCCCCCGCGCCACGCGGGCCCGCTGCACAAGCAAGAGGAGCACCCCCCGCCCGGTGCGGCGGTGCTCCTCTTGTTCTTCGGCGGCTTGCCGCCGCCCAAGGAGGGCGCCGCTCCGCGGCTCCCCATTCACGCCTGAAGGCGCACACAAGAACAGACACAGGCCCCTCCCTTTCCTAAGTAGGAAGACGCTGCGTCACCTGCGTCACCACGGGCCTGAAAACGGCTCCTGACCTGCATCAAGAAGGGTGACGCAGAGCCCGAATCCCTGCGTCACCTTGCGTCACCTGCGTCACCCCGTGACGGACGGCTCCGTCACCGGTGACACAGGCCACGGCCCGCTGCGTCACCACAAATCCGCAGCTCAGACCCCATAGGTGACACAGATGACGTGGTGACGCAGAAATCCGCACCTCGGACACACGCGCCCCGCTCCCGTCATCTCCGGAGGACCGCCAGCATGAGCACCGCCACGCCCGCACCCACCGACCGCCTGCTCTACCGCCCGGAAGAGGCCGCCGAGTTGCTCGGCATCGGACGTTCCACGCTCTACGAGCTGATGACCGCCGGGCTCGTGGAGTACGTGAAACTCGGCCGTTGCCGCCGGATCCGCCGCACCGCGCTGGAGCAGTACGTAGACGGCCTGATCCCCGAATCTCACTGACCCACCTGAACAACCCGTGAGGCGCCGCCGGTCAACCGGCGGCGCCTCACGCGTGGAGGAAGCTTGAGCCCCCGCAAAGCGAACATGGAGTCGTCCATCTACTTCGGCTCGGACGGCTGGTGGCACGGTCGGGTGACTGTCGGCACCAAGAACGACGGAAGTCCCGACCGCCGGCACCGCCGGGCAAAGACCGAGCCGGAAGTTGTCCGCAAGGTCAGGGATCTGGAAAAGCTCCGGGACAAGGGCCGTGTACCGAAGGCCGGGCGTAAGCCCACCGTCGCCCAGTGGATGACCACTTACCTGGAGACCATCGCCAGCCTGAAGCTGAAGCCGCGGTCGCTGGACGATTACTGGTCGAAGACCCGCAACGACATCGTCCCTGGCATCGGTCAGCACCGGCTGGACAAACTCGCCCCCGAGCACCTGGAGCGGATGTACGCCGACATGCTGCGGGAGGGACACGCTCCGTCGCACGTCCTCAAGGTGCACCGCATCCTGTCGCGCGCCTTGAAGATCGCACATCGGCGTCGGCTCATCACCGAGAACGTCGCCACGCTCGTGGATCCGCCCACCGTGGACGAGACCGAGGCGAACCCCTTCACCAAGGAGGAAGCCAAAGCCTTCCTCGAAGCCGCTGCTAAGCGGCCCACCTTCATGCGGTGGATCGTCGGCGTGGGCATGGGCTTTCGCCAGGGCGAGACGCTCGGCCTCCGCTGGCCGTACGTGGACCTGGACGCGGAGTTGTTCCGTCCGGAGTGGCAACTCCAACGCCTCACGTGGCGGCACGGATGCGACGACCCGCACGCCTGTGGAGCGCGCCGCCACCGCTTCGAGCCGTGTCCGTCGGAGTGCTCCACGCACGAGGGCTACAAGCGCGGCTGCCCGAAACCGTGCCCGAAGGGCTGCACTAGGCACGCAAGCATCTGCCCTCAGCGCAGGGACGGCGGTCTGGTCTTCACCCGTCCCAAGACGAAGAAGAGCCGCAACGCCGTGCCGATTCCGCCCGTCTTCATCCCGTTTCTGCGAGACCACCAAGCGCGTCAGGACGAGATGCGGGCCGCGGCCGGTGAGCTGTGGCAGGACCACAAGGTCGTGTTCTCCCGGCCGGACGGCCGCCCGCTCGACCCCCGCCAGGATTACGAGGAGTTCAAGGAACTGCTCACCGAGGCCGGGATCGACGACCGCCGTCTGTACGACGGGAGCCGCCACACTGCCGGCACGATCCTGAACGAACTCGGGGTGGACATGCCCACGATCATGGAGATCCTGCGCCACACCCAGATCAGCCAGACCCGGCGGTACGTGAAGGGCAGATCACACCTGTCGAAGGACGCGATGCGGCGCATGGGCGAGTTCTTCGTGCCCGCGCCCCAAGCCCCGCCCGAAGCCTCTACTGAGACCGCAACTGAGACCGGAGACACCCGCGCGGCCCGCTCCCGGCGCCGCCGCCGCATCCGCTGAAACAGAGAATCCCAGCTCAGAGGGCGTCTGGGCTGGGGTTCTCACAGAGCCCCCTGTCGGATTCGAACCGACGACCTACGCATTACAAGTGCGTTGCTCTGGCCAGCTGAGCTAAGGAGGCATGCCGGAGCAGTGTAACCAACCTCGGCCCGCACAGGGTCCCGAGATTTCGCGCCTCTCGAACTGCTGACAGATTCCAGATGGCCAGGTAGCGTCACTGAGGGTTCACTCAAGTGGACCAAACCACTCCGTTCTCTACTCGGATCGTCCGGCACGTTCCTGCCGGTGGAGGAGAAGATTCAACATGGCCAGTGTCACGTTCGACAAGGCGTCCCGCATCTACCCCGGCTCGACGAAGCCGGCCGTGGACCAGCTGGACATCGAGATCGCGGACGGCGAGTTCCTCGTACTCGTCGGTCCTTCCGGTTGTGGCAAGTCGACCTCCCTCCGCATGCTCGCGGGTCTTGAGGACGTCAACGCCGGTGCCATCCGCATCGGTGACCGCGACGTCACGCACCTGCCGCCGAAGGACCGGGACATCGCCATGGTGTTCCAGAACTACGCGCTCTACCCGCACATGTCCGTCGCGGACAACATGGGCTTCGCCCTCAAGATCGCCGGTGTCAACAAGACCGACATCCGGGCGAAGGTCGAAGAGGCCGCCAAGATGCTGGACCTCACCCCGTACCTGGACCGCAAGCCGAAGGCTCTCTCCGGTGGTCAGCGCCAGCGTGTCGCGATGGGCCGTGCCATCGTGCGCGAGCCGCAGGTCTTCCTCATGGACGAGCCGCTGTCGAACCTCGACGCCAAGCTCCGTGTGTCCACCCGTACGCAGATCGCCTCGCTCCAGCGCCGCCTGGGCATCACGACCGTGTATGTGACGCACGACCAGGTCGAGGCCCTCACCATGGGTGACCGGGTCGCCGTCCTCAAGGATGGTCTGCTCCAGCAGGTCGACTCGCCGCGCAAGATGTACGACAAGCCGGCGAACCTCTTCGTGGCCGGCTTCATCGGCTCCCCCGCCATGAACCTGGTCGAGGTCCCGATCACCGACGGCGGCGTGAAGTTCGGCAACAGCGTCGTCCCGGTCTCGCGCGAGGCGCTCACGGCCGCCGCGGACAAGGGCGACACGACCGTCACGGTCGGCATCCGCCCCGAGCACTTCGACATCGTCGAGCACGGCGGCGCCGCCGCGAAGTCCCTCACGAAGGACAGCTCCGACTCCCCCGCCGGCCTGGCCGTCTCGGTCAATGTCGTCGAGGAACTCGGCGCCGACGGCTACGTCTACGGCTCCACCCACGTCGGCGGCGAGGACAAGGAGCTGGTCGTCCGCGTCAGCGGCCGCGCCGTCCCGGAGAAGGGCACCAAGCTGCACGTCGTGCCGCGCCCGGACGAGCTGCACGTCTTCTCGACCTCGACGGGCGCCCGCCTCACCGACTGACGCCTCGCCCACCGCGCTCGGGCTCGCACCGCGTATACGCCGTACGCCTCGTGCGTCTCGCGTGACGCGCACATCTCGCGCGTCCCCGAACGCCCGCGCCGCATGCGCACCACAACGGCCCCGCACGTTCCCCTTGGATTCAAGGGGTCCTCGCAACTCCCACAGATCGCGGGTGTTGCGAAGACCGTTAGAACCCAAGCACGTGCGGGGCCGTTCGCGTGCACCCGGGGCGCGGGAGAAAGCCGCAAGGGCGCAGGGAAGCAGCCAAGCCGCCCGAGACGCCGGTCCGAGGCTCCGGTTCGAGACGCCGGTCCGGGACTCCGCGCGGGGCCGTTCGTGCGCCGCGAGACGGATACGGGTTTGAAACCGCGCGGCACCGGATCCCCGCCGCACACCGGGCGTTCCGCCGCCTGCCGTCAACACAGAATTCGAAAAACACCCTCGAACCACCCCTCTTAAGGGTGACAAAATGTCGCCTCTCCATTACGGACCGCTACGCTCGCTGCGTGACCCACACCGCTCGCCGTATCGGCCGTTCCCTTGCCCTCGCACTGCCCGTCGTGATGGTCCTCTCTGGGACCCTCGCCGTCACGAGCGTGCCGTGGGCAGCACACACCTCCGAGCCGCAGGTCCTGGCCGCGTCGACCCAGAACGTCTCGGAGCGCGCCAAGGCGCGTGCCCCGCAGGACATCCTCCGCGACCGTCTGCTCGTGGAACTCCGCGAGAAGGACCCGGGCGTCGCGCTGACGGACCTTCAGCGCTCCGTCGAAGGACGCCCCTCGCTCGCCCGGCACTGCATGTCGATCGCGAAGGCGCTGGGCCGTGCGGCGGTCGAGCAGTACGGGCCGACGCACGCCCACCGGTTCTCCCGCCCCGTCTGCGACACGTCGTTCGCCTCGGGCGTCGCGCAGTTCAGCTGACCCATCGGGCCCGGCCCGCCCCGCCCGTCGGACTGACGACCCGCCCGGCCCGTCGGGCTGACGGGCCGTCGGTCCACCGGCCCGTCAGTCGGCCGGTGGGTCCATCGATCGGCGCACCCACCGGCCCCCTACGCCCCGACACCAGGCGCCACATATCGTGCCTGGTATGCATACGTATCCGACACAGGCCGTGGTTCTGGCGGGTGGCCAGGGATCGCGGCTGCGCCCGTACACCGACGACCGTCCCAAGCCGATGGTCGAGATCCCAGGAACCGGGACCCCGATCATCGGCCATCAGCTTTCCTGGCTGGCCGCCGAGGGCGTGACCGATGTCGTGGTGTCATGCGGTCATCTGGCCGAGGTGCTGCAGGAATGGCTGGACTCGGCGGTGCTGCCGCTGCGCGTGACGACCGTCGTGGAGTCCGAGCCACTGGGGCGCGGTGGCGGCCTGAAGTACGCGGCCGCACGGCTGCCCGACCCGGACCAGCCCTGGTACGCCACCAACGGCGACATCTGGACGCGGTTCTCGCTGCGCGAGATGGCGGCCTTCCATGCCGAGCGCGACGCGACCGCCACCCTGGCCCTGGCCCGTCCCCGGATCCCCTGGGGCGCGGTGGAGACGGACGCGTTCGGGCACATCACCGACTTCATCGAGGCGCCGCCGTCGCCGTATCTGATCAATGCCGGCGTGTATGTCTTCTCACCGGCCTTCACCGCCCTGCTGCCCGACCTGGGCGACCATGAGCGGACGACCTTCCCGAAGCTCGCCCGCGAGCGCAGGCTGGCCGGGTATCCACTGCCACACGGCGCGTACTGGCGCGCCATCGACACAGCGAAGGACCTGACCGAGGCCGCCAAGGAACTCGACGGCCGGTAGCGCCCGCGGCGGACGACACGCACTACGCGACCCCACGAGCGCGCAACATACGCGGGCGCACGACTTACGCGGGTACGCGGCATACGCGGGGAAGCGACGTACGCGGGCATCCGGCGGCGTGCGGGACGGCGGGCGCAGAGGGCCGGGCGCACAGTGGGGCGGTCACCGGTGAACTCCGGTGACCGCCCCTCATCCGTCTTTCCGGGCTCGGGACTCAGCCGAGCAGGCCGCCGATCGGGTTCCGTCCGGCGCCCGACGTTCCTCCGGTGGAAGCGTCGTCGTCCGGGCCGCTGCCGCCCGTGGGACCGCCGCCGGTGCCGGTGCCGGTGCCGGTGGAGCCCGAGGAACTCGGGCCGGAGCTGCTCGCCGGGGGCTGCTGCGGGGTCGTCTGCTGCGGGACCTGCTGGACGGTGCCCTGAGTCTGGCTGGGCTGCCCGGCGCCGGTCGTCGCCCGCTCGGGCTCGCGCACGGGGTCCTCGGGGGGCGTGGACGCCTGTGTGGACGGGGTGGTGGCGGCGGCGCTGCGGGTCGGCGACGGGCGCCGCCCCTCGGGCGTGTGGGAGGCCCCACCGGTACGGGACTCCTCCGGGAGCGGGGAGCCGGGCAGTTGGTTGGTCGGGATGCGGTTGGGGCCCGGCACGGTCACGACCCCGGAGGAGCGTACGGCTCCGCCGAGCATGGAACCCACCAGGAACGTGAGGCCGACGACGACGGTCGTCACGGCCGCACCCCGGCGCAGCACCCGGCGACGGAGGTCCCCGAGCGCCGAACGCGGACCGAGCGTGCGCCACGCCTCACCGGCGAGCCGCCCGTCGATGGAGTAGACGGGCGCGCCCGCGATGATCAGCGGGCTCCAGGCGGCGAGGTAGATGATGTCCGGCGCGTCGTACACGGCGACGCTGCGCCAGCTGACCGTGACCAGCAGGGCGGCGGAGAGCAGCGCCCCGACGGACGCGGCGACGCGCTGCCAGAGGCCGAGAACGGTGAGGACACCGACGATCACCTGGAGGAAGGCGACGGTGAGTCCCGCGCCCACGGGGTGCGAGACCGCGAAGTCCCGCAGCGGCTCGGCGAGCGTCCAGGGGTGCAGCGAGCTCAGCCACGTGACCATGGAGCCGCGCTCGCCGCCGTCGAAGTACACCGGGTCGCACAGCTTGCCCATGCCGGCGTAGATGGAGATGAGCCCGAGGAAGACCCGCAGGGGCAGCAGTACCACGCCGAGGTTCATCCGGTGTCCCGGATAGTAGGCGTGCCGTACGTCGTCGCCCTGGCGTCGGCCCCGGGGCTCGGTGCCGTCGTCGTACGCGTCCCCGTTCGCGTCGTCGGCCGCGCCCACGTACCCGTCGTATCCGGTGTCTCGGTCGTATCCGTCCCGGTCGTACGGTCCGTGGTCGACCGGGTGGTCGTAGGCTCCCACCGCCTGGCGCATCGGCGGCAGCAGCGGGCCGTTGCCGTGCGGCCCCGGCTGCTGGGGTGCGGTGATGACGGGGTTGGGCTGGGTCTCTTCGAGGTCGATGAGCTGGGTGCCGCCCGTGCCGAGCCCACCGTCGAACTCGCCGGGGCTGCCGGAGTCGCCGCGGTGGGGGGCACGGGGGTCGTGGGAGGCATGGGCGGCCGTCGGGCGGGCCGTGGCCGAGTCGCGTACGGCCTGGAGAAGTCCGGTGGCGCCGGGGTCGCCGGGGACGGACCTCCCGCTCCACACGACGGGCGCGCGCCTGCCGCGCACCCCTCCGGGGGCTCCGCTCATGGCGGGGATCCCGGCGACGCCCGCGGGGGCCAGCCCGCGCAGCCGTGCGCGCTGGCCGGGCGCGAGCTGCACTCGGAAGCTGGCGTGGTTGACGATGACCTGCGCAGGATCGCAGTCCACCTTGGCCATGCTCAGGGCGGGTACTTCGTCGAACCGAGGCGTTCTGGTGTCCACACTCATCTAACCGAGTGATGGGTGTTTAGGACACTGCCTTGACGGGCCCGATGTGTCCGAGACCCGTCAACGGGCGTGCGAGGCCACGTCAGTGGAGGTCCGGGCCTCGCAAGTGAGCAGACGGGGCCGGGCGGTGAGCAGGCGCAACCCGTCCGGGAACGGGATCCGTCCGGGAACGACACCCAACGACACCTATACAGGAACGACACCCATAGAGGAGCGGCACCTCTAGAGGAACGGACCCGTCCGAGAACGGACCCGTCCGGGAACGGAACCCGTGGCGAAGGCGAGGCGCAGGAGGCAGGGCAACCCCGCCCCGCCAGTGCCGGACGCTCGCCCCGGGGGCGACCGGGGCCGGACGCCCACCCGGGGCGACCCAGGCACGGCGTCCGGAGCGGCTCAGGATCGGCACCCGGGGCGCGCGGGCTCAGGCGCGGCGCCGCGCGGCCTCGTAGAGCACGATCCCGGCCGCGACACCGGCGTTCAGGGACTCCGCGCCACCCGGCATCGTGATGCGGACGCGGTAGTCGCAGGTCTCGCCGACGAGCCGGCCGAGCCCCTTGCCCTCGCTGCCGATGACGACGACGACCGGGCCGTCGAGCGCTTCCAGGTCCTCGACGGTGTGCTCGCCGTCCGCGGCGAGGCCGACGACCGTGAGCCCCGCCTTCTGGTAGCCCTCCAGGGCCCGGGTCAGGTTCGTCACCCGGGCGACCGGCGTACGGGCGGCCGTGCCCGCCGAGGACTTCCAGGCGCCCGCCGTCATGCCGGCCGCGCGCCGCTCGGGCACGACCACGCCGTGCCCGCCGAACGCGGAGACGGAGCGGACGATCGCGCCCAGGTTGCGCGGGTCGGTGACGCCGTCGAGGGCGACGATCAGCGGCTCCTCGCCGTTGTCGTGCGCGGCAACCACCAGGTCCTCCGGGTGCGCGTACTCGTACGGCGGGACCTGGAGGACGAGGCCCTGATGGTTCAGGCCGTTGGTCATCCGGTCCAGCTCGGCGCGCGGGGCCTCCATCAGGTTGATGTTGCCGCGCTCACCGGCGAGCCGGAGCACGTCGCGGACCCGCTCGTCGTTGTCGATGTACTGCTGCACGTACAGGGTCGTCGCGGGCACGCCGTCGCGCAGGGCCTCGAAGACCGGGTTGCGGCCGACGACCATCTCGGAGGTGCCCTTGGCACCGCCGCGGCGCGGGGCCGGGCGGTGGCGCGCGGCCTGCTTGGCCTTGGCCTGGGCGACCCGGTTCTTCGCGTGCCCCTTGCGGGCGGAGGCGGGCGGCGTCGGCCCCTTGCCCTCCAGGCCACGGCGCCGCTGGCCACCGCTGCCGACCTGCGCGCCCTTCTTGTTGGACGTGCGGCGGTTCCTGCGCTGGCTGTTCCCGGCCATGACCTACCTGTTTCGTTGCTGCTCAGACATGCGTGTGTACGTATATGGAAAGTGTGCCAGGGTCCGGCGCGGAGCCCTGGGCCCCAGGAGGCCCCGAAGGGCCCGCGGAGGCCCCGGACGGGTGTGCCGCCCGGAGCCTCCGGGCGGCACGCGGGCTGTCTACGACCGCGGGCCGAGGCTCCAGCGCGGTCCGGCCGGGCTGTCCTCGATGACGAGCCCGGACTGGCCGAGCTGGTCGCGGATGGCGTCGGCGGCGGGCCAGTCCTTGCGGGCGCGGGCCGCCTCGCGCTGGTCCAGGACCAGGCGAACGAGCGTGTCCACGACCCCGTGCAGATCTTCGCCGCGGTCGTTCTCGCCCGCCCAGTGCTCGTCCAGCGGGTCGAGCCCGAGGACGCCGAGCATCGCCCGCACCTCCGCGAGCCGGGCGACGGCCGCCTCCTTGTCGTCGGCGGCCAGCGCGGAGTTTCCCTGCCGGACCGTGGTGTGGACGATCGCGAGCGCCTGCGGGACACCCAGGTCGTCGTCCATGGCCTCGGCGAACGCGGGCGGTACCTCGTCGGCCGGGGCGACGGCACCACCCGCCTTCTCGACGACGCGCTGCATGAAGCCCTCGATCCGCGCGAAGGCGGACTCGGCCTCGCGCAGGGCCTCCTCGCTGTACTCGATCATCGACCGGTAATGCGGGGTGCCGAGGTAGTAACGCAGCACGATCGGGCGCCAGGTCTTGACCATCTCGCTGACCAGTACCGAGTTGCCCAGCGATTTCGACATCTTCTCGCCGGACATGGTGACCCAGCCGTTGTGCACCCAGTACCGCGCGAACGCGTCGCCGAACGCCTGGGCCTGGGCGATCTCGTTCTCGTGGTGCGGGAAGATCAGGTCGATCCCACCGCCGTGGATGTCGAAGGACTGCCCCAGGTACTTGTGCGCCATGGCCGAGCACTCCAGGTGCCAGCCCGGACGGCCGCGACCCCACGGGGTCTCCCAGCTCGGCTCACCCGGCTTGGACGCCTTCCACATCGCGAAGTCGCGCGGGTCGCGCTTTCCGGTCTCGCCCTCGCCGGAGGGCTGGCGCAGATCGGCCAGGTCCTGGTTGGACAGCGACAGGTACTCCGGGAAGGACCGCACGTCGAAGTAGACGTTGCCGTCCGCCGCGTAAGCGTGACCACGTTCGATCAGGCCCCGCATCATCTCGATCATCTCGGTGATGTGGCCGGTCGCGCGAGGCTCGTACGTGACTGGCAGGCAGCCCAGCGCGTCGTACCCGGAGTTGAACGCCCGCTCGTTCTCGTAGCCGATGGCCCACCAGGGCCGGCCCTGCTCTGCGGACTTCGCGATGATCTTGTCGTCGATGTCGGTGACGTTCCGGACGAACGTGACGTCGTATCCGCGGTACTCGAACCAGCGGCGCATGATGTCGAAGTTCAGTCCGGACCGGATGTGCCCGATATGCGGGGCCGCCTGAACGGTGGCACCACAGAGGTAGATCGAGACAGAGCCCGCCGTGAGCGGGACGAAGTTGCGGATCTGCCGGGCGTTGGTGTCGTACAGGCGAATAGTCACGCCTCAAGGGTAGTGGGCGTGTGCCAGTGCCCCGCGCCCCCTCGGGGATCGCGGGGAAGGCTGGCGGACAGCGGGTACGCGCCGACGGCTCCTCAGAGGAACGGCGGGGCGGAGGGCAGCGGCCGGGCAGGGGCGTACCCCGGCTCAGTCGGCGCGGTAGACCAGCGCCGTCGCAATCCCGGCGAGCCCTTCGCCCCGCCCGGTGAAGCCGAGCCCGTCGGAGGTGGCGGCGGAGAGCGAGACGGGCGCCCCCACTGCGGCCGACAGCACCCGCTGCGCCTCCTCGCGCCGCTTGCCGATCTTCGGCCGTACGCCGACGACCTGGACGGCGACGTTCCCGATCTCGAAGCCCGCGGCCCGAACGATCCGCGCCGCCTCGGTCAGCAGCGTGACCCCGGAGGCGCCGGACCACTCCGGCCGCCCGGTGCCGAAGTGCTGCCCGAGGTCGCCGAGCCCGGCGGCCGAGAAGAGCGCGTTGCACGCGGCGTGCGCCACGACGTCGGCGTCCGAGTGCCCGGCCAGACCGGGCCCCTCCCCTTCCCACCGCAGGCCCGCGCACCACAGCTCGCGGCCCTCCTCGAAGGCGTGGATGTCCGTGCCGATCCCGACGAGCGGGATCACCGGTCCGGACCGCCGTCCGGCCGCCTCGTCCCCGGCGCCCGTCGCCCCGCGAACCGTTTCCTCAGAAGTCTCAGAAGCCATCTTTCGCCCTCCTGCGCGCGAGTACCGCCTCGGCCAGCACCAGATCCAGCGGCCGGGTCACCTTGAATGCCTCCTCGTGCCCGGGGACGACCACGACGGGCTCCCCGAGCCGTTCCACCATGCCCGCGTCGTCCGTGGCCCCCTCGCCGCCGACGACGACGGTCCGGTGCGCACGCACAAGCGTGTCGCGGTCGAAACCCTGCGGGGTCTGCACGGCCCGCAGCCGGGCCCGTTCGGGCGTGCCGAGCACCGGTTCCGGCTCGCCCGGCGCACCGGGCTCCACCTCCTTGACGGTGTCGGCGAGCGGCAGCGCGGGGACGACGGCGGGCGCGCCGTCGCGTACCGCCTCGATCACCACGTCCACCGTGTCGACGGGTACCAGCGGGCGCGCCGCGTCGTGGACGAGCACGACGGAGACGTCCTCGGGCAGGACGTCCAGGCCGAGGCGCACCGATTCCTGGCGGGTGTCGCCGCCCGGCACGACGAGGTAGTCGGTGCGCTCGGGCAGCGCGTGCGCGTCCAGCAGGTTCTTGACCTCGGGAGCGCCGTCCGGCGGTGCCACGACGACGACCAGCGAGACGGAACGGGACGCCGCCATGGCGCGTACCGCGTGGATGAGCATCGGTGTCCCGCCCAGCGCGCGGAGCGCCTTGGGGGCACCCGGACCGAGCCGGACGCCGCGACCGGCCGCGGGGATCACGGCGGCGGTGCGGGAGGGACGCGGTTGATCAGACATCGGTTGCACTCCGGAGCTTCGGCATGTTTGTTTCCACGACAGACGTGGGTAGGGCCACAAGCGAGCCGGGCTCCGGACCGCGACTCGACCGGGCCCTTTCCGTGACACCCGGTCGAAGCCGGACGAGCCGCTTCGGCCGCTCGGGGTCGGCTGCGCGAGATCGCGAGCAAAGTATCGGGGGGATCGCCGCTGAAGCCAACGCGAGGGCGCGACAGACCATAATCGCCGCCATTCAGCCATGCCTTGGCTGAATCCGGACGGGTCGAACCCGGCTGTCCATAGGGTCGACCCCGGCCTTCCATGTCCGGCGTCCGTACCGTACGCAGACGTCGGACCCCCGCATCCGGATACCGAAAACCGCACACTGGACGGGATAGCGCGGCCCGCGTCCGCGCCCACATCCACGTCGGCGCCCACACCCGCATCCGCTATCCGCGATGACTGCGCACTGGGACCGCACTCCGGGACATGACACGCCGGTGTTCGGACACGTCTCGCATTCAGGCACCCCGCATTCGGGCACACCACGTTTTCGGACACACGGCGGTGCCCGACCGACATACCGTGAATACGGTGGTCAGCGGGCACCGCTGCACAATTTTGACGACCGGCACGAGCCGGTTCAGGACGCGAGTACCTCGTCGAGCAGAGCCTCGGCCTTGTCCTCGTTCGTGTTCTCCGCGAGAGCGAGCTCGCTCACCAGAATCTGGCGGGCCTTGGCCAGCATTCGCTTCTCACCTGCGGAGAGTCCGCGCTCTCGCTCACGACGCCACAGGTCGCGAACCACTTCGGCGACCTTGATGACATCGCCGGAGGCGAGCTTCTCCAGATTTGCCTTGTAGCGCCGGGACCAGTTCGTCGGCTCTTCGGCGTACGGCGCGCGCAGCACCTCGAAGACCCGGTCCAGCCCCTCCTGCCCGACCACGTCCCGCACACCCACGAACTCCGCGTTGTCCGCCGGCACACGAACCGTCAAGTCGCCCTGGGCGACCTTGAGCACCAAGTAGGTCTTGTCCACGCCTTTGATCTGGCGAGTTTCGATAGCCTCGATCAGCGCGGCCCCGTGATGGGGATAGACCACGGTGTCGCCAACCTTGAACGTCATGTGACAGGTACCCCTTCCGTGGCTATCAAGGGTAACACGAGAACAGCTTCCCCTGAATGGCGTTTTCGCAGGTCAGGGCATATCTCGGGGCTTGACAACAGCAACACGTACGTGCTGCGGAAGGTTCACGGAACGCGGTATTCGCAGGTCGGAGCGGCTGTGCGGGCGGGACGAAACGGGCACGTCACACGCCCCGGAACCCCTTCCCGAAGGGGTTGAATGTCACGTTTTGCCGGGTTCTCGATGTCAAACATTCCGCACTCCGTTCGGAGATCGCTCACCCGTACGGAGGTAAGTGCAGATGTAAGTGGTGGCGGTCAATGGAATTGACCAGCACCCCCGCGTGATCACTTATGAGCGTGAAATGCGCCACGCCCATGAATTGATCACCGGCAATATGTGAACGGTGCGTGTCGACGCACCGCCGTCCTGTTGTCGGCGACTGTGCCGGTGACCGGATGTGCCGACGGCATGTGGCCATGGATGCGGGGGTGGCGGAGGCATCCGAGGGGCGGAGAGGGAACCTCAGGGACGAGGGGCGGAAACATGGCGCCGGATGGTGTCGGAGCTGGCGGTCCGCGAACGCGCGGCCCGGCATGCGCCGCAGGTTCGCGGCCCGGCGTGCGCCGTGGGCTCGCGGTCGGGCGTGCGCCGTGGGCTCGCGGTAGTGGGGCACGGGCCGGCTGTGCGCCGACCGCGAACCCGGTGGGCGGCCGCGAACCTGCGGGCCGGTGCGGACGTGCGTGACGGCGGGGTCGCCCCCGTGGTGGAGGCCCTTTGGGGCGGGCCCTGGGAACGGCACCTCGGGGGACGGAGAAAGCCTGCCGCTCAGGGGGTCTCCCGGGCTCCGGGACACGCCTGCGGGAGCGCCGGACGGGAAGTGCGGGACGTATAGGGGCGGGTCGGGTGCGGGGCGAGTAGGGCGGCTCGGTAGCCTAAAGCCGCTGACACATCCTTAGGGTGGCTTTACGTCGCCCGCCGAGCGGCCTCACACCGCTCGCCCCCCGTCCGCAGTCCGATCGTTCAAGGAGTTGCCGCCGCCGTGAGCCGCAGCCTTCGACACGGCGCCCTCGCCGCCACAGCCATCGTGTTCTCGATCGCCTCGCTCGCCGCGTGCGGTGCGGGCAATGACGCCGCGACGCTTCAGATCAGGCCGGACAGCGCCGCGACCACCTCCGGTGACATCAGCATCCAGAACGCGAACCTCATCACCCAGCCCGAGCCCAAGGCGGAGGGGCCGGCCGTGGTCTCCGCGACGCTCTTCAACAACGGCAAGGAGCAGCAGACCCTTGAGGCCATCACCGTGCCGGGCACGAGCACCACGGTGAAGCTGCACGCCGCCGAGGGCGCCGGCCCCGTCGTCGTCCCGGCCGGCGGCAGGGTGATCATCGGTGGCAAGGGCAACGCCTCCGCCGTGATCGAGAACGGCCACGAGGCCGCGCAGGACGGCAACGTGCAGCGCGTCGTCTTCAAGCTCAGCTCGACCGGAGAGATCCCGCTCAGCCTGCTCGTCGTCCCGGCGACCAGTTTCTTCAAGGACTTCGGCCCGAGCGCACTGCCGACCGCCCCGTCGGAGTCGCCCGCCACTCCGACCGGCTCCGCGACCCCGGGCGCCCCGGGCGAGACCGACACCGAGGCCGACGCCCCGTCGAACGACTGACCGGGCCACCACCCGGACACCGGGCAGCGTGAACGGCGGAGGACGCCCCCCGTTTTCAAGGGGGGCGTCCTCCGCCGTCGCATACCGCCCGAAGGTGCCGCCGCGCACCGCCCGGTGGACGACCGCGTACGAGCGACGGGGTCATCGCCCGCCGGTCTGCGAACCGGGGTCGCGCCCCGGCTCGCAGACGGGTTCCGCGCCCCGGCTCGGGGCACGACTCAATAACCCGACGCGGGAAAGCACCACAACGACCCGGCTCAGGGACACGGCGCTGCGCCGCGGCTCGGAGACCGGGGCTCTACGGCTCGAACTTGTACCCCAGACCGCGGACCGTCACCAGGTAGCGCGGCGCGCCCGGGTCGGGCTCGATCTTGGCCCGCAGGCGCTTGACGTGGACGTCGAGGGTCTTGGTGTCACCCACGTAGTCCGCACCCCAGACCCGGTCGATGAGCTGCATGCGGGTCAGCACCCGGCCCGCGTTGCGCAACAGCATCTCCAGCAGGTCGAACTCCTTGAGCGGCAGGTCGACCTTGTCTCCGGAGACCGTGACCACGTGGCGGTCCACGTCCATCCGCACCGGGCCCGCTTCCAGGGCGGCCGGGGTGACCTCCTCCGGTTCGCCCCGGCGGCGCAGCACGGCGCGGATCCGGGCGACGAGCTCCCTCGAGGAGAAGGGCTTGGTGACGTAGTCGTCGGCTCCTATCTCCAGTCCGACGACCTTGTCGATCTCGCTGTCCTTCGCCGTGACCATGATCACGGGGACGTTGGACCTGCTGCGCAGCTGGCGGCAGACCTCCGTGCCGGGCAGGCCGGGCAGCATCAGGTCGAGCAGCACGAGATCGGCGCCGTTGCGCTCGAACTCGTCGAGACCATCCGGTCCCGTGGCCGCGACGGCGACTTCGAAACCCTCCTTGCGGAGCATGTAGGACAGAGCGTCGCTGAAGGATTCCTCGTCCTCGACGACAAGCACTCGGGTCACGGAAGGACCTCCGGGGCAGGAAATGGTTCAAGGGTGTCGGGGTGAGCGGGTTCATAAGGGCCCTCGTCGCCTTCGATGACGAACGGTCCGCCCGAACTGCGGTCCTCTTCCCGTGCGGGACCTGCTTCGGGCAGCCGCAGGGTGAAGGTGGAGCCCTGGCCCTCCGAGCTCCAGACCGTGACCTCCCCGCCGTGCGAGGCGGCCACATGCTTGACGATGGCGAGGCCGAGGCCGGTGCCACCGGTGGCCCGTGAGCGGGCCGGGTCGACGCGGTAGAACCGTTCGAAGACCCGCTCGCGGTCCTTCTCCGAGATGCCGATGCCCTGGTCGGTCACCGCGATCTCGATCTGGTCCCCGCCGGGTACGGACACACGCCGGGCGGCGATGCCCACTCGGGTACGGGCGGGGCTGTAGTTGACGGCGTTCTCGACGAGGTTGCCGAGCGCCGCGGCGAGCTGACCGCGGTTGCCCCAGATACGGAGCTCCGCGGTGCCACCCGCGGCCATGGTGATCTGCTTCGCGCCGGCCTGCTGGCGGCAGCGATCGATGGCCTCGGCCACCAGCTCGTCCACGCGTACCGGCTCGGCGTCCTCCAGCGGGTCGTCGTTCTGCACCCGCGAGAGGTCGATGATCTCCTGCACGAGATTGGTCAGCCGGGTCGCCTCGATCTGCATCCGCCCGGCGAACCGCTCCACCGCCTCCGGATCGTCGGAGGCGTCCAGTACGGCTTCGGAGAGCAGCGAGAGCGCGCCGACCGGGGTCTTGAGCTCATGGCTGACGTTGGCGACGAAGTCGCGCCGCACCGCTTCTATGCGGCGGGCCTCGGTGAGGTCCTCGACCAGCAGCAGCACCAGGCGGGAACCCAGTGGGGCGACCCGGGCGGAGACCGCGAGGGCCTCGCCCCGGCCGGTGCCGCGCCGGGGCAGGTCCAGTTCGACCTGCCTTATCTCGCCGTCCCTGCGGGTGTCCCGGGCCATGGTCAGCATCTCGTCGACGGCGAGGCGTCCTCCCCTGACCAGCCCCAGCGCATAGGCGGCGGAGCTGGCCTTGACCACGCTGTCGCTCTCGTCGAGCACGACCGCCGAGGAACTGAGTACGGACAGGACCGTGTCCACACCGGGAGGAAGAGCCGCGTTGCCGTCGGGCCGCAGGGAGGTTCGCGTCGGCCTCTTCTGGTCGCGCTCGCTCCAGCGGAACGCGAGCATGGCGATCACGCCGGTACACGCACCGCCGATCGCCGCAGCTGCGGCGACCGCCGCGTTCACGTCCATACGTCAAGGTTATGCGGGTCGAAGAGGACTCTCCCAGCCATCCGGGTGCCTGTCCGAACACTCGTCGCCCAGAGTTCACCGAGGAGCAAGCATCGGTTCACTTGCGCGGCCGGAAGCCGACGCGTACACCCACGAGGGTGGCAGCGTGGGGCCCGCAGCCGGCCCCCGCACTGCTCAGCGGACTGGAGAGGGACTCCCATGCGTGACGCCTACCACGAGGAACTCGACTCGATCGGCGAGGACCTGGTCGAGATGGCCCGGCTCGTCGGGTCGGCGATCGGCCGGGCGACGACGGCCATGCTCGACGCCGATCTCAAGCTCGCGGAAAGCGTGATCGCCGCGGACCAGAAGGTCGACGATCTCCAGCACGATCTGGAGGCCCGGGCCATCGCCCTGCTCGCGCGCCAGCAGCCGGTGGCGACCGACCTGCGCATCGTGGTCACCTCGCTTCGGATGAGCGCCGATCTGGAGCGCTCGGGCGACCTCGCCCAGCACGTCGCGAAGCTCGCCCGGCTGCGGTTCCCGGCGTCGCCGGTGCCGCACGACCTGCACGCGACCATCCTGGAGATGGGACAGCTGGCCCAGCGGCTGATGGCCAAGGCGGCCGAGGTGATCATCACGAAGGACGTCGATCTGGCCCTCCAGCTGGAGGAGGACGACGACGAGATGGACCTGCTGCACCGCACCCTCTTCCAGCACCTGATGGACGACCGCTGGAAGCACGGCATCGAAACGGCCGTCGACGTGACGCTGCTCGGCCGCTACTACGAGCGTTTCGCCGACCATGCGGTGTCGGTCGCCAAGCGCGTGGTCTACCTGGTGACGGGCGAGCACGCCGACGAGATCCAGCAGCAGGCGCCGGCGGAGGGAGCGTAACGGCGTACGGCCTCGCGGAGGCGTGCGGCTCGATGGGGCGTGCGGCGCTCGACGGGGCGCGGCAGCGGACGGCCGACCGGACCCCTGAGTGCCGCGGCCGGGCGAGCCCTGGGTGCGACGGCCGATGGACGCTGGGGGCGCGGCCACAAGCCCTCGGTGCGCCGGTCGACGGGGCCGGGGGCCGAGCGACCGGGCGGCGGGCGGCTGGGCGGCTGGGCGGCCGATGAGCCTCTCGGAGACGGGCGGCGTGCGCGGTCGCATTCCGATCGCACACGCGTTCTGCGCATGTGCGCCGTTGATGCGCCCGCCCCTGTGGGCATCCAATGGGGTGGGGCGGCACGTCTTGTCCGTACGCCCCCGGCCGTGTGTACGTCGCTCTCGGCGCACGGCCCTGTCGTACGCCTTGAGGAGGAACCATGGCCGATTCCCCCACGACCGAACCCCGTCAGGAGGCGCCCGCCGACGCGGTGCACCTGCCCCTGCTCGGCGCCTGTGGCTGCGGCTCGGGCTGCGGCTGCGGCTGCCAGTCCGGGGCCCCGTGCCAGTGCGGCGGCTGCTGCGGCTGACCGACCGTCACAACGCGGAAACGGGCGGGGGGGGCGGCGGGGGCGGCCCCCCCCCCCCCCCCCCGCGCCCCGGGGGGGGCCCCCCCCCCCCCCCCGCCCCCCGGGGGGCCCCCCCCCCGCCCCGTGCGCCGCAGCCGTGGGTACGTTGAGCTTCTGCGGCTTCTGCGGCCGTACACGCTTGCGTCCGTACGCGCACCTCACATCCGCGCCCCGATGCGCGCCCCGTATGCACCAGACGCGCCGGGCCAGGCCCGGATCACTCCGGGGCCAGGTACCCGAGTGCGTCGGGTTGCGTCGGCGCAATGTGCCGCGGTGCGCCGGGAGGTATCGGCGCACGTTCCTTAGCCGCCACGCGGTCGGCGTATCGCCACGCCCTGCACCGCGCCACGTCGCCGGGGGACGTGCACCACTCCGGAACACCGGACAACTGAGCGCCGCTCCGGATCTCCGGTCAGCCCATCACCGCTCCTGGACATCGGTCAGTCGACCTTCTCAGCCGGCCTCCACGGACACCTGCCCGGACGCCGACGGAGTGCACGCCCCGTCCGGCTCGTCCTTCCCACTCTCACCCCGGGCAGACCCGGCCTGACCGTTCACCACCTGTCCGGTCCCCGTCCGGTCCTTCGCCGTCCCTCCGCTCTCGGCAGCGTCTTCGCCCTCGGACACCGTCACGGGCCCTCCGGGAAGGTTCCGCATCAGCAGCCAGTAGCCGAGCGCGGCCCCGGTCCCCAGCACCGTGCACATCCCCCACAGCCACTGCGCCCCGAAGCGGTCGATGACCTGGCCGGACATCAGCGGCGCGACCAGCGCCGCGGCGGACCAGGACATCGTGTACATGCCCTGGTACCGGCCGCGTCCCTCGGTGGGCGAGAGCCTGACGACCAAGCCGGTCTGGATGGGCGAGTTCACGATCTCGGCGACCGTCCAGACGCAGATCGTCAGCGCGTACACGGTGACGGAACCGGCGAACATGGTCAGCCCGAATCCGTACCCCGCCAGCAGGGACGACACGACGAGCAGCCGACGGGGGTCCCGGTGCTCGATGAAGCGGGTGACCGGGATCTGGAGCACCACGATCAGCACACCGTTGACGGCGATGGCGGTACCGAAGTCGGAGCTGGAGAACCCATCCGTCCCCATGGCCACCGGCAGCCCCACGTATCCCTGCTGGAAGATCAGGGCGATCACGAAGGACAGCCCGACGACGCTCATGAACCGGCCGTCCCGCAACACCGTGGAAAGCCGCACCTCGCCCGACCGCCCGGCCCCCGCCCGGTCCGAGACCGCCCCGCCGCCGGCCGTCCGGCCGGACGCTGCCGCCTTCCCGGGCCCTGACTCGGGCCCCGGTCGCGACTCGGGCACCTTCGCGAAGACGACGACGGCGCAGACCAGCGTCATCGCGGCCTCGCCCAGGAACCCGGCGAGATAGCTGTACTCGGCGACGAAACCGGCTCCGGCCGACGAGACGGCGAAGCCGAGGTTGATCGCCCAGTAGTTCAGTGAGAAGGCCCTCACACGATCCTCGGGCCGGACGATGTCGGCCATCATGGCCTGAACGGCGGGCCGCGAGGCGTTGCTGGCCATGCCGACGACGAAGGCCACGGCGGCGATGGCCACCGGTTCGGTCATGAACCCGAGCACGGCCACGGACACGGCGGTCGAGGTCTGCGCGATCAGCATGGTGGGCCGACGCCCCAGCCGGTCCGTCATCACCCCCGCCCCCAGCGCGGACACGACACCGCCGAGCCCGTGCAGCGCGGCCACCAGCCCGGCGTACGAGGCGGAGTAGCCCCGCTCCAGGGTGAGGTAGAGCGCCATGAACGTGGCGACGAACGCCCCCAGACGATTGACCAGCGTGCTGGTCCACAGCCACCAGAACTCCCGGGGGAGCCCGGACACGGACTCCCGTGCGGCCCGTCTGAGACCGGCGACAGACATACGGAATCCCCCCAGGGTGGTGCGACGGAGCAAGCGCCATCGGTAAGCGCCCAGATGGCGATACGCACATTACGATCGTCGAATTCCGGATCGCCACTCGATTGACGTGCCCCGTCAATCGACGCGCCCCCGTCCCGCCCCGAGCCCCCTCATCGACCCCGCCCCGACCGCGTGCCGCCCCCTGCTCCTCTCTTGTCATCCACGGCTCCAGAGCCTGGTCAGGGGCCTGGTCCGGCCCTGCGCGTCCGCCCTGTGACCATCCGCGCTGCGCCCACACGGCTTCGATTACGCTCGGGGCCATGGCCGACGCACCGTACAAGCTGATCCTCCTCCGCCACGGCGAGAGCGAGTGGAACGCGAAGAACTTGTTCACCGGTTGGGTGGACGTCAACCTCACCGAGAAGGGCGAGAAGGAGGCGGTCCGCGGCGGTGAGCTGCTGAAGGACGCCGGTCTGCTCCCCGACGTCCTGCACACCTCCCTCCAGAAGCGTGCCATCCGCACCGCGCAGCTCGCGCTGGAGTCCGCGGACCGCCTCTGGATCCCCGTCCACCGCTCCTGGCGTCTGAACGAGCGCCACTACGGCGCCCTCCAGGGCAAGGACAAGGCGCAGACGCTCGCCGAGTTCGGCGAGGAGCAGTTCATGCTGTGGCGCCGCTCGTACGACACCCCGCCGCCCGCCCTCGAAGACGGCACCGAGTTCTCCCAGAGCGACGACGCCCGCTACGCGACGATCCCGCCGGAGCTGCGCCCGCGCACCGAGTGCCTCAAGGACGTCGTCGCCCGCATGCTGCCGTACTGGTACGACGGCATCGTCCCGGACCTCCTGGCCGGCCGCACGGTCCTGGTCGCCGCCCACGGCAACAGCCTCCGCGCCCTGGTGAAGCACCTCGACGGCATCTCGGACGCCGACATCGCGGGCCTGAACATCCCGACCGGCATCCCGCTCTTCTACGAGCTGGACGCGGACTTCCGCCCCGTGAAGCCGGGTGGCACGTACCTCGACCCGGAGGCCGCGAAGGCCGCCATCGAGGCCGTGAAGAACCAGGGCAAGAAGAAGTAGCCACTGGACTCAGACAGTCCCCGTCCGCGGTTCGCCGCGGGCGGGGACTCGTCGTCGTACGCGGCTTCCCGCGGCGAGAACGGTCCCGGTACGTGCCTCTCGTACGTGCCTCTCGGGTTCTCCGCCCGCGCCGTCCGGGAGTTCTCAGAGGCTGCCGAGCTCGGCGGTGAGCTCCGCGTCGCGCATACCCGGCAGGACGTACCCCTCGTTCTCGTCCCATGGGACGTCGACGTCATCCGTGTGCACGCGCCACTCCGCGCCGTCCACGGCACGGCGCAGCTCGGTCACCGAGTCGAGCACATGGGCGAGCACCGGCAGCCATCTGCCGGGGTCACTCGGCAGTTTGGTGGACCCGGCGAGGATCTCGCCGTCCACGTCGTAGAGGTAGAGGTTCTCCTCGTCGTCGTACGGGAACGCCGCCATGCGGGCGGCGACTACGCGCTCGACCGCGGCGGCCTCGGGACCGGTCAGTGGCTCTGCTCGGCAGGCGCTGTAGTAGACGGAAACGCTCATGGCCCGAGCGTACGACGGAGGTGTGACAACACCGGTCGGACGAACAGGCGGGGCCGGGGGAAGGGGCGGAGGCAGGGACTGGGACAGGGACAGGGGCAGAGACTGGGGTTTGGTGGCGGTTTTCTGATCGTGGCGGGGACGCGAGGCACGTCGGACCGGACGGTGGTCGCGCAGTCATGCCTGAGGTCGCCGGGGATTCCCCCCTACCCCAACACCCGCGCCACGCGCCCCGTGAGGCTGTCCCAGGGGCGGCACTCGATCACCGGCAGTCCGTGCCTGGCCGCCTGGTCGGCGAGCCAGTGCGAGTACGCGGCGCTGACCCGCGCCCGGTGGTGCTGCGGGCCGGCCGCGGGTTCCCGGCGGCCGTAGTTGGCGGTGATCCGGTCCGGGTCGTCCTCGTGCAGGAACACCGCCCGTACGCGGCGGCCCGAGGCGGCGGACTCGTCGATGGAGCGGGCGACGGCCGCCGGGGTGAGGTAGTCGCCCTCGATCACGGCGGGGGCGTCGACGGTCAGGCGGTTGCGGACCACGCCCATCACCGCGGGTTCGAGGGCGCGGGCGGTGGCGATCTGGAGGTCCAATACCTCGTCGACGGGGAGTCGCGAGGTGTCGGGTAGGCCGTCGAAGTGGTGGACGGCGGGGTGGTGTTCGGCGGTCGTCATCGCCTCGACGGCGCTGACCACGTCGTCGAACTCGACCACGAACGCCGCGTGTTCGACCGCCAGCCGGGCGGCCAGCCGACTCTTGCCGATGCCTGACGCCCCACCAATCAGCAATATGTCCCATGATGTTCCTGTCATGGGGCGAACGTATCGCGAGGGTTACGTCTCAGCCACGGCGCCTGGCGCTACCGTGAGGCCGAGCAACGTCCCGTGCACGGGCGGAAGTCCACACCGCGCGGGTCGCGTCTGCGCGGGTGCGACAGTGGCCCGGGCAGGCTGTGCGCGGAGAGCAAGGAGAGCGGGGAGAGCAACCATGGGCGAGCCCCTGAAGACCTTCGTCGGCGGCGCCGAAGTCGACGTGCCCAACAGCATTCCGGCCATCCGTGCCGCATTGCCCGAGGAGAGACGCGAGGAGTTCGATCGGGCCATCAACGACGCCGGGATCGGTGAGATCCAGGCGGTCATGCGGCACTGGATGCTGGAGGCCGTACCCGATCCGGAGGCCGAGAAGATCCTGGACCGACTGGCACAGGACGAGGCCGAGAGGCGGACTGTCGCTTGAGTTTCCGCATCTCCTACGCACCCCCCGCCGACGACACCCTGGCCAAGATGCGCGAGAGCGACGTCTTCCGGGACGAGATGGCCCGCACCCTGGGCCGGGACCCGTACGGGCACGGGTCCACCGCCGTCAAGAGCGAGCGCGACCGCCGCGAGGCGACGGTCGCCGGGGCGATCGTGCTCTATTACGTGTCCGGGTCGGTTCTGATCGTCACGGTGGTGAGGCTGGTCCCGCTGCCGTGAACGGCCGGACCGGCCCGGCCGTTCATGCCGCCCCTCACCCGCACGCCCCGGGCCGGACGCCCACCGATGAACGGCAGGCCCCGGTACGTCCCGTCACCCGCGCATGACGCGAGCCGGAACCTGAACGCGACCGGAACCGGATCCCGGCCGGGACCTGGTCGGAACCCGGCCGGAACCTGCCCCCGGCCGGAGTCCGAGACCGGGCGCGGACCCGGAACCGGGCGGCTACGCCAGCTTCTTGGCCTGCGCCTCGACCACCGCGGTCGGCAGCTCGAAGTCGCCGCCCTCACCTATCGCGGCCAGGTTCATGGAGGAGAACGAGGCGAACGAGGAGCCCTGGCGCATGCCCACCAGCTTGAGCAGAAGCTTCTCCCCGTCAGCGTCCATCTCCACCGTCCAGGCTGTCGCTTCCTCACCGGCCTTGACCTGAGCCTCGGTGACCTTCGTGATCTTGTTCTTGGCGCCCGCGGTCGTGAACTCGAACCCGCCCGCGCACTCGGTGGCGGCCTTGCGCAGCGCGGCGATCGAGTCGGCCGCGCCCGTGCCGTCGTACGAACCGAGCGCGAGCTGCGTCGTCGTAATGTCCGTCGCCGCCTTGAGCTTCTCCTCGGCCTTCAGGCCCTCCTTCTTCTTGGGCTCGCTGACGACCGTCCGCTTGGCGAGCGCGGCCGGCTCGCCGACCTCGGCACCCATCAGCGCGTTCGCGAGCGGAGTGCAGGCCGCGTTCTCGGACTTGATCTCGTTCTTGGAGATCACGTCCTTGGCCGCGGCCTCGGCGATCTTGTGCCCCTCGACGTCGCCCTGGGCCAGCGCGGCCTTCTCCAGCTCGGCGGCGGTCAGAGCCTTGACGTCGGCCGGCTTCGCGGCGGCGGGCTCCTTGCCCTTGGCGTCCGATCCCTTGTCACCGGAGTCCGAGCCGCCGCCACAGGCGGTGGCGAGCAGGGCCACGCACGCCGCGGTGGCGGCAAGGGCGGTACGGCGTATGGCGGTGGGTCGCATGGTCCGGTTCCGTATCTACGAGCAGGTCTTTCAGGTTCGATTCACTTTAGAAGTAAAAATTTGTTTGATGATCAATCAGATGGGTAAAAGCATTCGATCGTGACGGTGATGTGATCACTCTGTGAGTAGCCTGTCCGCCGCCGCGATTCGCCGAAATCGCGGCATGAAAGGGCAAACCTGATACATGGGCGGCGCGAGCCGCGTCGTGTCATGGCTGTTTGGCGTCGTACCTGCGACCGGTTGGCGTCATGGCTCAGCCGGGCCGATAGATGTCACGCACGCAGCCGACAGGGGTCACGCGCGCAGCCGGGTGGCGTCACACCGCGGCCGGATGGCCGGGGCAGGTGGCCGGATGGCCGGGGCAGGCAGTCGGTTGGCGGGGCGGGCCACCAGTCAGCAAGGCGGATGACCGGTCGGCGGGGCGTGGGGCTGGTCGGAGGTCAGCGTTCCGGGCGCTGGGTCAGGTGCGCGAACGCCTCCAGGTTCCGCGTGGACTCTCCACGCGACACCCGCCACGCGTACTCCTTGCGGATCGCACTCGCGAAACCCAGCTCCAGCAGGGTGTTGAACGAGCCGTCGGCCGCCTCCAGGACCGTGCCGAGCAGCCGGTCCAGCTCCTGCGGCGTGATCACGGAAAGCGGCAGTTTGCCGACGAGGTAGATGTCACCGAGCCCGTCGATCGCGTAACCCACGCCGAAGAGACGGAGGTTGCGTTCCAGCAGCCAGCGGTGGACCGCCGCGTCGTTCTCGTCCGGGTGGCGGATGACGAAGGCGTTGAGGGAGAGCGAGTGCCTGCCCACACGCAACGAGCAGGTGGTGGACAGCTTGCGTGTGCCCGGCAGCTTGACGACGTAGCTTCCGGGCTCCGGGCTCTCCCATTCGAGCTCGGCGCCCTCCAGGGTGGACTCGATGACCCGTGAGACCTGCGCGGGCAGGTCCGGGTGGGCGGCACTCGCCGTCGGCCCGCCCGCACGCACGGCGTCGGCGGTCACGGAATCGGCGGTTGCCGCGTCTGCCCGTGCCGACTCGGCCGGTGCCGGGGCCGTCGGTGCCGGGTCGGCCGTCCGTGCGTCGGCCGTCACCGCTTCCTCGGGTACGTCAGCCATGGTGCGAGCGTACGCGACGGCGGCGCGCGTGCATCGCGGCCGTGTACACGTCGGCGGTGGCGGAGGCGGCGGTGTCCCAGCCGAACCCCTGCGCGTGGGCGGCGGCGGCCGCACCCATCCGGGCGACCAGCTCCGGTGCGTCCGCGAACCGGGCCAGCGCCTCCGCGTACGCCCTCGGATCGTGCCCCGGTATCAGAAAGCCGCTGATCCCGTCCCGCACCGCCACCGGCAGCCCGCCCACGGCCGCCGCGACGACCGGGGTGCCCGTCGCCTGCGCCTCGACCGCGACCAGCCCGAAGGACTCGCTGTGCGAGGGCATGACCAGCACGGACGCGGCCCGGAACCAGTCGGCGAGCTCGTGCTGGCGCACCGGCGGGTGGAACCGTACGACATCGGCGACGCCCAGCCGCGCCGCCAGCTTCTGCAGCCCTTCCGGCTTGTCGAGCCCGCTGCCGCTCGGACCGCCGACGATCGGTACGACCATTCGGGTGCGCAGCGAGGGGTTCCGCTCCAGCATCACGGCGACGGCGCGCAGCAGGACGTCCGGGGCCTTGAGCGGCTGGATGCGGCCCGCGAAGAGCGGGATCAGGGCGTCCTGCGGCAGCCCGAGGCGGGCCCGGGCCGCGGCGCGCCCGTCGGCGGGGCTGAAGCAGTCCAGGTTGACCCCAGGGTGGACGACGGCGACGGAACCGGGTTCGGCGGCGTAGAAGCGGATCAGTTCGTCCGCCTCCTCCGAGGTGTTCGCGATCAGCCGGTCGGCCGCGTCGACGATCTGGGTCTCGCCGATGACGCGGGCGGCGGGCTCAGGGGTGTCGCCCTCCGCGAGCGCGGCGTTCTTGACCTTGGCCATGGTGTGCATGGCGTGGACGAGCGGGACGCCCCAGCGCTGGGCCGCGAGCCAGCCGACGTGGCCGGAGAGCCAGTAGTGGGAATGGACCAGGTCGTAGTAGCCGGGGCGCTGACCGGCCCATGCCTGCATGACGCCGTGTGTGAAGGCGCAGAGCTGGGCGGGCAGGTCCTCCTTGGCGAGCCCTTCGTACGGTCCCGCGTCGACGTGCCGGACCAGGACGCCGGGCGCCAGATCGACCGCGGGGGGCAGTCCGCCGGTGGTGGAGCGGGTGAAGATCTCGACCTCGATGTTGATCGCGGCGAGGCGCCTGGCCAGTTCCACGATGTAGACGTTCATGCCGCCCGCGTCGCCGGTGCCCGGCTGGTGCAGGGGCGAGGTGTGTACGGAGAGCATCGCGACTCGGCGGGGCTTGCGGTGGCCGCCGGGGAAGGCCGCGGGCAACCTGAGACGCGGCGCCACACGACTGCTGCCGAGCCGGGAGACGTACTGACTCACGTCGTCCGGTCCTCCTCACTCAGGGCACGACACCGGAGGGAGCCGAGCCCCTCCCGCGGGGGGAAACAGTGGATCCACTCCTTTCATTTCCGCTTTACCAAATCATTACGTGGCGTACCGCCCGTGATCCGTGCCGCCCAGGATCGATGCGTGCCACCCGCAATCCGTGCCGCCTGGGATCCGTACCGCCCGCGATCGATCCGTGCCGCCCGCGATCCATGGCCTCGGGTTTGTGGGGCGCGCTCGGGCTCACGCCGTACGCCCCGGCGCGCGCGGCGCATTCGGGCCCGCACCGCCATCCGGCCATCCGGCCATCCGGCTGGGCGGCTGTCCGGCGGCCATTACGCTCGCTGTCATGCGCCCCATCGGCACCGCGACCCGCGGGACCACCAACCCGAACCGGCTCCGCCGCATGGACCGCTGGATCGCCGCCACCCACGGCCCGGCCCTGCGCCGCGCCGACGCCCCTCTCTCCATCGACCTCGGGTACGGGGCAGCCCCCTGGACCGCCGTCGAACTGCTCCAGCGCCTGCGCACCGCCGAACCGCGCACCGAGGTGGTCGGCGTCGAAATCGATCCGGACCGGGTCGCCGCGGCGAAGCCGTACGAGCGCGAGGGGCTCACCTTCCTGCACGGCGGCTTCGAGATCCCGGTCCCCCGCCGCCCCGACCTCATTCGGGCGGCGAACGTGCTGCGCCAGTACGACGAGGGCGAGGTGGCCCAGGTCTGGCAGCGCCTGTGCGCGCGCCTCGCCCCGGATGGGCTCCTGGTGGAGGGGACCTGCGACGAGATCGGGCGCCGGCATGTGTGGGTGGCGCTCGGGCCCGAGGGTCCGCGCACGGTGACGTTCGCGGCCCGGCTCGGCTCCCTGGACCGCCCCTCGGACCTGGCGGACCGCCTGCCCAAGGCGCTGATCCACCGGAATGTGCCGGGCGAGGCGGTCCACTCCTTCCTGCGCGATTTCGACCGGGCATGGGCCACGGCCGCCCCGTACGCCGCACTCGGCGCCCGGCAACGCTGGACCACGGCGGTACGGGCGCTGTCGGCCGACTGGCCGCTGACGGACGGGGTGCGGCGCTGGCGCCAGGGCGAAGTCACGGTGAAGTGGGCCGCCCTACGGCCCGACGCGTACTGACCCGAATGCGTACTGACCCGATGCGTACCGGCCCGATGCGTACTGACCCGACGCGTACTGAGCGGAAGGCTCGGCGGATATGTGCCCCAGGGCCGACGGCCGGGCACACCGATACCCCGGCGTGCCCATATCCCGGCGTTCCGACACCCTGGCGTTCCGATACCCCGGGCTCCGACACCTCGGCATGTGCGGAGCTCTGAGCCACCGGCCCGGCGCGTACCGGAGCCTTCAGGCCACCGGAACGACCGCCGGTGCGAACGCGGGTGCGAACGCCGGAAGAGCGTAAATGCGCCCCTGTTGCTTTTCGGTACGGCATGGCACGATCTCGCCATCGACCATAGTTACTGACTGTTAATCAGGTGCTTTCGGAGGGGGAACACGTGAAACGACGTCACTGTGCCGAAGCCGCGATCACTCTGGTTTGTGCACTGGCCCTGCTCACCGCGCCGGTCGAGGCGTTCGCCGCGCCTTCACCACCGTCCCCCGCCGCATCGCGCCACGCCTCGGACGCCGATGAGCGCGTCGACGGCGAAGGCGGGCCAAGGGCACCGAGGTCGAAGAAGAGCCTCGAAGAGGTGCGCAAGGAGATCGACGCCTTGTACCGCAAGGCGGGCACGGCCACCGACGCGTACAACCTCGCCGCCGAGAGAACCAAGAAGCAGTCCAAGGAAATCGTCAGGCTGGCCCGGGCCATCGTCGCGGGCCGCGCGGAGATCGCCGAACTCAAGAGCCAGGCGGGCGCCCAGGCCCGCGAGCAGTACCGCAGCGGCGGGCTCCCGCCCGGTGCGCAGTTGATGCTGAGCGACGATCCACAGTTGTTCCTGGATGGTGTGAACCGGGTCCGGGAGGGCCAACAGGCCGCCCGCGGCGTCCTCGGTGAACTGACCAGGGCCCAGGAGAACCTGGAGACGTACAGCAAGGACGCGAGCACCCACTGGAAGAAGCTCGAAGCCAACCGCCTCAAGCAGGCCGAGGCCAAGAAGAAGATCGAGAAGCAGATAGCGGCGGCGAAGAAGCTGGAATCCCAGCTTGAGAAGGAGGAGCGCGCCCGGCTGCTCAAGCTGGAACAGGAGGCCGCCTACCGGATGCAGACGGCCTGGCTCAGCTCCGGCGCCCTCAAGGACATCAACCGCGAGGCGAGCGCGAGCGGGAAGAAGGCGGTGGCCTTCGCGACCTCACAGATCGGCAAGCCGTACGTGTGGGGCGCCGAGGGCCCCGACTCCTACGACTGCTCAGGGCTGACGTCGCAGGCGTGGGCCGCGGCCGGGCGGCCGATCCCCCGCACCTCGCAGGAGCAGTGGCGACTGCTGCAGCGCATCGCCATCAAGGACATGCGCCCCGGCGACCTGATCATCTATCACGACGACGCCAGCCACGTCGGCATGTACATCGGCGACGGCGCCATCGTCCATGCCCCGCGGCCCGGCCGCCATGTCACGCTGGCGGGCGCGGGCTCGATGCGGATACTCGGCGTGGTCCGCCCGGACAAGTAGGAACGCCCGAGCAGGAACGCCTGAGCAGGAACGCCGCGCGGGGCAGGATGCGGCGGACGCGATACGTGCGCCCCGGCCCCTGTCCCCTTCCCACTGCCCCGTACCCGCTGCCCCGTTCCCCTTCTTACCCCGTTCCCTTCTTGTCCCGCCCCCTCCTTGCCCCGTTCCACCCCACCTTGCCTGCTCTGCCTCATTTGCTTCGCTCTGCCCCGTCTCCTCCCCGGACCGCGTTCCGCACCTGCGTTCCGTCCTTCCATACCTCCGCTCCGTACCTCCGTCCTGCACCTCCGCTCCGCCTCACGGCAGCGACTGTCGCCGCGCGGAGTGACGCACGGCCGTGTGACGCGCGCCGACACGACGGCCCATACCCTCCGCAGTGATGTGCGCCACCGCCCCGCCCCGCGTGAGCTTTCTCATGCCCGTACGGAAGGCCATGGCCCCCACCGCCCCGGCGCTCCCCGTCGAATACCTCCGAACCCCGGCGAAAACCACGACGGGAGACGGCTCACGGCCGGGCCGGGCGCGGCCCGGGACAGGGCGTACGCCCGGACGCGCGAGGTGGTCCGACCGTGATACGCCATTCCGTTACCCCGCCGCGGCCCGCTATCGTCCCCGTCTGGCGGTCGTCGTTCGTCGTCCCGCCGCACCCTCGGGGGGAGGGAAGGAAGCCCGAACCGATGCCCGTACCCGAACCGCAGGAGCGCGGTCCCCTCGCCGCGGAGAGTCCTCCCGGCACCGACCTCATCCTTCTGGTGATCGAGGACGACCCCGCGGGCACCTTCACCGTCCCGGAACTACCGGCTTCGGCGGGCACCCGCATACGTGTACGGACCGCCCGCAACCTGACCGAGGCGGAACGGCTCCTCACGGACGACGTGGACTGCATCCTGCTGGACCTGGCGCTGCCGACGGGTGCCGAGGCACGTACCGCCCGCGCCGGGACTGCCCGGGGAACGGCCAGGGCTGCCTGGGGAACGGCCGGGACCGCCCGAGGAACGACCAGAACCGCCCAGGGAACGACCGGGACCGCCGCCCGTGGGGCAACCGGGGCCGCCCAGGGCGCGGCGGGACCTGCGGGGGCCGGGGCGCCCGAGGGCACCGATGCGCTCGCGACGCTCCGGCACGTTCTGCGGCTCGCCCCGCGCCACGCCGTCCTCGCCCTCACCGCCCGGGACGACACCGAGCTGGCCGCCGAGGCGGTACGGGTCGGCGCCCAGGACTACCTCTTCCGCGGGGAACTCGACGAACGGCTGCTCAGCCGCGCGGTCCGGTATGCCGTCGAACGCAAGCGCGCCGATCTCGCCCAGCACCAGCTCACCGAATCCCGGCTGCGTGCCGAGGAGAACGCCCGCCTCGAACGCGGCCTGCTTCCCACCCCGCTGCTTGATGGCGCCGATCTGCGCTTCGCCGCCCGCTACCGCCCCGGCCGCAGCCGCGCGCTGCTCGGCGGGGACTTCTACGACACCGTCCGCACCCCCGACGGAACCGTCCACGCGATGATCGGCGACGTCTGCGGCCACGGCCCCGACGAAGCGGCACTCGGCGTCGAACTCCGCATAGCCTGGCGGGCGTTGACCCTGGCCGGACTGTACGGCGATGAACTGCTCGCCACGCTCCAGCAGGTCCTGGAGCACGAGCGGGACAGCGAGGAGATCTTCGCCACGCTCTGCACCGTCGACATCGCCCCCGACGGCCGGCACGCCGGCCTCTGCCTCGCGGGCCATCCGGCCCCGGTGCTCGCCCGGCACGGACAGGCCGCGCGCCTGCTCCCGCACGACGACGGCGGACCGGCCCTGGGGCTGCTGCCGCACGCCCGGTGGCCGCGTCGACAGATGGACCTCGGGGGCTGCTGGAGCCTGATGATGTACACGGACGGGCTGATCGAGGGACGTGTCGGTGACGGCACCCGGCGGCTCGGCCAAGAGGGCATGGTCGCGATGATCGACCGGCAGCGGGCGGAGGGGCTCACCGGCGAAGACCTGCTGGAGGCCGCGGTCACCCGCGTCCGGGAGCTGAACGGCGGCGAACTCACCGACGATGTGGCGGTCCTGCTGCTCGACCGCGACCAGGACCAGATTTGCCGGTACGCGGGGCCGGGCCGGGGTGCGCACACCGGTCATGGCTCCGGCCCGTACGCCGACCGGGTTCCGAGCGACGGTCCGGGCCCGTGCGCCGACCGGAATCCCGACATCGAACCCGGCTCGTGCACCCATCGAGATCCGAACACCGACCCCGGACCGAACACCGAACTGAATCCGGACACCGGGGCGGGGCCGGGTCCGGATGTCGGCCGGGGCCCGGACGACGACCGGGGCCGCAGCATCCCGCGGCCCCGCACTCGATCGGTTCCCCCTATGAACGCGGCGGGGGCCGCGTTCCGTCAGCGCCCGCCGTTGTAGGGCCCGTACGGCCCGTCGCTGCTGGAGCCGCCGCGCCGCCCACCGCCCGAGACCGCGTTGAGCGCGGGCCGCACATCCACCAGGAACACGATGGACGCGACCAGGCCGGCGAGCTGGAGGAACAGTATCGGCACGAAGAGGTTCACGGCGACGGCGACACCGAGGATGATGAGCCAGAAGGACTTCTGCTGCTTGTCCGCGGCCCGGTAGGCGTCCTCACGGGCCATCGCCGCCATGACCATCGCGACCACGGCCAGCACGAGCATGGCCATGTAGAGCAGCCAGATAAGTGAGCTGAATCCTGAGAGCAACATGGTGTGCACCGCCTAGTCGATGGGTGAGCTCCTCGCGGCCAAGGTACCGGGGCAACGCACCGGACACCCCGAAAAATGCCCGCCCCGACGCCGTTACGCGCGGCGGCGCCACGGCACCGCTGTCCGCGCGGCCCGTGGCGCCGGGGTCCTGCGTCGTACGGAGTTCTGCGCCGTACGGGGTCCTGCCGTGGCGCCGAGGTCCTGCCCGGCGCCGGAGCCCGGCGTCGCATGGGCCCGCGTCGTATGTGGGAGCCTCGCGTCACGCCGTCGTGCCTGCCGTCGCAGTCGGCCCCGTGCTCCGGTCCTGGCCGCGTGGCCCATTCTGGCTCCGCAGCCGAGCCCGACTCCGGGGCCGGTCCAGCCCCAGGGCCGGTTCTGAGTCCTGGGTCCTGGCTCCGCAGCCGCTCCCGACTCCGGGGTCGGTCCTACTTCGCGGTCGGCGGGGTCGTCCGCTTCGCGGCCGGCTTGCGCGCGGGCGCCTTCTTGGCGGACGCGGCCGGGGTCTTCGCCTCCGTCCCGTTGGCCTTCGGAGCCGGCGCCGCCTTGGTCTGGCCCGCTCCCGCCCTGGTGGTCGACGCCGTTCGTGCGGTTGTGGCGGGCTTGGTGCCCGTCGACGTGGTTCCGGCCGTCTTGGCCCCCGTCGTCCCGGACCCGGCGGGCCTGGACTCCTTGCGCGGCTCGACGACGGCGATCTCGACCTTCTCCTCGGCCGTCTCGCCCCGCCAGTTCCGCACGGTCTGCTCGCCGCGCTCGGCGACCCGCTCGTACGTCTCCCGGGCCCGCACCGCGTACTCCGCCGCGACGCCCAGGCTGCGCATCGCCAGGTCCTGGGCGCTGTCGCCCAGCTTCCGCAGGTCGCTGTCGAACGCCCCGACCACCTCACCGAACTTGGCCTGAACGGTGGCCTGGGCCTCCTTGGCCTGCGCGGCCATCTTCTCCTGCACAGCCTTGGGGTCGGCATTGCGCATCGCCTCGATGCGCTCGGGCGCCTCGACGCGCAGCTGCTCGATCAGCGCCGGGACCTTGCGCGCCTGCTCGACGGCGAGATCGGCCGTACCGGCGGCGAAGTAGAGAGGGGTCGGGTCGGTGAGGGTCTTGCGCAGGTCATCGGTGATGGCCATGACTGTGGTCCTCCCGGATCATCAGACTCAGTGTGAGGGTTTTGAAGGCTTCGACGGTTGTGACGACTCCGTCGGCTTTGATGTCTTCGGCAGCTTCGGCTTCGAAGCCAAGCCGGCCTCCTCGTCGCCGTCGGCCGCACGCGGGCCGTCGGTGCCGTCGGTGCCGTCGCCGGATCCGGGTCCGGGCTCGAACCCGTTCTCCTTGCGGAAGGCGTCGTAGATCTGCAGCAGCACGCTCTTCTGCCGCTCGTTCATGAACGGATCGGACAGGATCGCCGCCCGCGTCTCCGACTCCTCCCGCTCCCGCTCCTCCAGAATCCCGGCCCGTACGTACAAGGTCTCGGCGGAGATCCGCAGCGCCTTGGCGACCTGCTGCAGGACCTCGGCGCTCGGCTTGCGCAGCCCGCGCTCGATCTGGCTGAGGTAGGGATTGGACACCCCGGCGGCATCGGCGAGCTGCCGCAACGACAACTGCGCGTTGCGCCGCTGTTCGCGCAGGTACTCACCGAGATTGCCGACGTTGAGCGATGCCATACCCCGATGGTGCGCGACTTCGCTAACTTTTGCAAGCAGCCGCTTGCAAAAGTGCGTCACGCCCCTCTGCGAGTGGGTGTGACCGCCCGCGATGGTTGGCACTTAGCAGCGCCGGTGGGCACGCAGCGGCCGGTGCCCGGCCCTTCGCGGTGTGAAGGCGGTCCCGGAGCGCTGCGGGCATGTCGGGTGCAGCCCTCCCCCAACATGCGCCCAGGCCCCAGAGCTCTCCAATGTCATAGCCGTCGTGAAGGATCTCTCGCATGGCCACGACTGCCGCCGACTACATGTGGTTCGAGGAAGACTTCCCAGACCTCGCCGAGTCCTATTGCGTCACCCTTGTGCACAACGTGACCCCGCACGACCTGGTGCGCAGGTTGGACGGTCAACCCGAACCTGATGTCAGCGGGATCACCGCACTCGTCGACATCGCATACGACCTCTGGGGCCCCAGCACAACGCGGACATTCTTCGGAATGACGGTGCTCGGAGCCTGGACCCTCATGATCGAGCCCAACGGCTGGCACGGAGTAAACGACGCGAAGGCCCTTCCCGCATCCGCGGGCACCCGCTGGATCTCCCACTACGACAACGCGAATGCCAACAACGACGGTGCGTTCTTCTGGGCCAAGGACACCGAGCTGCAACTCCACTTCGAACTTCGCGATGCCGGATACCGTTCTGGCACCCGTGCCGACGACCTCCTCAAAGTGATCCGCCACCTCGGCTTCACCTTCCCGGAAGAGCCGGCCGCGACGGACGACGATCTGGCCGTGCCGGCCGCCTTCGCGCTCGCCGAGCGCCTCACCGACATCCGAGTCACCCCGGCACTCCTCCGGGACACCACGTTCATCTGCGGAACCGCCGAGATCCTCTGACGTACTGGGACGAGGGGTGAGCGGGACCTTGTGACTGGCCGACGGGCGCGCTCGGTCACAACCACCGCCCGGACCAATGCGCCGGGGCGGCTGTCCGCGTCACCGGTCCCGGTCTCCGCGTCGCCCCGGCGGAAACTCACTGGCTCCGCGCGCCGTTCGGCCGGAGACTTCCGGCATGAGGCTTCACCGGGACGAGGTTGCGATCGACGAGGCACTGGTCGGCTCCCTGCTGGAGGCGCAGTGCCCCGAGTGGGCCGGCCTGCCGCTGTCCCCGGCGGGGGCGGGCACGGACAACGTGATGTACCGGCTGGGCGACGAACTGCTCATCCGGCTTCCGCGGACCGCCGGCGGCGGGCGGTCCGTCCGGAAGGAGCAGAAGTGGCTCCCCCGCCTGGCCCCCCTCCTTCCGTGTCCCGTCCCCGAGCCGGTCCACGCCGGGACGCCCACCGACGCCTTCCCTCACGTCTGGTCGGTCCACCGCTGGATCGACGGCGAGGAGGCCGGACCGGACACCGTCGGTGACTGGGCCGCCTTCGGAGCCGATCTGGCGGCGGTCGTACGGGAACTCCACGGCGTAGACCTCATGGGGGAGACCCGCTCCGGCGACCTCAACTGGTACCGGGGAGGCGGTCTGCGGCCATGCGACTCGTGGGTCACCGAACACCTCGACGACTGCCGAAGCACGGTGGGCGCGGAGCTGGACATCGAGACCCTGGAACGGTTGTGGCGGGACGCCCTCGCACTGCCCGAGTCCTCCGGAGCCCATGTGTGGCTCCATGGCGACCTCAAGCCCACCAATCTCCTGGTTCGGGAGGGCAGGCTGCACGCGGTCATCGACTTCGGCTGCCTCTCGATCGGCCTGCGCGACGCCGAGCACGCCGCGGTCTGGGACCTGCCGCCCCGGGCACGGCAGAGCTACCGGGACGCCCTGGACCTCGACGACCCGACCTGGGTGCGGGCACGCGCCTGGGCGATCGCGGTCGCCGTCGGCGGAATCTCCTACTACCGGCACACTTACCCCGCCTTCGTCACCGAGTGCCGGACCCGTCTTCGGGCGATCCTCGCCGATGTCACCGGATGCTGAGCATCGGCCGGTTGCCTGGAAAGGCCCCCGCCTTGTCCGGCGGCGATGCGAAGACCGGGTCTCAGCGCTGTCCCGAACTCCCCAGACGACTGCGGCACCTCGCCGCGTCGCCGGAACGCCGGAACGCCGCACGCTTCCGGTACGCGGGCGCCCCTCCGCCTCGCGATGCCGTACCTCCGCCTCTCGATGCGGTACCTCCGGCGCCGTGCGCTCCCCGACCACCGATGGCGGGACAGCCCATAGGATCCCGCCCATGGCTATCGACCCCGGTTACACCTGCTCCTGCTGCGGTGAACACCACGCGGAACTCCCGATGGGGTACTCGACCATGGCGCCCGACGTCTGGGACGCGAGCCTGGAGAGCGATCCCGGCAGCACGCTCTCCTCGGAACAATGCGTCGTCAGGAACGAGCACTACTTCATCAAGGGCCTGATCGAGATACCCGTCCTCGGCAGCGAGGAGTCCTTCTCCTGGGGTGTGTGGGTCTCGCTCAGCCGGACGAACTTCGCGCGCGCCCTCGATGTGTGGGAAACCCCCGGCCGCGAGACCGAACATCCCTACTTCGGGTGGCTGAGCACCGAGTTGGGGCTGTACTCGCCCCGTACGACCAACCTCAAGACGAACGTGCACACCCGCCCCATCGGTCGCCGCCCCGCCATCGAACTGGAACCCACCGACCACCCCCTCGCCGTGGAGCAGCGCACCGGCATCACCCGCGACCGGGTGCGGGCGATCGCCGAAGCGGTGCTGCACGGCACGGAACCGCGCGTCTGAGGGAGCGGCACACCCCACGGGTCCGGGCCGAGGAGCCCACCACGGCCGCGCCCGCCCCGACGCGTACGGCCGTGTCGCGTCACCACCCGACGAGCCTCGCCACCCGACGAGTCGTCGTCACCGCCCGACGGGTCGTCATCACCGACCATCGGGCCGTAATCACCGACCATCGGGCCGTAATCACCGGCCGATGATGGACCTCACCGGCCGATGCCCGACCGCAGTTGGCCGAAGGCATCCTCGGCGGCCTCGACCGCGTCCGGGTACGCCCCGTCCGCGTCCGCGCCCGCGTCGATCCGCCGCCAGTTCTCCTCGGCCAGGACGCGCAGGACGGCGGTGATCTGACCGGCGGCCAGCCGGTCCCGCATCCGGTCGCCCAGCGCCCGGGCGAGCGCCGCCTCCGAGCGGCTCTGGTACGCGAACAACCGTGCCACCAGGGACGGGGTGCCGTACAGCAGCCGCAGAAACGCCAGCACCTCCGGCACATCGCACAGCCCGGTCACCGGGTCGCGCCGCTCCAGACCGTCGAGGAAGTGGCGGTGCAGGGCGTCCAGGGGCGATTCGCCGTCGGCACGGCCGGCGACCACACGGGCCGCCTCGTCCTCGTGGTCGGCGAACCGGTGGAGGGCCAGGTCCTCCTTGGTCGGGAAGTACCGGAACAGCGTCGGTTTGGAGATGTCCGCGGCGGCCGCCACCTCCGCGACCGAGACCTTGTCGAAGCCCCGCTCCAGGAACATCGCGATCGCGGTGTCGGAGACCGCCTGGTACGTCAGCTGTTTCTTCCGCTCACGCAAGCTCATCGGCGCCTGGGACGCGTGGGACGTATGGGGCATGTGGGGCGCATGGGGCATGTGGGGCGACGCGTACGCCGGGCGGCTCTGACGGCCCCCGTGCGCCGTGTGCGCCGCCCTCCGGGGACCGGGATTCTCTCCGCTCATGACCACGAAGCGTACGCCTCGGCCCCAAGCGGACCTGGGGCCCGAGCCCGGACACCACCCGGGCCCGGACAGCACCCGAAGCCGGACGGCACTCGTCGGCCGGACCGCCCGAGCCCGGACGCCGCCGTAGTCGGAACCGGCCCGCGCACAGGTCGCGCCGGCCCCGTCCGGCCGTCAGAACACGTCCGGACACCACGGCCGCCGCGCCGCCCGGAACATCCCCTCCGCCGTCGCCACCGCCCCCGGTGTCAGCTCCTCGACACGCCCCAGGGCCGCCAGCCGGGCCGGGGACTCGTCACCCAGGTAGAGCGTCCCCAGCTCCCGTACGTCCAGGGCGAGATCGGCATCCTGCGTAGTGGGCACACAGGTCGCACCGGCCGGGGAGGCGTCCAGGCGGTAACGGCCGCCGGCCAGGCCGGCCGCGTCGTGGACGTCCAGGGTGAGCGTGCCGGGCACGGCGTAGGCGCGGGCCTCCAGGGCACGTACGACGTCCAGGACGCGCACCCACAGCCAGTCGGCGTGAGTCACGACACGGGCCGCGCGGGGGTCCGGAAGGAGCAGGGGCAGCAGGTCGTCGGGGGCCCGGTAGCCGGTGCGGACCGAGGTGACCCAGTCGACCGAGCAGACGAAGTGCCACAGCGCGCGCTCCGCGACCGGGTTCACGGCGATGTGGCCGAGCACCGTGGCACGGTTCAGCGGCTGCTTGGTGTCGCTCCATTGCTCGTTGGCACGGTAGAAGATCAGGCCGTCGGGCTCGCCGTCGGCGTCCCGGTGGACGGCGTAGAAGGGTTCCGTCCAGGGGGCCGGGTCGGGACGGTCCTCACCGGTGCTCAGGTCCCACCAGCGTGCGTCGCGGCTGATCGCTCCGTGCTGCCGGGCACGCAGCCGGTCGTGGAGCGCCGGGCCCAGCTTGCGCACCTCGGCGCCGGTCACCAGATCGATCCGACCGTCGTCCCCCGGTGCGGGGACGGGGCGGCGCGGGTCGAAACCCGCCCTCGGCACGTCGATCTCCCACTCGGTGGTCCACGCCGCCGGGCCGAAGCCGTACCGCCCGTAGATCGGGTACTCGGCGGAGATCAGCGTGGCGACCACGTCGCCGCGTTCCTTCGCCTCCGCCAGGTCGTCGGCCATCATCCGGCCGAGCAGTCCGCGGCGGCGGTGCGTGGGCGAGACGGTGACGTTGGAGATCGCGTCGGCACGCACCGGGGCACCGCCGACGGCGGTGAGCTCCTGGGCGAACGAGCGGAACGTGGCCACGCATCGCCCGTCGTCGAACACGCCCCGGGTACGGGCCAGATCGACGTGCGGGAGGCGGCTGGCGACCTCCCGCTCCGTCACGACCGGCGGTTGCAGGAAGCCGGTATGCACCGCACGCAGCCAGTCGGGGTACTCGGATTCGGTGAGCGTACGGAGATCGAGAGACATACGCCTCAAGCTAGCCATCCGACCCCCTGTTCGTCGTTCGTTTTTCCGCCCGGAACGCCGCACCGCACGGCCTCGGAGCGGCCCGCGATTCCGGGCCACCACACGGGCCCGAGCCCCTCACGGCCCCAGAACCCCACACAGCCCCAGACCACCGCGCGGCTCCAAGACGCCGCACGAATCCGATACGCCGCACGGCCCCGGGGCGCCGCGCCGCCGGACCTCAGCCGCCGGGGCCCGAGCCGCCGTCCGGCCTCCGTTCAGAACGCCGCGCGGATCTCGCCGACCTCCTCGCCGCCGCCCAGCAGCGGTGCGTGTCCGATGCGGTCGACCACCGGGGTATCGATGCCGAGCAGCCGCAGCGAACGGGCCAGCACCGGGCCGAGCGCCCGCCCCGCCCCGTCGTCGATCTTGAAGGCCAGCGCTCGGCCGTCCGCCAGCGCCACCGCCTGCACCGCCTCCGCACCCATCTTGGAGAGGGTGCCCGGCACCTCCCGCATCAACCAGGTGTCGGGCCGACGGGTGCCGGCCACGTACTCGGGGTGGGCGCGCATCGCGTCGGCGACCCGGCGCTGTGCCGTGCCCGGCTCGGCGAGCACGAAGGAACGGAACGCCCGGGCCAGTCCGAGCAGACTGATCGCCGACAGCGGCGCCCCGCACCCGTCCGTGCCGACCGCGGCGACCGGCTCGCCCGCCGCCTCCTCGATCCCCTCGTTGACGAGGCTCTGGAGCGGATGCGCCGGGTCGAGGTAGGAGGCCCGGTCCCAGCCGTTCAGCGCGCACGCCGCGAGCATCGCCGTGTGCTTGCCCGAGCAGTTCATGGTGATCGGCTCGCGGACGCTGCCCGCAGCGAGGTACGCCTCCGCCTCGGCCGGGTCCAGCGGCAGGTCGGGCGGGGTCCGCAGGTCACCGGGGGTCAGCCCGTGCTCGGCGAGCATGGTGCGGACGAGGTCCAGGTGGAAGCCCTCGCCGGAGTGGCTCGCGGCGGCCAGCGCCAGCCGCTCCCCGGACAGGTCGAGCCCGGCCCGCAGCACGGCCGCGGCCTGCATCGGCTTGTTGGCGGAACGGGGGAAGACGGGCGCCGTCGGATCGCCCAGGGCGAGTTCCACGCTGCCGTCGGCGGCCAGTACGACCAGTGAGCCGCGGTGGCCGCCCTCCACGAAACCGGACCGCACGACCTCGGCCAGGACCGGGTGGGCGTGGGATATGCCGGACGGGGCGTCGGGGGCGGAGGAGGCGGCGCTGGGGATCATGGTGGCCTTCCGGGGGGATGTACGGAACCCGCCCCCGGAAGGATCGCTTCAGGTGAGCAGGTCGTCTACTTGTGCTTCCCCGTCACGGTACCTGCGGGCGATCTCGGCCCCGCAATCGTCGGCGGTGCGTTGCAGCTGGTGGCGGCGGCGGGAGACCTGCTGCTCATAGCGGATCAGGCGGCCCATCGCGGCGTGCAGCTCCTCGTCGGTACGGGCGTCGAGGTCGGAGAGTTCGACCTCGGCGAGCGTCTCGGCCGCCAGTTGCCGGTACTCGTCGCTGCGGGGCGTGGTGAGCGTGACGTGCCGGGCGGAGGAACGGTGCCGGGACGGGGTGTCGGCGAGGATCTCCGAGAGCCGGTCGACCACCGGCGCCTCCGGGTCCAGCCGCCGGGCCAGCTCGGCCCGCAGGATGTCGATCCGCCCCTGGACCAGTCGCCGCACATAGCTGAGGTCGGCCTCGTCGCGCTGCGAGTCGCGGCGCAGCGTGCGCAGTTCCGACAGCCGCAGACCGGCCAGCTCGGGCCGCGGAACGGCGGACGTGCCGTCCGCACCACCTTGGCCGGTCCGCTGTACGGGTGGGCGCATGGTGCTGGTGCCGCCGTTGCTCTCGCCGTCGCACGTGACCGGCACTGCGCCGGGGGACCGCCCGGTTCCATAGGTGCTCATGCTTGTGTCCATCCCCTCGACCGGTGCGTCGGCACACCGCCTTGCGAGCATGGTGCCACTCAAGTGGCCCTGAGTGGGTGCTCTGTACCCATTCAGCCCAAGGCCGGGTTTGGCCAAGTTAGGTTGGTCCGTATGCGTGCAGTGATACAGCGGGTGGACGGCGCGAAGGTGACGGTGGCCGACGGCTCGGGCGCGCCGGGCGGGCCCGAGGTGGTCGGCGAGATCGTCGGCGAGGGGCTGTGTGTGCTGGTGGGAGTCACCCACGACGACACCCCGGAGAAAGCGGCCCAGCTCGCCCGCAAGCTCTGGTCGGTCCGGATTCTAGAGGGCGAGAAGTCCTGCTCGGATGTGAATGCACCACTTTTGGTGATTTCGCAGTTCACCCTCTACGGGGACGCCAGGAAGGGGCGCCGGCCCACCTGGAGCGCCGCCGCGCCCGGCGAGGTGGCCGAGCCGCTGGTCGAGGAGGTGGTGGCGCAGCTGCGGGCGCTGGGGGCGCGGGTGGAGACCGGCCGGTTCGGGGCCGAGATGCGGGTCTCGCTCACGAACCACGGACCGTTCACCGTGCTCGTCGAAGTCTGAGCGGAGCCCCCTCGACCGCCGCGGTCCGGTCCGGGCCGGCCCGCTCTCCGCGACCGTCGGGGCCCGCGCCGTACCGCCGGAGGCCGCCACGAACACCGAGGCCCGCGCCCTACGCCTTCCGGGTGAAACTCCGAGCCCTCGCCCCCGGTCGCAGGCCGGGCCCCACGCCTCCGCGGCGGAGCACCGGACCCTACGGCTCTGCGATGGAGCACCGGGCCTTACGGCTCCACGATGACTTCCTGCGCGGCGGCCGTGTCCCCGGCGAGCAGTTCCGCGTCCACCGCGACGTTCCGCTTGACCAGGGCGAGCGCGATCGGCCCCAGCTCGTGGTGGCGGGCGGACGTCGTGATGAAGCCCAGCTGCCGGCCCTCGGGGCCGTCCGCGGCGAGCCGTACGGGGGTGCCGTGTCCGGGCAGGGCCACCTCGCTGCCGTCGAGGTGCAGGAAGACCAGCCGACGCGGCGGCCTGCCCAGGTTCTGCACCCGGGCCACGGTCTCCTGCCCCCGGTAGCAGCCCTTCTGGAGGTGGACGGCGGTGCCGATCCAGCCCACCTCGTGCGGAATGGTCCGGTGATCGGTCTCGAAGCCGAGACGCGGGCGGTGCCCCTCGACGCGCAGCGCCTCGTACGCCAGGATCCCGGCGAGCGGGCCGTGCTCGGCCGCGTACGCCTCCAGGTCGGCGCGGGGCAGGAACAGGTCCCGGCCGTACGACGTCTCCCGTACCACCACGCCGTCCGGGGCCTCGGCGATGGAGCCGGCGGGCAGGTGCACCACGGCGAAGTCCCCGGTACGGTCGGCGACTTCGACCCGGTAGAAGAACTTCATGGACTCCAGGTAGGCGACGAGTTCCTCCTGCGTGCCCGGCTCGGCGTGCATCCACACCATCTCGCCGTCGTCGACGAGGTAGAGGGCGTGCTCGACGTGCCCGTGCGCGGTGAGGATCAGAGCGTCCGTGGCCTGCCCCGGCGCGAGTTCGCTGACGTGCTGGGTGAGCAGCAGGTGCAGCCAGGCCAGTCGGTCGCTGCCGCTGACGGTGACGACGGCACGGTGCGAGAGGTCGACGAGGCCGGAGCCGTCGGCGAGCGCGCGCTGCTCGCGGAACAGGTCGCCGTAGTGCGCGGCGACGCCTTCGTCGCGGCCTTCGGCGGGTACGGCGCCGGGCAGGGACAGCAGGGGGCTCTTCATGCGACCAGCGTACGACGCCATGCGAAGGGCCCGACGGTGGGCGGCACGGGTGCGAAAGCGGGCTGCGGCGCCTACGTCGCGGGGCGAAGGGCCGGCCCCCTGGGGACAGCACGGTCGCGGGGCGGATAGCCAGCCCCCTGGGGACAGCACGGTCGCGGGCGGAGGACCAGTACCCGGGGGGAGCATCGGTGAACGGCGGCAGCGCCGTCGGCACGCGCACCGGAGCTGCGACATCGGCCGACCGGGGCCCGCTCAGACCTCGCGGCCGGCCGGCCCCCCCTTCGGCGCCGTCTGCGGAGCCGCGCCTTCGGACACCGCCCTCGCCGTGCAGTCGGCGCACCGGCCGAAGATCGCGAAGTGCTTCATGTCGGTCTCGAAACCGAAGGCGCCCTGGAGTTTCGCGGTGAACTCGGCGACCACCTCGACGTCTGCCTCGATGACGTTCGTGCAGTCGCGGCAGACCAGATGAATGTGGTGGTGGCGGTCGGCCAGGTGGTACGTCGGCGCCCCGTGCCCCAGATGCGCGTGGCTGACCAGGCCCAGTTCCTCAAGGAGTTCGAGCGTCCGGTAGACGGTGGAGATGTTCACCCCGGACGCCGTCTTGCGCACCTCGCAGAGGATGTCGTCGGGAGTCGCGTGTTCGAGTGTGTCGACGGCTTCCAGGACAAGCTGCCGCTGCGGCGTCAGCCGGTAGCCGCGCTTCCGGAGATCGGTCTTCCAGTCGGTGCTCACCACACGCTCAGTGTAGGTCCGAGCGCGCCACCGCCCACGGCCGAAGACCAAGGGGCCGGGCGGCGGGAGACGCGGGCACACCACCTGGACGAACCGGGCGCGGAGCTCCACGGACCACCTGATGCACGGGTTTCGTGAACCACGCCTGCACGAAGGGGCTCCCGCGCAGGGCTGCCTGAAGTCGGATTCAAGTCCGACCTACTCGAAGTCGGACTACTTGAAGTCTGGCTTCGTGAAGGCGGACCCCTTGAAAGCGGACTTGTTGACGTCGGGCTACTTGAAGAAGGCGATACCGTCGTCCGGCAGGTCGCCGAGGCTCTTCGCCATCGCCTCGACCTCTTCGGGGGTGACGACCTTCTTCAGGTGAGCCGACATGTACGGGCGCAGCTCCACCTCGGGAGTGGCCTTCTCGCCGACCCACATCAGGTCGCTCTTCACGTAACCGTAGAGCCGCTTGCCGCCGCTGTACGGGCCGGAGGAAGCGGTCCGCGCCACCGCGTCGGTGACCAGGTCGATCTGCGGCTTCTGGGCGGCCAGCTCGCCGTACCAGACCTCGACGACGCCCTGGTCACGCACCATGACGACCTCGACCTTGCGGTCCTTGTCGATGCGCCAGTAGCCGGTCTCTGACTCCAGCGGCCTGACCTTGTTGCCCTTGGCGTCGAGCACCCAGGTGTGCGAGACGTACTCCAGGAAGTCCCGGCCGTCGTGGCTGAAGGAGACCTCCTGGCCGAAGTTGCAGTTCTCGGCGCCGGGGAAGTCGGAGACACCCGCGCCCGCCCAGTTGCCGAGGAGGAAGGCCAGCGGGACGAGGTCCGGATGGAGGTCGGACGGGATCTCGATCATGAGTGGCTCAGACGATCTGTGAGGGGGGCGAGGGCGATGGACCGCGGACGTGGCGCACAGGGGTGCGAAGGCCACGTCCGTCCGACGGACGGTACCCGCGCCGAAGAAGGACGGAGGGAACGAGGCGGTGAGCCGCAGCGGTCAGCGCTGGCCCTGGTAGAGCTTCTTCACGGTCACGCCCGCGAAGGCGAGGACGCCGACGCAGACCAGGACCAGCAGGGCGGTGAAGAATGCCTCAAGCACGGGAACTCCTTGGGACGGGCGGTGCGGCAGCGGTAGGGCGCCGGGCTCCAGCCTAATGGGTTGAGGCCCGGCACGTCGGTTCGGGTACGGGGACTCGGGGTGCGGGACCCGGGCGCGAGGCCGGCCGGCGATTACAGTTCGACTCATGTCGAAGAAGCTCGTGATCAAGGTGACTGCTGGTGCCGATGCGGCCGAGCGCTGCTCGCAGGCGTTCACGGTGGCTGCGGTCGCCGCCGCCAGCGGGGTCGAGGTTTCGCTCTGGCTGACCGGGGAGTCCTCGTGGTTCGCCCTGCCGGGACGCGCCGCCGAGTTCGAGCTGCCGCACGCGGCGCCGCTGCCGGACCTGATCGAGTCGATCCTGACGGGCGGACGGATCACGCTGTGCACACAGTGCGCGGCCCGCCGCGACATCACCGAGCAGGATGTCCTGGAAGGTGTACGGATCGCGGGCGCCCAGGTCTTCGTCAGCGAGATCATGGCCGACGACGTCCAGGCCCTCGTCTACTGACACCGACGCCTCTGGCACATCCGACGCCCCCGGCCGCCCCACGCGCACACACGTCACCGGGGGCACATCTCGCCCACAGACAAGCGTGGCATGGGCGAGATGTGCCCCCGGCGGTCAATGACGCTTCTTGCCGTCGAGTTCGTCCCACCACTCATCGGACTGCGGATCGCCGGAGGGGTCGTCCCACCAGCGGTCCTCCGGCCCGCGCCGATTGGCGATCATGGCCGCGACGGGCGGGATGACCATCGCCACGAGGCACATCACTATCGCGGCGGGCATCGACCACAGCCTCACAAAGGCCCAGGCCGAGACGAAGAGGACGATGCAGCCGCCCATCATCAGGAAGTAGCCGCGACGGCGTCGCGCGTACATGCTTCCAGCGTAGGACGGTTTTCCGCCCCGCGGACGGGCGCGTTCCCGCCCTACGGGAGTCGCACGGGAGCCGGGCCCGCCGTACGCAAGGCACGTACGCGCTCCCCAGCCGCACGAACGGCACTACGAACGGCACGGAGGGCCGTACCCGTGCCAGAAGCGTCCAACCCCTGGGGTACGGCCCTCCGGCCGGTCTGGCGCGGCCCGTTCGGCCACGCCTGGTTGCGTACGAGACAGCCGCGTACGCGCCTGGCACGCGCACGAACCGGCCGCGGGTACGGCCCTCGGCGGCCTCAGACGGCGATGGCGACCTCGGAGAGGCCCCCCGTCCGCGCCACGACCGTGCGGTCGGCGCTGCCGCCCGGCACCAGGGCGCGCAGCGTCCACGTGCCCTCGGCCGCGTAGAAACGGAACTGCCCGGTCGCCGAGGTCGGAACCTCCGCGGTGAACTCGCCGGTCGAGTCCAGCAGGCGCACGTAGCCCACGACGGGCTCGCCGTCGCGCGTCACGCTGCCCTGGATGGTCGTCTCACCGGGCTTGATGGTCGAGGCGTCGGGGCCGCCTGCCTGTGCTCCACACATGGTGTCCTTGTCCTTCTGGGTCGGTGTCGTGCTGATCCGGGTGGTGCCGGGTTACTTGGCGGCGCCGAGTTCGATCGGCACGCCCACCAGGGAGCCGTACTCGGTCCACGAACCGTCGTAGTTCTTCACGTTCTCCTGGCCGAGCAGCTCGTGCAGCACGAACCAGGTGAGCGCGGAACGCTCGCCGATGCGGCAGTAGGCGATGGTGTCCTTCGACAGGTCCACCTGCTCGGCCTCGTAGAGGGCCTTCAGCTCCTCGTCCGACTTGAACGTGCCGTCGTCGTTGGCGTTCTTCGACCACGGGATGTTGCGGGCCGTCGGCACGTGGCCGGGGCGCTGCGACTGCTCCTGCGGCAGGTGCGCGGGGGCGAGCAGCTTGCCGCTGAACTCGTCGGGCGAACGCACGTCGACCAGGTTCGGGCCGCCGATCGCCTCGACGACGTCGTCGCGGTAGGCGCGGATCGACTGGTCCTGCGGCTTGGCCTTGTACTCGGTGGCCGGACGGGACGGGACCTGGTCGCCGTCGACGAGGTCGCGGGAGTCCAGCTCCCACTTCTTGCGGCCGCCGTCGAGCAGGCGGACGTCCTCGTGGCCGTAGAGCTTGAAGTACCAGTACGCGTAGGACGCGAACCAGTTGTTGTTGCCGCCGTACAGGACGACGGTGGTGTCGTTGGCGATGCCCTTCTCGGACAGCAGCTTCTCGAAGCCGGCCTGGTCGATGAAGTCACGGCGCACCGGGTCCTGGAGGTCCTTCGTCCAGTCGATCCGGATCGCGTTCTTGATGTGGTTCTTCTCGTACGCCGAGGTGTCCTCGTCGACCTCGACGAGAGCGACCTTGGGGTCGTCGAGGTGGGCCTCGACCCAGTCGGCGTCTACCAGGACGTCGCTGCGGCTCATTAGTTTTCTCCTCCGGGGCAGTCTGCGGCGAGATGGTGCGAGACGGTGCGTGATGCGGGTGTACGCGGCGGCGCCGCATGCGGCGCACGTGCGAAGACGAAGCGGGGTGGGGGCCTAGGCCCTGAAACCGGACGAAAGGCCGGGGAAGACGCGCGGGCAGCCGAAGGCTTCCGCTCAGACAGCGCGACAGAGCATGGCGGCGATGCGACACAGGTCCACTGCCCGCCGCTTCGTGAGATCCGCCCGTCCCCACTGAGGGAGACCGCCAATAGCGCACTGCATGGGACCGATCGTAGGGACGTGCGGACGGCCGTGTCACCGTCGTGTCGCATGATGAGACACAACCGTCCGTTATACGGAATACGAGACAGGTCCGGGAGTGCTCCGGCTCACTGACGGGCGATCGGGATCCGCCACTTATCTGAGGAGCGGACGCGACCGTCTCAGCATGTGGCATGTGGTGTCACAGCAGGCCCCCGCGGCAGAAACCGGGAGCGGGAAACCGCGACCGGAAGCAACGGGCCGGGCCACACGGCCGAACCCCGCGGCCGAACCCCGTGACCGGGCCACATGACTGGGCCACATGACCGGAACCAGTGGCAGGACCCGCAACCGGGCCCCGCCGGGGGCTTATCCGGCGAGTCGTACGTTCGTGCCCGACACCGTGACCTCCACGCCCTTGTCGGTCGCCTGGATCTTCCGGAACTCCATGCCGCTGGGCAGGCCGCCGACCTGCCGCTCGAAGTCGCTCTGCCGGCGCACCAGGCCCTCCAGTCCGGGAATGCCCTCACCCGGCACCTTGTCCGCACGCACCTTGATGGTCTGGCCGTCGACGAGGGTGACGGTGGACAGCACGCTGCGCGAGAGGGGGCGGCCGAGTATGTCGACGGTGCCGGTGACCTTCAGCTTGCCGTCGCCTCCGTACTCGACGGAGACCCCGTCACCGGCGGTGCTGGTCAGGTCCTCGTAGGAGATGACGACCTTGCCGTCGGCATCGGCCGCGGTGACACCGGAGAAGCCGTTGGTCAGCCGCACGTCGCGCAGCGTGGCGTCCAGGCTGCTGATCCGCATCCTGCGCCCCTCGCTGTCGGTCTCGATGCCGTTGATCCGCACCTCGACCTCGTCGAGCTGCGAGGCGGCGACCTGGGTCAGGAACGGGAATCCCTTGATGGAGACGTCCGTGGAGTCGACCGTCGCTCCGGGTATCCGGGCCCGGTCCGCGGCCGCCGACTCGGCGAAGTACACCAGCGCCCGGTCGGCGACGACGAAGATTCCGCCGAGAACCACCACGATGAGAAGCAATGCCCGCAGTGCCCGCATGACTGCTCTTTCCCCCCTGCGTCCGTATCGACGGCACAGGTGCCGTCGACGGCGCCCGTGCTCCCCCTGCACACCGGCCGTCCCGAATGATCGACGAGCGGGCACCTCCTTCGGTTCCCGAGAGGGGTGCGCTCCGGATCCCAGTCTCCCGAATCCTGGGCCCTGGGATCCGAGGCCCCCTCGGATCCGGGCCGCGCCCGGCCGGGGGCCGACAGGCCCCGGACGGCCGACCGGTCCGTGCTACGCGAGCACCCGGCCGACCAGATAGACGGCGGGGGCCGCGGCGGTGAGCGGCAGCGCCACACCGGCCGTCATGTGGACGAACCGCGACGGGTAGTCGTAGCTCGCCGCCTGCAGCCCGATCAGCGCGCACCCGCCCGCCGCCAGGCCGACCAGCGCCCCGTGCGAGGCCAGGCCGGTGAACGCCCCGGCCGCCGCACCCGCGCCCGCAGCCGCGAGCAGGGCCGCCACGATCGAAGCCGGACCGGTCAGCGGAAGCGTGCGGACGAACACGGCAGCCGCGACCGCCACCGCGCCGGCCGTCACCGCGTCCGGGACCGCTGCGAGGTGCCCCGCCGCCAGGACCGTCAGGGCGGCCGAGGCAGCGGTGGCCATCAGTCCGTACAGCCGCTCGTCGGCACCCGCGTGGCTGCGCAACTGGAGGACCACGGTGAGCAGCACCCAGACACCGAGGGTGCCGAGCATGGCGGCCGGGGCGTTCTGACGGCCCGCGGCGAGCATCGCGGCATCGGCGACGATCCCGCCCGCGAACGCGAGCATGATGCCCTGCCGCGCGGGCCACATGCCGTTCAGCCGGAACCATCCGGCCGCGGTCAGAGCCTGAAGCAGCACCAGCGGCACGAGCAGGGCGTACGACCCGACCGCGGCGCCGAGAGCGAGCAGCAGCCCGAGCGCCGCGGTGATCCCCGCAGGCTGGATGCCCGGCACGATGATCGGCGAGCGGCCCTCGGCACGGGCGCGCTGGGCGTCGGTGACGCGGCTGTTGCCCACGGTGGTGGGTGCGCTGTACCCGGAGGTGTCGAGCCCGGACGTGGTGGACGGGGACCCGTCGGCGGCCGGTACTCCGTCGGTGGCCGGTACTCCGTCGGTGGCCGGTGCCCCGGCGACGGATGCGGGCGCGGGGGCGGAGACCTCGGGGGGCAGCGGCTGGGAGCCGGTGGCGCCCCAGGTGTGGGGCTGCGGGTGCCGGGGGAAGTACGCGGTCTCGGCGGCGGCCGGAGCGGGCTCCTGAACCGGCGCGTCCGGCCCGGAGGTCTCGTTACGGCGGACGGTCGGCTGGTACTGGGTGTCCCAGGTCTGGCCCTCCCAGGTCTGGGTGACCCCGAGGTCCTGCGGGCTGCCTGGGCCCTGTACGCCATGCGTGCCTTGTGCGCCGGCCGATGCGGCCCCGGTGGGTCCGGCGGGCTCCTGTCCGGCCCCGGTCGGCCACGAGGACGAACCGTACGGCTGGGACGGGTACGGCTGGGAGGGGTACGGCTCACCCGCGTGGGGCTGGTTCCCGTGCGGATGGCCGCCGTACGACTGGCCGCCGTACGCCTCGTTCCCGTTCCCATGCCCCTGGTACGGCTGGTGCGGCTGCTGGTTCGTATAGGACTGGTCCGCGTACGGCTGGTCCGCGTACGGCCGACCGCCGTGGGACTGCTGCGCGTATGCCTGGGGCGTGTGGCCCTGTGGCGCATGAGCCTGGGATGCATGAGCTTGGGGCATGTGAGCCTGGGGCGTGTGCGGTTGTGCGCCGGGGCTTCCGTCGCCGTAGGGGGCGTACGTCCCCTGGGGCGCCGAGGGGTACGAGGACTGCTGCGGCTGCTGCCCGTACGGCTGGGCGGGCCACTGCTGCTCCGGGCTGTTCGACGGAGCGTCGTACCCGTACTCATGCCCGGGTCCGTGTCTGTGGCCCTGGCCCGAGGCCGGGGCCGGGGCCGGGCCCGAGGCCGGGGCCGGGCCGTACGGGTGCTGCTGATCGTTGCTGTTCATGTGCTGGGGTTTCACCCTCCTGCGAACGGCGGGAGCACCTCGACCGTGCCGCCCTCGGCAAGGCGTACGGTCTCATGACTCCGGCCGCCCACGGGTTCGCCGTCGACGAGGAACGAGCACCTTTGCAGCACTCGGGTGAGCTCGCCGGAGTGCCGCTCGCGCACCGCGTCGAGGGCCTCGGCCAGGGTCTCGGCCGTGTACGGCTCCTCCGCGGTCCCGGCGGCGGCCTTGGCGGCGGCCCAGTAGCGGATCGTTCCCGCTGGCATGACGGCGGCTCCTCTCGTATCGCGTCAGCTGCCCATCATCGGGCACGCCGCCGCCCAGTCACCTATCCGGGTAAGCAGGCCCTCGTCCGCGGCGTTCTCCGCGTGCCCCATACCGGGCTCCAGCCACAACTCGGTGCCGTCCCCCGCCGCCTCGGCCAGCATCCGGGGGTGGTCCAGCGGAAAGTACGGGTCCTGGTCGCCGTGCACGATCAGGAGCGGGGCAGGGGCGATCATGGCAGCCGCGGCGACCGGCGGGAGCGGTACCGGATCCCAGTCGTCCCGGCCGATGCGGGTACGGAAGCCGTAGCGGCCGACCAGTCGGCCGGTGGGCCGGGTGACCAGCCAGTGCAGGCGGCGCATCGGGGCGGTGCCCCGGTAGTGCCAGCGGGCGGGGGCGCTCACCGCCACCACCGCGTCCGCGCGGGCCGCCGGATCCGCCGGAACCTCCGCTCGGGCCCACGGGTCCGAGGGAACCGCCGCACCGGCCGCGTACAGCGCCCCGTGCCGCAGCACCACCGACCCGCCCATCGAGAACCCGACGGTCACGACCCGCCGGTGCCCCAGCGCCCGGGCCCACCGCACCGCGGCCGCCAGGTCCAGCACCTCCCGGTCCCCCACCGTGGACCGGCCGCCGGACCCGCCGTGTCCCCGGAACGAGAACGTGACCACGGCGGCACGCCGCCCCAGCACCCGCGCGGCACGCCGCACCGCGGGCCGGTCCAGCGCACCGGTGAAGCCGTGGGCGATCACGATCGCCGTACCGTCCCCGACACCATCACCACGCGTGACACCGTCACCACCCGTACCGCCGCCCTCGGCGCCCCCGGCCGTGACGATTCCTGCCGCGGCCTCGCCATGCGGAGCCTCGCCGTCCCTGACCTCGCCGTGCGCGATGGTGGCGCGACCGTCCGTGGCGGTGCCGACGCCGCCGAGCGTGACAGCGCACACGTCACCGCCCGTGACGCCGCCGGGCGCAGTACCGTCGAAGGACGATCCGGCGACGGCCCCGCCCCCCGCCGCGCACGGCTCGTACAGCGCCTCGATACGGACGCCGTCATCGGTCAGCAGAGAGGCCCTCGAAGAGAGCGGCGGCGTGGTGTGCGAGCGACCGTCCGCACCACCGAACGGACCACCGGACGTGAGCAAGGGAACAGCGGAACTCCGAATTCGTCCCTCGGGCGCAGAACTCATGTGGGCTATTCTGCTGGGAAGAGGATCCGGGCAGAGAAGCCCCCGGGTCCTTTTGCGCTTTCCAGGCGTTGTCACGGCGACGTTTCCAGAAGCTCAGCGGCTCGGGAGCGCGGGGCCGCACCACGTAACCGTGCACCCGCGCAAAGGGCCGTGCGAAGACGAACGAAGAAGTGCCGCATACTCCCCCGGGCCCGTTCCGGGAGTGCCCCTCTCGCAGGGAACGAGGAGGACCGACGTAATGGGCGAGCGAACCGCGCACCATCATCGACCGACGGCTCGGGCAGGTGGACGGCGATGAGTTCACTCCTGCTCCTGACGAACGCGCTCCAACCATCGGCAGAGGTGCTTCCCGCCCTCGGTCTCCTGTTGCACAACGTGCGGGTGGCGCCCGCCGAGGGGCCCGCGCTCGTCGACACCCCCGGTGCCGACGTCATCCTGGTCGACGGCCGGCGCGAGCTGCCGCAGGTGCGGTCGCTGTGCCAGTTGCTGCGGTCCACGGGGCCGGGCTGTCCGCTGGTCCTCGTCGTGACGGAGGGCGGCCTCGCCGCCGTCACCGCCGACTGGGGCATCGACGACGTGTTGCTGGACACGGCCGGACCGGCCGAGGTCGAGGCCCGGCTGCGGCTGGCCACCGGCCGCAGGCAGCTGGTCGCCGACGACTCCCCGACGGAGATCCGCAACGGCGACCTGTCCGTCGACGAGGCGACATACAGCGCGAAGCTGAAGGGCCGGGTCCTCGACCTGACCTTCAAGGAATTCGAACTGCTCAAATACCTGGCCCAGCACCCCGGCCGGGTGTTCACCCGCGCCCAGCTCCTCCAGGAGGTCTGGGGCTACGACTATTTCGGGGGCACCCGCACGGTCGACGTCCACGTACGGCGGCTGCGCGCCAAGCTGGGCCCCGAGCACGAGTCGCTGATCGGCACCGTCCGCAACGTCGGCTACCGCTTCGTCGTTCCCGAGAAGGCGGACCGTGAGAAGGCGGACCGTGAGAAGGCCGCCGCGGGGAAGGCCACTGGGGGAGGGCCGCTGCGGAGCTGACCGCTGCGGAGCTGACCACTGCGAAGCTGACCACTGCGGAGCTGACCACTGCGGAGCTGGCCACTGCGGAGCTGGCCACTGCGGGCGGGACGGGTCGTGAGAAGGCGGACCGCGCCGCCGAGGAAGCCGGGACGCAGGCCGCGGAGGGGGCCGGGGCGGGCCGCAGCAGGTGCCGCGGCCGGGCGCGGCGGGCGCTCGGAGCAGCCCGCGGCGGCCGGATTTACGGAATGAACAGTGGTACGGCCTGCCTGCCGTACGGTCGATCCGCGTAGACTGCCGCGCGTGGCCAAGGTGACTCGGGACGATGTGGCGAGACTGGCGGGTACGTCGACCGCGGTTGTCAGCTATGTCATCAATAACGGACCGAGGCCGGTCGCCCCGGCCACGCGCGAGCGAGTGCTCGCCGCGATCAAGGAACTGGGCTACCGGCCCGACCGGGTTGCCCAGGCGATGGCCTCGCGGCGGACCGATCTCATAGGAATGATCGTGCCGGACGCCCGGCAGCCGTTCTTCGCGGAAATGGCGCACGCGGTCGAACAGGCCGCCGCCGAGCGCGGGAAAATGGTGCTCGTCGGCAATTCCGATTACCGCGACGAACGCGAGGTCCATTATCTGCGGGCGTTCCTCGGCATGCGGGTCTCGGGCCTGATCCTGGTCAGCCAGGGCCCCAGCGAGCGGGCGGCGGCCGAGATCGAGGCTTGGGACGCGCGGGTGGTGCTGCTGCACGAGCGCCCGGAGGCGATCGAGGACGTCGCGGTCGTCACGGACGACATCGGGGGTGCCCAGCTCGCCACCCGGCACCTGCTGGAGCACGGCAACGAGTACGTGGCGTGCTTCGGCGGCGTGGAGTCGACCCCAGTGGTCGGCGACCCGGTCGCGGACCACATCGAGGGCTGGCGCCGCGCGATGCAGGAGTCCGGGCGCTCGACGGAGGGCCGGCTCTTCCAGGCCCCGTACAACCGCTACGACGCCTATCAGGTGGCGCTGAAGCTGCTCGCCGGACCGGACCGGCCGCCCGCGATCTTCTGCTCGACGGACGACCAGGCCATCGGTGTGCTGCGGGCCGCACGCGAGCTGCGGATCGACGTGCCCGGAGAGCTCGCGGTGGCGGGCTTCGACGACGTGAAGGAAGCCGGACTGACCGACCCGCCGCTGACGACGGTCCACTCGGACCGCCCGGCGATGGCGCAGGCCGCGGTGGACCTGGTACTCGACGATTCGTTGCGGGTGTCGGGGTCGCGCCGGGAACGGCTGAAGCAGTTCCCCTCGGCGCTGGTGATCCGGCGTTCGTGCGGCTGCGGGGAGCCCAGCGCCGGGGAATGACGGTCCGAGCGGCGACAGGCAACGCCGTCCGCCGTCTACTCGGCCCGCCCGTCCGACTCAGCCCACTCATCCGGCGCGGCCCGCCCGTCCGACTCGACCCGCTCACCCGACGCGACCCGCTCGCCGTGATCGCTCTCTGTCCCATCCCGCAGGGCACCGGGCCTCCACGTCCAGCCCTTCTCCCCGACCGGGCTCCCCCGCCCAGCCCCTCTCGTGCGGCCGTCCTCTTCTCGTCCGGCCTTCCTTATTTCGGGCATACGAGGTTCTGCCCGGCTTCTCAGGACGCGCTCAGGCTGCTCTCATCTTCGCCGCAGACGCTTTGGGACATGACAAAGAGCCAGCGCCCGAGCGGCGAGTACCCGACGTACCCCTCGTACGGCAACGGTGACGCGTCGTACCCGCCACCGCCGTCCCACCTCCCGACTCCGCCCGCCGCTTCCCTCGCCGCCGAACCGGCCGCGTCCGGGCGCCGGGCCAAGCGGCCGGTGGCCCTCCTGGCGGCCGTGGCGATCACGGCGGCGGTCGTGGGCGGCGGCACCGCCACCGTGATCGGCCAGCTGACCCGCGACGGCGCGACGGTCGCCGGGGGCGGAGGCGTCGTGGCGGGCACCACCGTCTCGCAGAGCAGCAGGGGCACCGTCGCCGGGGTCGCCAAGGCCGTCTCACCGACGATCGTCGAGATCAACGCGTCCTCGAACGCGGGCGAATCCACCGGCTCCGGGGTGGTCATCACCTCCGACGGCGAGGTCGTGACCAACAACCACGTCATCTCCGGCGCCTCGTCGATCAAGGTGACGCTCAGCACCGGCCGCACGTACTCCGCGAAGGTCGTCGGCACCGACGCCGCCAAGGACCTCGCGCTCATCAGGCTCCAGGGCGCGAGCGGTCTGAAGACGGCCGCGCTGGGCGACTCCTCGGCGCTCGCCGTGGGCGACCAGGTCGTCGCGATCGGCTCCCCGGAGGGGCTCACCGGCACCGTCACCAGCGGCATCGTCTCCGCCCTCGACCGCGACGTCACGGTCCCCAAGGACGACAACGGCGGTGGTCAGGACCGGAGGTGGAGCGGGCCGGGCGGCGGACAGTGGCCGTTCGAGTTCGGCGGCCGGCAGTTCAACGGGGACACCGGCGACTCCACCACCACGTACAAGGCGATCCAGACCGACGCCTCTCTCAACCCCGGCAACTCCGGTGGCGCGCTCATCAATATGAACGGCGAGGTCATCGGCATCAACTCGGCCATGTACGCGGCGAGTTCGGGCAGCGGATCGAGCAGCGCCGACGCGGGCAGCGTGGGCCTCGGCTTCGCCATCCCGGTGAACACGCTCAAGGCCGACCTCAGCACCCTGCGGGCCGGTGCCGGAGGCAACGCCTGACGCGTCTCGCGCCCCCGTGCGCGCCTCCGGCATCCCCGCACCTCGCACCGCACCGCACCCCCCGCACCCGCACCCGCACCCGCACCACCGTCCGCCCGCGCCCGCGCCCGCGCCACCGTCCGCCCGCGCTTCCCCGCCGTGCGACGCTGGAGGCAGCACGGGCGGCCCGCGCCGGCCGTGGTCCGCCCCGCGACCTGAGACGCGCGGACCTCCATGGCCCGAGCCGCACGGCCCCACATAGGAGCCACACGGATCCGCGCGAGCGGAGGCGCCCGGCCCCCGCGACCGGGACGCGCGGAAACCCGTGCCCGAAGACGCACGGAACGAGAAGAGGACGAGCAGCGATGAGCCCCGCCGAGGACGATCCGCAGCGCATTCTGATCGTCGACGACGAACCCGCCGTGCGCGAGGCGCTGCAACGCAGCCTCGCGTTCGAGGGGTACGGCACCGAGGTCGCCGTCGACGGCGTCGACGCCCTGGCCAGGGCCGAGTCGTACGCTCCCGACCTCATCGTCCTCGACATCCAGATGCCTCGGATGGACGGCCTGACGGCGGCCCGCAGGCTCCGTTCCGCCGGGACCACGACCCCCATCCTGATGCTCACCGCCCGCGACACCGTCGGCGACCGGGTCACCGGCCTCGACGCGGGCGCCGACGACTACCTGGTCAAGCCCTTCGAACTGGACGAACTCCTCGCCCGCATCCGGGCCCTGCTGCGCCGCAGCTCGTACGCCGCCGCAGCGGCCGTTGGCGGCACCGACGAGAACGTGCTGGCCTTCGCCGACCTGCGGATGGACCTCGCCACCCGCGAGGTCAGCCGGGGTGCCCGCCGGGTCGAGCTGACCCGCACCGAGTTCACCCTGCTGGAGATGTTCCTGGCGCACCCGCGCCAGGTGCTGACCCGTGAGCAGATCCTCAAGGCGGTGTGGGGGTTCGACTTCGAACCCAGTTCCAACTCCCTGGACGTGTACGTGATGTACCTGCGCCGCAAGACGGAGGCGGGCGGCGAACCGCGGCTCGTGCACACGGTGCGGGGGGTCGGTTACGCGCTCCGCACCGGCGGCGGTGACGGATGACCGGGGTCCTGCGCCGGCTCCGCGCCCTGCCGCTGCGCACCCGGCTCGCGCTGCTGGTGGCGACGGCGGTCGCGTTCGCGGTGGCGGCGGTGGCAGCGGCGTGCTGGTTCGTGACCCGGGCGCAGCTGAAGGACCAGATGGACTCCTCGCTGCGCAGCCTCAAGGTCGACACGAACTATCTGTTGGACCTGTACGCCTACTGCCGGGGCACGACTCCGCTGCCGCCCCGGACGTTCACCGGGAAGTACACCGCCCAGCTCGTCGACTCCCGGGGCACGGTGTGCATCGCCCCCGACGTGTCCCCGCTCCCGGTGACCGCGGCGGACCTGGCGGTCGTCGACCAGGACCAGCCCTACGCCCTGCACTCGGCCACGGCCGCGAACGGCACCCGAATGCGGGTCTACACCTACCCGGTGGTGCAGATCACCCAGATTCCCGGCGGGGCCACGGGCCGGATCGCCGTATCCATCGCCCGCCCGATGAGCGAGATCGACGCCCCGCTGTCCACCCTGGCGTGGGTGCTGCTCGCCGTCTCCGGCATCGGTGTCGTCGGTGCGGGCGCGGCCGGTCTCTGGGTCGCCCGCACCGGGCTGCGTCCCGTCGACGAACTCACCGAGGCGGTCGAGCACGTCGCCCGCACCGAGGACCTCACCGTCCGCATCCCCGCCGAGGGCGAGGACGAGATCGCCCGGCTGTCCCGCTCGTTCAACTCCATGACCGCTTCCCTGGCCAGTTCCCGGGACCGCCAGGCTCAGTTGATCGCGGACGCCGGACACGAGCTGCGGACGCCGCTGACCTCGCTGCGTACCAACATCGAGCTACTGGCCCGTAGCGACGAGACCGGCCGGGCGATCCCGCCGGACGACCGCAAGGCGCTGATGGCGTCGGTGAAGGCACAGATGACGGAGCTGGCCTCGCTCATCGGAGACCTCCAGGAACTGGCCCGCCCCGACGCGGCGGCCCCCGGCCGGCTCCAGGTCGTGGGCCTGCACGACATCGCGGACACGGCCCTGCAGCGCGCCCGGCTGCGCGGCCCCGAGCTGACCATCCGGGCCGACCTGACCGCGTGGTACGTGCGGGCCGAACCGGCCGCGCTGGAGCGGGCGGTGGTCAACGTGTTGGACAACGCGGTCAAGTTCAGCCCGCCGCGCGGCACGATCGAGGTGGCCCTGCGCGACGGCGAGCTGACGGTACGGGACCACGGCCCCGGCATCCCCGGCGAGGAGCTGCCCCACGTCTTCGAGCGCTTCTGGCGTTCCCCGTCCGCCCGCCAGCTCCCCGGCTCGGGCCTCGGCCTGTCCATCGTCGCCCGCACGATCCAGCAGGCGGGCGGCACGGTCGCCCTGCGCCCGGCGTCGGACGGGGACGGCGGCACGGTGGCCTCGATCCGGCTCCCGGGCGCCCCGCAGCCACCGCCGGGGCTGTGAACCGGAGCGGGGCGGCCGGGACGGCGGCGGCGTAGTGGTCGGCGTCCTCGGCCGGCCGCCGGGAGGCTGATCGGGCAAGGGGGAACGTTCAGCGGGGCCACAGCCTCGCGTCGTGACGGTGCGCCGCCCTTCCCCGCGGGTCCACACCCGCGAAGCCGACCACGAGCGTCGCCCACCCGACCGCAGCGCCCACAGCACGTCGCAGCACATCGGACTCCTACTCCACCCTGGCTCAAAACATGTGGGAGCAGGCGGACACGTTCGCAATCGCGCGGTGGATCAGCTGAGAATGGGAACGGCCACCACGTGATCAGCGGAGTTCATCGGGCTCCTGGAGTCGGGCGGTGGCCGCAATCCAACGCCGGTTCCGCCATTCGTCCGCCGGACCAGAAGAAATCTCTGGCACTTTCGAGACCTGCTCCGGGGCTGTTCCGGTCTCTTCCGCCCCGTTCACGCCCTCGACGCAAGGCGGAGTCCTCGGCCGAGCCGGATCCGCAGAAGCAAACGGGGAGGCGGCTACGCATGGCGTGGGACGAGTGGGAACAGATCAAAGCCGACGTGACCGGTCGGCAGTCCGTGGCGATGCGCCTGAACCAGGCCCCGGCCGGGCCGGGCCCCTCGGCCGAGGCCGCGACCGACACATTGAAGTCCAGCAGGAAGGCGTGGGTCACGGCCGGCGAAGGGGTCGGTTCCTTACGTGGGGGCATCAGCACCGCACTGACCCAACTGGAGAACGGTCAGGCCGGACTCGGCGCGGTGACGGGTTGCCTGGGCGCGGCGGCGCAGAAGGACGTGTACAACTCCTGGAAGAAGTACGTCAGAAGTGTCGGCGAGCGGTGCGGCTCCCTCCAGGAACTCCTGGAGCGGGCGGGCAAGGACCAGTCGACGACTGACGAGGCGGTCAAGGACGAACTCGACCGGCTGAAGCTGAAGTACGCGGACACGGACCCCGTCGGCGGCCAGGACCAGGGCCGGTGACGGCGGGCATGGGTCACCGACGCGCCGGAGGAAGCCACGGACGCCGACGCGAAACGGGCCCCGAAGCTGCGTGCGCTCCCCTCAACTCAAAGGCTGACATGAGGCTTTTCGACACCCACTCGATCGTCCACGGAACCGATCCGGTTTCCGACGACTTCAGCGGCAGGGCCTTCGACGTCCCCGACGGGAGGTTCCCATGCTCGGGCGGCGAATCGATGCCCCCGCACTCCTTGTACACCGGGCACTCCCTGTACTGGGACAACGAGCGCCTCAACAGCCTGGCGAGGATCGTCACCAGGGGTCAGCCGTGAACCTGCGGAGAGCCTTCCCGGCTGTTGCACTGCTGGCCGCGACGGTCATGGTGACCGCGTGTGGGGCACAGGAAGACGACGGAGGGAGATCAAAGCAGGGCCCGATGGATCAGTCCCGACGAGTCACCGCCTCCGCCCGCAGCTTCGCCGCGCGCACGCCCGGGTCGTAGTCCGGGCCGACGCCCTCGACCAGCACCACGTCTCCCTCGATGTGGTCGGTCCGAAGTCCCAGGATCTCCTGGTACGCGGAGGACTCGTACCAGGCGCGGGCCTCCGCCAGGTCGGGGAACTCGATCAGCACCATGCTGCCGGGCCAACTGCCCTCCACCACTTCGGCCGGAGGGCCGTGGATGACGAAGCGGCCGTGAAAGGGGTCGAGCGTGGCCTGAATACGCTCCAAGTACTCCAGGATGTCGGGGTGATGACGACGGTTGCGCAGATGCGCGAAGCCATAGGCGGACACGTCGGATCCCTTCGTCGGCTCGTCGGCGTCCCCGTGCGGGACGAGGCTCCGAACGTAGCCAGGAGTGCCGGCGTACGGCGATGACGCGGGAGGTAATCCGCTCGGCCCGGACCCCTCAGAGCCCCGGGTTGTGCCGGATCAGTGACTCCACGAGGCCCGACCGGGTGGCAAAAAAGTCCAGCGGGACGATGCCGAGGCTGATCCAGCCGACCGCCTCGGAGCCATCGAGGAAGGTGCGACGCGAACCGGCGTACGGGCTGCTCATGCGGAGGGCCTCCGTCTGCGGTGGGGGGAACGGCCCTCGGATTATGACGGGCACACGTCACAGCTGGAACAGCGCGAACAGGCCCTCCGATCGCCGTCATCACCCGCCCCACGCGCGGTGACCGCAGTCGGCTCATCGAGTGCCCCGAGCTCAGCGCGCCCCGAGCCACCTCAACCGATCCCCAGCGAGTGACTCACCGGCGAGGAGCGGATAGTCACTTTCAACGCCAGGTACTATGCGTTGCATGGTACCTGATTTGACAGCCAAGCCGGCTGGAGGCAAGGCGGAGAGCCAGCTACGCAAGGGGGTGCTCGAGTACTGCGTGCTCGCACTGTTGCGGGACGGCCCGCTCTACGGAGTGGAGTTGCTGGAGGCGCTGGGTGCGGTGGATGTGATGACCACCAGCCAGGGCACCATCTACCCGCTGCTTTCGCGGCTGCGCCGCGAAAGTCTCGTGGACACCCGTTGGCAGGAGTCCCCCAGTGGACCACCGCGCCGTTACTACGAGTTGACGCCTACGGGGCAGGCCGCCCTCGCCGAATTCGCCACCGTGTGGCCGCGCTTCCGCGACGGCGTCGACCACTTCATCGCCTCCTGACGGCCGAGTCGCCGCCCCGCCCGCTGATCCGCCGACCGAGAGGGAAAGCCACCATGAAGACCGCACAGCATCCGCTGGTGAAGAACTACCTGGCCGCCGTGGCACGCGAGACGGCCGAACTCGACGAGGAGCGCCGCAACGAGCTGATCGCCGATCTGGACGAACACATCGCCGTCTCCCTGGCCAGGGAGGCCGACCCCGATGACCGGACGATCCACACCGTGCTCGCACGCCTCGGCGACCCCCGCTCGATGGCGGCCAGCGCGCTGGGAGAGAGCCCTGCCGCAGCACCCGTCCACCGTCGGCGCGCCGTCGTGCCCCTGGTTCTGCTGGCGCTCACAGGGCTGGCCGCGGTCACCGCACCCGCGGCGGGTGTCGTCCTGGCGATCGTGACCGTCGTGGCCGTGTGGGCGACCCCGCAGTGGCAGAACCGCGACAAGGTGATCGGCACGGCTGCCACCCTGCTGGTATCGGTCATGCTCCCGCTGCTCGGCCTCCTGCTCGGTATGGGAATCGGTACCGGCGGCCTCGTGGGGGGTGAGTGGATGATGCTCGTGGCGATCGCCTCGCCCCTGGTCATCACTGCGGCGGCCTGCGTGCATCTGGTCCGTGCCGAACAGCTCTCCGCCTGACGCCGCGGCGAGCGCGGGCAAGGGGCTCCGCTCGCGGACCCGCTCAACCGATGCAGTTCGTGGCGGAGTCGCGCCGGTCCGCGCCGAAGGACTGTCGGAGCGTCACCCGGCACGCCGGTTCGTCGGCACACCGGCGACACCAACCTCCCGGGCCCGCCCAAACACTCGGCGGAGGGCGGAACCGGGCTGTCTCGGCGAACGCGAGGCCCGCGAGGCCGGCGAGACACTCCCCGCAGCCGACCGGGCACCGCCCACGGCATCTGACCCCGGCCCGTGGCCACCCGGCGCCGGAAACGACGAGGGGCGGCGGGCCCGTCCGGCCCGCCGCCCCGAAGTCCCCGCGTGCGGGTGTTACTGGATGACCGTGATCCGGTCCGCCGCCGGCGGGTCCAGCGGCGCGGCGGCCGAGGAGTGGGCCGCCAGGTAGGCGTTGAACACATCCAGGTCGGAGGGGCCGACCAGCTTGTTCGTGCCCTGGCCGAGAGCCGCGAAGCCGTCGCCGCCGCCTGCCAGGAACTCGTTCATCGCGACGCGGTACGTCTTCGCCGGGTCGATCGCCTCACCGTTCAGCTTGATGGTGTCGGTGACCACACGGGCGGCGCCGGACTTCGTCATGTCCAGGGTGTACGTCAGGCCCTCGGACACCTGAAGGATCTTCGGACTGGCCTCGTTGGGGCCGCTGACCTGCTGCTGGAGCGCGGTGATCAGCTGGGCGCCGGTCAGGTCGAGGACGTTCATCATGTTGGTGAAGGGCTGCACGGTGAACGCCTCGCCGTACGTCACCACACCGTCGCCCTCGTCGCCGGACGCCTTGTACACCAGGTCCGCGCGGATACCGCCCGGGTTCATCAGGGCCAGGACCGCGCCGCCCTTGTCAGCCGGGGCCAGGCCCTCCAGCTGGGCGTCCGCGATCAGGTCACCGAGCGGCTTCTCGAGCGCCGTGGAGCCGCGGCCGTCGATGTCGGCGCTGATGTAGCCCTGCGGACGATTCGCGATGGGGGCCGCGAGGGCGTTCCAGCGCTCGATCAGGGCCGTCATGTCGCTGGCCCTGGGCTGCTCCCGGGTGACGATGTGGTTCGCCGACCGCGGGTTCTGCGCACCGGCCGACTTCACCGACGTACGGACGATGTCCTTGGTGCGGAGGTCGTAGGTGAGGGTCGTGTCCGTGTACAGCTTGCCGAACGACGAGGCCGAGGTGACCATGCGCGGGTTGCCCGCCGGGTCCGGAATCGTGCACACGTACGCCTGGTGGGTGTGGCCCGTGACCAGCGCGTCGACCTTGGGCGTGATGCCCTTGGCGATGTCGACGATCGGACCGGAGATGCCCGCGCCGGGGCCGGAGCTGTCGCAGTCGTAGTCGTACGCACCGGACGCGGGCATCCCGCCCTCGTGGATCAGGGCAACGATGGACTTGACGCCCTTGCGGTCCAGCTCCTTGGCGTACTTGTTGATCGTCTCGACCTCGTTGTGGAACTTCAGGCCCTTGACGCCGTTGGCCGTGACGATGTCCGGCGTGCCCTCCAGGGTCACACCGATGAAACCGATCTTGACGCCGTTCTTCTTCCACACCGTGTACGGCTTGAGGATCGGCTTGCCGGTCTTCTCGTTCGTCACATTGGCGGCGAGGTACGGGAAGTCGGCACCCTTGAACTTCTTGCCCTTCTCGTAGCAGCCCTCGACCGGGTGGCAGCCGCCGTTCTGAAGGCGGGCCAGCTCCGTGGCACCCTCGTCGAACTCGTGGTTGCCGACGCTCGTGACGTCCAGGTCCAGCTTGTTGAGCGCCTCGATGGTCGGCTCGTCGTGGAAGAGGCCGGACAACAGCGGGCTCGCCCCGACCAGGTCGCCACCGGCTGCGGTGATCGAGTACGGGTGGCCCTTGCGCGCCGTGCGCAGCGAGGACGCGAGGTACTCGACGCCACCGGCCGGAACGGCCTCCGTCGTGCCGTCGGGCCGCGTCTCGTTGACCGTGCCCGCCGAACCGGCCGGCGGCTCCAGGTTCCCGTGCAGGTCGTTGAAGGACAGCAGCTGCACGTCGACGGTACGGGCCGGCTTGTGGTGCCCCTGCCCGTCTTCGTTGCCCTGGCTGTTGCTGTTGCCCTGGCCCTGGGCGGCGGCCGGCATCGCGGCCATGAGCGCGCCGATGGTGGCGAGCCCGGCCGCGGCGGCGAGCACCCGCCGGGACGCGCGGTTCTTCTGCGGTTGCGCTGACATCGGTCCCCTTGTGAGTTCAGCGAGGGTCAAAGGTGGTGACGAGTCTGGAGACTTCGTGCGCAGCCTAGGGTCAACGCGCGTAGCGCGACAGATGTGCATGGTTACGAACTGATTGCCATGCGGTCGGAATCGTGACCGAAGCCCCGATACCATCCGTATCGCTCATATACGCGGGCAGAAGCGTTACAGCGCGCAGAAGCGTTACAGCGCGCATGAGCTCCAAAGACCCGTCGGCACGGAGAAGGAATCCGGGATGTGGCCGGCCGCGCACCACCGTGACCACCCCGGCCCCGTGACACCCGCCAACCGCCGCCTCACCCCCGTACGCTCGTACACATGACGACTGACGTACCGCTCCCCGCCCCCGGGCGGGAGATCCAGACGCTCGACGCGCTCTCCCCCGAACAGGCCCAGGCGGTGTCCGATCTGCTCGACGAGGCAGCCCGTTCCGACGGCAGGCAGGCCGTGTCCGAGCAGGGGCGCCTCCAGCTTCGGGGCGGGCGGCGCGAGGGGGTGCGGCATCTGCTGCTCAGCAGCGGAGGAACCCTGGTGGGGTACGCACAGCTGGAGGACACCGACCCCGTCGAGGCACCGGCCGCCGAGCTGGTCGTGCACCCCGCGTACCGCGGACAGGGGCACGGGCGGGCGCTCGGGGCGGCGCTCCTCGCGGTGACGGGCAAGCGGCTGCGCGTGTGGGCGCACGGCGGGAAGTCCGCCGCCCGGCATCTGGCCCAGGTCCTCGGTCTCTCCCTCTTCCGCGAACTGCGCCAGCTCCGCCGCCCGTTGCTCCCGCCGGACATCCCGGAGCCGGTCCTCCCGCCCGGTGTCACCGTCCGCGCCTTCGTCCCCGGCGAGGACGACGACGCCTGGCTCGCGGTGAACCGCGCCGCCTTCGCCCACCACCCGGAACAGGGCGCGCTGACCCAGCGCGACCTGGACGACCGCAAGGCGCAGCCCTGGTTCGACCCGAAGGGCTTCTTCCTGGCCGAACGCGACGGCGGACTGATCGGCTTCCACTGGACGAAGGTGCACGCCGAGGAGCAGCTCGGCGAGGTGTACGTCCTCGGCATCCGGCCGGACGCGCAGGGCGGCGGACTCGGCAAGGCGCTCACCGCGATCGGGCTGCGTCACCTGGCCGCCCAGGGGCTGCCGACCGCGATGCTCTACGTCGACGCGGACAACAAGGCCGCCCTGACCGTCTACGAGCGCATGGGCTTCGCGACGCACGAGGTGGACCTGATGTACCGCACGGAGACCTGACCGGGTCCGGGCCGCTCAGCGCGCCGAGGGGCGGGGTCGAACGGGCATCGCACGTCCGCTTGACACCGCCCCTCATTCAGCAGATGCTTTCACTACTTACTTAGTGAAAGGGGGAAAGCATGGCAGTGCCCGCCGCGATCGCGTACCGCATCGACCGGCGCAGCGGTGTCGCCACATACCTCCAGATCGTCCAGCAGACCAAACAGGCCCTCCGGCTCGGCCTCCTGGAGCCCGGTGACCGGCTGCCCGCCGCGCGGGAGGTCGTGGAGGCCACCGCCATCAACCCGAACACCGTGCTCAAGGCGTACCGGGAGCTGGAGCGGGAGGGCCTGGTCGAGGGCCGGCGCGGTCTCGGCACCTTCGTCACGCGGACGCTCGGCGGCGCGGCGGCCGCCGACGACGGCCCGCTGCGCGCCGAACTCGCCGACTGGACCCGGCGGGCCCGCGCGGCCGGCCTGGAGAAGGACGACGTGAGCGCGCTCTTCACCGCCGTACTGGACAGGACTTTCGAGGGGGATCAGCCCGGATGACAGGCGCTGCGAGCTCAACAGGCGCTGCGACGACGGCAGGCGTCGCGGCCACGGCAGGCACCACTGCCGGGGGAGGCACCGCGATCGAGGCCGTCGGCCTCGGCATGAAGTACCGGAACGGCAGGGGCGGGCGCTGGGCGCTGCGCGACTGCTCGTTCCGGCTGCCCGCCGGTCGCGTGTGCGCCCTCGTCGGCCCCAATGGCGCGGGCAAGTCCACGCTGCTCGCGCTGGCCGCGGGCTTCCTGCGGCCGAGCGAGGGGGCGGTCCGGGTGCTGGGCGCGGCGCCCGGCCGGGCGCGGGCGCGGGTGGCGTTCGTGGCCCAGGACAAGCCGCTGTACCCGCAGCTGACGGTCGCCGGGACGCTCTGGGCGGGCGCCGAGCTGAACCCGGACACCTGGGACCAGGACACCGCCGAACGCATCGCCGCGGACCTCCCGCGCGGCACCTCGGTCCGTGCCCTCTCCGGCGGCCAGCGCACCCGGCTGGCCCTGGCCCTCGCCCTCGGCAAGCGGCCCGAGCTGCTCCTGCTGGACGAGCCGATGGCCGACCTCGACCCGCTCGCCCGGCATCAGCTCATGGGCGCGCTGATGGCGGAGGCCGCCGAGCACGCCACCACCATCGTGATGTCCTCGCACATCCTGGGCGAACTGGAGGGCGCCTGCGACTACCTGCTGCTGGTCGACGGCGGCCGGGTCCGGCTCGGCGGCGAGACGGACGACCTCCTCGCCGCGCACGCCCTGCTCACCGGTCCGGTGCGCGACACCGCGCCGCACACCGTCGTCGAGTCCTCTACGACCGGGCGGGCACGGACCGCGCTGGTCCGCAGACAGGGCCCTGTCGACACGGCCGTCTGGGAGGCGACGGAGCCCACCCTGGAAGAACTGCTGCTGGCCCACCTCCGGTCGCCGGAGGCCCCCGCCCTGCTGACGCCGAGCGCCGAGGCCGGGCTCGACGAGGAGGTGGCAGCATGAGCGCGTTCGTCCTGCGCGGCCCGGTCCGGGTCGTGACGCGCCAGCACCAAAGGACCCTGTGGGGCGCCGGCGCCCTCGCGCTCGGCGGAATCGCCGCCCTGGTCGGTTTCCTCCTGTGGCCGGACCCGGCCGCCGAAACGTTCGCGGACTCCGGCTGCTCGATCGAGAACACGGTCCGGGGGTGCGGTGACGTCGTCCGCGGCTTCCTCGACTCCGAGCTCCGGATCAGTCGGGCCGTCGGCTACGCGAACGCGGTGATGATGGTCCTGCCCGCGATCCTCGGACTGTTCGTCGCCGGTCCGATGATCGGCCGTGAGCTGGAGAGCGGCACATACCGACTGGCGTGGACCCAGTCGGTCCCGCCGGCCCGCTGGCTCGCCGCCAAGCTCGCGGTGCCCGCCGTGCTGACCCTGGCCGGGGTCGGTGTGCTGTCGGCGGTCTGCGCCTGGGCCTGGTCGCGGACCGACCGGACCTACTACCCGATCGACTGGTACGGCCGCGCGGCGTACGGTTCGATGGGCACGGTCCCCGTCGGCTACGCCCTGTGCATGCTGGCCCTGGGCGCGCTGGCCGGGCTGGTGCTCCGGCGCACCGTGGCCGCGATGGTCACGACCGTGATCGGTTACGGCGTGCTGGTGGCGGCCCTGAACGCGGTGCGCAACGACCTCTGGCCCACACTGACCCACACGTTCCGCCTGGGGCACACGGACATGCTCCCCGACGGGGCCGTCCCCGTCGCATGGGGCTGGCTGACCGCCGACGGCGGACGGCTGCCCGAGGACACGTGTCTGAGCTGGGGTGCCGACTTCAAGCAGTGCCTGGCCGAGCGGCACATCACCGGGAGCTACGCCGAGTACCACCCCGCCTCGCACTTCTGGCCGCTCCAGCTCGTCGAGACCGGCATACTGCTCGCCCTGGCCGCGCTCGCCGTCGTCCTCGCGTTCCGGGCGCTGCGCCGCCTGCACGGCTGAAGCACGGACGAACGGCCCGTACGACCCGTGCCCCCGTCCCGGGGAGCCGGGTCGTACGGTCCCCGCACGGCACACCGCTTCCTGCGCGTCATGTCGCCGTTACCGGCCATTCAGAAGGGCTTGCCACCCTCACGGAATGCAGTCAGCTGTGCCGACCCCTCACGACGGGAGAAATCCCGGCGGAGACCACGCGAACCGCACCAACCTCACGAGCCTCACGAGCCACGGAAACCGCACGGCCCCCGAAGCCCGCGCCGAGCTCGCGAACGGCGACGGACGCCCCCGTGGTACGGCCGGTACGGACCGCGCGAACCGCGCGTTTCCCACGGTACCCGCGCCCTCCGGCGCGCCCTCCGAGCCCCGGGCGCGGAAGAATGGGTTCATGAGCCAGCAGCCCAGCTCCGAGGTCCCGCTCCGGCCCGCCGCGCAGCCGTCGGTCGGCTCGCTCGCCGCCCACCGGCCGCACGCCGTCGCCGCCCCGCGCAACAGCGCGGCCCTGTCGACCGCCGCCGACCTCGATCCCGACATCGACGGCGACGTCGACGCCTACGAGCCCGACCTCGCCGACGACGAGCTGCCGCACGACCGGTTCCTGGACCGGGAGCGCAGCTGGCTCGCGTTCAACGAGCGGGTGCTCGAACTGGCCGAGGATCCGGCGACCCCGCTCCTCGAACGAGCCAACTTCCTCGCCATCTTCGCCTCGAACCTGGACGAGTTCTTCATGGTCCGGGTGGCCGGCCTGAAGCGCCGCATCGCCACCGGCGTCGCCACCCGTTCCGCCTCCGGGCTCCAGCCCCGCGAGGTCCTCGACCTGATCTGGACCCGCTCGCGCGAGCTCATGGCCCGGCACGCCGCCTGCTACCAGCAGGACGTGGCCCCCGCCCTGTCCGACGAGGGCATCCAGCTGATCCGCTGGCCGGAGCTGACCGAGAAGGAGCAGGCCCGCCTGTTCACCTTCTTCCGGCAGCGCGTCTTCCCGGTGCTGACGCCGCTGGCCGTCGACCCGGCGCACCCCTTCCCGTACATCTCCGGGCTCTCGCTCAACCTGGCCGTCGTCGTGCGCAACCCGGTCAGCGGCCACCGCCACTTCGCCCGGGTCAAGGTGCCGCCGCTGCTGACCCGCTTCCTGGAGGCGTCGCCGCAGCGGTACGTGCCCATAGAGGACATCATCGCCGCCCACCTCGAAGAGCTCTTCCCGGGCATGGAGGTCCTCGCCCACCACATGTTCCGGGTCACCAGGAACGAGGACCTGGAGGTCGAGGAGGACGACGCCGAGAACCTCCTCAAGGCCCTGGAGAAGGAACTCATGCGGCGCCGCTTCGGCCCGCCGGTCCGCCTGGAGGTCGAGGAGTCCATCGACCCCTACGTGCTGGACCTGCTGGTCCGCGAGCTGAAAGTGTCCGACTCCGAGGTCTACCCGCTGCCCGGGCCGCTCGACCTGACCGGTCTCTTCGGCATCGCGTCCCTGGACCGGCCCGAGCTGAAGTACCCCAAGTTCATCGCGGGCACCCACCGCGACCTCGCCGAGGTCGAGTCCGCCTCCGCGCCCGACATCTTCGCGGCGCTGCGCGAACGCGACGTGCTGCTGCACCACCCGTACGACTCGTTCTCCACCTCCGTACAGGCGTTCCTGGAGCAGGCCGCGGCCGACCCCGACGTCCTCGCCATCAAGCAGACCCTGTACCGGACCTCCGGCGACTCACCCATAGTGGACGCGCTGATCGACGCCGCCGAGTCCGGCAAGCAGGTCCTCGTCCTCGTCGAGATCAAGGCCCGCTTCGACGAGCAGGCCAACATCACCTGGGCACGCAAACTGGAGGAGGCCGGCTGCCACGTCGTCTACGGTCTCGTCGGCCTCAAGACCCACTGCAAGCTCTCGCTCGTCGTCCGCCAGGAGGGCGACACGCTGCGCCGCTACGCGCACGTCGGCACGGGCAACTACCACCCCAAGACGGCCCGGCTCTACGAGGACATCGGGCTGCTGACCGCCGACCCGCAGGTCGGCGCGGACCTCTCCGACCTGTTCAACCGGCTCTCCGGCTACTCCCGCCGCGAGACCTACCGCCGCCTCCTGGTCGCCCCGCGCTCGCTGCGCGACGGGCTGATCGCCCGGATCGACAAGGAGATCACGCACCAGCGGGCCGGACGGTCCGCCTACGTCCGCATCAAGGTCAACTCCATGGTCGACGAGGCGGTCATCGACGCCTGCTACCGGGCGGCGATGGCGGGGGTCCCGGTGGACATCTGGGTACGCGGCATCTGCGCGCTGCGCCCCGGGGTCCCCGGCCTCTCCGAGAACATCCGGGTCCGCTCGATCCTGGGCCGCTTCCTGGAACACTCCCGCATCTTCGCGTTCGGCAACGGGGGCGAGCCCGAAGTGTGGTTCGGCAGCGCCGACATGATGCACCGCAACCTCGACCGCCGGATCGAAGCACTGGTCCGGGTCGCCGACCCCGCCCACCGTGCCGCACTCAACCGGCTCCTGGAGACCGGCATGGCCGACACCACCTCCTCCTGGCACCTCGGTCCCGACGGGAACTGGACCCGCCACTCCATGGACGCGGACGGCCAACCGCTGCGGCACGTACAGGAAATGCTCATTGACGCCCGGAGGCGCCGGCGTGCGACGCCATGACCACCAGACGACGACGCAGGCGGACCTTACGGCGGGCGCGGTCCTCGCGCCCTACCTTCAGGAGCAGGCCGCCGCATTCCTCCGCAGCCTGCGCCTGCACCGCGAGCACGGCACGTCGGCGGCCTCCGCGGATGCCGGAACCCGTACCGCCGAGGAGGCCGCGGACGCGCTGCGCCGCTCGTCGCGCCGGATCGGCGGCACCCTGCACACCTTCCGGGCGGTGCTGGACCCGGCCTGGGCCGAACACCTCCGTGCCGAACTGGCCTGGCTGTCGGGCACCCTGGCCCGCGAGCACGCCTACGCGACCCGGCTGAACCGGCTCCTCGAAGCGCTGCACAACCTGTCCGGCGGTGCGCTGCCCTCCGCCCGCAAGGCAGCGGGGAGCGGCCCGGACGACAAGGAGCGTGCCGCCCTCGGTGTGGGCGCGGCCCGCGCCGGGGCCCTGCTGGAGCGGCAGCTCACCCTCGCCCGGACCCGCGCCCACTCCGCCGCGCTCCAGGCGCTCGGCTCCTCCCGCTTCCACGCGGTGGCCGACGCCGTGGCGTTGCTCGCCTCCGAGGTCCCGCTCGCCGCGTCGGCCACCGCCCCGGCCCGCGAGATGCTGCACGTCCCCGCCGAACGGGCCGAGCAGCAGTTGCTGGGCGCGGTGGCCGCGCTGCCGCCCGACGGGGCGGCGGGGCCGTACAACGAGGCGCAGGACGCGCCCTGGCACCGGGCCCGGCTGCTGCTGCGGCTGCACCGGTACGCCCACGAGGTGGTCCGGGGCGCCCCGGACCCGGTCCTGGCCACGGCGGGGCGTGCGCTCGATCTGCACCGGGACGCGGTGGAGGCGGCCGCCGCGGCGGCGTCGGCCGCCCGCACGCCCCGGATCGCGCCCGCGACCGCGTACGCCCTGGGGGTGCTGCACGCGGACCAGCGGCACGAGGCGGGGGCGGCGCGCGGGCTGTTCCGGGCGGGCTGGCCGTACGCGGCGGCGGTGGGCACGCCATGAGCCGACTGCCCGCACCCGGCCGCACCGGACAGCCCGGCGACACCGGAAAGACCGACGCAGCCCGCACCGGACAGCCCGCGGGCAAGCGCTCCGCGAACGGCCCGGTGCTGGCGGCCGGATGTGTGCTGTGGCGGCGATCGGAGCGCATCGGCGAGCTGGAGGTCTGCCTGGTGCACCGGCCCCGCTGCGACGATCCGTACGATCATAAAAAACAGTCAAGGAAATCGCAGGTCAGAGGCGGTTCCAGCTCGGAGAGTCCTGATGCGGGATGACTCAGTGATCCGTGCGGCGGGCTGCCTGCTGTGGCGACGCTCGCCCTCCGACGACGGCATCGAGCTTGCCCTTGTCTATCGGCCGAAGTGGGCAGACTGGTCCCACCCGAAAGGCAAGCTCAAGCGCCGCGAAGCTGCCCAGGACGGAGCAGTTCGCGAAGTCCTGGAAGAGACCGGCATGACATGCGAGCCGGGCCCCGAGCTGCCCACCGTCCGGTATCAGGTGGAGGGACGCCCCAAGGAGGTCCGCTACTGGGCGGCGGAAGCCACTCACGGCGCCTTCACCCCGAACCGGGAGGTGAGCCGCCTGCTGTGGCTCTCCCCCGCCGCCGCGCGCGACCGGCTCACCCAGGACAGGGACAAGGCTCTGGTCGACGTGCTCCTCAGCACCCTTCACGCGGCCGGGGAGGTGCCGTGATGACAGTGCAGGCACAGCGCCGCCGGGATGGACCCACCAAGGTCAGCCTGGATGACTGGATCGCCACCGGGCTGAAGAACACGCCGGAGCCAAGTCCGGCGCAGCATGGAATCACTCGCGCATGAAGCTCTGCCCGCCCACGACGGGGGGCGCAGGCGGGCAGAGCGGTCTACGCGGGCAAGCATTCAGACGATCTGGAGATCGCCGACCACCTGCTTCGCCATGGCAAGGGCGGGAACGAGCCTCGGGTCTTCGGGGTTCGCGTCAGGGCTGAGGATCTTCGCGCAGACGAAGAGGGTCATCAGCTTGCCGTCTCGGCTGGCGAAATCGCTGCTCCGCTCGTGAAGAACCCGTTCTGCCAAGGCCGGGACAGCAAGAGAGTTCCCCCACAACGACGCCGCATCCAACCCCCTCGCGGCCATGCCCCAGTCCTCCCAATCGAACAAGGAGAACTCGGGCTTGGTCATGTTGGCCCAGTTCAGATCCGCGTGGGCCGGCTGCCAGTGCTCAATGGCGGTGTCGGCCACGTCAGGGAACGCTCTACGGATCTTCTCGGTGACCAGGCCCTGAGAAAAGGTCTCGGTGTCCGGGGTCGCGATTCTCCGGGTGTGCTGAGCGGCCAGCGCGTCGAGCGAGCTGTTCAGAGCGGTCCACCACGCATCCGGGAGCTGGGGATCCTCAGCCAGCACACTGGTGCCGATCGGATCTCCCAGTAGGAGATCAGTCTCGTCGGCCCTCCACATCACCTCGGCGTCCCGTTCCCTCCAGGCCACGCTTGTCCGCCAAGTAGGTCGCTCGACTCCGGTCAGCAGCGCGGCGCACTCGGTGCCGTTCCACCCTTGTTCACTGACTCTGTCCACGCCGCGTCGTTCGATCCGCACCCACGTATTGCGATCTGTCTTCGCTCCGACTGAGCGACGTTTGCGGACCACGCTGCCGCTGTCGAAACGGGTCTGCAAGGAGCGTGCGACTCGGTCGAGAATGTCGTCGACGGGCTGCACCCGTAGATCGACTGCCGGGGTGGTGGAGGTCATCAGGTCACTCCTTGGGCGCGGAGGAGCCCGCGATAGCTAAGGATCGTCTCGGTATCGACCTCGTAGCGTAGAGCTTGTATCAGTTCGTGCAGATGGGCTGGATTGTCCGAACCTACAGCTACCAAGCTGACCTGCGGCAGTTGGTAGGCGGCTCGGAACGCCGCCTGAACCCGCGAAAGGCCACCGGGCGGGTCCTTGAGGAAGAGCCGAGGATCGAACCGGCTCCAGACCTCGTCCGCGGCGTCTCCGCAGAAGGGGCTCATCCCCCATACGCCCTGGGAGCTCAGGCCCCACCGGGCGGCAAGCTCTTCGCCGGCATCCAAGACGCCGATCGTGACCAGCAGCCCGGCGCGGACCATGAGGACAGCGGGCGTTGGTGTCGTTCTTCGAACGAGGTTCAGTAGGGGGCGAGGATCCCAGGACGCGACACCCCAAGACCCGCACAGGCCGTCCTTCGTCGCCGCTTCCAGAGCGGCACAAGCCTCGGTCAAAATCTGTCCAGCACGTCTCGGATTGCCTCGGAGCGAGTGCTCAGGGTTGTGCAGGAATACGAGATCGGGCACATGACCAAGGTCGCGATTCGTCTGCTCGACGGCGCTCCGCAATCGTCCGGGTTCAAGGGAGTGCTCCGTCCCACCGGCCGAGGGGAAATAGCCGACCTTGGTGGAGACATGAAACTTCGGCAGTACGTCACCGGCCACCTTCGCCAAGGCCTCGTGCGCACGAAATCCCAGGTAGTTGAAGCTCGTATCGATCGCCCGAATCCCGAGATCGAGTGCGCCCGTCAGGGTGTCGCGCTCGTAACGAGACCGGTGTAGCCCGAGTACAATTCCGGCGTGAGGCTCGCGCACAGTTCTTCCTCCGTCAGAATCTTCGCAACCTGCTCGGCCTCGGCGCCGACGGCCTGAACCGCCTCGGCCAGGTGTACCGGGCGACCGCTCAGGAGCAGCCGCAGGGCGGGCAGAGCCTTGCTGGCGAAGATGAGCTTCTTTCCAGTGGCCTGCACGGTGACGGTTTCCCCGCTCTCCTCGATGCGAGGGGGGAACTCGGCTATGCAAGCCACGGCCTCCAAGGGGCCGAAGATGTCCAGGTGAGGCACATGCCGCGGTGCGACGGTCTCCTGCTCACGGCGGGCGAGGAACTCGGCCGGGCTGCGCGACGCGATGAGACGGCTGACGGCTTCGACCAGCCCCTTCTCCTGTGCCTCCTGCGACTCCGGGCTGCCCCATCGGTCGAGATCACGGCGGAAGAGTTCAGTCTCGCGGGACCAGTCGGCCATCCAGGACAGCCAGCTCACTGCGGTGCGCTTGGCGAATCCAAGCGTCATGTGCATGCTCTGTCCGTCTCCTCGGCCGACACGCGTCGCCTTGTGCCAGTAGCCACGCGGGATGTGCATCACGTCGCCGGCCCTCATCGTGCCGGCCCAAACGATTTCCTCGCTGGGAGTGTTGTTCCGTTCGGCGTCGCGGAACATCGGCACGGGGCGTGAAGTGCCGCGTACCTCCCATTGCTTCTCGCCGTCCAGTTGGACGATCAGCACGTCGTGGTCGTCCCAGTGGAGATCGAATCCAGCGGCGTCGTTAGTGGTCAGGTAGACGTTCACCTGTACGTGTTCTCGCGACCACCATTGCATCGCCCGGCAGGCGACTTCCATGGTGGGGTCGAACACGTTCGCCTGGTCCAGGATCATCGTCACGCCGTCTTGCAGGAGGCTCCGCAGTCGCCGCATGTCTGCCATGGGGATGGTCTGGCCCCGGAGCGTCACCTGTGGATTGAGGTAAGCGTTCGGGTGCAGCTCCTCCCCGCCTCGGAAGCAGCGGAACTGGGGATTGGCCAGGCTTCGGCGCATGACCATGTCCAGCAGTCGGGGTGGAGTCAGTAGGCGCCCAAGCAGTTCGGTGTCGCCGATGCTGCCCCGGGCGAACTGCGCGCCGAGGGGGCCAGGGCCGTCCCACCCCAGGGCTTCCTCCACAGCTTGAACGAGACGGTGCTCCATGAGCTGTTCCCTCCTTCGATTCGGATGCGCCGTACCCAGCGGAGGGACCGCGTGAGCCGATGTACTGCGGTCCCTCCGCCCAGTCAGGATTGGCTGACTGTCATGCGGGGTGGTTCAGGCCGTCGCCCCCAGGCCAGGGGCCGTCGCCCGACGAGCCCTGGCCTGGGTCGGAGGCGTTGGCGTCGTGCCGATCGTGGACACTGGCCAGCACTTCCACGGCCATCAGGAGACCGCCCTCAGTCGGGGGCGGCGCGTTCTCGGGCACGATGTGCTCCTTCCTCTTCGGGGCCTCCTTGTTTGGGAGGCCGTCGAGTTGGTCTTGCTCAGCCGCGTCACGACGTGCAGCTGTCGTGCGGTATGCCTTCCGGCGTGATTCCGGAGACCGCCCCGTGGCCGTGGAGAACCTCGTCACGGGGCGGGGTTCAATGGGTGGAGCGGTGATCTGCCGGCCCTCAGCCCGTCCAGGCGCGTCTCGAAATGCACACGCATCCTGCGGGCCGAAGCACGCGAGACGGCCTCCGTGCCGGTGGCGCCTGGGACGAGAGTCTCGGCCGTCAAAGATCCGTTTCCGTCCGAACCCGCGCCAGGGGTTCGCTCTGGGGTGTGTACTGGGTACGACGAGCACACAGACCATTTGCACCCACGGGGACGAGAACGTGCAGAGGCTGATGCCGACACTCGCTGTCGGGGCCCAGTTGTCGGCATCAGCGGCCGGGGAGACGGATGCCGCAGAGACCGAAGAAGCTCGATCCAACTGCCTCGCCGAAGTGGAAGTTCGGTGCGGTGCTGCGTCATTGGCGGAAGGAAGTCAACAACCTGTCTTGCGCCGAGCTGGGCAAGCTGGTGCACGTCAGCGACGACACGATCCGATCCATCGAAGTCGGCATCCGCAAGTGCCCCGAGAAGCTGGCCCCGAAGCTGGATGAAGCCCTCGGTACTGACGGGGTCTTCGAGCATTGGTGGCCAGAGGTCTTCGGTGATGCCGACAATAAGCGGCGTGATGCCGACAAACATCCGAAGCGTTCACCTGACGGCGGTGTTTCCCCCGGTCGGAGTCGCATGCTGGATCTGCATGCTTCAACCTCCGCACCAGCAGGGAGCGCCGAGTCCGTGCACCGTCGCAACTTCCTAGCCGCCGCCAGTGTCGCCACCGCCTTCCTGCCCGGAATCCCGAGCCTGACTCTCACAGAAGCCACACCGCTACCAACCAGGGTCAAGCCTCGCGACATTGAGCAGATCTGGGAGGCCGCGACCGTGATCTCGGGCTGGGACAACTCCTACGGCGGCGGCGGGATGGTACGAGAGGCTGCCACCGCACAACTCCGCTGGGTCGCAGGGCTACTTCACCTCAACGGCACCAACGAGCCACTCCGATCAGAGCTGTTCGCCGCCGTCTCCCGGCTCGGGCTTGTCGTCGGAGCGAGTGACTTTGATTCCTGCCACCATGACGACGCCCAAGCGGCGTTCGTCTTCGCAGCCCGCTGCGCGGAGGAGGCCAAGGAGTGGCACCTCCGGGCCAAGACCTACTCGCTCCTGGCCCGCCAACAGATCTGGCTCGGCAATCCGGACGAGGGGCTGACATATGCGGAGCTCGGACTCGCTCGCTCCGATCGGCTGACGGCAACAGAGCAGGCCATGCTCCAGACGGCCAGAGCTCGTGCCTTCGCGAAGCTCGGCCAGGTGCAACAGACGCTCTCGGCGGTCAGCGCCGCAGATGACGCCTTTGCGAAGTCCAATCCTTCTGAAGATCCGTCCTGGATGCGCTACTACGACGTTGCGCAGCACAATGGAGACACGGGCCACGCTCTGTACGACCTTGCTCTCGCGGGACATGATCCTGCTCGCGCAAGTGACAGGTTCCTCACCGCGGTGCAGGAACACACCGATGCCTATGTGCGGTCCCGGGCCATGTCTCGTACGAAGCTCGCGTCACTGTTGATGGCGAGGGGAGACCCGCGACAGGCCGTCGTCATCGGGCATGACGCACTCGACGAAGTCGGAAGGCTCCGCTCTCGGCGGGCGGCCGATGATCTCCGGGAACTGGGCGCGGCGGCCGCTGAGCACTCCAGGATTGGAGACGTAGCCGATCTCCGCGAACGGATCGCCGCTACGGTGCAGGCATGACGACCCCTGCTGCCACCGCGGCGAGTCCAGCGCTGTCCGCCGCTTGCGCTGCGCTCGGCTTGACCGCCGAGGACGCAGTCGCAATCCGCCTGGCGGAGAACGAGATATGGCGTCTCCCTGGTGGAGCGGTCGCTCGTATCGCGAGGGCCGGCCAATGGGAAGCCACGGTGCGTGAAGTTCGGATTGCCCGCTGGCTCACTCAGCATGGGGTTCCGGCAGTGCGTCTCTTGGAGACCGACCAGCCGGTATTGGCACACGACCGCCCTGTGAGTTACTGGGAGGAGCTGCCGGCACACGAGCACGGAACTCTTATGGACCTCGTGCAGCTACTGCTCCAGCTGCACAGCACCCTGATGCCGGACTTCCTCCTCGGTAGGCTCCAGCCCTTCGTCAGAGTCCGCGAACGCATCGATGCGGCGACGTCACTGTCGAAGGACGATCGTCATTGGCTGCGCGACCTCACGAACGACCTCGAGCAGCGGTGGAAGCACCTACCACCAGGACTCGCTGAGTGCGTGATCCACGGAGATGCATGGGTCGGTAACGTTGCGAAGACCGCCGGAGGACCCGTCTTTCTCGACCTCGAACGCTTCGCGGTAGGACCACCTGAATGGGACCTCGTCTCTACGGCAGTCAAGATGACCACCACTGGCGCTGTCTCTCGGGAGGAGTACGCGGAGTTCTGCGATGCCTATGGCGCGGACGTCACCGAGTGGGCCGGTTACGAGACGCTGCGGGCCACTCGCGAACTGCGGATGACTACGTACGCGGCCCAGCACGCGGCCACCCGGCCTGAGTGGCAGCCACAAGCACAGCACCGGGTCGACTGCCTCAGAGGCCGTAATGGACCACGCCCTTGGAAGTGGATGGGGATTCTCTGATGTCTGACCAAGCCCGGCCCGGGATCTCGGCTGCCTTCGTCGTTCACCTGACAGCATCGTTCACCTGACAGCTTCGAGCAGCAGATCCGGCCTCCACCACCACGCGGGAGCGGCGCCACGGAACACCCGGCCCTCCGCATGGCGGGCGACCGCCCTCTTCGGCCATCCGAGGGCCGCCGTATGCCTGCTCGTGCACAGCCGGTGGCCAAAACCGCACTGTTCGACACGGTTCACCTTCCGTTCACTCGCCCCCATGGACCGCTTCACCTGTCCTGCCTAACTTCGACGGTGCACGGTGCGCGGCGAAAAGCCGCGACACCCACCACATCGCGCGCCGTCGTAGAACAAAAAGGCATCGGCGGCTCCTGGAAGGAACACCCGAAAAGTGAAGCTTCAGCGCAAGAACCGGCTTCGTGCCGCCGCGCTCGGTGCCCTCGCCGTCTCCGGCGCCCTGGTCCTCACGGCGTGCGGTTCGGACGACAACAGCGACGGCGCCACCAGTGGCAACGGCGGCGGCAAGACGAGCGCCGCGTCGGACATCAAGTGCGACGACGCCAAGGGCCAGCTGCTCGCCTCCGGCTCCAGCGCGCAGAAGAACGCCATGGACCTGTGGGCCAAGAACTACATGGCCGGCTGCTCGGGCGTCGAGATCAACTACAAGTCGTCCTCCTCCGGCGAAGGCATCATCGCCTTCAACCAGGGGACGGTCGGCTTCGCCGGCTCCGACTCGGCGCTGAAGCCCGAAGAGGTCGCCGAGTCGAAGAAGATCTGCAAGGGCGGCCAGGGCATCAACCTGCCCATGGTCGGCGGCCCGGTCGCCATCGGCTTCCACCTGGAGGGCGTCGACAGCCTGACGCTGGACGCCCCCACCCTCGCCAAGATCTTCGACACGAAGATCAAGAAGTGGAACGACCCGGCGATCGCCAAGCTCAACAGCGGCGTCGACCTCCCGGACAAGGCGATCCAGCCCTTCCACCGCTCCGAGGACTCCGGCACCACGCAGAACCTCGGCAAGTACCTGGGCGCCGCCGCGCCGAGCGACTGGAAGTACGAGGCCGAGAAGAAGTGGCCGGCCCCCGGTGGCCAGGCCGCCTCCGGCTCCTCCGGTGTCGCCTCCCAGGTGAAGGCCGTCGACGGCTCGATCGGCTACTTCGAGCTCAGCTACGCCACCGCGCAGTCGATCCCCACCGTGGACATCGCCACCGGCGCCTCCGCCCCGGTCAAGGCCACCTCGGAGAACGCCTCCAAGGCCATCGCCGCCGCCAAGATCAAGGGCACCGGCAAGGACCTGGCGCTCGACCTCGACTACGCGACCAAGGCCGACGGCGCCTACCCGATCGTCCTGGTCACCTACGAGGTCGTCTGCGACACGGGCAACAAGTCCGAGACCCTGCCGACGGTCAAGTCCTTCCTGAACTACACCGCCGGTGACGAGGGCCAGAAGCTCCTCTCCGACGCCGGCTACGCGCCGATCCCGGCCGAGATCAACGCCAAGGTCCGCGAGACCATCGCCTCCCTCTCGTAACCGGGGCGCGGGCCGGACACCACGGCCCGCCACCGCGGTGCTCGCAGGGCCCGGGGCACACCGCCGGGGCCCGTGAGCACCGCGGACCACACCAAAAACAAAAGAAGCAACACCAGCTACACCCGGCGGGCCGGTCCGGTGCACCCCTCCGGACCGGCCCGCCACCGACCATCCGGTGCACCGCCGCCAGGGGAGCCACACCGCTCCCCCACACAGACCGGAAAGACCATGGCTTCCACCACACCGATAGACACGCCGCCGGCACCACCGGCGGCAACCGGCCGCGCCCCCAGCACCGGGCGCGCGGGCGACAAGATCTTCCTGGGGCTCTCCCGGGGCTCGGGCATCCTGCTGCTCGTGATCATGGCGTCGATCGCCGTGTTCCTCACCTACCGCGCCACGCTGGCCATCTCCAAGAACGAGGGCAACTTCTTCACCGCCTTCGACTGGAACCCGGCCGGTGACCCGCCGGTCTTCGGCATCGCGGTCCTCCTCTTCGGCACGATCGTCAGCTCGGTCATCGCGATGGCCATCGCCGTCCCGGTCGCCGTCGGCATCGCCCTGTTCATCTCGCACTACGCGCCGCGCAAGCTGGCCGCACCCCTCGCCTACGTCATCGACCTGCTCGCCGCCGTGCCGAGCATCGTGTACGGCATCTGGGGCGCCCTCACCCTCGTCCCGTACCTGGAGGGCCTCAACCTCTGGCTCGACGAGTTCTTCGGCTGGACGTACGTCTTCGACAAGACCGAGGTCGGCGTCGCCCGCTCGCTCTTCACCGTCGGCATCCTGCTCGCGATCATGATCCTGCCGATCGTGACCAGCGTCAGCCGCGAAGTCTTCCTCCAGGTCCCGAGGATGAACGAAGAGGCCGCCCTCGCCCTCGGCGCCACCCGCTGGGAGGTCGTCCGCCTCTCGGTGCTCCCCTTCGGCCGCTCCGGCGTGATCTCCGCGTCGATGCTGGGCCTGGGCCGAGCGCTCGGCGAGACGATGGCCGTCGCCACGGTCCTGTCGCCGAGCTTCATCATCTCCGGACATCTGCTCAATCCGGGCGGCGGAACGTTCGCCCAGAACATCGCCGCGAAGTTCGACGAGGCCGACCAGTTCGGACGGGACGCCCTGATCGCCTCCGGCCTCGTCCTCTTCATCCTCACCCTGCTGGTCAACGGCGCGGCCCGGCTCATCATCGCCCGCCGCAAGGAGTACTCGGGGGCCAACGCATGAGCCAGGCAGCCAACACCGGCATCCACGAGATCCCCGCCCGGACAGCGGCCACCGCTCCCCGGACCGGCCTCGGCACACGCTCCCTGCCCCGCTGGGCGCCCTTCGGCTTCGCGGCCGTGGCGCTCGTGCTGGGCGTCGGCACCGGCATCGCCGCGGGCTGGGAGAGTCGCATCCAGTGGGGGCTGTTCTCCGCCCTCCTCTTCGTCGTCGTCTCGTACGTCACGACCTCGATCGTGGAGAACCAGCGCCAGGCCAAGGACCAGCTCGCCACCGGTGTCGTGTGGGTGTGCTTCCTGCTGGCCGTCGTACCGCTGGCCTCCTTGCTGTGGACGACGGTCAGCCGGGGCGCCGAACGCCTCGACGGGTACTTCCTGACCCACTCGATGGCCGGAGTGCTCGGCTCCGAGGCGACCGGCGGCGTCTACCACGCACTGATCGGCACGCTGGAGCAGGTCGGACTCGCCACCCTCATCGCCGCCCCCATCGGCATGCTGACCGCCGTCTACCTGGTCGAGTACGGCAAGGGCGTGCCGGCCCGGGCCGTCACCTTCTTCGTCGACGTCATGACGGGCATCCCGTCCATCGTGGCCGGTCTCTTCATCCTCTCGATCATGCTGATGACGAAGACCGACCCGTCCGGTCTGATGGGCGCGCTTGCGCTCACGATCCTGATGATCCCGGTCGTGGTCCGCTCCACCGAGGAGATGCTCAAGCTCGTCCCGAACGAGCTGCGCGAGGCGTCGCTCGCCCTCGGCGTCCCGAAGTGGCGCACCATCCTGAAGGTGGTCCTCCCGACCGCGCTCGGCGGCATCACCACCGGTGTGATGCTGGCGATCGCCCGCATCGCCGGCGAGACCGCACCGATCATGCTGCTGGTCTTCGGCAGCCAGCTGATCAACACGAACCCCTTCTCGGGCGCCCAGTCCTCGCTCCCCTTCTACATCTGGGAGCAGTACAAGGTCGGCACCGAGCAGTCGTACGACCGTGCCTGGGCCGCGGCCCTCGTGCTGATCGCCTTCGTCATGATCCTCAACCTCGTGGCCCGCGGCATCGCCCGCTGGAAGGCCCCGAAGCACTGAACGTGCGGCCCCGCCACGTGACCGGCCGCCGCCGCGGCCGACAGAAAGAAGCAGTGATTCAGATGGCCAAGCGCATCGACGTCAGCGGCCTGTCCGCCTACTACGGCTCCCACCTCGCCATCGAGGACATCTCGATGACCGTGGAGCCCCGCTCCGTGACCGCCTTCATCGGCCCGTCCGGCTGCGGGAAGTCCACCTTCCTGCGCACCCTCAACCGCATGCACGAGGTCACCCCCGGCGGCCGTGTCGAGGGCAAGGTGCTCCTGGACGACGAGAACCTGTACGAGCCGAACGTCGACCCGGTGACCGTGCGCCGCACGGTCGGCATGGTCTTCCAGCGCCCCAACCCGTTCCCGACCATGTCGATCTTCGACAACGTCGCTGCGGGCCTCAAGCTGAACGGCTCCTACAAGAAGAGCGAGCTTCCCGACGTCGTCGAGAAGTCGCTTCGCGGCGCCAACCTCTGGAACGAGGTCAAGGACCGGCTGAACAAGCCCGGCTCCGGCCTCTCCGGCGGTCAGCAGCAGCGCCTGTGCATCGCCCGCGCGATCGCGGTCGAGCCGGCGGTGCTGCTGATGGACGAGCCGTGCTCCGCCCTCGACCCGATCTCCACCCTCGCCGTCGAGGACCTGATCGGCGAGCTGAAGGAACGCTTCACGATCGTCATCGTGACGCACAACATGCAGCAGGCGGCCCGTGTCTCGGACCGCACGGCCTTCTTCAACCTCGCGGCGGTCGGCAAGCCCGGCAAGCTGATCGAGATCGACGACACGGAGCGCATCTTCTCCAACCCGTCCGTCCAGGCCACCGAGGACTACATCTCGGGCCGGTTCGGATGAGCAGGGCCGGTTCCCCCGGCCCCCAGGGATGGCCTTTGGGTGCTGCATGGCGGTGCCACCCGTAAGGCAAAAGGGTCCGCCCCGCTCCCCTCGCGGGAAGCGGGGCGGACCCGACTTCGTACCGTCCCCGTCGGCGGCTTCCACGGCCGCGCACCTACCGAGGAGTGGCGGCCCATCAGCCGAAGAGCAGCAGGACGACGCCGTAACTGGCCGCGGCGACCAGCGCCGCGGCGGGCATGGTGATGAACCAGCCGAGGATGATGTTCTTGGCCACCCCCCAGCGCACCGCGTTCACCCGCTTCGTCGCCCCCACGCCCATGATCGCGGAGGTGATCACGTGCGTGGTGGAGATCGGCGCGTGGAACAGGAACGCCGAACCGAACATGATCGACGCGCCGGTCGTCTCCGCCGCGAACCCCTGCGGCGGGTCCAGCTCGATGATCTTGCGGCCGAGGGTGCGCATGATGCGCCAGCCGCCCGCGTACGTGCCCAGGGACAGCATCAGCGCGCAGACCACCTTCACCCAGACCGGGATCGGGTCCTCCGGTCTCTCGATGTCCGCGATGACCAGGGCCATCACCACGACGCCCATGGTCTTCTGCGCGTCCTGGAGACCGTGGCCGAGCGCCATGCCCGCCGCCGAGACCGTCTGGGCTATCCGGAAGCCGCGCTTGGCCCGGTGCGGATTGGTCTTCCGGAAGATCCACATGATCACGACCATCACCAGGTAGCCGACGACCAGGCCGATGACCGGTGAGAGGAACATCGGGATGACGATCTTGTCGAGCACCCCGTCCCAGTGCACCATCGTCCCGCCGGCGATCGCCGCGCCGACCATGCCGCCGAACAGCGCGTGCGAGGACGAGGACGGCAGCCCGAAATACCAGGTGACAAGGTTCCATATGACGGCACCGACGAGGGCGGCGAAGAGGATTCCCATCCCCTTGTCCCCCTGGGGCGTCGCGATCAGGCCTTCGCTGACCGTCTTGGCGACACCGCTGCCGAGGAATGCGCCCGCGAGATTCATCACCGCGGCCATCGCCAGCGCGGCACGCGGAGTGAGCGCCCGGGTGGAGACGGAGGTGGCGATGGCGTTCGCCGAGTCGTGGAAGCCGTTCGTATACGTAAAGCCGAGCGCGACCCCGATGGTCACGACCAACGCAAAGGTGTCCACGTGATTCAGGACTCCTTGACCGCGATGGTCTCCACCGTATTGGCGACGTGCTCGAAAGCGTCGGCCGCCTCCTCCAGCACGTCCACGATCTGCTTGAGCTTCAGCACCTCGATGGCGTCGTACTTGCCGTTGAAGAGGTGGGCGAGCAGTTTGCGGTGGATCTGGTCGGCCTGGTTCTCCAGGCGGTTGACCTCGATCCAGTACTCGGTGAGGTTGTCCATGGTCCGCAGTCCGGGCATCGCCTCGGCGGTCAGCTCGGCCGCCCGGGCCAGCACCTCGATCTGCTGCGCGACACCCTTGGGGAGTTCCTCGATCTGGTACAGCACGACCAGGTCGACGGCCTCCTCCATGAAGTCCATGATGTCGTCGAGCGACGAAGCGAGGTTGTAAATGTCCTCACGGTCGAACGGCGTGATGAAAGAGGAGTTCAGCTGATGGAAGATCGCATGCGTGGCGTCATCTCCCGCGTGCTCCGCCGCCCGCATGCGCTCAGCGATCTCGCCTCGGGACGCGGAATCCGCCCCGAGCAGTTCCATCAGGAGTTTCGAGCCCGTGACGATGTTGTCCGCGGAAGCGGAGAACATGTCGTAGAAGCTCGTCTCCCTGGGGGTCAGACGAAAACGCACGTGGGGTCCTCGGGGTGCTTTGGATTCGGTCAGGCTGATGCTAGGCGCATCATCCGGCCACGGCTAACCGGCGTTCTTCAGTGTCGCCCATGGGCCGTGCAGATCGGCACGGGCCCCCGGTCACGTTTCGGAAGAATTCGTTAGGATATACCCACCAGGGGTATATGGACGGCAGTAGTGAAGGGAAAACGGGAGGCAGCCATGACCACAACCGGGACCACCGCGACCACCACGGAAGCCGGTGCCGCGGGCACCGACACCACCGCGGGTACGACGACCGCCCCCGCCCCCGGTCCCGGCACCGCCGGGACGGCGGAACCGGTCGTCACCGACCACGACCGGGGCATACACGGCTACCACCACCAGAAGGCCGAGCACCTCAAGCGGCTGCGCCGGATCGAGGGCCAGATCCGCGGCCTGCAGCGCATGGTCGACGAGGACGTCTACTGCATCGACATACTCACCCAGGTCTCGGCGTCCACGAAGGCGCTCCAGTCCTTTGCGCTCCAGCTGCTGGAGGAGCACCTGCGGCACTGCGTGGCCGACGCCGCGCTCAAGGGCGGCGACGAGGTGGACGCCAAGGTCGAGGAGGCCACGAAGGCCATCGCCCGGCTGCTGCGCACCTGACGCGCGGTGCCCGGCCGGGCACCGGTCCCGCCGGGTGGCCGCCGTTCACACCCGGCCGGGCGGTCGCCGACCGCCCCCAGGGGCCGGACACACGCCGTGACCATGGTTCACGCAGAGCGGTCACCGCACCGGGGGGCGGCGGCCCGCTCGGCGACCACCCCCACGTTCAGCACCTCGTCGATCCGGGCGGGGCTGAGCCGTTCCCCGATCGCGGCCGACGCCGCGATCATCAACTCGCCGCAGAGCTCGATCTCGGCGAGAGCCACATGGTCGGATTCGGTCCGTGTGCCGAGCGTCACCACGTCACTCACCTCTCATTGCCGTCGCCGGCTTCCCAGCGTAGGCAGGAGGGCACGCGCCGCGCATGGCACGGACGGACCATTTCCGCCCCGCCGGACTGCCTATGTCCGGCCCTGTCCCGCCCCGCCCGTTTCCGCATTCCCACTGCCCCGTCCGTCCCCCTCACGGACCCCTGCGGCCTGCCGGACCCGTCCGCCGCCGTCTACCGCTGCTCGATCTTCCCGGTGTAGATGTCGCGGTCGTCCGGCAGCCGCACGGAGACGGGCACCCCGAATTCGGACAGCGACGTCGTCGACGTCACCTCCACCGCCGGCCCCTCGCCGGCGAAGCTGAACCGGTGGCGCACCTCGCGCAGCCGCCCCTGCTCGTCCAGATACACGTCGAACGGCACCGCGCGGGTGCGAAATCCTTTCGCCGCCGCGGCCAGCGCCCCCCGCGATCCCGGCGACGCCTCACGGGCCGCCCGTCCGATGTCCGAGACCCCTCGGTAGTGGCGCACCCTCACCCCGCCGAGCACGGTCCTCTCCACGTACGTCACCTGCCGCGCCCCGCGCAGCAGTTCCACCGCGACCATCGGGTCGGTCGCCCCACCGGTGACCAGATTCCCGTCCGCCAGCGTCGTCGTGTCGATCCTGACCCACTTGTCGGCGGGCACCCCGGCGCCTCGGTTCATCATGTAGAGCGCGCCCGGCACGAGCAGTTCGGTGATGGGGCGGTGCTCGTCCGCACCCGCGGCGTCCTCGGGCAGCACGACCCTGAGCCTGCCGGTGCGACGGTGGAAGTCGTACGTCCCGTCGCCCCTGATCGTCACCCGCGTCCCGCCCGCCGCGGTCTCCATCGCCGTACGCACCCGGGCGCTGCCGGCCTCGGCCCCCGTACGGGACGCCGCCCCGGCCAGCGTCCCCGTTCCCGTGCCGGACACGGTCCCGTCGAGCGCCTCGGCCGCGCGGCGGACCATGTCGAGCGAGTCGGCCCCGCCCCGTTCCTCGGCCACGGCGCTGTCGCCGCCCCGGCCGCCCCCGCATCCGGCGGTCGCCGCCATCACGCCCACCGCGGCGAGGGCGCAGACAGCGCGCGCCCCGCGTCCGGATCTGTGCCGCTGCACCACCATCGCCTGCCAACCCCCAACGACTTACCGCTTGCCGGAGCCCCCCATCCGTTCCGGATAACGACAGCCCGTGTCCCCCGTCACGCCGTCCCCGAACGCCGCACCGCCGAGTGGCGGTGCCCAGTACCGTGGACGGGTGTACGCCCAACACACCGCCGAGATCCTTCCGGCCACCCCCACCTCCGCGTCCTCCGGACACGAACCCACGACCGTGGAACGCGGCTCGTTCTGCCTCGCCCGCTGCGCCTGCGGCTGGTCGGGCCCGGCCCGGCGCTCCCGCGACCGGGCCCGGAGCGACGCCGCGGGACACCGCGCGTCTCCCTAGACCCCACGCCCCACATCCCGGCCTCTCCCCCCACCGACCGGCCCGTGCGCGCCATGTCCCGGAGGTCCGATGAACCCGCCCCACCAGCCACCCGTACTCCACCCGCGCATCGAGCCCGGCCGACGGGCCGCGCCCGACCGGCGCACGGTGCTCGCCGCTGGCGCCGTCGCGGCGTTCACGGCCGCCACCGCGACCGCGTGTGACGCCCCTTCCGGCATCGGCGACGACCCGGCCGGGTCCGGCGGCGCGTCGGCCACGTCGGGCACCCCGGGCGGGCCCTCCCCCACCCCGTCGAAGTCCTCCGCCACGGGTCCGGCCGACTGGTCCGCCCTCGCGAAGAGCCTCGACGGCAGGCTCGTACGCCCCCGGGACGGGGACTATCCGACCGCCCGTCAGCTCTACAACACCCGGTTCGACGGCCTGAAACCCGCCGCCGTCGCCTACGTGGGGCACGAGGCCGACGTCCGCGCATGCCTGGGCTTCGCCCGTCGCACCGGCACCCCCGTCGCCATCCGCGGCGGCGGCCACTCCTACGCCGGCTGGTCCAGCGGCGACGGACGCCTCGTCATCGACGTCTCGTCGCTCTCGCGCGTCGACAGCGGCGGCACGATCGGCGCGGGTGCCAGACTCGTCGAGGTCTACCAGGGGCTCGCCCGCCACGGCCTGACGATCCCCGGCGGCTCCTGCCCCACGGTCGGCATCGGCGGCCTCGCCCTCGGCGGCGGCCATGGCGTCGTCTCCCGCGCGTACGGCCTGACCTGCGACAGCCTCACCTCGGTCACCCTCGTCACGGCCGACGGCAGGACCATCACCGCGGACGACCGCCACCACCCGGACCTGTTCTGGGCGCTGCGCGGCGCGGGCAACGGCAATTTCGGCGTGGTCACCGAGCTGACGTTCCGCACCCGTCCGACCCCGCGAACCGTCACCGCCTATCTCTCCTGGCCCTGGTCCCGGGCCCGTGCCGCCGTCACGGCGTGGCAGGAGTGGGGGCCTTCGCAGCCGGACGAGATCTGGTCCTCGCTGCACCTCGCCGCCGGTCCGGGCGGTGTGCCCCCCACCGTCACGGTGGCCGCGTTCAGCCTCGGCACGTACGACGAGCTGCAGAACGCCGTCGACCGCCTCGCCGGCCGGATCGGCGCCCCGGCGTCCTCCGTGTCGCTGCGCCGCCGCAGCTACCAGGACGCGATGCTCGGGTACGCGGGCTGCGCGGGCCTCAGCGACGCCCAGTGCCATCTGCCGGGTACCACGCCCGGCCGCACCGAACAGGGCGCGCTCCGGCGGGAGACGTACGCCGCCGCGTCCGACTTCTACGACCGTCCGCTGTCCCCCGCGGGCATCGGCGCCCTGGCCGACCGGGCCGAGGCGTTCACCCGGATCCCGGTGACGGGGAGCGGGGTTTCCGGCACGATCACGCTGACCGCGCTCGGCGGCGCGATCAACCGGGTCGCCCCGGAAGCGACGGCGTTCGTCCACCGGCGTTCACGCGTACTCGCCCAGTACATCGCCGCCTGGACCCCGGGGACGGCGGGCAGTACACAGCAGGACTGGCTGAAAAACACCCACGCGGCGATGCGCCGGTACGCGTCCGGGGCGGCCTACCAGAACTACTCGGACCCGTCGCTGAGCGACTGGCGCCGGGCCTACTACGGCACGGCCGCCGACCGGTTGGCGGACCTGAAGCGGCGGTACGACCCGGAGCGCCTGTTCACCTACCCGCAGGCGCTCTGACCGGGCGGAACTCCGGACCGGCGGAACGTCGGGCCGCTGCGGGCCCGTTGACCCCTCGGGCTCCCCCTGCGCTCCGCTGCTCCCCCGCCTCCGGTCCGGGCAGGCCCGTCCACGGCCCACGAGCGGCCCGACGGCCCGCCACCTCGCCTTCGGCGAGCGGCCGGCGGGCCGTTTCCCGGCCCTCTCCCGCACGCCGCTCTCTCCCGCACGCCGGTTTCTCCGCGGCCGGCTTCTCCGCACGCCGGGGCACCGCCGTGCGGCGGTCTTCCCCGGCGCGGTCCCCGCCCGCGGTCTCCCTATGCGGCCAGGCCCTTCTCGCCGTCTCCGCAGACCGCCCCCGGGCACGGCTCGGGAATCCCGATCGTCCCCGGTCGGCCGGTGCTCCCCGCACCTGTCGGTACCCGGCGCGACCGTACGAGGCCGCCGAGGCGGTCCGAGCGGGAGACCGCCCCCGCCAACGGGGTCAGCAGCATCATCGCGAGCGGAGAGAGCAGCAGGGCGACCGCGGTGCCCAGCGCCAGTCCGCCGATGACGTCGGTCGGGTAGTGGACCCCCATGTAGACACGGCAGAAGCCCTCCAGCAGGGCCAGGGCGATCGCGGCGACACCGAACTTCCGGTTGACCACGAAGAGTCCGACCGCCAGGGCCATCGCCATCGTGGCGTGATCGCTCACGAAGGAGAAGTCGTTCTTCCCCTCCACGAGCACCTCCAGTCCCGTGTGCTCCCGGAACGGACGCTGCCGTTCCACGAATCCCCGGATCGGGATGTTGACGAGCAGGGCGATCCCGGCGGCGAGCGGCGCCCAGACGATCCCGGCGACCGCCGACACCGCGTCCTCGGCCGTGCCGCGCCGGCGCACGCTCCACCAGCACCACAGGACCACCAGGACCATGCCGAGCATGATCCCGTACTCACCCACGAACTCCATGATCCGGTCGAACCAGGCAGGGGCGGCCTTCGCCAGCCCGTTGATCTCGTAGAGCAGGCGGACGTCGGGGTTCGACCCATCCAGTGCGAGTCCAGCCATCTGCCGCGGCCCCTTGTCTTCTCAGCTGGCGCGGGCACACCCGTGCACCGCTCTGGCGAACCCCCGTGTCGGTTCGATCACCGCGTGGCTGTGCCGGCCTGTGAGGCCGCGTCCGCGCGGACCCGGTCGTGAGGACCTGTCCGGTCGGTTTCGCGCGGTCGGCGCGTCATCGACCGCGACCCGCCCGGTCCACCCGGGCCGTCCAGTCCACCCGGGGAACGGCGCGGCCCGCGCGCGCGTTCCGGTCTCCACCGAATGATCACTATGACGTTATCGAAGAGTGACTCATCGTCGCAGCTCAGGGCCTAGGCCTTACAGAGAGTTCCGGCCACCGCCGTGTGCCGCGTCAGACCTCCGGTCGGTCGCCCGGAAGGTCGGTCGGGAGGGCCGCCGCCCCGTCCTTCGTCACGCGGGTCGCGCCGAAGTAATCGGGGGTGTCGATCTTGTCGAACCGGATCACCGCCCCGGTGTACGGCGCGTTGATCATGTACCCCCCTCCCACGTACAGCCCCACGTGCCGGATGGCCCGCGAGTTGGTCAGGTCGTCCGAGAAGAACACCAGGTCACCGGGGAGCAGTTCGTCGCGCGAGGGGTGCGGTCCGGCGTTGTACTGGTCGTTCGCCACCCGGGGCAGCTCGATCCCCGCCGTGCGGTACGCGGCCTGGGTCAGCCCCGAGCAGTCGAACCGTCCGCCCTGCTCCGGCGTACCGTTCCCGCCCCACAGATAGGGCGTGCCGAGCTTGTTCTGGGCGAAGTGGATCGCGCCGGCCGCCTGTTCCGAGGGCCGCACCCGACCCACCGGCCGGGCGAAGCTCTTCTCCAGCGACCGGATGATGGTGACGTAGTTCTTCGTCTCCGCGATGTTCGGGACCCCACCGGAGCGGATCACCCGGTATGCGCCGGCGTTGTACGCGGCGAGCATGTTGTCCGTCTGGTCGCCCGGCACCTTCTTCACATACCCGGCCAGTTCGCAGTCGTACGAGGCAGCGGACGGAATCGCGTCCTCCGGATTCCATACGTCGCGTTTGCCGTCGCCATTGCCATCGATCCCGTGCGCGGCCCAGGTGCCCGGGATGAACTGCGCGATCCCCTGGGCGGCGGCGGGGCTCTGGGCCCGGGGGTTCCATCCGCTCTCCTGGTAGAGCTGGGCGGCCAGGAGCGCCGGGTTGATGGCGGGGCAGAGGTTGCCCCACTTCTGCACCAGAGCCTGGTACTTCGCGGGCACCGCGCCCTTCGCCAGCCCGACCGCCCCGCTCCTGCCCGAACTCGCGAGCCCGGCCGCGGCGGAATATGTGCCGACGACGAGCAGCGCCACAAAGCACATGGCCATGCCGACGCCGACGCCACCGATCACCCAGTATTTTCGCACCCTTCAACCATCCCCCATCGGGGCGGTTTTCATGGCCGGTTTCGCGGGTGTGTACGAATCAACCGGATCACCGGGGTCGTTCACGAGCCGTTCCCCCACACCGGGTGACGAAGGGGGCGCACCGGCCGGCCAGTGGGGCGCACTGACCGGCCGACGGGGCGCACGGCATGCCGATCCGGGATCGGCATGCGCTGATCCGGTGTCAGGAGGCGTCGGCGGACCAGTGACCGGAGCGGACGTTGGGGCGCGGAAGCGGATAGACGCCCTTGTACTCCGGTCCGTTCGGCTTCGACGTGGAGTCGGCGACCTTCGACTCCTTCACGCAGGGGCTGTCCGCCTCGAAGAACACCTGCCCCTTGCCGCGGACGCTCACGCTGATCCCGAAGCCGTCCTTCGTCTGCGCGTAGAGCGCCGGGAACACCTCGTCGTCGTTCCTGCCCTTGATGCGGTAGCCGTTCTCGCGCCAGAAGTTCTCCACCTGGGCCAGGAAGCTCTGCCGACGCTCCGCCGACACGATGGTCATCACGGTGCGCCTGCGGGTCACCTCGCAACTTCCGGTGGTCGTCGGGCCGTGCGCCCACTGCACCTCGGGGTCGATCGCCTTGAGTACGGCGTCGAGCATTCCGTCCGACCGCTCGGCGGCCTCCTGCATGTTCATGTCGTTCCTCTTGGCGCGCCGGACACCGTCGACCTCCTGGGTGTTCGAGGGGCCCCCGGTGTCCCCGGCGTCATTGGTACTCATGTCATTCCCGGTGGAAGCGGGCCGGCTCTCGCCGCCGCCCGATCGCGTGTGCTCATTGCCGCAGCCCGTCAGCGCGAAGCCGACGGCCAACGCCACCGCGACGAACCGGAACCTTCGCTTCATCGCTGTTCCTCCATCTTGAGCCTGTCGGAGTTGCCCGACACGATCAGGGCGATGGCGTCCGCCGACATGGCGTCCCGTACCGGGTCGAAGTAGTTGGAGTGCGCGTCGAAGCTCACCCCGCCGGTACTGATGAACGGCGTCCCCGGAGCCACCGGGAACCGCTTGGCCCCGAACGCCTTGCTCGCCGGGTCCTTGCCGAACCAGAGGTCGTCGTTGCCCTTGTCGGCCAGGTCGCCCGCGATGTACGCGCCGACCGGGCCTCCCAGGATCATCCCCACGGTACCCGCGGCCACCTGTTTCTTGGACGGGAGATGGGTGACCGGATCGTTCTCGGCGGCACCGACGAAGACATGCCCGGCGCCGACGCCGAGGTCCACGGCGCGGTCCACGCCGACCCCGGGGCTGCCGACGAGGATGATGTCGTCGACCCCGGGGATGCCGCCCGGGTGCTGTGTCGCGGCACCCACGGTGCGCGAGCCGTAGGAGTGACCGATCGCGGTGATGTGCGGATCCGCTTGCTGGTTGGTGGCCGAGATGCCCGCCATGAAGTCGTTGTACGCGACTCCGCCCTTCTCCGCCCGGCTGGTGCTCGCGACGGCCAGGCTGTGCAGCCCGTCCGGCGACTGCGGGGCGTCGTAGCCGAGCCAGACGATCGCCGCGCTGGACTGGTCGTAGCCCTGGGCGCCGATCGCCGTGTCGCGGGCGCGCTTGAGGCCCGACTTGGCGAAGTCCTCGTCCAGCGAGGTGTTCAGGCCCGGCACATAGGCCGACACGTGCTGGGACGTGTCGGGGTTCCCGTACGAGACGATGGCCCTCCCGTTGCCCTCGTCACTGATGCCGAGCAGGTACATCGGGGGCTGGCTGCCCTCGTTCAGCTGACGCTCGATCTCCCGCAGGCCGGCCAGCTGCTTCTTCGACTTGGAGTCGGTCTTCCCCTCCAGTTTCTCGATCAGCTCGGGGAGGTTCTTGCGGTTGGCCTTGTCTCGGTCCGCCGCCGGAATGCCGTCCAGATAGCCGATCTTCTCCGAGGAGAGGTCGAGGTACTGGTCGCGCTGCTGCTGCGTCAGTCCGTCCCACCACGCCTTGCGGTCGGCCGCGGAGGCGTTGCTCGGGATCTGGGCGTCGAGGTAGTCGCGCGTCGCGCCCTGCACCGCCTCGTCGACCCGGGAACCGGAGCCGGGCAGACCGGCGACCGCGCCCGAACCCTTGGTCATGTCCCAGGCTGCGGCGATGAACTGGCCCTTGTCCCACTTGTCGCCCGCGCCGCGTGCCGCCTGACCGTACTGGTCGGCGATGCCCTTGACCGTCTCGCCGGGGCGGAAGACCGCGTCGACGACGCCGGTGACGTCGCCCCACAGGCCGCCGTCGCCGACGACACCGTCGAGGAAGCCGCCCTCGGAGGGGCCGGAGGAGCCCGGCGTCCCGTCCGGTCTACCCGCGTCGACCGGCGAAGAAGAATCGCCGCCTGCCGATTCACCGGAGCCACCGGAGCCGCCCGAACCCTCGGCCCCGCCCGCGGACGAGCCCGCGCCGCCGGAACCGCCCGAGGAGCCCGTGCCCCCGGAACCTCCGGACCCACCGGAACCTCCGGACCCACCGGATCCGCCGGACCCGGCCGAACCACCCGAGTCCGAGCCGCCGGAGCCGCCCGACCCACCGCTGCCGGTACCACCCGTCACGGTCGCGCCCTCGGAGCCCGAACCACCCGAGTCGGACCCGCCACCGCCGGTCGTACCGGAGCCCTTGCCGGCCTCCACGTTGCTGTTCGGCGGCGCGCAGGCGCTCCCGGTCAACTGGCAGATGGCGTTCTGGATCTGCCCGGTCAGCTGCGCGCCGATACCCGTGGCCACGATCGCACCGATGAGGGCCACGACCACGAGGATCATGCCCAGGTACTCCATGGCGGTCTGGCCGACGTCCTCACGACGCCACCGGAGCATCCGCGCGATGCTGAACGACGGGTACTGGACGCGCTGTTCGGACGGCAGCCGGAACCACTCGCGCGAGCCGGCTCGGCAGAGCAGTACGACCACCACGATCGGCACCACGAGCTGCGCCAGGCCCTGCCCGGCGGTGCCGTCCTTCAGAGTGGCGAGCGCACCCAGGGCGAGCCAGATGTGTACGGCGAGGAGCCCGCGCCGGATCCAGACGCCGCCGGTACGCACGTACAGCGACAGCACGAACCCGACCACGCCGGGCAGGGCCGCGTACACGAGCATGCCCAACAGCCGGGCGTTCACCGCATCGACGGACGACGCCGCGACGAGCGTGTCGATCACACCGATGACGGTGACCGCGAAGAGAAGCCGTACGAGAACCAGCACCGCCTGCAAGGGGCGCGACAACGGCTGTCTACCCGGAGGAACTTCGGCGGCACCGATGCCGGCGCCACCCGGTACCGCTAATTCTCGTATGCCAGACACGGCGAGTCTCCCCAGCTTTGTGAGTGGGCGCAGCGACAGTTCCCCCCGGTACCGTTATGCGACCACACGGCTACAGGGCACGCATGGGCCCCAGGGCCCAATGCCAGGCTCAAAGACCCAGGTGACACGTGCCCGTCGCGCCATCACCGACCGCCCATATATGGGCTATTGAGGACGTGCCGCCACCAGACGGCCCCATGCCACGCGCCGCCGAGAACTCACCACCCCGGCCCTGACGCCGACTCATACGCGTCTTCCGCGCCCTCCTCCTTGGCCGCACACTCCACCCAGAGCAGCTTTCCGCCCTGCCCCGACAGGCCGCGTTCCAGCAGCCCGCTCCCCTGCTCCTCCTGTCGCGACCGCCTCCGATCCGGCGACGACTCCCCGTCCGGCAGGGATCGTTCGGGCCGCCCGACACCGGCACACAGGGGAACCGCACCCCAGCTCTCCGCGTAGAGCGTCACCAGATACAGCCCGCGCCCCCGCCCGGCCGACTCCGCCGGCGGTGTGACGCCCCGCCGGAACGGTGCGGGGATGTGCGGACTGGTGTCCCGGACACCCAGCCGGACCCGGCCGCGCCCGGCCTCGCGCAGGCGCAGCGAGTACGGGCCCTCCGAATGCAGATACGCGTTCGTGACCAGCTCACTCGCCAGCAGTTCGACGTTCTCGACAAGTTCGGGCATACCGTGCACGCGCAATGCGGTGCGGAGCGTCGCGCGAGCCACACCAGGAGCGCGGGGATCTCGCGGGAGTTGAAGGGTGTACGCCCAGGGCGGGGATACCGTGGCAGTGGCCATGGAAGTCTCCGTTCACGGAGGGAAGTCGGAAGATGCGCTGCGGGTTGTCCGGTGACGAGGCCGCTCCGTCGAGCGGGGTACTTCCGGACCGGTGGCCTGCGTCACACACTAGAGGCAGATATGGAATGCATTCCACGAAATCCATGGAATCCGTAACAGATACCCTCGTGTGGGTGACCGAGTCGGGGAGCGAGTGATGCCACCCAGCACCACACCGTCGGCCCGCCGCAGACGCCTGGGCGCCGAACTCCGCAAGCTGCGTGAACGCGCCGGGATCACCGCGACGGAGGCCGCGAAGCTGCTCGGCGGCAACCAGGCCCGCATCAGCAACATCGAGGCCGGCCGCTACGGCGTGAGCGCCGAGCGGGTGCGCACGCTGTCCTGCCACTACGCCTGCCCGGACGACGCGCTGGTCAACGCCCTGGCCGCCATGACGGGCGACCGGAAGCGGGGCTGGTGGGAGGAGTACCGGGGCACACTCCCCGCGGAACTGCTGGATCTGGCGGAGCTCGAACACCACGGAACCGCGCTGCGCACCGCGCACGTCTCCGGCCTGCCCGGCCTGCTCCAGACCACGGACCACGCCCGCGAGGTCTTCCGCCAGGTCGTCCCCGCGCTCACGCCCCCGGAGATCGAGCACCGCCTGTCGTTCCGGATCAAGCGTCAGGGCGTCGTCTTCCGCGAGGATCCGGCGCCCTACCGGGCGGTCGTCCACGAGGCCGCCCTGCACATGCGGTTCGGCGGGCCGGCCGTGGCCCGGCAGCAGTTGACGCACCTGCTGGCCATGAGCGAACGCGAGCACCTCACGCTCCGCGTGGTCCCGTTCCGGGCCGGCGGGTATCCGGGGACCGGTCAGCCGGTCTGCTACCTCCACGGCTCCGTACCCCAACTGGACACCGTGCAGCTCGACCAGGCGCACGGCATGGCACTCCTGGACGCGGAGGTCCACCTGCACCGGTACCGGCAGATCCTGGACCGCATGGAGTCCCTCGCGCTGGACACCGCCGCGTCGCGCGACCTGATGAACGCCGTCGCCCGGAGCCTCTGAAGTGATCCGGGCGGCCGCCCCGCCCGCGGTGATCGCCCGACCTCCCGCGACCGTCACCGGACCAGCCGCGCCCACCGGCCGGACCGCCCGTGGCGGAAGACCTCGCACCGCGGCGGGGCGAGCCCCGCACGCACGGCACCGCCCAAGTGGCCGCTCCCGCCACCGACACGGCCCGGCGGGCGGAGGCCGGCGCCCCGTCCGGAGCGGGGACCGCGCACGCCCCCGGCGCCCGGGCGCCCCTCGTGCGCGCCGTCAAGGAGAATCGCACCCATGACCGACATCCCCGCCGACCCGACCTGGATCCGCGCCGCGCCCGAGGGCGACGAGGGCGCCGGTCCCTGGATCGAGGTCGCCTTCGGCCCGGACGGCCTCGTCCACCTGCGCCAGACCGGCGACCCCACCAACGTCGTCACCACCACCCGCGCCAAATGGGACGCCTTCACCAAGGGCGTCCAGGCGGGTGAGTTCGACCACTTCGTCAAGGGCGTCGACGAGGAAGGCCCGTCCGGCCGGCCCTGAGGACGCCCCGGCGACCCGCGCTGATGAGCCGACCGCGCCGCCCGGCCGCGCCGCCCGGCCGCGCCGCCCGGCCGCGCCGCCCGGCCGCGACGCGTGTCCGCCCGCCGGCGCGTGGGCACGATCAACTGCATGGACGACGCCCCGGGCCGGATACTCCGCTGGAACTTCTTCATCGGCGGCCACCTGAGCACTTCGGTGCCCGTACGTCTCGTCGAGCGCACCGAGGCCGGTCAACTGGTGTGGCTGGAGACCGGCACGCCGATGTGGCGCACCCGCCTTCCGCGCCGGAGGCATCTGCGGGACATCGCGCCGCACGAACGCCCGGCCGAGGGGTACCCGTTGGTCGCCGACCGATGGCCGATGGGCAGTGGGCTCTTCCACCAGCCGGCCGGCGCCGCGCACTCGGTGCTCTGGCTCTTCGACCGGCGAGGCGGCTTCCGCGGCTGGTACGTGAACCTGGAGCACCGGATCCACCGCGGGGACGACATCGACGTCATCGACCACGAGCTCGACATCGCGGTGGCGCCGGACCGGAGCTGGCGGTGGAAGGACGAACGGTCCTTCGCCGAGAAGACCGGGCACCCCGCCTACTGGACCCCGGACGAGGCGTCGGCCATCCGGGACGAGGGCCGCGCGGTCGCCCGACTCGCCGAGGCCGGAACGTTTCCCTTCGACGGCAGCTGGCGTGATTTCCGGCCACCGCCGACCTGGACAACGCCTCCACGACCCTCCACCCCCCGTCACCCTCTGCTCTGACCGGATCCCCCCTCCCAACCAGGGACGGCCCGGCTTCGCGCCCGGAACGCCCTGGTCCACGCCGAAACCGGGCCAGGATGGCGCGATGACGATCATTGCCCGGCGTCACCCTCCGTGATACACAGAGTGACCATCCGTGTTCACTCATACACCGATTCGACCCGCCGGTCAGATGCTCGAACCGGTCACACGTGCGAGATCCAGGTAAAGAGAGCCGTCAAGCCGTCGTACGAAAGCAGTTTCATCAGCGAAGATAGAGAGCGACCCGTGCCGTACGGCAGGGGCATCGAACTACCCGACAGGGGCGGTGACTTACATGATCCTGGCAGCTGAAAAAGGCGACATCACCACCATCATCGGCGGAATCGCCCCAAATTGGGGACCGTTCGGAACCCTGGGCAACGAAGCCCGGGTGATGATCGAAGTGGTGATGGCCATCGCCATCCTGCTCTGCCTCGGCATTGCGATCTGGGGTGCGGCCAAGCAGCGCATCGGCGCCACCGCACTGCGCGACACCTTCAGCGCGGAGCAGGGCAAGGGGCTGATCGTCGCGGGTCTCACCGGTGTGTTCATCATCGGATCGCTGGGGACCTTGTTCACCATCGTCTACGGGATGGCCGTCTGACCGGGCGTCACCCCGCCGACGGCCTTCCGCGTCCAGCCCCCACCATCCCGTCCCCCCACCACCCGCCCGTCGTGCCCACCGGCAGAGGTTGCGTCCCCCTGATGTCGAGTCACCACACCGCGCCCGCGCGGGGAGCCGCGCGGCTACCGTCGTATCACCCGGTTCAGGAAGCGGCCGAACAAACGGTTGAGAGGGCGTACGAGACATGAGCAGCGGCGACGAGCGGGGCTACGGCGGCCAGGGACGCTCCGCCGACCCGTACAGCACCATCGGCGGTACGCGCCAGACCCGTACACGCCTCCCGGACGGCGAGGGCGACGGCTACGGCGGCGGCCGTCGCCCTGCCCGCGCCTCCCGCTCCCTCGTCATGGTCGTCGGCGTGGTCGTCCTCCTGATCGCCGCCATCGCGTTCGCGAACCTGGGCACAAGCGCCAAGGACGACGGGAACGGCGGCCAGGGCCGCGCGGGCGGCAAGCCCGACTCGTCGTCCACCGCGGCCACCGGGACCAGACCGGTGACGGGGAAGAACGGTTCGATCCCCTCCGGATTCGCCCACGACGAGCAGGGGGCGCAGAGCGCGGCGTCCAACTTCGCGGTGGCGCTGGGATCGGCCGGCATGTTCAGCCCCGACACCCGCCGGTCCATCGTCGAGGCCACCCACGACCCCGCCCTCGTGGAGGGCCTCCTGGCCGACCTGGCGAAGGCGTACTCGCCCGGACTGCTGGAGAACGTCGGCCTCAACGCGGACGGCACCACCCCCTCCGGCCTGACCTTCGTCTCCCGGACCGTGCCCGTGGGCACGAAGGTGGTCGAGCGCGGCGGCGACACCGCCACCGTCGAGGTCTGGTGCACGGGCCTCGTGGGCCTGGCCGGACAGGAGTCCACCAAGCCCGTCACCTCACGGTGGTTCACCCTCACGCAGAAGCTCAAGTGGGTCGGCGGTGACTGGAAGATCGAGTCGTCGAGCCAGACGGAAGGCCCCACGCCCGTCAACGGCGACAACCGGGCCTCGACCGCGGACGAGATCGCCGGCGCCGTTCAGGGATACGGAGGCTTCACCTATGCCCGCTAGCCGCCCACGCGCGCGCTCCCTCGCCTCGACGCTCCTCGGCCGACGTCCACGCGCGCGCTCCCTCCTGACGGTCCTCGGCGGACTGCCGGCGACACTGATCCTGTTGTCGGCCTCCCCGGCCGCCGCCGACGAACCCACCCCCTCGTCCACCCCCCTGCCGTCATCCACCCCGGAGGCGTCGCCCTCGCCCAGCGCGAGCGACGGCACGTGCGACCTCATCGTCGGGCTCGCCAAGGACTACTGCGAGAAGGGCGAGGCGGCCACCCGCGGGTCGAACAACACCCCGGCCGCCGGCGACTCCCTCGACCCCCTCTCCTCCCTCGCCCGCGGCTGCGCCGACGCCGCCTCGTGGATCATCGACAAGCTCAGCGAGGCCGTGAAGCAGACCGCGAACGTCGACTTCACCAACGAGACCTTCCGCAACCAGTACGCGATCGTCTTCGCCGCCTCCGCCGTCCTCACCCTCGTCCTGTGGCTGTTCGCCGTCGCCAAGCGCGCCATTCGCGGCGTCCCGCTCACCACCGCGATCTCCGAAGCCGTGGGCTTCCTCTGGCTGACCGTCATCGCGTCGGCCTTCACCCCGCTCCTCCTGTACGTGGTCGTGTCCGCCACCGACGGAGTCAGCGACGTGATCGCCTCGGCCACCGGAAACAAGGCCGACGTCTTCTTCGGGTCGTTCTCGGAAGCCCTCAAGAAGGGCTCCGACATCGGCGGCGGACCGATCATGCTGATCGTCGTCTCGCTCGTCTCGATCCTCGCCGCGGGCGTCCTCTACCTGGAACTCATCATCCGCGCCGCCCTGCTGTACGTGGGCGCCCTCCTCGGCACCGTCGTCTACGCGGGGCTCGTCGACAAGAACATGTGGGGCCACGTACGCCGCTGGGCGGGCATCATGATCGCGGTGATCATGGTGAAACCCGTCATCGTGATCGTCCTCGGCCTGGCCGGCGCCCTCTCCGGCGACGACGGACCGAACGCGTTCTCCTCCGTGGTGTCCGGACTCGCCATCATCCTGCTCGCGATCTTCGCCTCCGCGATGATCTACCGTTTCGTGCCGGGCTTCGGCGACGAGATCCAGGGCGCGCGCACCAACCGCAAGCAGGCCACCGACGGCTCCCAGGCCGCCGCGCTGATCAGCTCCCCCGCCGCCCTCGTCTCCCAGGGCATCAAGACCCACAGCGGCCGCGGCGGCCAGAACGGCGGCGACGGCGGCACGCCCCGCCCCGCCAACCCGGTCAGCGGAGGCGTCGCCGCGCACAGCTCCCGCGGCACCGGTTCCCCCACCGCTCCCCCGCCCCGCAGCGGCTCGGGTCCGGCCTCCGGAACCCCGCACAGCAGCCGCACCCCGCGCGGCGGATCGGGCAGCACAGGTAACAACAGCACGGGAGGTGGAGGACGTTGACGACTCCGGCCCACACGATCGCGCCCCGCCGGACGTATCTCATCGGCCGGGCCCGGCCGAACGCGATCATCGGCAAGAACCGAGAGACCGGGGAGATCGCGCTGATCATCGTCGGCGCGTTCCTCGGCATGGTGAGCGGTCTGGCGATCCCCTACCTGGCCCTGCGGATCGCGCTGCTGGCCGGCTTCCCGCTGCTCGCCCTCGCCCTCGTGTACGTCCCGTACCGGAACCGCACGTTCTACAAGTGGTACGAGATCAGGCGCAGTTACAAGCGCCTCCAGCGCCGCGGCGCGGCCTACCGCTCCGGCGCCATGGAGGCCGGGGTGCGCGCAGACGGCCGGGAGGTCGAGATCGGCCCGCCCCCCGGCATCGGCCGGATCAACTGGCTCTCCGCCCCTTTCGGACCGGACGAGATCGCTGTGCTGCTGCACGCCGACCGCCGCACCGTCACTGCCGCGATCGAGATCGAGGGCCCCGGCGTCGGCCTGCGCGACAGCGAGGACCAGGAGGCGCTCGTCGACCGGTTCGGCACGCTGCTGAAGCACGTCGCCAACGGGGACGGCTTCGTGACCCGCATCCAGATGCTGGCCCGCACCCTGCCCGCCGACCCCGACGCCCACGCCAAGGACGTCGCCCAGCGCGGCGACGAGAAGTCCCCGTCCTGGCTGCGGGACTCCTACGACCAGCTCCAGTCCATGGTCTCCACCTCCAGCGAGCAGCACCGCGCCTACCTCGTGGCCTGCATGCACTACACCCGCGAGCTGGCCGCCGAGGCCACCGCCATGGCCCGTGCCGCGCGCACCGCGGGCGGTCGCGGACTGGACCGGGACGCCGGTCTCGCGGTCGTCATGGCGCGCGAGCTCACGGACATCTGCGCCCGCCTCACCGAGGCCGACATCCGGGTGCGCCAGCCGCTCGGCCAGAGCCGGCTCGCCTCCCTCGTGCACTCCATGTACGACCCCGACCACCCCATCGACCACATCCAGGCGATGACCAAGCGCAACGCCTGGCCGGCCGAACTGGACGCGGTCGAGCCGACGTTCCTCCAGGCCAAGACCCGCGAGTCGGCGACCCGTGCCCCCTGGTGCCACGCCACGGCCTGGGTGAAGGAATGGCCGATGACCCCCGTCGGGGTCAACTTCCTCGCCCCGCTCCTCGTCCACACGCCCGACGTGATCCGTACGGTCGCGGTCTGCATGGACCTCGAACCCACCGAGGTCGCCATCGAGCGGATGCTCACCGAGAAGACCAACGACGAGGCGGAGGCCAGCCGTCAGGCCAAGATGAACCGCACCGTCGACCCGCGCGACATCGCCGCGCACGGCCGCCTCGATCAGCGGGGCGAGGACCTCGCGAGCGGCGCGGCCGGGGTGAACCTCGTCGGGTACATCACCGTGTCCTCCCGCTCCCCCGAGGCCCTCGCCCGCGACAAGCGGACGATCCGCGCCTCCGCCGGCAAGTCGTACCTCAAGCTGGAGTGGTGCGACCGCGAGCACCACCGCGCCTTCGTGAACACCCTGCCGTTCGCCACCGGCATCCGCCGCTGACCGGGCGAAGCCCCAACAGACGAGAGAAACGAGAGGGAGGCCGGTCCCGCCATGCGAGATCCTCTGTCCGCGCTGTCGGACGCCTTCACTGCCTTCCTCTTCGGGAAGGTGGAGACGACGAGGCTGCCCGTCCGTACGTCGACGGGACAGGCCCAGGCCGTCTACCTGCCCACCGCTGCCCCCGGCCTCGGCGACTCCGGCGTGATCATCGGCCGTGAGGTGTACTCCGGCAAGGGATACATCTACGACCCGTTCCAGCTCTACGGGCAGCAGCTGCCCGCCCCGCACTGGCTGGTGCTCGGAGAATCCGGGAACGGCAAGTCCGCGCTGGAGAAGACGTATGTGCTCCGCCAGCTCCGCTTCCGCGACCGCCAGGTCGTCGTCCTGGACGCGCAGGGCGAGGACGGCGTCGGCGAGTGGAACCTCATCGCTCAGCAGCTCGGCCTCACCCCGATCCGCCTCGACCCGGCCGCCGCGCTCAACGGCGGAATCCGGCTCAACCCGCTCGACCCCTCGATCACCACGACCGGTCAGCTCGCCCTGCTCCGCACCATCATCGAGGTGGCAACGGGGAACGGCCTGGACGAGCGGTCCGGTTTCGCGCTGAAGGTCGCGCACGCCTACGTCAACGAGACGATCACCGACCGGCAGCCCGTCCTGACCGACATCGTCGAGCAGCTCCGACACCCGGAACCCGAGTCCGCCGAGGCGATGAACGTCGACATAGACGACGTACGGGCCTGGGGCCTGGACGTCGCGCTCGTCCTGGACCGGCTGGTCGACGGCGACCTGCGCGGCATGTTCGACGGGCCGACCAGCGCCGGCATCGACCTCGACGCCCCATTGATCGTCTTCGACCTCTCGCACATCGACCGGAACTCGATCGCGATGCCGATCCTGATGGCGATCGTCGGCGTCTGGCTGGAGCACACCTGGATCAGGCCCGACCGGAAGAAACGCATCTTCCTGGTCGAGGAGGCCTGGCACATCATCAACTCGCCGTTCGTGGCACAGCTCTTTCAGCGCCTGCTGAAGTTCGGACGACGGCTGGGTCTGTCGTTCGTGGCGGTCGTCCACCATCTCAGCGACGTCGTCGACGGGGCGGCGGCCCGCGAGGCGGCGGCGATCCTCAAAATGGCCTCGACCCGCACCATCTACGCCCAGAAGGCCGACGAGGCCAGGGCCACGGGGCGGGTCCTCGGCCTGCCGCGCTGGGCCGTCGAGATCATCCCGACGCTCACGCCCGGCATCGCGGTCTGGGACGTCAACGGCAATGTCCAGGTCGTCAAGCACCTGATCACCGAGGCGGAACGGCCGCTGGTCTTCACCGACCGCGCGATGACCGAATCCGCCTCCGCCGAGAGCATCCCGGACGATGTGCGCGCCGCCGACCTGGAGGCGGAGGAGCGCGCGGCACGGATCGAACGCCAGCAGCGGCGGCTGAACGAGTCGTCCGAGTCAACGGTGGCCTGACATGGCGGGGCACGACACAGTACGCGGGCCGGGAGACGGGAGCCGAAGCGGCCACGGAAACGGCGGCGGAGGCGGAGGCATCCCCGACGGACTGCTGGTCGGCCTGATGGGGTTCCTGCTCGGGCTGGCACTCCTGGCGTGGACGGCCACCGGCCTGGCCGGCCTGTTCGCGCACGGCGCCTGGCCGGAAGGGGTCACCCTCGCCGAGACCCCGCTGGCGATGCGCCGGCTCGTCACCGCGCCGCACGACCTTCCGGCCGCCTGGCCCGGAACCCCGGCGGACTCCCTCTCCGGGTACGGGCTGTTCTGGGGGCTGTTCATAGGCGAACTGATGGTGCTGGTGGTGCTCACGGTGTTCGTGCTGGGAGTACTGGCCCGCTGGCGCGTGGTACGGGCACAGCGGCGTGCCGAACGGCATGGGCGCGGAAAGGCTGCGGGGCACGGGAGCGAGAAGACAGCACGGCACGGACAGGAGAAGGCGGACGAGAACCCGGCCGAGGCCCCGGACGCCATCGCAGCGGCCGAGCAGGCCCCGTCGACATCCCCGCGCCCGGCGCTCACGCATCCGGTGCCCGGACATCCCCTGCCCGGCTCCGGCCCGACGGCGGCTTCCGTACCAAAAACGCCCGGTCCCGCGCCGGAAGCCGCCCGCGTCGCCGTGGAGCACACGGATTCCGAGGCCACCCGCGCCCCCATGGACCGCACGGCGCCCGAGCCGGCCCTCACGGCCGTCAGGCACCCGGTGCCCGAGCCCGCCCGCACCCCCATGACCCACACGGACGCCGCGCCCGGTGCCCCGCTCGTCGTCTACGGGCCCCCCGCCACCCGCCGCCCCACCGTCGTCCGGGCGGTCCAGGAGGCCGGCGGGCCCGCGCTCGTGCTCACCTCGGACCCCACGGTCTGGGCCGAGACGAAGGACGCCCGGGCGAAGCTCGGCCCGGTCCTCGTCTACGACCCCGGCCACCTCTGCGACACCCCGGCCCGTCTGCACTGGTCACCCACGGCCGGCTGCGAGGACCCCGACACGGCGACGGCCCGCTCGGCCGCGCTGCTCGCCCCGGTCCGGCCGCAGGCCCGTATGGACGCGACCACGGCCGACACCGCGGAGACGCTCCTGAAGTGCTGGCTGCACGCCGCGGCCGTCGACGGCCGCCCCTTCCGCCAGGTCCACCGCTGGGCCCTGGGCGGCGGCGCCCACGAAGCGGTGCGGCTGCTGCGCACCCATCCCCGGGCGACTTCCGGGCTGGCCGGATTGCTGGAGTCCGCCCTCACGGCCCACCCCGAACGCCGCGAGATGGCACAGGAGCTGACCGTACGGGCCTTCGGCGCGCTCTCCGCGATCCACATCCGCGACGCCTGCACACCCAATCGGGCCGATTCGCTCGCGCTGGCATCTTTCGTGGACGAAGGGGGCACACTCTATGTGGTGGGTGAGCCGATCGAGGATCCCCGTTCGGGCCCCGGAGCGATGCCCCTGCTCACGGCGCTCGCCTCAGACGTGGTCGAGCACGGCCGCCGCCTGGCCGCACGGTCAGCCGACGGTCGGCTCGACCCACCAATGACCCTCGTGCTCGACGACGTCGCCGCGGTGGCGCCCCTCCCTCGGCTTCCGGAACTGCTGCGGACCGGCGAGGCCGCGGGGCTGCCGATCCTGGCGCTGCTGCGTTCCCGGGAACAGGCCCGTGCCCGCTGGCCCCAGGGACTCGCAGCTTCTCACTGACCGTCCCGGCCGCGGGCGGCGGGGCGGGACGGGCCCCAGCGGCAGGCGGGATGGTCCGGACGCGGCTTCTGGCGACCCATCGAACGCCGGGCCGTCACCGCATGACTTCCTGGTGCCGCTCCGGACGCCCGATCTCGCACTCGATCTCCCGGGCGGAGGGGTCCCCGGGCACAGGTGCCGTCCTGCCCGTAGGCGCGAACCCGATCCGCCGGTAGAACGCCGCGGCCCGCGCGTTGCCCTCGTGCACATACAGCCGCACCCGCTCGATCCTCGGCTCGTCCAGCGACCAGGCCCAATCCGTCGCGGCTCGGAACAGTTCCTCGGCCAGCCCTCGGCCCCGCGCCTCGGGCCGTACGAACACACCGACCACATGCGCCTGGTGGACCTCTGCCGTCTCGCCGAACCCGACCTCCGCGTCCGGCCGTTCGATCAGCACCGTTACGCTGCCGTCCCACCGTCCGCCCGGCGCCACGGCGACGAACTGCCGCACTTCCCCGTCCCCGTCCTCGGACCCACCGAGCGCCCGGTCCTGCCAGAAGGCATCGGAACGGGTGATGCCCTGCTCGTACGTCTCCAGAAACGCGACCGGCGCCGCCGGGTCGCGCAGGGCGGCCAGCCGCAGTTCCTTGACCAATGGCCACTCATCGGCCCGTACGACTCGAATCACATGGTGCATCCACCGATACTGCCGCCGCACGCCGGGCCCGCACAAACAACATTTCCGGCCGCTGCGCTCGTGTCGTGTCGCCTGTCGTGCCGCTGTCCTCGGCCGGCGTTGCCAAGGCGGGCTCCCGTGATCGCGGCCAAGCGGTGATCAACCAGTCCCGACAAGCGAGAAAGGGGGCCTGAATTGGCCGTAAACGCAGAAGGGCCCCGCACCTTTGGTGGTGCGGGGCCCTCCCACAAAAACTGTTCGGCGGCGACCTACTCTCCCACAGGGTCCCCCCTGCAGTACCATCGGCGCTGAAAGGCTTAGCTTCC